>DASZXQ010000268.1:0-11209 GCA_035545755.1 Chitinophagaceae bacterium | reverse complement strand
AAATAATTTTATTATGGACAAAAAAATCTTGCGAAGGTGAGAGGTAAGTGAAAAATCAACCATTCATTTATCTCTTGCTTTCAAAAGAAAAATGAATTAAAAAATATAATCTTCTCTAAGGCCTATATACATAGGAACCCCTTGTTGGGCGTTCGTTTGTTCGACTTAACGATAACTGCTTCTCTAGGCCTGTGCATTTCTTTTCAAGTTCCTTTGACAAAGGATAAACTGACACAGGCATTAAGGAATTCATTTTTAAGTACACTATTTTTGCCTCATCTCGATTATTTGATTCAATAAGAAATTCAACATATCCAATAATTATATTTCTTTCATTGTCGCAAAAAAAATAGTCCGCTCTTGGTTCGTTGTGGAGTTTTATATCATCAAATTTTCTATAGTTTTCAGGGTTCAAAATGCTTGCTTCAATCTTCGTTTTATTATACTCATTGGCTGTTCCTTTTTCTTTATACGGCATAAACTTCGACACAAAACCTTGATTCTGTAAATAGTCGGTAAATTCAAACATATCGTCGCCATCTGGTAAGGCGCAATAAATAGGTCGCTCAAATTTATTGTTTTCAAGAATGTTTAAAATGGCTGCAGTGCCAATCCACATGGAGCCGCTTCCATACTTATCTTTCACATCTAAAACCATTTCATTTACAGAATCCGGCAAATGGTATTCTTTCTTTTTTCCTTGCGATATTTTAATCTTTATGTCCTGTTCCTTCCAAGGAAAATAACTATACATGTTCATAATTAAATTATCATTCCATGAAATCGGGATTTTGGTTATTTCATTAGGAATGCCATCTCTCATGTACTTTACATAAAAAGGCCGCTCTAATAAGTTAACAGCTATCACTGAAATATCTTTCCTGAAATCTTCGACGAGTTGAACATACATCAAAGCATTTACCGCAGCATCCTGATTCGAAAACAGAATTGCATTTGGTTCGCAGTATTGTAAAATATTTCTTGCATATTCTAACATATAATCTGGAAAAGCTCCGGCTTCTTTTGCTGCTCTCAGTTCTGCTTTTGCTTGCTTTATGTTATTTTTTTCTATTGCTTCTCTGGCTCTCGCACTATATTCTACACCTAAAAAATAATAGGCATCACCAAACTTGGGATTTAATTGAATTGCTTTTTTTAGATTAGCAATTACTTCTTGTTTCGACCACTTATTACTTTTTTGAGTAAAAGGTCTGCTGTCGTAAACGAGAAAATGAGAATAACGCCCCAACCAATAATAAGCATCAGCGTCGTTAGGATGATTTTTTATTTCATTTTTTAAAAGAATGATTGCTTCTTTAAATTTTAAAGAATCTCCCAGTTTAACAGCTTGCCTAACATTCTCACTAACTTGTCCATAAACAACTGGCGAGAGGAAACAAAATATAAGAATAAGAAATGTCTTGAAACTCATAATGTTTGATGAGAGAAATTTAAAATGACACCCAACGGCCACGGCTTGGCGATGTGGCGGCATTTGAAAATCGTCAGCCCGTAACCGCTGCTAAATTTATAATTAAAAGTTCATTGTATATTCTATTGCTCGGCTTTATTCGTCGGCTGGAACTTAAGCCGAATAGCGAACAAAAAGTTGAGTCTTTATTCGTCGCCCCACCATATTGCCAAACCGCCTGTTGGTTGTTCGGGCTTCTCCGCCGCGGTCTATTTGTTTGTGTCCAACGATTTTTGTGTTAAGTATTGCATTAGCTCTGTCGCCTTTGTTAATGCAGGACTTGCCATTGGGTCGTTGAATAAAACATTCATTCGCCCTTCGCCAAAATAAAGTCCATCGGAAACAAGAAAAGTAATTCTTACATTTCCTTTAGTTGGGTTTGGTCGTCTTGGTTTGTCCCAGGCACCAATTTGGTTGACTATATTTTGACTGCTGGCAAATAATTCATTTGTTATTTTGTTTGCGGCTTCGTCATCTGTTGTTTCCCAAACTAAAATCTTTCCTGTATGGTTTATGTATCGAGCTGTTCCGTTGTTGAACGATGCCAGAACATCAAGTCCTTCGTCAAGTCCAACTTCTACGATTACGGCAAGAAGTTCTTTCTTGGTTGGTTTGTGTTCACTTGAAAGCTGCTTATTGTATGCAAGAACTTTAATTCGTGGGTCTGAATTTTTGTCGTCAATAATTTTTTGTAAGTCTGCTATTGAACTTGTCTCTGAAAATAAAATGTCAAACGGATAAGTGTAAGGTTGTTGTGTGCTCTGTTTATATAAATTGAGATTGTCGCAGAAAAGCAAATTGTAAATATAGTTTGTTGAACTGTCCTTGTATGGGTCAATTGAAGATTGGGTTTGTGTCTGTGCAGGTGATTTCTTAAAAAAGCTAAATAGTCCCATTGATGTAATAATTAAAGTCGTTGCGATAAGTCCTAAAAGTATTTTTTTTTCTTTGTTGTGATTTGAAGTTTGTAGGGTCGTCATAGCCTGACAGCCAACGTCAAGGGCTTGCTGCTGTGCTGGAATTTTATAAATGTCAGCCCGCAACTGAAGCCGATTAAAAATACGAATGCTGAATTTATAAACAAATGCTAATTAGAATTCGGTCGCACTGGACTGCTACTGATAAGTGATTTATTGCTGATGATTTATTCGTCTGCCAGCATAGCAGCAAACCGCCTGTTGTGCGCATCAGTTTTGCAAGTTCCACTTTTGATTAATCAGGATATATTTTTTCCCTTTAAACCAATACTGAACTTGAGTAGTTAAGGTGTCTGACTTGTTAACCAGCCATTCAATACCGTATCTCTTATTAAAACTCTTCTTTCTTGCAAGTACTTGACTTTCGGTACTGTCAACCGTAAAGCCTGAATTAATCAGGACTTGATTAAGTTTTTCTTTCGAAAACACTTTGTGCTTTTTGCCAGTTCGTCCGAATGAGCTGTCCACATAATTCCATAAAGTATCGGTGTCATTATAAAGTACTTTTTGAACAGTATCTGGAAAGTTGGTTGTTATGAAAGGAGAATTGTCCAAGTCAAGGCTATCGGCATGATGAATTCCTTTGCTCGTGTCTACTGTGTCAATAAACGCTGTAATTTCTTTGTTTGCACTTTTTGGGTCTTTGCATGCAAAGAGGAAACTTCCAATAACAATCGCGAATAAAAACCGCTTCATAAAATTGCGTACAACGTTGAAGCATTGGCGATGTGGCGGTATTCTGTGTTCCGTCTGCCCGGTGCCGCTGCTGATTAAAGATACAAAAGCTCATTGTTTATTCTGTAGCTCGGCGTTATTCGTCTGCCGAACCTGAAGCTGAATAGCGAACAAAAAGCTGAGAATATATTCGTCGCCGCCATATTGCCAATGCAATGTTGGCGGTTCGTGCTTATTTTTTTGACGGTTTCTTCCCACCTCGGTCAAAATAGTTGTCTATGTCCTTTTTGTATTGATTAAGTTGCACTGTGTCTGCATTTTTAAATGCTTTATCAATCTTAAGGTCGTTGTCAAAGTAAAGCCCGAGCATATCCATCTCATCAATGTTAACTAACCGTTTGTCATTGTAAAGTTGCAAACGTTTGCTTAAATAATCAATGAACATTTCCTCAGAAATCATTAATTCAGTGAACGGGATTAGGTCAAAAATATTTACTGTCCACGCAAAGCTTGAATTCTTATCTATTACCCCAAACTCTTGCAACTTGGTTAATGATGAAATAAGGCTTCCAACATAAGAGAAACTAATAGATATACGAAAAACTTTATCCTTGTTGATTGGGGTAACAAATTTCCCTTCGGAGGTTTCAAAGCTTGGGTTTGGACTTTCATTTATATAAAGCGACGCTCTATAACTTTGGCAGATTGCGTCCCCTATGATACCTGATAAGTCAGTCTTAATGCTTGAAAGTGCCCCACGTTTGGCACCATCACTTACCAATCCAGCTTTTACTTCTATTAAGTAAGTCGCCTCCTTACTAATCCCTAAAATATCCAGTTCATATCTTCCGTCTTCTGCATTAGTACATTTTAAATTAAGATTAGGGTCTTTAAACGTGTAATGTACCCCTTTGTAAAATTCTGCTTTAGGTAACATCTTTTTAAATAGCGAAAGTGTCTTCTGCTCTATAAACTCATCTTTCGCTATTTGAATTCTATTTCCTAGAAAAGAATGTTGATAATAATGAGGGTCAGCTTTTTGAATCAAAGATTGAGCTATAAGAAAGTAATTTCTTGCTGCTAGATTCATTGAAAATAAATACAGGTGATTGTCGTCACCTTCTACAATAGGGTTTGTGTAAATTTCACTTTTGTTCAAAATCTCATACTTGAATTTCTCTGGCTCAGAAAATACTTTATTGTCTCCAAATTTTAGAGCAAGGGCGGTCGCAACCTTTTTCTGTACATCATTAAAGTGACGTATTTTATACAGTCCTTCGTATGTGTTAATTTGATTTAAGGGATACAAGATGACTCCATTATTATGTACAATTACTTCGGGGTGTTCTTTGGAAAATTCGTTTAAATATTCTCCAGTTTCAATCATGTCTCTTGTGACCTTGCCTTTGTTTTTCTCCATCCACTTATGAAGCTTGATGGTTTGAACGGGGTGTGGTCTCCCATTAGGCATTAACAATCTGCAGCCATATGATTCCTCAAGTTTATCAAAAGTGTCTAATAAGTCTTTTGATTTAAACCCATAATGCTTTTCAAGTAAGGCATCATGAGGTGTAAACATCTCAATGAATAGTTGGCGAAGATGGGTAAGATATCCTTCACCTCGTATAAACAAAGTTTCGGATATCATATGATGTCGAAGGTCAGACTCTATTTTCGAGTGTTTTCCAGTGACATGTTCAACTGCATAATAGGCAGAAAAATGTCTTCTGATTGTTACTACTGCTTCATATATTTCATTTAATACCTCAGGGGTAGGAACTTTACCTTTATTAATATTTGCTGTTGCTGTAGCTATACTCTGACAGTATTCTATTGTTGTTTCAGACATCCCATCGTCAGATTCATCGGTTAGCATCTTCATATAACCGTATGATGCAATTCCACCTAGAACAAGAACTTTATCATAAGAATTTATTTTCTCAGCGGTCTGCTGAATCATTTCTTTTATTTCATCATATACTTTTGGACGATTTTCCTGTAGCTGTTTAAGATAAGCGGCATGCTCATCTTCAGTCATAGTATTTTTCCAGAAGAGATTTTTACCCTTACGAATAATCTGCATTCCAGGAAGATTTACTATTTCCTTATTTCTAGTTTTTTGTTTAGGTTTTTTCTTTTTCCGACCTCTACTCTTAGGCATTATGTGATGGGTTATTGATCTTTGGGATGTCGCTGTAGCATGACCGCCAACTCTTAAATATACGTCACTTCCGGTATAAATTCTTATTGATTATCATAGTAAATTTATGCCAGTGAACTGCGTAAATGTCGTTTACTATTTTGTTCTCCTTGATTCCCTTCTCTCATATCATTATATTTTTCTAATCATCTTCTAATCTCCCGTTTAAAACCTTCATAGCAATTTTAAAAACAAATACTTGCAAAAAGCATATACCCGGAAAGTGGTATTGCAGAATTATTTTTACCATTTTATCTTGCAGCTCAGTTAAAGATCATTAACCCTAAACCGCACCGTATGAAACAAAAACCTATCTACCGTCCCGTTGTATGTTTGCCCGTTTTTAGTCCTTCTTCCCGGTTTCTGATAAGAAACGATCAATTTTTTTCCATCGCCATGTCGTAGCTCCAAGGCCCAAAAACACATCAAGGAGATCTCTGGATATACTAACTCCTCTCTACCGCTCTTTTTGCACAATCCGGAAATTTAAAAAGCTAGGCGATAGCCATCCGCCATCAGCTAATACTTTATATAATTCCAAAAAAAAGCCCCTGGACAGGGGCGTTGCCTTTAAACTTTAATTTATGAAAATTCGATAATAAAAATAACTAATCTCTATTTTCTATCCAACATTTTCTCCATCAAAGCCACTTTTTCTCTTTCGCTTTTTAGTAAAGCTTCATAAAGTCTTTTATTTTCTTCAAATAGTTCTAAAACTTTATCCGCAGGGCTTAAATTATAATTGACATTATTTGCGGCATTGTCATTAAATGTGCAGGAAATATTGTTGATTACACTTTCTTCATTAAATTTTTTTATTGCTTCAGCGGGAACTTTTAATGCCTTTGCCACTTTCTCCAACATATCCTTATCCAATGCTTCTTTTTGCTCCAATGCAGAAACAGCTTGTTGGCTTAGTCCTAACTCTGAAGCCAACGCATCTTGTTTTATTCCCAATATCTCTCGTATCCGTTTTACATTTCTTCCTTCGTGTACAGTTTTTTCATTCATGCTGCTAACGTTTAATGAATCTTTCTGTTTATTTATCTCAAGTCCCTCTCTTTAGGGAGAGGCCATAAAGATAAACAATCTGCATTTGTAAGATACACCCTTTCCCCGGTAAAACACAAGCAACAATGGTAGGTTACGGCAAAAACCATTTCTTACTTGCATCCGTCCACAATTCTTACCGCCAGTAAAAGGGGTTGCCCGCTTTCAAAAGCAGCAACCTTTTTTAAAATTCTTAAATCTTACGCAATGAAAGAACAAGTCATTTTATCCGCATTACGAAATGCCTCTGATCCTTATACTATCCCCCTCGGAAGAGATGATTATTATCTTTCCAAAGAAGCACTGCATAATGTAATTGATAGCGGGCTTACGAGGAAGAAAGGCTGGTATTCACCGACACTGAAAGTGTCGGGCTTTAAAAAAGGAAAGCTTAAAATGAAGAACAGTTATATTGATACTACGTATGAATTAATCGTTGATATAGAAAAAGACAAATTTCAGGTAGCCTGCAGTTGCGGCCAGGAAGTGGAAACTCTTTGCATCCATGCATTCAAAGCGCTGGATAGGTTGTGCTGGTATGAAGGCACGGATTATTTTGAGCAATTCCGTCCCGATGGTTTGTATGAAATGTCGGTAAAGCATAAGAAACACTTTAGGAAAAGAAACAGCTATTACGGACGGGACATACAACCAAAAGAAACGCTCGGTGCCGTCTATAAGCTAAGCGATACGCCTCGCTTTGATGATGCAATGAGAGCATTTACGATATTGCCCGCCAAAAGGCCAATAGGAAAAAGCGAAGCGGATGTATTATGCTATATGGTTGTAAGCATAAGAAGAAAAGAGCATCCGCCATTTGTGCTACCCTGCATGGGCAAACTGAATAAAGCAGGAACAGAAGTAAAAAATTTTTATCCTTTTCTTACCGGCCTTCAAAAAGAATACGCCCACCTGCTGACGGACGAGCAAAAGTTCCTCAATGAGCAATGCCTTGCCTTATTTAAAGAAGCGGAAAAACTGCCGGGCCGTTTATTCTCCCGCTATGAAGAACCGGTTGATATCAGTCGCTACACAGCATATTTTTCTGCATGGGAAAAGTTATGGCCTTTATTGCAAAAGCAATCACATGTCTTTACCTGCGGTATATATAGAAAAAGAGACCTCAGGGGCAAACCACCGAAAAGCCTTACACGACAGGTAACGCTGTCAGGGGTTCATCCCCAACTTTTTTTTCAACTGACAGATAAAGGCCCATTTTTTCAATTAGAAATGAAAGGCAAACTTGCTAACAAAACCATTCGCCATTATGAACTGCCGATGTTATTCCTGATGCAGGACGAAGAAAATAACCTGCACCTGTTGGCTTCACCGGTTGACGCCTATATAGCAGAATGGATGAAAAAAGCAAATCACCGGGTAACTGTTTTCAAAGAGTACTTTAAAGATTTTGAAAAGAATTTTCTTTCCCCTCTGCAAGTGCATTATGAAGTGAACAGGATAAAATCGGCGTCCAAAAAATAAATCTGAAACAATTCATTATCAAAATCTTATTATATGAGTTTACATCAGTCTATCAGCCACCTGACCAAACAGGAACAAACCGACCTGCGGCAAATTGTCAAAACACTTTCCGCAACAGTACATCCCCTTCTGTTATATTGCTATGGCATGCGTTCATCACTGCAGCTTCACCGCAGTTGTTTCACTCAAAAAAGAAAAAGCAATTCAGGGCATAGTGTTTATGATCTGCTGATGGTACTGCACGATAAAGAAGCGCTTACTGATGAAGCGGTGACTCTTGTCGCCAAAAGAATGATCGGCAGCAGTACCAACACAAATATTTTGGTGCACCGTTTTTCATTTATGAAAACGCAATTGCTCGAAATGAATTTCTTTTTTACCTGGGTGCACCGTTCCGCCATTTTATTGATCAATCGAGATAACAGCTTTGCACAATTGCCGCCGTCAAACAAGAAAACGGATATACTTCCGGCATCGCAGCAAACCCATATTGCAATAAAAGAAAAATTGGATAAAGCAAAATCCCTCCTAACATCAGTTCAGGCACAATGGACTTTACAACCTTATGGAGCGACACTAGGTTTGATAAAAGAGGCTGCAACAGAAATAATGAAAGCGCTGCTGGTAACAGGGCTTGGCTATGATCCTATCGGTTGTTCCATAGAAATGATGATGAAATTATCAGAAAACTTTACAACCATACCCGCTGACTCGTTTCCCGCAAATACTGCCGAAGAAAAAAATATTTATTCATTACTCACCACTGAAATGGCGCCGGAAAAAATAAATCATACAACCATGATGGTGCTGCTTAACCGGGTAAAAGAGCTGAAGCAGAAAGTAAACGATTACAGGTTCAGTAATCAAACACTGTTGAAACTCCCGCAATGCCTCTCGGTTTCTGATATAAAATTTTCTCAGCAACAACAAGGCCAGACTTAGGTGTGTTTCTACACCTTCCCTTATCGTATTTCCCCACCTTAACATGTCGTGTTTACCCACCTCCTCAATGCCCTACTGACCAATGAACCATTTGACAATTGAATCCTGTCTCACGCCTCACACCACACGATTGCCAACTGGCAACTGGAAACTGGTAACTGGCAACGGACTCTCGCCTCACGACTCACGCCTCATGAACTCCTTAATCGCCGCATTATACACCCGTTGTCCCCTTCTCAGTTTTTTCGCATACGCTGCTTTTCGTGCAGGATCATAAATAATGCTTTGAGCATAAGCCACCGCATCGGAGAATTTACGGCGTTTTTGCTTTTGTCGTTTACTCGGTTTGATGCCAGTCATGTTGGGATATGCAGTGATCACGGTCTTTTTACCGTATTGCTTGATGACGATCTGTTTCCCGATCTGTCCCCGTACATGACGTAATAACAAGGAGCGTTCGCTGTAAGCCATTTTAATAGGATTTAGGTAGTACAAGATACAACTGCTCCCACTCAGAAGCAAGTTCCCATCGCTCATCCTTCGTTTATCAATCGTATCTTAAAGCAGGAATAATACTCTTTTCTTCCTGTAACAGGCAGGGATGTGTCTAAGCAAGTACACCTCACCTGTTCTTTATACATTAAAGTTTAAAAGCGTTTCTTCCCTCTCCTAACGCAAAGGGGATTTGAATTGTTAATAGTTGTGAAAATGATGGGGTGCGATTTTCAGATCTCTTCCTGTTTGAAAACAGGAAAATGCAACACAAACAGCGTGCCTTCCTGTTGGGTGCTGCTGAAACCAATGCTGCCATGTAATAATTCAGCATAGCGTTTTACAATATTCAATCCAAGGCCGGTGCCCTGCACATAGCTGGTATTGGAAGCCCGGAAAAATTTTTCAAATAGTTGTTGCTGCTCTTCCTGCGGAATGCCGATGCCTTTATCCTGCACGGTTATGATCACTTCCTCTTCATTTACATCACTGCTTACCCGGATATCCTGGTCAGAATATTTATTGGCGTTGGAAATAAGATTGACCAGGATATTATGAAGTATCTGCCGGTCCAGCACAATACGTTCTCCGCCTTTATGCGTATAGTGGATCTGCTGATCAGGCTTCAGCGTTCCATCAAAATCTGAAATGATGTCCAGCACCAGTTCGTGCAGGGAAAAAGTATGCAATTGTATGGGCACTTTTCCCTGGTCCAGTTTATCGAGAGAAAGAAAATCATCGAGGATCACCCGCATGTTTTTTACCGCAGAGCGGATCCGTTCCACATGCTTATGCTTTTTATCTGTTTGCTCCGTGCCGATATATTGTTCTATCAATCCAACACTGGAGAGCACCGTACTGAGGGGAGCCCGGAACTCATGCGACGCCATGGAAACAAAACGGCTTTTCATTTCGTTCAGCTCTTTTTCCCTGCTGAGGGAGTCCTGCAGTTCTTTAGTGCTTTCTGCCACTCTTCTTCCTAATTCCGCATTCAGTTGCCGCAGTTCCTGCTCCATTTGTTTTTGCCGGGTGATATCAAATGAAAAGATCAAAGCGCCTTCTTCTACAGGCTGTATCCGCAGATCAAACCAGTTTTTGGAACCATCCGGAAAAGTAAATTCATTTTGCAGCTGCACAGCGATCCCGTTCAGAAGGCAACTTTCAATATGTTTATATAATGGAGAGGATTCAATGCCGGGATATCGTTCCGTCATGCTATCAGTTAACAAAAATTCTTTGGGAGCATTTACCTGGCGCAGCAATGCATCGTTTACATAAATATATTCCCAGTCCCGGTTGATCACCTGGACGCCTTCCATCAAATTATCAAATACACTATACTTTGTTGCGGTCATTTGCATGGTCGCTTTTTATATTGCTACTTTAATTTTTGCCTTAGTAAAACAATTGATCCTGAAAATGAAACCTGTTTGAACTACTGATCTTTGCCGAAGTTTCGTAAGGGGAAGAATATACCTTAAAGTAAGGAAATTTTCTGAAACCTGCCTATGATATTACACACACGGATAATTTTTTTCCATGCCGGTACACTGCCTACAGGTTGGACGATAAATCCGGGCCGGCTTGTCGGGGAAAATAAAATTTATTCGCTGTACGGCGGGCCTTTAGACATTTCAGTTATGCCCGGCCCTGTCCAAAATGGAAGAACTGGTAGCTGCAATGGCCATGCCGAGCCTTTCCAATCAATCCCTTGTGTATACACTGAAGGATAGCCCGCGGAGGGGTATTTATTTTCTTCTTTCATAAATAAAATCATAGTTGGTGGCCCATGTCTTTCCTCCGTCGTGAGAAATTTCATTGAACTGCCTGACTTTATCAGGCCCGAGATTGTAGAAAATAAAACGTCCGGTGTAATAACCATTCTGATCTTTTCCAGAAAATTCAAAGCGCATAGCGCCG
>DASZXQ010000267.1:0-2212 GCA_035545755.1 Chitinophagaceae bacterium | reverse complement strand
TAAATGTGGAAATGTCTTATACATTTTATTCAGCTGACGAAAAGGTTTTTTCAATTACGGTATCAACTGAGTATAAATTAAGCAAACCTAAATTCATCGTTGAGAATGATGAAATTGTTGAACGCTCTTGTCTTGCTCATTTGATTCAACTCTCATGGAATCATTTAAGAGGCATACAAGCTACGCTCATTAAAAATACTCCTTTAGAGGGATATTATGCACCAGTCATATCACCTTCTAAAATACTCAAAGATTTAACTCCATCTGAATTTGCTTCAGAGTAATATTTTTCATGTAATTTTAAGTTATTAAAGTATCGTATTTCACGTAACCTATGGGTTAACCAGCAAGAGTGGCCTGATCAATAGCATATTTTTTAGTATAGTTCTTTATCGTTTTAAAAGCGGTTTTGATGCCTCTCGCATCCTGTATCAGTCATGTATTTGAGACCTGCAAATCGCTCTTTAAAGATTGACCATTCATTGGTTTGCTCTCTTTATATCGTCTTGTAGAAACTTATATATCATTGCTATTAAAAAGGTTTGAATCGCAGATTTGAATTTTAGCCTGACTCCAAATAATTTTGGGTAAAATTTTTACAACATGGCAATAGAATGGAAGGGAATCTTTCCCGCACTTACTACTCAATTCAACAGCAAAGACCAGCTTGATCTTCCTCTATTTGAAAAAAATCTGAAAGCGCAACTGAATGCCGGCGTCCATGGAATTATTCTGGGCGGCACGCTTGGCGAAAGCAGTACGCTTACTTTGGAAGAGAAAGAAACACTGGTAAAATTCTGTGTTGAAAAAGTGGCCGGCGCCGTACCGGTTGTAATGAATATTGCGGAAGGTTCTACAAGGGAAGCAGTAAACAATGCGCTACTTGCAAAACAGTGGGGTGCGGAAGGATTGATGCTGCTTCCTCCCATGCGGTATAAACCAGATCATCGCGAAACAGTTGAATATTTTAAAGCCGTTGCTGCGGCTGCTCACCTTCCCATCATTTTATACAATAATCCTGTTGATTATAAAACGGAGATCACACTTGCCATGTTTGATGAGCTCACAGAAGTACCCACCATACAGGCAGTGAAAGAATCTACGAGAAATGTAACGAATGTCACCCGAATGATCAACCGGTTTGGAGATCGTTTTAAAATATTATGCGGGGTAGATACGCTTGCCATGGAAGAAATGTTGCTTGGTGCCGATGGATGGGTAGCAGGTTTGGTGTGCGCATTTCCGGCAGAAACCGTGGCTATTTATGAATTGATAAAATCGGGACGAATAGAAGAGGCCCGTGAAATCTATCGCTGGTTTATGTCATTGCTTGAACTGGATATCCACACCAAGCTGGTACAATATATTAAGCTGGCTGCATCGCTGACCGGTATTGGCTCAGAATATGTGCGTGCACCAAGACTTATACTGACGGGAAAAGAACGGGAACATATACTGAACATCATCAATACTGCATTGGCTGCAAGACCAGCGCTGCCTGATTTTTCAAAAGGGAAAAAGGCAGTTGTATTGTTATAAAATCAAACGGAATTTTTGTTGCAACCGTGCACGAAAGAATCACTCATGAAGAAAACTTTTTTTTGCATTGATGCGCATACCTGTGGAAACCCCGTGAGGTTGGTTGCCGGAGGCGGGCCGGAGCTGCATGGAAAAACAATGGGCGAAAAAAGGCTGCATTTTTTGCAGGAATATGACTGGATAAGAAAAGGGCTGATGTTTGAACCGCGCGGTCATGATATGATGAGCGGGAGTATTCTGTATCCGCCGCATGATCCGCAAAATGATGTGGCAGTATTGTTCATTGAAACGAGCGGTTGCCTGCCGATGTGTGGACATGGTACAATAGGTACTATTACCATTGGCATTGAAGAAGGTTTGATCGTTCCGAAAACACAGGGCATAGTGCGGATGGAAGCGCCGGCAGGTTTAGTATTGATCACTTACAGGCAGGAAGGCAAAAAGGTAAAATCAGTAAAGCTGGTAAATGTGCCCTCATTTCTCGCTGCTGAAAATATTGAAGTGGAATGTCCTGATCTTGGCATGTTAAAAGTGGATGTTAGCTATGGTGGTAATTTTTATGCAATCGTAGATGTGCAGCAAAATTTTAAAGGCCTTGAACATTACAGCGCCGACCAGCTTGTATCCTGGAGCCGGGTAATGCGCAAACGCATTAATGAAAGCAATACATTCG
>DASZXQ010000266.1:0-3143 GCA_035545755.1 Chitinophagaceae bacterium | reverse complement strand
GGTAGAAATGTGGTTTCAATGTGATCCAGGCTTTGCCATACATGTATGCTTTGTCAAAGTCAAAACGAACATCAAGTTTGGTATGAACAAGGTCATTGATCTTGGTGGCTGTTTCCCGGTAAACTTTTTTCCAGGAAGTATCAACCGGTTGTTTGTTTTGTGCGGTAACAATAGTTAAAGAGTTCAGTAGAACGAATCCGAGAAAAATTTTCCTCATAATATAATTTTTATGCTCGCAAAAATAGGTGAGTTCAGTTTTCTGTAAGAACAAAAAAGGATGGGAGGTTACTTTTTAACAGATGATCCTAGCCTTATTTCGCCTATTTTTGTCACATAATCAACCAACGGAAATGAAAAGATCCATCCTGTGCTTACTGATCTTGTTAGCTGGCTATGGGGCTTTTTCCCAGCGGGTATATTTTGTCTATTTGCAAACGGAGCAGGGGCAACCCTTTTATGTCAAAATGAATGACAAAGTATATAGTTCAGATGCATCCGGCTACCTGGTTCTTTCAAAATTGTTTGATAGTACCTATACTTTTACCGTTGGATTCCTTCAGAATAAATGGCCGGAGCAGAAATTTTCAGTAAAAATAGGAGGTACAGATCACGGGTATCTTCTTAAAAATTTTGCCGATAAAGGCTGGGGATTATTTGATTTGAAGACCATGGCAGTGCAAATGGCAGCTGCTGATGCAAAAGAAACTGATAATGCGGCTCAGACAAATGTATCACCTTTTACAGAAATACTTGCGAAAGCCACAGGTGATTCTACATTGAAACAAAAACCGGCGGAAACAAATACTGAAGAGAAAAAAACTGTAATGACTGATTTACCATCAGCCAAAAAGGACACAACTGTCTCCAAATTACCTGTATCGAATGTGGTAGAAACAAAAGAAAATACTCAACCTTTAGCTGAAAATATTGGACAGAAAATATTGCCTGTTGAGCCATACAAAAGATCAAAAGTGATCCGTAAGTCGGAAAGCTCGACCACGACAGGATTTACAGTTACTTATATCGATGACTATGGAACAGGAAAGGATACCATAAGAATTTCTATTCCTGAATCCGTACAGCCAGTTAAAAAATCAGATATCGGGAAAAAAGAAGAAGTAAAATTTCTTGACATAGTAATTGACTCAACCCAGGTACCCGTAAATAATATAACATCTAAAAGTCAGGGCGAAGAAAGTTCTGAGAAGAAAAGAATTCTTGCTGATACAACGACAAACACGCCTGTTTTCAGTAATAATTGTGTAGCCAGCGCAGATGATAAAGATTTTTTTGAATTGCGCAAGAATATGGCTGCTTCCAATGGAGATGATGAAATGGTGGATGCAGCGAGAAAATATTTTAAAACAAAATGTTTTTCAACGGCTCAATTGAAAAACCTAAGCACCTTGTTTTTGGATGATGCCGGCAAATACAGGTTTTTTGATGCTGCCTATAATTATGTTTCTGATGTAAATAATTTTGGGTCACTTCAATCCGAGTTGAAAGATCCATACTATGTAAACAGGTTCAAAGCAATGCTTCGCAATTAAATCAGCATGTCTCGTTACTTTTTGGAAGTTTCTTACAAAGGTTCAGCATATAGCGGCTTTCAGTCGCAGAAAAACGCCAATACAATTCAGTCGGAAGTAGAAAACGCATTTGAGATTTTGCAAAAGAAAAGAATTGTGATGGTCGGATCATCCAGGACCGATGCAGGAGTTCATGCATTGCAGAATTTTTTTCATTTTGATTATGAGGAAGCGTTGAATCCTCATTTTATTTATAAAATGAATGCGATTCTTCCTGCAGATATTGTTATAAAGAATGTTTTCCGGGTGTCAAATGAAGCTCATTGCCGTTTTGATGCAATAAGCAGAGAGTATAGATATTATATCTATCGTTCAAAAGATCCTTTTCTTCGTGAAAGCGCTTTTTACTTCCCTTACAAACTGGATATTGACAAGCTTCAGCAATCGGCGCAGACGATTAGGAATTATATAGATTTTACTTCTTTTTCAAAAAGAAAAACACAAGTAAAAACTTTTAATTGCAGTATCATAGAAAGCGAATGGCTATGGCAGGAAGGTCTTTTGGTATATCGGGTAAAGGCCAATCGGTTTCTTAGAGGAATGGTCAGAGCTTTGGTAGCAACGATGCTTAAAATTGGCAGAGAAAAAATTGATTTAGGAGAATTCAAAAAAATTATTGAATCAAAAGACGCTTCCCTTGCAAATTTTGGAGCGCCGGCACATGGATTGTTCCTTATAAAAGTTGAATATCCATTTGACGTGTTGTTGAAATAATTGGAAATCTTGTTGCTGTCCTTCACTTAGTGCAGGCTGAAATGCTCTACGATAGGAGCTTTTGAGCGGCATGATTCATTTTTACGAAGAGGAATTCATGATAAATATCAAAATCAAATTTGAGGATCGGCTCAGAAATCCACATATAATTAGATTAATGTGAACAAATGTGAACAAAATTGGGCTTTAAACTTTGTAGAAATAGTAACTCTCCGTATCTTTGCCGTCCGTCTAAAAAAGTGACATAGTTCTTCATAAAACAAGTTGAAAATCACACCAAAAAAATCGGAATTCTCCGAAAAAGATTTGGTAGATATAATTAGACCCTTACCTTTGCACTCCCGTTTGAAAAATGGGGGCACAAAAAAGTGTCAGAAGATCTTTGAAAGTTGGGAAACAATAGCACTCCGATCCCGATTATATTGGGACGGAATCAAGGTAAGTCAAGCGAAATACATTCGATTTGACACGTTAATTTCTTGAGAAGTTAATAATGTCAGTATCAAACAACATTTACAATGGAGAGTTTGATCCTGGCTCAGGATGAACGCTAGCGGCAGGCTTAATACATGCAAGTCGTGGGGCAGCAGCTTTGTAGCAATACGAAGGCTGGCGACCGGCAAACGGGTGCGGAACACGTACACAACCTTCCATTAAGTGGGGAATAGCCCAGGGAAACTTGGATTAATACCCCGTAATATTATGAAGTGGCATCGCTTTATAATTATAGCTCCGGCGCTTAATGATGGGTGTGCGTCTGATTAGGTAGTTGGCGGAGTAATAGCCCACCAAGCCTACGATCAGTAACTGGTGTGAGAGCACGACCAGTCACACGGGCAC
>DASZXQ010000265.1:0-7570 GCA_035545755.1 Chitinophagaceae bacterium | reverse complement strand
ATCAATACATCCTATTTCGATATTGAAAGAGCAACGGACACCAGTGGTTTTGTACGCATTGGCACTGAAACGGCAAAGGGAAATACAGGTCACAACAATGAGTATGTTTATGTTGACGATCAACCGGTCTATGGAAATAATTTTTATCGCCTCAAAGAATTCGATATAGATGGCAAATTTATCTACAGTAGTATTGTAATGGTACGTTATGATCAAAGTGGTTACGTCATTATAGCGCCGAATCCTGCAAAAGATTATGTAAGCATAAAATCAAATGAGGTCTTTTCACAGATCCAATTGATAGATATGAGTGGAAGGATCATACGGACATATCACAATTCAACGAATAGCATTTATTCTCTTTCTGGTATCAGCAAAGGAATGTACTATCTGCGATTGATCGGCACTACCGACACCCAAACTCATAAATTGATGATCCAATGATGCTGCCCGGTTGGAAAATCTTTAAGATTATGCTTCATTTATTTTCGCTGGTGCTTCTCAAATAAAATGACATTTTATTTTTTATGTGCTACTACAAATTGAGTATTGATTTAAGCCTGAGGGGAAACAATCTTTGTTGATTATTCCTTCAAAAAAATAATAGTATATGAAAAAAATTATTCTTGCCTTTACTATATTGGTCATTGCAACAGTTACGAAAGCCCAATTCACTTTTGGCCCTAAGGCCGGCATCAATTCCTCCAAGGAAACTGCTTTTTTTGATAATCCCAGGAATAGCAGGACACGTTTTTATCTGGGAGCTTTTATGAACTTCAAATTATCAAAATCATTCTCCATCGGACCTGAATTTATTTATTCAGCTGAAGGCTCTACCTACATTTATAGCGGTGATTCTACAGGCCATACAAAAACAAGTTATTTTTTGTTGCCCTTGTTCGTAAGATATACAACTCATGCAGGTCTTTATGCGGAAACTGCGATTGAACTCCGGCAAAAATTAAATTACTATAATATTCAGGGGAGCCTAAAAGTTTCGAACCCCTATGTAAGGTCAACAGGTTTTGACTGGTGTTTCGGTATCGGGTACAATGCGGATAAAATAGCAAAAGGTCTTGGAATTAATGCCCGGTATAGCACAGGGCTTAATGGTTTGGAAAAAAAGGGACTTGGGAACACATATACATACATACGGGTGATTTCAATAGGAATGACTTATTCATTTAATGTCAAACATAAAAAAGACTAGTATTTATGCCATTTTAGTAAACTTTTGATGTTATAAATTTTAGCGCAGCAATTTTTCCCGTATGTTGAAGTATAGATGCTAGGTAGATGCTTCCTATCTGCTCCCTATATAGTAGCACCAGAGTAGCACTTTTTAGTAATTCTACTTGTTTTTCGAAACTTTACGATCGGGATAATTAATGCAGTATCGAATCCGTTTTGCACACAGGGAATTTAAAATCAAGTGAATAAAAAACTATAACAAACGTTAACTGCAAACCGGGAACCGTAAACTGGTAACACATAACTGGAAACCAGCCACCCGCCACTTCACTCTTCCATCTCTTCCTTGATCTCTTTGCTGATCTTCACAAGCACTTTATCAATGCGGTGTCCGTCCATGTCCACGATCTCAATGCCGAATCCCTTCCATTGTAGTTTATCCCCGGTCTTGGGAATGCGCTCCAGTTCGTGAAGAATAAACCCGGCTAATGTGTCAAACTCATGTTCGCCTTCATTCAGCCAATCGGCTTTATCAAAATAACTGAGAAAGTCATAGAAAGGAATTTGCGCATCTACCAAAAAACTGCCATCATCTCTTTTGATGATCTCATAATCCTGAACATCTGGCTGCGGAATATCACCAACAATGGCTTCAAGTATATCATTCAGAGTAATCAATCCTAAAATGCTTCCATACTCATCCACGATGAAGCAACAATGCATTTTGGCTTGCTTGAATTTTTCCAGCAGCTGGTATGCTGTATTATTTTCCGGCACAAACAATGCAGGCTGCATGATGTCCTTAAAAAGTGTGGTGTCAGCGCTGGTATAAAGATCTTTAATGGAAACCACTCCTTTAATGTGATCTATATCTCCATCGCAGATAGGATATACCGAATGCGGTTCGCTAATGATTTTCTCTTTAATTTTTTCTTCAGTGTCATGCTCGCCAAACCAGATGATATCGCTCCGGTGCGTCATCATTGAAGTAATGTTTCGGTCACCCAGGTGAAATACCCGTTCAATGATCTCCTGTTCGGCTTCTTCGATCGTTCCGGCTTCTGTTCCTTCAGTGATCATGGTTTTTATTTCTTCTTCTGTCACCGCATCGTCTTTGGACCGTTTTATATTGAAGATGGAAAAAAATAAATTGCTGATCTTATTCAGAAGCCATACAAAAGGATGAGTGAGGGTTGCAAAAGCATTCATGGGACGGGCCACCACTTTGGCAATTTTTTCTGCTCTCAGCAAACCGATGCGTTTGGGAATTAATTCTCCGAAGATGATAGTGAGAAACGTAACGATCACTACTACTATCGTGGTGGCAACAGAGCCTGCATATGGTTTCAAAACTGCAATGTTTTCAAAGAATGGACGGAGATAGGGGCTGAACCGGTCTGCAGAATATACACCGGTCAGGATAGCGATCAAAGTGATCCCGATCTGTGCCGCTGATAAAAATATTTCAGGATTGTTGGAAAGATCCAGCGCTTTTTGTGCATTCAAATCGCCTTTTTCAGCCATCATTTCCAGCCGGGCTTTTCGGGCCGAAACAAGGGCAATTTCAGACATCACAAATAACCCGTTTAAAAAGATAAGAAACAACAGTATGATAAGCTCCATGTATGCGCAGGTTGGGTATCGAAGATAGCGAATCCCTGCTGCTTGCAGAAGGGCTTAAGTTTAAAAATTAACAGCAAAGGGTTGTTGAAACGCAATAAATTATCTTCTTTTGCTACCTGTCGCCCCTGCTGCAGGCATGAGATAATCAGGCAGAAATTGTATGTTGGTTCGTCTAAAAATACCAAAGACCATCCTTTGGGTGGTTCGCCTGTTTCTGATCTTCCTATTGATCTTTACGGCATTCCGCCTGGTCACTTATTTTGCATTCCATCCGGCTAATTTTTCTTTTGGTGATTTGCTTCCATCTTTTCTTATGGGAATCCGCTACGACCTGCGCTGGATTGCCATTATTTTATTCCCGATCATATTAGTGAGCATGTCGCCAAAGTTTTCTCCGTTTTATTCTTCCAAAACCAAAAGGTGGTGGACCTGGTATCTTGCCATAGTCACTTTTTTTGTCTTCTTCTTTTTTGCAGCTGACTTCGGAAATTTTTCTTATAACCGCACCCGTCTCGACGCCGGCGCCCTGAATTTTGTGGAAGATGCAAATATTTCTTTATCCATGATGTTTCAAACCTACCCGATGGTTTGGCTCATACTCGGGTTGCTCGTGGCGGTATTATTTTTCCGTTGGATGTATCGGCAGAGCCATTGGCAGGTGGTCAACAAAACGGAAGGGAAAAGCATTCCTTACCGTCGAAAATATTTTATCATCACTTCCATCGTGCTTGGTTTTTTTGTTTATGGAAGATTGTCGTGGCCGCCATTGACATGGAGTGATTCTTTTGTTTTTCATGATGGCTTCAAATCATACCTCGCACTAAACCCGCTGCAGAATTTTTTTACTACGTTGAAATTCCGTAAACCGGAATACAATGAACAAAAAGCAAGAGAAGCATTTCCTTTGATGGCGCAATGGATGCAGTTGCCACAGCAAAAAGAATTTACTTACCGACGTGAAATACTTCCTGGAAGCCACTCATTGGAAAGCCGCCCCAATATTGTGCTGGTGCAATGTGAATCATTTAGTATGTACAAAAGCAGCATGAGTGGCAACCCGCTGGATGCTACTCCTTTTTTTAATTCTATGACGGAAAAAGGAATATTCTTTGAGCGCTGCTTTACCCCGCATTTTTCTACGGCAAGAGGATTATTTGCGATTCTCACCGGCATTCCTGATGCACAACAATTCAAATTCTCTACACGAAACCCGCAGGCTTTGAAACAACATACCATTATCAACAACTTTGATGGGTATGATAAATTTTATTTTCTCGGCGGCGATCCCGAGTTCAACAATTTCGATGGCTTGCTGAATAATATCCACGGGTTGCAGATGTTCACTGAAAAAGAACACAAATCTCCCAAACTGAATGTCTGGGGTATCAGCGATAAAGATCTTTTCCTGGAAGCGAATGATGTTTTCAAAAAAGAAAAAAAACCATTCTTTGCTTATATCCAGACATCCGATAATCATCGTCCTTATATGATCCCGCAAGGCGATAGTGATTTTGAAAAAAAGGTCGTATCTGATGATGAGCTGAGGGAATATGGATTTGAATCCCTGGATGAATACAATTCGTTTCGCTATTCGGACTATTGTTTTCAAAAATTCATGGAAGCGGCACAAAAAGAAGCGTATTTCACCAATACCATTTTTGTTTTTGTCGGCGATCATGGTGTGGCTGGTAATGCCAGTGCCATGTATCCTCCGGCATGGACCGATCAGCGGCTGACAGACGAACATGTGCCACTGTTGTTCTACGCTCCTTTTTTGTTGCAACCTCAGCGACGAAAAGAAGTGGTGTCGCAAATTGATGTTTTGCCGACCATCGCAGGAATGCTGCATCAACCCTATGTAAATACCACCCTGGGAAGAGATCTGCTGGATCCGGATAAAAAAAATGATTACGCATTCATCACCAACACCGCCGGCCGCATCGGCATGGTCACTGATGATTTTTATTTTTCTACTAATCTTAACTTTCCTGATGATCGTTTGGTGCCAATAAATAACGACGAGGGCGGATACACGCCGCAACAACTGGATTCCACCCGGAAAAAACTATCCGCATTCACTTCCGCTTTTTTTGAAACAGCGAAGTATTTGATCATGAATAATAAAAAGGATTGAAAAATTATTTTTGAGAAGTATTAGGGTTTTATTTTTTCGGCCAAAATGATCATTCTTGGAGTTGTTTCGGTATCGTAAGAATGCAATTGATAATCACCGAAAACATTTGTAACCTGCATGCCCTGGTAGCTGAGCATATCCGTAAAATCACCTAATGTAAACTTCGCTACTTCTTCAGTGAATTCAAGCGGTTTGGATAAGGCCGGATCCCGGATCACTATTTTTTTATAAAAATGAGTGTCATCATCCCAGCGGCGGATATCGTAAGTAGTGTTACTTAAATGTTTCACTTCTTCCTGCACCAATCTTTTTTCACAATAGTGAACATTCAGATAATCGATCACCAATGTTCCGTTCTCTTTTAAACTTTTACTAAGCGTACGGATGGCATCATCGTGTTCTCTCCGGGTTCTGAAATATCCAAAACTGGTGAAGAAATTAAAAGCATAATCGAAATAATTGATCCAGAACGGCAGCCTCATGTCATGCACGTAGAACTGCAGATTTTCTTTTTCAAACCGCTTTGCATAATTAATCGCAATGTCTGAAAGATCTGTTCCGGTCACATCAAAACCCAACGAAGCGAGGGTCTTACTGTATCGGCCTCGTCCGCAAGCCACATCCAGCATGCGGCTGCCCGGAATCGGTTTCAGGTAGCCAATGAGATGTTGTAAGAAATCGGCTGCTTCCTTATCATTTCTATCAGCATAAAGCTGGTAATAAAATGGAGAATTGAACCAGTCAATATACCAGGCATTCCGGGGCATAACAGTCTTTTAGCAAATGTAACATGGATTAAAAGAATGGATTGAATCTGAAAACCGTATTTTTGCCGCCCACATACAGGCCTTTATTCTATGCCACTAATAAAAAGTATTTCCGGGATCAGGGGAACAATTGGAGATAAACCCGGTGAAAATCTGACCCCGGCTGATGTAGAAAAATTTTCTGCTGCATTCGCCGCGTTGCTTTTGGAAAATTTTTCCGGCGAGGGCAGAGATCCTAAAATGGTTCTTGGCCGTGACGGACGCACCAGCGGCGAAAGCATCCGCAATATTGTTGTAAAAACATTGACCGGACTTGGCATTGATGTTGTTGACCTCGGTCTTTCCACTACACCAACCGTTGAAATAGCTGTAAAGATGGAAAATGCCATCGGCGGCATTATCATCACTGCCAGCCATAATCCCGCCGAGTGGAATGCGTTGAAATTATTGAACAGTGATGGCGAATTCATTTCTGCTGAGATGGGAAAAAAAGTGTTGGAAAAAGCAGAAAAAAAGATCACCCCATCTTCGGAAAGACAGGGAAGAATTATTTCAGACGATAGCTACCTGCAAAAACATATTGATGCCATCATCAATTATCCGTTGGTAAATGCAAAGGGAATTGCCAAAAGGAATTTCAAAGTGGTGGTAGATACGATCAATTCAACAGGGGCCATATTTGTTCCGGCTTTATTAAAAGCATTAGGTGTAAAAGATGTGATCGTACTGAATGGAGAAGTGAATGGAAAGTTTGCACATAATCCCGAGCCGTTGCCCGAACATCTTTCGCAACTCAGCAATGAAGTGGTAAAGCAAAAAGCCGATCTCGGCATCGCTGTGGATCCGGATGTGGATCGTCTTTGCTTTGTGAACGAGGACGGAAGCATGTTTGGCGAAGAATATACTTTGGTGGCAGTTGCGGATTATGTATTGAGCAAAAAAAAAGGGAATACCGTCAGCAATCTGAGCAGCACCAAGGCATTGAAAGAAATTACTATCAAACATGGCTGCGAATATTTTCCTTCTGCTGTGGGTGAAGTGAATGTGGTAAATAAAATGAAAGCAGTGAATGCAGTTATCGGTGGTGAAGGGAACGGCGGCATCATTGTTCCGGATTTTCATTATGGCAGGGATGCGCTGATCGGTATTGGTTTGTTTTTAAGCCATTTGGCAAATCATAAAAAGGGCATCAAGTCACTGCGCAGTTTATATCCCGATTATTTTATTGCCAAAAAGAAAATTGAATTGCAGAATGGCATTGATCTCAAACTGGTTTTTGATAAGATCAAAAAGAAATACAAAAAGAATCCTGTTAATACGGAAGACGGTTTAAAGATCGAATTTGACGGGGATTGGGTGCATCTTCGCAGTTCCAATACCGAACCCATCATTCGCATTTATGCAGAAAGTGATTTTGAGACAAAAGCCAATAATATTGCGATGCAATTGATGCGGGATATTAAGGAGAGTATGTGAGTCGGGAGTCGTGAGTGAGACATTTCATTAATGATTAATTGAGGCTTTCAAAGAGTTAGATTTTTTCATGCTTCTTTCTGTTCAATTAAAGATTATTTGTCTATAGCTAAGTATAAGAGTTGTCCCATTTTCCCTCTTATACAAATCTATTTCCACCCAGCAAGTATTAATTATCTTTGCAACCAATTTTAATTTTCAAAAGCTCCGCCTGAGGCGGATTTGGGGTATGAACCGTATTTATTTCGATAACGCCGCCACGACGCCACTCGATAAAGAAGTGCTGGATGCCATGTTGCCTTATATGACTGAAAAATTTGGCAACCCGTCTTCCATTTATTCTTATGGCAGAGAATCAAGATTGGCCGTTGAGAATGCGAGA
>DASZXQ010000264.1:0-2101 GCA_035545755.1 Chitinophagaceae bacterium | reverse complement strand
TTCAATCCAAGAGGAACGGAAGTGAGTGTGATCCTGGACCTGATGATCCATGATATTGATATTATTTTGAGCATTGTAAAAAGCGACGTAAAAAGTATTTCTGCCAGCGGCGTAGGAGTATTAACAGAAACGCCGGATATCGCCAATGTACGTATAGAATTTCACAATGGATGCGTTGCCAACCTTACCAGCAGCCGCATTTCGATGAAAAAAATGCGAAAGATGCGGCTCTTTCAAAAAGACGCCTACATCGGCATCGATTTTCTGAATAAAAAATCAGAAGTGATCAAATTAAAAGATGCTTCTGACAGCAATATGTTTGCCTTCGATATTGAAACACCTAATGGGAAAAAGACAATTGCCGTAGCCAACCCGATGGTACCGGAAGTAAATGCAATCCGGAAAGAACTCGAAGAATTCAGAAACTCGATATTAAATAATACCAAAACTGTTGTGTCGGAAATTGATGGCATGATGGCCATGGATGTGGCACACCAGATCCTTCGCAAGATCGGCAACAACATTATCACTTCCTGATGCAATCACAAAAGCAGATATCTGTGGCATGGTATGCTGTGATTGACTTTATCACTGCCGCATTGGCATGGGCTTTTTTTTATTATATCAGAAGATTGTTGTTGCGCCATGAGCCTTCGGCAAATGATTTTCTGCCCTTTGATATTTACTTCGGATTAGATCTGTTGCTGGTGCCTGCAGGCTGGCTTGCACTCTATACATTGGCCGGCGCTTACAATATTTCTCTTTACAAAAAATCAAGATTGTTTGAATTCACCAGCACTTTTGTGAGCAGCATGATCGGTTGTATCATCTTGTTTTTTTTCTTTGTACTTAATGATGTCAAAAGCGGACATGTGTATTATTACATCGCTTTCCTTTCTTTGTTGACTGTTCATTTCATTTTCAGTTTCACCGGGAGATGGATCCTTCTGAATATGGTGAAAAGGCAAATACTTTCAGGAAAAGTATTTTTCAACACCCTGATGGTCGGCAGCCAGGACAATGCGGTTCGCATTTTCAAAGAAACCGAACGCAGCCTTCATAATGACGGTTACCGTTATGCCGGATTTGTAACCCCTGATGCCGAAGGGAAAAATGGCATTCACAAATTCATCCCTAAACTCGGTACGATCGATCAGTTGGAAACGATCATTGATCAAAATAACATTCAGCAGGTGGTGCTGGCATTGGAAAAATCAGCACAACCATTATTGGAAGATATCATCAACCGATTGAGTGAAAAAAATGTAGAAGTAAAGATTCAGCCGAACGTACTGGACATTCTTTCCGGATCGGTTAGGACGATTAACGTACTGGGTGCGCCGCTCATTGACCTGCAGACCACCCTGATGCCCCAATGGCAACTGAATATAAAAAGGCTTATAGATGTGGTGACAGCTTTATGTGGTATGATCATTCTTTCTCCTTTGATGCTTTATGTTGCTGTCAGGGTAAAAATGTCGTCCAAAGGCCCGCTGCTTTATAAGCAGGAACGGATCGGGTACAAAGGCAAACCATTTTGGATGTATAAATTCCGTTCCATGATTGAAGATGCTGAAAAAGATGGACCGGCTCTTTCTTCGGATAATGATCCCCGCATCACCAAATGGGGAAAGATCATGCGTCGCTGGCGGTTGGATGAGTTACCACAACTCTGGAATATTCTCATCGGCGATATGAGCCTTGTCGGGCCCAGACCGGAACGCAAATTTTATATCGATCAGTTGATTACCCGATTCCCATTTTATAAATATTTGCTGAGAGTGAAACCCGGATTGACCAGTTGGGGTATGGTTCAATTCGGCTATGCAGAAAATGTAGATGAAATGATCGAACGCAGCAAATTTGATCTGCTGTATATCGAAAATATTTCGCTGGCGCTGGATTTTAAGATCATGATCCATACACTGCGCATTATTTTTTTGGGAAAAGGGAAGTAAATGATTTTAGATTTCAGATTGCAGATTTTAGATTTTATTTTTGAGTAAATTCCAATCTTTTGAGAAAAATCCTGATCTCCCTGCTCGTAGCTCATAGCTTATTTCTTTCCGCCTTTGCTCAATACTGGCAACAACAAGTCAAC
>DASZXQ010000263.1:0-2038 GCA_035545755.1 Chitinophagaceae bacterium | reverse complement strand
TTGTTCAATGAAACCTTTCTCGAGTTGTGGTATTTGTTCCGGAAAATACAATCCTTTATCCGGCGCCTGGCCTTTAATGGTTGCTTCTCTAAAATTGATTAATTGTGATTGCCTGTTGGTACTGTAGTATTTCAAATTATTAATTATTAATTCACTCGCTGCTAATCACCTCCACTCCTTTTTTATTAATAGTCGTTACATATGTGTTATATTCAATCCCGATCTTATTATAAACTTCTTTCATCACCTTTTCTACTTCTTTCGCTGTACTTTCATCTTTGCTCAACATAAAAACAGAAGGCCCGGAGCCGGAAATGCCACCACCTAACGCTCCTGCTTCTTTGCATTTTCTTTTTACTTCATCAAAACCGGGAATCAAAATACTGCGAACCGGTTCGATGATCACATCTTCCAGGGAACGGCCAATTAAATCAAGATCATTTTTTAATAATCCTGTTACCAATCCTGCAATATTTCCCCATTGTCGTATTGCATCTTTAAAAAGAATTTGTTTTTTCAGGATTTGTCTTGCGTCCGAAGTTTTGACTTCGATCTGAGGATGAACCATGGTCACAAAAAGATCCGGTACAGGAATGGAAATGATATCTAAGGGATGAATGGACCGGATCAAACTGATGCCGCCGCAAATGCAAGGCGCAATATTATCTGCATGTTTTACCCCTGATGCTAATTTCTCTCCATTCATGGCAAACTGGACCAGGTCGTCATTAGAAAAAATATTTTTCAATAAATGATTGGCAGCTACCGCTGCACCGGCTGCACTGGCAGCGCTGGATCCCAATCCGCTTCCGGGTTTGATGTGTTTTTCAATTTCAACTTCAAAGCCGATGTTTTTATTCATTCTTTCAATAATTGAAAGTAATACCACCCCAGCCACATTTTTTTCCGGTTCGGTTGGCAAACCAAATGCATCTTTATTATGGATAACGACTTTTGGTTCGTCCAGCAATTTCACCCGCATGATGTCATAAGGCTCATTCAAAGCCATGCCGAGAATGTCAAAGCCGCAAACGAGATTTGCTACAGTAGCCGGGCTTTTTATTTTTACCTGTTGCATTTGAATTATTGTTTAACCGCTCTTAAAATATCTGCGAATACTCCGCTTGCGGTCACCTCCGCTCCTGCTCCTGCGCCTTTAACTACCAAAGGTTGTTCCTTGTACCGATCTGAATAAAACAAAACGACATTGTCTTTTCCGTACAGGTGATACAAGTCATGCTTCGGATCAATATGCTGTAATCCAACTGATACTTTGCCATTATTATAAGAAGCAACGAACTTTAATTTACATCCTTTCGCATTAGCATCGTCAACTAATTTTTTGAAATGCGTTTCTTCTTTTTCCATTGCTTTATAAAAATCTTCCACAGAACCTTTCATGCAGGACTCCGGCATAAAAGAATTATTCTGAATATCGTTCATCTCAATTTTTTGCCCTGATTCTCTTGCAAGGATTAAGATTTTACGCATTACGTCCGTGCCGCTGAGATCTAATCTTGGATCGGGTTCCGTATAACCTTCATCCTGCGCCTGCTTCACTACTTCTGCGAATTTTTTGTTGCCATCATAATTATTGAACACAAAATTCAAGGTTCCGCTCAACACTGCTTCGATCCGGTGGATACGATCGCCGCTGTTCAATAAATCATTCAATGTTCCGATCACCGGCAACCCGGCGCCGACATTGGTTTCAAAAAGAAAATGAGTATTAAATTCCCTCGCAAGGTCTTTCAGTTTTTTGTAATGAGCATATTCAGAAGAAGCCGCCACTTTATTGCAGGCAACTACCGCAACACTTTTTTTCAACAGCTGGTCATAGAGTGCTGCGATCGCATCGTTGGCCGTTACATCTACAAAAACAGAATTGCGCAGATTAAGTGCAATGATCTTATCTGCAAACTCAGCGATATTCGCTTTTTGGCTTTGCTGCAATTTTTCTTTCCAATGTGATAATTTAATTCCTTCCTCATCGATCAGCATATTCCGGCTATTGCACAAACCAACTACATTGACCTGG
>DASZXQ010000262.1:0-3695 GCA_035545755.1 Chitinophagaceae bacterium | reverse complement strand
ATAACAACATTTAAAAATTATGGGCCACTATCCGGAATGTTCTTTCAACAGGAAGTAGAGCAAAAAGCATTTCTCATGGGCGGCGGAAATGTGGTAGCTCCTGCACAACGGCTTATTGATTTTACTGAAAATAAAATCTCTTCCTCGCTGCCCGATTGCTCTTATTTACCCGGTATAACTTCCATCGCATTAAAAGAAGTATTACCCACATTCATTTATAAACGGTTGCAAATAGCTTTTAAAGAATTCGGGAAAAAAATGCCTGCCCGCTATGGCGGGAAAGGTTATTTCACCAATGATGCAGTTGTTGTTGCCACCGAATCAAGAACTTCATCGCCGGTACGAATACCAAGAAATGAAGAAACGCTTCAACATCCCCAGGTAAAAAATCTATATCCCTGCGGCGAAGGAGCCGGATATGCAGGGGGAATTGTAAGCGCCGCCATGGACGGAGAAAAAGTAGCAACCCAAATAGCTAATGCTTTAGCTTGAGATCGAAAATTTACCGTATCAGCATTACTGTGCCTTTTCGGGAATAAGAAAGATTATCTTCAAACTGATAATTACATACCCATATATAAACTCCACCTGGCAAGCTATTTCCTTTTAAGCGACCATCCCATTGATGTAACGGATCATCAGATGAAAAGACAATCTCGCCCCAACGATCATACACTTTAAAAGAAAATTTTCTCAAACGACCAAGTACAACAGGTCCGAAATAATCATTCTTACCATCATAATTTGGCGTAAATGCTGTTGGAAACCAAATATTCTGTGGACACTTCTGCACGATTATGGTAAAGTTCCTTTCCTGCTTGCAGCCATTACTATCAATAGCCTGAATTTTGTATGTAGCAGTATTCCCCGGATTAATAAAAAACAAATCAGGAGTTACCAATCCTACATTGTCTGACGGCATCCATTTGTAATCGTAAAAATAAGGCGCCTGCTTAAGAAAAAAACTGTCTTTAGAACAAAGCTGAACATCGGCAATAAAAGGAAAAACTAAATTATCTTTCTTTATCTCAATAGTATCGGTAAATACATTTCCACAATAATCGGAAACACTCAGGAAGTAGGCGCCTGGAGTATAAACGTTCAGGTTGCTCACAGTGTCCCCGGTACTCCATAAATAATTTGTATATCCTTCCGGAGCTTTTAGTGTTATGCTATCTCCTTCGCATAATACGGTGTCCTTTCCCAGGTTGAATTCCTTTAATGGCTTTGTAACTTGTAAATACATGGAATCAGCAACAGTGCAATCATACAGATTAGCTTTTAAATAGCCTTTCCATTCCGATGTAAACCGGAGCGAAACCGTACTGTCTGTTTGAGATATTATTTCTACCGGCAGCGAATCGGTATTCCAGATTATTTTTCTGAAACAGCCATCATTCCTTTTTGCAGTATAGATTATTTCGCTGCCCGTGCAAAAAGAGGTGTCGCCGGTTAATCGCAAAAAATTACAACTACTCTTTTGAATACAATATTGATGGTTGGGCAAAACTGTATCGGTTGAAGTTAATGTAAGATTGCTGACAGTAACCACATTGCTATATACCGTATCCACATGCACGGTATCTTCCTGCAAGGTAACAGGCTCTATAGTGAAAAAAGTGGTGTCTTTGCCGAGACAATTAGTCAAACCATAATTTTCATAAATGGGAACATTAGCCTGGTAAGCAAAATTATCGTCATAACTATCATTGATGATAACAGATATATTTTTCCCTTTGTTTCCAAAATCAAGATTGGATACACAGTTTCTGTCAATATCAAAGCTGTTTATTTTTTTACTGAGCAGAATATTGTTGGATGAATCAACTACTGCAAATTGAGTAGTCTTCAGATAATCGTCGCCTTCCAGATAGCCGGTTATTGCAATACTGTGATCCGGCGACAATGCCATCCTGCTGCCCGTTGAAATCATAGAACCAATTCTTCCTTTAAATTTCCTCGCTGAAAAATAGTTGAGATTTGTATCGAGCCTGAAATTGATTAAGTTCTGATACCCGCCTGTAATATGAGAATTTTCAGAAAATGCGTAGGAAAAACCGCCCGCCCCGGGAAAAAGCTTTGGATAATTGTACGACAAAGTGCTAACGTCACCATAATAACCGTCGCTGCTGTTTAGATAGGGAATAGTATATGCTTTATAATTGACCAGGTTGCCCGTCAGCTTATCAAAAGCAAAGCCGGCAAAGCCAGGCGTATTAAACAATGGCTGAACAAACTTGGTATAAGCTCCCAAAAAATAAATTTTATCGCCGATCTCTGTAACTGCATTAATATTATATGCTCCTTTAGCAAGCTTAAAAAAAGCCTGGTCGTCCAGAGCCTTACTCCATAATACATTTCCGGATGCGTCTAAAGCTGTAAAAAAAAAATCCTGCGGGATGTGATTCCCACCTTGTTCATGCCACACTGAAAAAAATATGTTTCCCTCAGAATCACAAAAAATAGCCTGAGGAATATATTCACTGTTAATGGTAAGATCAAAATTTTTGTTTAACAATTTTGCCCAGTTAACTTCCAATTGACTATTAAAACTTACAATTGCAATTGCGCTGTCGCTTTCAATCCCGTTGGTAATTTTTCTTAAAACCCCCAAAGCAATTACACCTCTCATAGGAGCTTCTGTAAGTGTATAGAAAACAAAATAGCTATTAGCAGATGGGTTATCAATAATCTTTGATTTCAAAAAACTTCCTTCAGCATCGGAAAGGATAATACATACCCTTTCATCCTGGTAGTCCTTCGTATAACCCAGCTTCAGCACTTTACCATCCTGCATTTTTTGTGCAGTCATTGCAATGTCTTCATAAGATACTCCTGAAAAAGTGCTGATGACTATGCTGTCCTCACAGTTTTGTGCAATAGTGTATAAGTAAGTAAATAAACATATAGACAATAGTGATATAATTTTTATAGGGTGTATCATATAATTTAATGAACCGGCAAATTCTCGTTAACGACATTTATTATTTTCTTATTCTCCGCTGACAATTAGAAAAAATGTTGCGAAAAAAGGTACAAATAGAACAGTAACTAATAACGAAAAGCCTGAAAGCTTCCAGATAGGAGTAATCGGTTTCATAGTTAATTTCTTGGCTTAATGAATCAGTAAAACTAATCGCTTTTTATAAAATATCCAATCGTTTTTACTAACATATTCATCTATAATCCCCCATCTGAAGGCATAAATCAATATCATTAACTGTTTTACATCAGATATCAAATCAGTAATAACAAGCGATATAAAAGAATAATTTGTGATTTCAGGGGAAAAAATATGCAGTTTACCCGAATATACATTCTGGAGTAGTTTTGTATGCTATATTTGAGTAACTAATTTTCTCTCTATGTCTATTCTCCAACTACACAATCTGAAAAAATATTTTGCTACCCAAAAAGCTGTGGATGACATCAGCCTCTCAATAGAGAAAGGAAGCATTTATGGTTTGCTGGGTCCGAATGGCGCCGGTAAAACTACACTGATCCGGATGATCACAGGAATTTTCTTCCCAGATGAAGGAGAAATTTTTCTTGATGGAAAAAAATTTGATCCGCAAAATGATGTGATCCATCTTGGTTATATGCCCGAAGAAAGAGGCTTGTATAAAAAAATGAAGATCGGCGAGCAGGCTTTGTATTTAGCCCAGCTAAAAGGATTAAGTAGATCCGAAGCTATG
>DASZXQ010000261.1:0-7953 GCA_035545755.1 Chitinophagaceae bacterium | reverse complement strand
CCGCACGGTTTGGCATTGGGTGGTGCTTGTGAATTGAGTTTGCATTCCGATAAATGCTGTCCTGCGGCTGAAACGTACACAGGTTTGGTCGAATTGGGAGTTGGTTTGATTCCCGGTGGCGGCGGCACCAAAGAATTTACATTGAGGGCTTCAGATGAAATGCATGAGGACGAACCGGAAACCATCACGTTGAAAAACCGGTTCTTTACTATCGCTACTGCAAAAGTGGGTACATCTGCTTTTGAAGGTTTTGATATTGGTGTGTATAGAAAAGGGCATGATGAAGTAGTGATCAACCAAAATCGCAGAATAGCAGAAGCGAAAAGATCAGTGATCGAGATTTTTGACAGTGGTTATGTGACACCTGTTCAAAGAAAGGATATAAAAGTATTGGGTCGCTCCGCTCTTGGTGCATTATATGCAGGCATTAATGGAATGTGGAGAGCACATTATGCAACGGATCATGATGTAGTGGTTGCAAAAAAATTGGCTTATGTCATGTGTGGCGGAGATCTGACAGAACCTAGTTTGGTTTCTGAGCAATACCTGCTCGACCTGGAACGTGAAGCTTTTCTTTCTTTATGCGGAGAGAAGAAAACTCTGGAACGAATTCAGAGTGTATTGAAAGGTGGTAAACCGATCAGGAATTAGTCAGAACCAGGATCTATGGGATTAATGCATGGATTATGATAAAATAATCCTTTCAAATGCCGATTTAACCGTTGGATATAAAAATTTAAATCCGGTTTTTTCAATTTTTTCCGAACTCACAGTTGCACTTTTCAGCACTTCAATACTCATTTCACCCAGCACTATTTTCAAAACAAAAGACGGAACTTTTAGCGGAATGAAGAATTTCTTTCTCTCTTTCGCCAACGTCAAAACAAATTCTTTGTTAGTGACCGGATTGGGTGCAACAGCATTGAAAACACCGGAAAGTTTTTCATTTTCTATAGCATAGATATAAAGATTCACGAGATCATCGATATGGATCCAGCTGACAATTTGTTTTCCGCTTCCTAATACTGTAGCTAAACCGAATTTCAAAGTTTTTAAGTATTCCGGCAACGCTCCGCCCTCTTTGCTCAGTACAATTCCGGTTCGCAATAGCACCAATCTTTTTCCAAGTTGCATAACCGGTTCTATACTTTTCTCCCATTGTTGACAAGTGTTTCCCAAAAAATCAGAAAAAGGTGGATCGGTTTCTTGAAATGCAGAATTATTTTTTCTATCCGGCCCATAGTAACCCATCGCCGAAGCGCTAACAACAGCTTTAACATGATTGGGAATTTTCTTCAGACTTTCTACTACCAACTTTCCACTGTCCACCCTGCTGTCAACAATCTCCTTCTTTCTTTTTTTTGTCCATCTTTTTTCGCCCACATTCGCTCCGGCTAAATGAACAATATAGTCGGCTTTTGAAACAGCATTTTCGTCAATGGTTTGTTCTTCAACATTCCATTCAGCATACTCTATTTTTAATTTTTCATTTTTAATTTTTAATTGCTTACTATTTCTCGTCAGAATTATAACCTCATAGTCCTTTTGCAATAGAGCTTTGCTGAGTGCTTTACCGATCATTCCTGTGCCGCCTGTAATGAGAACTGTTGCCATAAGAATAAGAATTCACAAATCTCATCAATTATTTTCTTCAGGATACATATGAAAACATATTTTTGATAATTATTTTAAATTGGCCAATCATGAGTTCAGTTCTTTCCATTCAAAATATCACCAAATACTACGGTTCCGTCCGGGCATTGAACAATGTATCCTTTGACATTCCCGAAGGAAGTGTTTTCGGTATCCTTGGTCCAAATGGCAGTGGCAAAACCACTTTGCTCAGCATCATCCTGGATGTGTTGAAAGCAAATAATGGCACGTTTTCCTGGTTTGGTCATCCTGGCTCACCAGAACAAAGAAAGAAGATCGGCTCATTGCTGGAAACACCCAATTTCTATCATTATTTATCTGCTTCAGATAATTTGAAAATAACTCAGGCCATCAGCGGCAGAGGCGTTACTTCAGATATTGACAAAGTTTTAATGAAAGTGAATCTATACGAGCGGCGCAAGAGCAGCTTCAAAACCTTTAGTTTGGGGATGAAACAGCGACTTGCTGTCGGAGCCGCATTACTGGGTGAACCGCAGGTGCTGGTACTTGATGAACCAACCAATGGTTTGGATCCCGTAGGTATTGCTGAGATCAGGCAACTCATCATTGAATTGCGAGACCAGGGACATACCATTATAATGGCGAGTCATTTGCTGGATGAAGTGGAAAAAGTTTGTACCCATGTTGCCATTTTAAAAACAGGAAACTTATTGACCACCGGCGATGTGGAGGAAGTCTTGGTGGATGAAGATGTAGTGGAAGCCGGCGCTGCCGATCTTGATGCTTTATCTTCTGTATTGCAGCAGATCAGTAAAAACGTATCCATTGATACTGCATCAAAAACCGTTCATGCTGTTTTGCCCAAAGGAACAGCAAAGCTTGATGAGATCAACAGTTTTTGTTTTCAAAAAGGAGTAGTGCTGAATCATCTTTTACTGAAAAAGAAAAGACTGGAAGCAAGATTCTTTGAATTAACCAACAATTAATTTTCAAACTGTTTTTATGAATAACTTAATAAGAACAGAGTGGCTTAAAATAAGAAAGTACAAAGCATTCTGGTGGATCATTGGATTGACGGCACTCTCCTATCCCGGCATCAGCTATATCTTTCACAATATTTATGATAGTTTCACCAACCGGACCGGACAAGCGGCTCAGTTAATTAAATCGCTTATAGGCAATCCCTTTACTTTCCCGGAAGTGTGGCATACGCTGGCATTTTCCTCCTCGCTTTTTGTATTTATTCCTTCCGTAGTTGTGATTATGTTCATCACAAATGAATATACTTTCAAGACCAATCGCCAAAACATAATTGACGGCTGGAGCCGCAATGAATTTATGGCCAGCAAATTTATTGATGTACTGCTGGTATCGCTACTCGTTACGCTCTTATACATTATCATTTGCATCGTCACCGGGTTTACTACTGAAGGTGGCAGTGGCGAGATCTGGGGAATGGCTTACTATGCCGGTTTGTTTTCATTACAAACCTTTTCACAATTATCAATTGCTTTCCTGGTTGGTTTTTTATTGAGAAAAGCGTTCATGGCTTTGGGAATTTTCATTTTTTACTTTATCGTACTGGAACCAATACTTGTTGGATTGGCTAAATGGAAAGCGAATGACATTGGTGAATTTTTACCGTTAGAAATATCTGACCGCCTTATTCCCATGCCGGCATTTATGGGAAGAATTGATAAGGAAGCTTATGAAAAAGCCTTGGCGAGTATCAATATACATATTCTTTATACGGTTATTCTTACTTCTCTTATATGGTGGATCTGTTTCCGGGTGAACAATCGAAGAGACATGTAATAATTCTTTTTATCTTTTAAATATGAATATTGAGATCAATGAAAAAGCCCCGGCAGTTTCCAAACAAAATATTCGCATTCATGCGCCCATCGAAAAAGTATGGTCGGTGCTTACCTCCATTAACGAGTGGCCATCCTGGCAATCTGCCGTTACGGAAGCAAGGCTGAAAGGAACGCTGGCAGAAGGAACTGAATTCGTTTGGAAAGCCGGTGGACTGACTTTTCATTCTAAAATTCATACCTGCGATCAATATCATTCTTTCGGATGGACAGGAAAAACTATCGGCGCACAAGCGATACATAATTGGAAATTTGAAGCAAAGGAAAATGGAGTGATTGTTTCAGTGGAAGAAAGCCTGCAGGGTATTTTTGCTTCCTTGATGAAAAAGAAGTTTCAGAAAAGTTTGACAGACGGAATGGCAAAAAACCTAGATGAACTGAAAGTGGCTTGCGAAAAATAAATAGCTAGGTCTCTTACACGCCTGCATAATTCCGTGGAGTTCCTCAACGATCCGGGAAACTTCCTCAATGATTCAGGGGAGCTCCCAGCCAATTCAGGGGAACTCCTCAGCGATTCAGGGGGCTTCCTCAGTGGCTGAGGAACATGCCTGAGCATTCAGAATACGTTGATTTTGAATAAAAATTGGAATTTTAAAGTTAAATGAGCCTTTGACATGTCATGCTCTTGAAAACTTGCAGCTTAGCGGGTATATTTTATCGCCAGAGTAATGGAATGTTGCAAAATAAGATGTTTTATAGAGCTAGGATAAAACATAGATGAAAATTGAATAGAGCCGATAGCTATCGGGTTACTACTGTATAAGAGTGCGACGCAATGAACGATGATAATACTAATGCAGTTGGTTACATAAAAATCCTGATCACATATCCATCCTTCTCAATCCTTTTCAGACAAATCCTCCTTCGCTGATGCTTCTGAGGATAAAAAAAATCCCCCCGATAAAGATCAGGGGGAACAACTAAAAACACTAGCTGAATGCTGAGTGGCTTCATTGGAACGAACTATATTTAATCTGGTTTTTTTCCATCCAGGAATGTATTGATCGTACTGATGTGTGATTGATTATTGTCGTCGGTTTTGACTTCGTAATTGCTGTAAAAATTTTCGGCTGCAGAAGTGTTGCTGTACAATTCCATATTGCGGCGGATATAAGCCGGCACAGTTTCAAACTCATTATTGGGGTCAGCCGCATTCACGTTGAACGATAAGTTGCGCAATTTTTGTAATCGTTCTGCCGCCCTACGTTTTTGTTCTTCGGCTTCGTCCCGCAAGGCGGGATCCTCAACCTCGGGAAACAAAGGTGTCTGAGCCTGATAAGCCAACGGCATATCCGCCGCAGGAATGTCATCCCGTTCTACAATCTGCATTTGAAGATCGAGGAGTTCCTCTTCTTCAGCATTTGGATTAACAGAAGGGACCGGTTCTTCGGCAGAAGGCTTTGAGGTGGATACCTCTGCTTTTGTTTCTGCGTAGATATTGGACGGCCTTGCAAGGTAGCCTCCCGATGCTGCAGACAGCGGGGTGGCACTATCTTTAGCTATTACTTTTTCTTCTTGTTTTTTTGAGGGAGATACGGAGGGTAACTGAGGTAACGAATTTAGTGGCTCTTCTTTTTTCTCCATCAACAATTTGTTCACCGTAGTTGCCCCTGTGCTTTCTACTATTTTTTTAGCCGGCTTTGGTTCTTCCATATCCAACTCCCAATGAATGACGGGGCTTTTTTCCTCTGCATATATCATATCATTCATTGTGGGCATCGGCGTATCTATAACCGGATCTTCTTCCACCAGTTTCGGCATCAGCAGGTTTTCTTTTTTTGAAGGCTTCACAGCAACGGGTTTTTCTTCTTTAATCTCTTCTTTGGGTTTCTCTTCTTCTTTCTGACCTAATACCATTACGATCTTGTCTTCTTTTTTCTCTTTCTTCAAATTCGCTTTGTCAAAAGGATCTTTATGCTGAAAACCTGTTGCGATCAACGTGATGCCTAATTGGTCATTGAGGTTGTTATCATACCCCAATCCCATGATCACATCGGTGTTCTCACCGGTCTGAGTCAACAGGTAATTCTGAATAACCTCTACTTCATCCATGCTGAATTCATGTTCGCCTTCGGCGGAATTGATATTGATGAGTATCCATTTTGCTCCCTGGATATCATTATCATTAAGCAATGGTGAATTCAATGCTTCCTCAATGGCATTTTGTGCACGATTCTCTCCGGATGCGGTAGCGCTGCCGAGTATGGCCACGCCTCCGTTGCGCATCACGGTACATACATCTGCAAAGTCTACATTGATCTGTCCGGTACTGCTGATGACATCGGTGATACATTTTGCAGCGGTCGCTAATACGTTATCAGCTTTGGCAAATGCTTCACGCATTTTCAGGTTTCCGAACTGATGACGCAGTTTGTCATTGCTGATGATGAGCAATGTGTCTACATACTGCTTCAGATTCTTGATACCTTCTTCCGCCTGTTGCTGACGTTTTTTCCCTTCGTATGTAAAAGGTGTGGTAACAATGCCCACAGTGAGAATGCCGAGATCTTTACAAATTTTTGCGATGATCGGTGCGCCGCCTGTGCCGGTGCCGCCGCCCATCCCTACCGTAATGAACGCCATCTTGGTGTTTACTTCAAGAATGCGTTTGATCTCTTCCAAAGATTCTTCCGTTGCCTGGCGGCCGATCTCAGGATTTGCGCCGGCACCCAATCCTTGTGTAAGATGGGGCCCTAATTGCACACGGTTGGGAATATGACTGTTGGCCAATGCCTGCGCATCGGTATTGCAAATAATAAAATTGACACCATCAATTCCCTGGCTGAACATGTAGTTTACTGCGTTGCCACCGCCGCCGCCCACGCCGATCACTTTAATGATGGATGATTTTTCTTTTGGCAGATCAAAATGTATCATAGTGTTGTTGTTTTAAAATAAAAAGTGCTTTTCAAAAAATTAAAAAGTCAAGATTCAAAAGTTAAAATGCATGAACGCTGATGATCAAAATGTTTTTGACTTTTTACTTTTAAATTTTATAGATGCTTATCTTCTTCTTCTTTGAACAGATCAATGATGCCGTCTTTGAATTTGCCCCAGAAGTTGCTGAGCCCTTTTCTTTGTCTCACTTTTTCCTGGCTTATCTCTCCTTCTGCATCCACCAGTACCTCTTCTCCTTCTGCTTTCTTCAACCCATCGGGCACTTCTACCTTCTTGTAATCTTTTTCAAATTGTTTGCGATTGTGTTCGTAATCGTCATATCCTTTAAGGATAAGACCGATACAAGTAGAGTAAGTCGGTTTGGCCAATTCTTCAATATGGCCTGCGGCCAAATGTTCATTGGGGAAACCAATTCTTGCAGGTAAACCAGTGACATATTCTGTAAGTTGGATCAAATGCTTTAATTGTGATCCGCCACCGGTCATCACTACACCGCCGTTCAATGCTTTGTTGTCAAGACCAACTTGTTTCAGGTGATAGGTAACAAAATCGAGTATCTCACTCATTCTTGCCTGTATGATGTTAGCAAGATTTTTCACACTGATCTCTTTGGCAGGCATTCCACGCAATCCGGGAATAGTGATATATGCATTCGATTTTGCTTCGTTTGCCAATGCACTGCCGAATTGAACTTTCATGGCTTCTGCCTGTGTTTTCAACACACCTAAACCGGTTTTGATATCGTTAGTAATATTTTCTCCGGCAAAAGGAATAACAGCAGTATGTTTCAAAATGCCTTCATAGAAAACAGCAAGGTCGGTTGTTCCGCCACCAATATCTACAATGGCCACTCCGGATTCAAGATCTTCCTGCCCCATGACAGCAGAGGAAGAAGCCAATGGTTGCAATACAAGATCTTTGGTCATCAACCCGGCTTTCATCACACTGCGGTTAATATTTTTTATCGCATTCTTATCGCCGGTGATGATGTGAAAATTCGCTCCCACTTTCACGCCGCCATATCCGATGGGGTTTGGAATGTTTTGAAAATTATCCACGGTAAATTCCTGGGGGATCACATCAATGATCTGGTCGCCTGCGGGAATATATGTTTTGTATTGATCCTCGATAAGCTGATCAATTTCACTTTGGGTGATCTCGTTCTCGGTATTTTGCCTAACAATGTCTCCTCTTGTTTGCAAACTTTTAATGTGATGCCCTGCTACGCCGACATACACTTCTTTGAAACTAAGATTAGGGTTGGAAGCGAGACAATCATCCAGAGCCGTTTTGATGGCTTTGATAGTTTCATCAATTTTGAGCACCTGTCCATGCTTCACGCCATTGCTATTGGCACGGCCAAAGCCGAGTATTTCCAATTTACCGAATTCGTTTTTTCTACCGGCAATGACAGCGATCTTGGTTGTTCCAATGTCAAGACCGACAATAATGGGTTGTTCGTTGTTCATAGTATGCTGTTTTTAGTTGTTTACAATTTGCATGCTTACTAATAATTTTTTTAATTCTTTTCAGGCATTACTGCTTTGGGTTTTTTGGGCTTTTCATC
>DASZXQ010000260.1:0-25761 GCA_035545755.1 Chitinophagaceae bacterium | reverse complement strand
AGCCTATTTCTTTCCGCCTTTGCTCAATACTGGCAACAACAGGTCAACTATACTATTGATGTTGCTTTGAATGATAAGGACAATACACTGGATGCTTTTGAAAAAATTGAATACATCAATAATTCGCCGGACACTTTAACGTTCATTTGGTTTCATCTTTGGCCCAACGCCTATAAGAACGATCAAACCGCTTTCAGCGATCAGCTATTACTTAATGGAAATACGAAATTCTATTTTTCTGATAAAGAAGACAGAGGTTATATCAACCGGCTGGATTTTAAAGTGAATGATGTTACCGCAGATTTAGAAGATCACCCGAGGTATATTGATATTGTAAAACTGATCTTGCCTTCTCCATTGGCTCCGGGACAAAAATGTATCATCACCACTCCGTTTCATGAAAAACTTCCGTATAATTTTTCACGAGGCGGGCATGACGGACAAAGTTACCAGGCCACTCAATGGTATCCCAAACCGGCGGTGTATGATAAAAATGGCTGGCACCCGATGCCTTATTTGGACCAGGGAGAATTTTACAGTGAATTCGGAAATTTTGATGTAAGCATTACGGTTCCGAAAAATTATGTGGTAGCAGCTACCGGCGAATTACAAAATGATGATGAAAAAGCATGGCTGAGAAAAAGAGCTTCTTTTTCCTGGACTCCGGAAAAAGAAAAAATAAAAACGAAAGGGGGTGTTACGAAAATTGTTTTGCAGAAATTTCCTCCTTCTGCGGCCGAAACAAAAACGCTGCGATTTACACAAAACACTGTTCATGATTTTGCCTGGTTTGCCGACAAACGTTTTATCGTAAATGAAGATACTTGCCGGCTCGCATCCGGAAAGATGCTTACAGTTTTCACTTACTATACGACAGAACAAAAAAAGCAATGGAGAAAAAGTATTCAGTACTGTAAAGATGCTGTTCGCTTTTATTCCAATCGTGTGGGAGAGTATCCATACAATGTGGTGAGTGCCGTACAAGGACCTGAAAGTTTTGGTGGCGGGATGGAATATCCAACTATTACGATCATCTCTCCGGCTTCTTCCGACAAAGAGTTGGATCTTACCATAGCGCATGAGATCGGGCATAACTGGTTTTACGGGATCCTGGCAAGCAATGAAAGAGATCATCCCTGGATGGACGAAGGCATCAATTCATACTATGAACATTCCTATTCCCAATGGAAATATGGTTCTTTCGATGCTATGGAAAGGGTTCAGTTGGAAACAATGGAAACTGTCCATAAAGACCAGGCCATTGAAAATACATCCGAAATTTTCAGTGAAAGGAATTATGATCTTGTTGTCTATTACAAAACATCCGAATGGATGCGGTATGCAGAATCCCAATTAGGAACAACTGCTTTTGACAAAGCCATGCATGATTACTTCCGGAATTTTCAGTTCAAACATCCGCAGCCGGAAGATCTGAAAAACATCATGGCAGAAAGTACGGGGCAAAATATGGATTCACTTTTTTCCTATCTTAACAAGACCGGCCCATTGCCTAACGAGCTGAGAAAAGGTTCCCGGTTTGTCCCGTTTTTCAACCCAAAATCCGATTCTGTGTACCTGAAATCTTCGGCAAATAATATCTTTTTGTTTACCCCTTCGATTGGTTTCAATAGTTACGATAAACTCATGATCGGAGGGCTATTCACTAATTACAAATTACCTCCCACAAAATTTCAATTCTTTTTTGCACCGATGTATGCCACCGGATCCAAATCATTTACCGGCATTGGCAAATTGAATTATACATTTTACCCTCAGGGAAGTTTTAGAAAAATAGATCTCTTCCTGAATGCTGCTACTTTCAAAATGGATCAATATACCGACTCCGCCGGTAAAAAAACCTTTATGGCCTTTCAAAAAATAGTGCCTGGTGCCCGGTTTACATTAAAACAAAAAGATCCACGCAGCACTGTACAACGCTACATTCAATGGAAAACATTTTTGATCGGAGAAGACAATCTTCACTTTTATCGTGACACGGTGATTAACGGCATTGATACCGCTATTTCGAATAAATACAATGTGCTTCGAAATAACAGGGTATTGAATCAACTCAGTTTTGTGATCAAAAACAACAGGGCGTTGTATCCTTATTCCGGAGCATTAACAATTGAACAAGCCAGTGGTTTTATCCGTACTGCATTCACCGGGAATTATTATTTTAATTATCCGAAAGAAGGAGGATTGGATGTTCGCTTGTTTGCAGGAAAATTTTTCTACACAGGATCCAAAACTATAACGAAACAGTTTGAAACGGACCGTTATCATTTGAATATGACCGGCGCCAATGGTTACGAAGATTATACGTACAGCGATTATTTCATTGGCAGAAACAAATTCGAGGGCATGGCAAGCCAGCAGATCATGATAAGAGACGGCGGTTTCAAAGTTAGAACAGACCTGTTAGCAAATAAAGTTGGCAAGACTGACGATTGGCTCGTTGCTGCGAATTTCAGTTCATCCATTCCCTCCAACATCAATCCCCTGAGCCTGCTGCCGGTAAAAATTCCATTGAAAATTTTTGCAGATATAGGCACCTACTCCGATCCTTGGAAACCTAATTCAGACCTTGATAGATTTTTATATGATGCCGGGATTCAGATACCATTACTGAAACAAACGATCAACATTTACATACCGATCCTCTATAGTACTATTTACAGCAATTATTTTAAATCCACATTGGAACAAAAGAATCGCTGGCTGCACATCACCTCTTTTTCTATTGACATTTCCAGCCTGACTTTAAAAAAACTGAGTAAGAATCTTTCTTTGCCGGATGAATGATCCATTCAACATACGATACCTCCTGCATTCTGAAATTGACAAGAGCAAATGGGATTCCTGCATCGAACATGCAAAAAACGGTTTGGTATATGCATTTTCTTTTTATCTCGAGACCATGTCAAAGAACTGGGATGCGCTGGTGCTTAATGAGTATGAAGCCGTGATGCCGCTTACCTGGAATAAAAAATACGGCATTTACTATTTGTATCAACCTTTTCTTGCAGCGCAATCAGGCATATTTGGGAATAATATTACTGCAGCTTTATTGGAACAATTCTTAAAAGCAATACCACAAAAATTTCAATACTGGGATATTTGCCTTAACCAGGAAAATGTTTTCCCTATCAAACATTTTCCGCTCTTTCAGCGAAGCAATTTTGTATTGGCTCTGAATAAGACTTATGCCGAATTATACAATGGTTACAATGAAAATATCCGCCGTAATGTAAAAAAATCTGAGCAAGCGGGATGCGTCGTTCAAAAAAATTTTCAGGTAGAAAAAGTTATTGAACTGGCGTCAGAACAAATGAAGCAATTCGCTCATAATTCAGAAGATGGATTGGAGCGGTTCCACCAATTATACCCTTTACTTCATCAAAAAGGAATCGCTACTACTTACGGAGTTTTTTTAAAGCAGCAGTTGATGGCATCCTGCGTTATATTATATTCCCATCATAGAATCTATTACGTATTAGTAGGCAATCATCCTGATGGAAAAACAATCGGAGCATCACATGCAGTCATCGATGCGATCATAAAAGATCATGCGGGTAAAAATCTATTGCTCGATTTCGAAGGATCTGATATTCCAAGCCTCGCTTTTTTTTACAGCAGCTTTGGTTCAGTAGAAGAAAAATACGCAGCGATCCGTTTGAACCGGCTCCCGTTTTATTTGAAATGGATGAAGAGATGAAAATGTAATTCGGGAGTTGTGAATTTGAAATTTGCAGTTGATAGTTTAGTGAATGAATTGTTTTTGATTTTTAATTTGACTTCTTTTCCATTACCCTCTCTTCCAAAATCCTTTCTGCTACCATGAGATCGATCGGAGTTGTGATCTTGATGTTGGTGCGTTCGCCTTCGATAAGATTTATTCTGATCCCCATTTTTTCAACTACGGTTGCTTCGTCGGTGAACGACTCCTGGTAAGGTTGTTCAAATGCCTGTTTGATGACATTGCTGAAAAATGTTTGTGGTGTTTGTATTATACGAACCCGGTTACGGTCAATAGGCTCGTTACCATCTCCTGATTGAATTCGGACTGTTTCTATGGCAGCAACAGAAGGAATCGCATTATCTTTTTCCAGCGCCGCCTCACCGCAACGACGGATCAACTGCGGAGTCACTAAACATCGAACTCCATCATGAACAAAGACCAGTGAATGTGCATCTACCAGTCGCAACCCGTTTTTTACAGAATGAAATCTTGTAGCGCCGCCGGTAGTGATACGAATACGGTTCATCGGAAATTCTTTTGCAATTTGTTCACCACGCTCCATATGATTTTCAGGCAACACCAAAATAAGCTGCATATCGTCATACGCATCGATAAATGCTTTAAGGGTATGCCACAACACAGGCTTTCCTTTCAATAATTGAAATTGTTTAGGTACTTCTCCACCCATCCGGGTGCCGGAACCACCGGCCACTATGACGGCGTATTTCTGCATAGCTGTAAATATAGGGCAGAACCGGCAGTTTGATAAACTATCAGTTAAAACTCATTGTTAATCGAAAATGGAACACGTGTCATATGAGTATTACGATAAAAAACCGTGTCATAGCAAGACACGGTTTCAATTTTTTTTAACCCAGTTTCTATTTCGCAGGCTGCGGATCTGCATTCCAGATATCGGAAATACATTTCCAGCTACCGTCTGCTTGTTTCTTCCATATTTCGCAATACTTGCCAGTCTCACGATAGTTATTTCCTTTCGCATCTTTTGATTTCATCAGGTACACGCCATCTGCATAGCCAAGTTCTCCAGATCGGGCCACTTCTACTTTTGTAGAATGGAAGTTGAGCTCAATACCCGGAGTGGCAAACATATTTTTTATAGATGCTTCTCTGGATGCTGCATCCGTGCAGATATTTTCTCCCGGCGGCATCATAATAGCATCTGCACTGTAAAAACTCAACCAGCCTTCCACCGATTTTTTCTCAGAAGAAGCTGACCATGCACTGTCAGTTTTTATAATAGCGTTAACCGCCGAGGATTGATCTGCCGTAAGAGCCATTCTCAGACTGTCAATTGTTTTTTGCAGTTGTGCAACCTTGCCCTGATTATTACAGGCAATGAATACCATTGCCACTGCAGGCAAGAGTAAGAAAAGTTTTCTCATAATAGTGATAGTTTTAAGTGCCTACTCTATTCGGTTTTCGGCTTACCCGGTCTCGTTATATCCAAATTAAAGAAAATACCGATATAATCTTCTGATATGCCGGCGGCAAAAGTTTTTTTTAAATCAATTGATTAAATTATGGTAATAAAAAAAGCCAATGGACGCTGGCTTTACTATATAAACAGGTATCCTAAAAATCAAATCTCTTCATACATCATCTACCCGCATCGAAACTATAATAGGTTCGATCACCGTGTGCTTCTCTTTTGCAGCCTTTGCACTACTTCTTAATTAACCATAAGAGCCTGCATAACCGGTAACCGGTAAATCAAGAACATCAGCCGCCACAAAAGCAAAATTTGTATCATTCATATACCGATAGGTTTGGCATCCCGATGCAAATTTTGAAAAAAGATCACACGGTCGTGTTGCCCTTGAACCAAACATCAAAATTTCCAACCCGGTGGCGAATTGCGATCGCTGGCATAATCTGAAATTTAATTTTACGCTTACCCCAAAACAGTTTTCAGCATCCCAGTTGCCTCCTTTTATTTAAAGTCGCTTTTCACTTTCGGCGATTCCGAATTACCAGCAAACTGTATTGCCTGCCGGGTCTACTCTAAACATCGTTTTTATCGCCGAATCAACGAAAATCACATTCATCATAAACAACAGTTTAACATTAATCAATGCAATTATTACATGGAAGTGAATTGATCTTCTGCCCTGATAACGCTGTTAAAAACAAGCTTGTTTTTCAACAGTCGAAGAAGCTATTATCGGGCACAAATATTTTGTAATATACCTCTTTGAGTTTTTACAAAGATCAAAATGGATGTCCCAAACCATACCATCCAATATGAAAGAGCAGGAAAAAAGCTAAGGCAAAAACATAAGGCCGATAATTCGATTTATGTTGCCGATCGAAGAAAATCAGTAAAATGAGAATTAACTCTGTTAACCCAAATGAAATAGTATAGGAATACAGTTGTTTTACACCGAACCAAAAACCCAATACTCTTGCCAGTGAAGGAGTGATCAATATAAGAGCATTGCAAATAAGGTACCGCATATGCAAACGAACATCTCTTCGATAAATGATGGCAAGTAAGTAAAACAAGGTGAGTAATACAATTTCAAAAAGAGGGATGAGCAAAGTTTTTAAACTTTGAGGCCCGGTCATTCCTTGTGTTATTCCCTGCTGGTATTGTTTATACATTACTATGAAAGAAAAAACAACAATTACCGGGATCAAAAAATAACTGAATTTCCCGATCACTCTATGAATTCCATTCTTTTTATAACGGATCAATAATGGCTGGATAATAAGCAACAACAACCAAAGAGACAAAGCTGCACCATGAATCTGTACAAAGTGTAATGTTGATCTGTCAAAATAAGGACGAAGGAATGAATACGACTTGGAAAAACCCAGGATCACCAATGCCAGCAGGCCCAACAGAAAGAATCCGATATTTTTGTATTGTTTCTCCATTTCGCTCTTGATAGGAAAAAGAACGGGCTACCTAAAAAGCAGCACTTCACATCAACATTTACTCTTTAAATTAAACAAAATATCAACAGCATAACTCCTACCCGGCATTTTATCCTTTACCGAAATTAATTATTTTGGTAAAGGATTCTTAATTGCTTTAAAACATTCAAAGGGAAACTTTCAAGACCCGATCATTTTATTATCGCCGCCAATTTGTTTCCGATGGTCGGCGTATAGTGCCGGGAATTGCAACATTCTTGATAAAACGATTCGGGAAATGAAAAAAGGGTCAGGAGAGCAATAGTTCACATTCATTCAGCAGTTTTTCTTTATCAATCGCTACTGTGCCCACTTCCTCACAAACCAACCCACCAGCGATATTGGCCACTTCTGCCATCAGGTGAATATTTTTGGTGGCAGCATATACCAGGGATGCTACGGCGATGACGGTATCTCCTGCACCGGATACATCAGCAATATTTCTGCGATGGGAAGGAATAATGCCGGATTGTCCGTCCTGCTGGTAAAAAACTCCTTTTTCGGAAAGTGTGATGAATGAAATATTATGGTGAAGAACATTTTTCAACTCCTTATGAATATTTTCCAGTAATGGTTTGTTCACCTCATCAAATAAAAGGTTCAACGCTTCTTTAACCTCTTTTAAATTAGGCTTGAAAATATCCGCGTGCTGATAAGAAAAGAAATTTTTCCGTTTAGGATCGATGGCAGTAACAATTCCTGCCTCACGGCATAAATTAATGGCTTCATGAATGATCCGTTCCGTCAGTACTCCTTTATTATAATCTTCAAAGATCATGATATCCGGATCTTCCGTTTCAATAAAGGATATTATTTTTTCAAGCAGATCATTTTCGTCTCTGAGGTCAAGGTCATGCGTCACTTCTGCATCCAAACGCATCATCTGCTGGTTGCGGCAGATGATCCTAGTTTTATTGGTAGTAATGCGTTGGGTGCTCTTCGATACATAAGACGTGTCGATCCGGTTCTCATTAAACAATTCTTCCAGCAACAGTCCATCCGTATCATCACCGGTAACAGACAATATAAAAACCTGTGACCCGAGCGAATTACAATTCAGCGCTACATTTCCGGCGCCACCGATGCGATATTCTTTATGATCCAGCGATACAACCGGCACCGGCGCTTCGGGAGAGATGCGATCCACTTTTCCCCAGATATATGTATCGAGCATTACATCACCGATCACACCTATTTTGAGAGGGATAAATGATTCGAACAATTTCTTAAAATCTTCCATGCTGTAAAATTCGGTGATTTATTTTTTCTGCGTAGCAACCGCAATAAAATAAAGTGGAATACCGATCAAAACTATTCCTAAACCAATACCTGCATACACCGGTTTCATTTTAATAAGGAAAATACAAAAGATCAATGCAAGCAAAATATACATAGCCGGCAAAAACGGGTAACCAAAAGCTTTATACGGCCGTTCGATGTCAGGCCTTTTTACCCTCAATCTGAAAATTCCCAAGATAGTCAGAGCATAAAAAAGGACCACTACAAATGCAATCATATCAAGCAGATCATTGTATTTGCCACTGAGACAAAGAATTGACGCCACGATGCATTGCAGCCATAAAGCGTATTCGGGAACTGAGAATTTATTCAGCTCACTTGTCTTTTTAAAAAACAAACCGTCGTTTGCCATCGTGTAATATACTCTTGCGCCTGCCAATATCAGGCCGTTGTTACATCCAAACGTTGAGATCATGATCATTACAGCAATAACATAAGTGCCTATATGCCCGAAAATAGAATTGGCAGCAGCCACCGCCACTCTATCTTGTGGCGCATTAGCAATATCATGCAAAGGCAACACACTTATATACATGATATTTGCTGCCACATAAATGATCGTTACGGTCAAAGTGCCTAAAAACAAACTAAGCCCTATATTACGTTTCGGATTTTTTATTTCTCCTGCAATAAAAGTAACATTGTTCCAGGCGTCACTACTGAAAATCGAACCCGACATGGAAGCAGCAATGGCTCCAACCATCGCCAATGGTGCGTATTGCATAAAGGCTCCTGTGGCATCAGTACCATGCATATTCCAACCATTGGTCCAATTGGCATTCCATACTTCAGCTTTTGCGCCAATCAGGAATCCAAAGATGATCAGTCCGAAAAGCGAAAGCAATTTTACAATAGTAAACGTGGTCTGAATAGTTTTACCTCCGTTTATGCCCTTTGTGTTTACATAAGTAAGAAAAATGATCAAGCCGATTGAAACGAGTTGTGCCGGGTATAAGTTAAAAAAGCCGAAATGAAATAAGATGTTCTCATCTTTCAATTCCAGTGCAGGAATGAAATAACCCGCAAACTTTGAAAATGCAACTCCTACCGCAGCAATGGTAGCTGTTTGTATCACGGCAAAAAAACTCCATCCGTATAAAAAGCCTGTAAATGGATTGTATGCTTCTTTCAAATAAACATACTGACCTCCAGCTTTTGGGAACATCCCGCTTAATTCTCCATAGCTTACCGCAGCAACGATCGTCATAAAACCAGTTATCAGCCACACAGCGATCAGCCATCCGGCACTACCAACAGTTCGGGTAATATCTGCGCTTACAATAAAAATACCTGATCCTATCATGGAACCGGCAACGATCATGGTAGCATCTACCAATCCGAGTGATTGTTTAAATGAAGTGGAGGTTTCAGCCATTACAGTTGGTTTGGAATTCAAGATAAGATAATTCAGATTAATTCAATAGCCACAAAATAAAACGCCTTTCCCGCTATGGAAAAGACGTTGCATCAATAAACCTGCATCAATTAATTATTCTTTCCCTTATACATTGCATTCAGGCCGTTTACGACATCATTGGTGATGTTATAAATCGTGTCTTTATAATAAAATAAGCCCGGTTCGTATGAAATGATGTAGGAATAACCTTTGTCCTTATTGTACACTTTCAGAAATTCTTCAATTTTTGATCGTACATCGGTCATTTTGCGGGTGACCAAATCATTATATTCCTGGTTCAGTGACTGACGACGATTCTTTATCTGGTCCTGCATCTGGAGCAGATCCTGTGTGGCCATTTCAGATTGCGATTGTGTCATCGATTGGGCTTTTCCCTGATAATTGTTTGCCTTTTGCTGATACGTACGATTAAGGTTGTCGATCTCATTGTTCATTGCATCTTCTTTTTTATTCAACTCTTCTTTGACATCTTTCACCATCTGAAAGTTTTTCTCAACAGAATCCATTTCAAAGTATGCAATCCGAAAAGAGTTGGGCGCTACAACAACATCTTTGGCCTGTTGGGAATTGATCGTTACAAGGCCGGATTTCTTAGAAGTGAATTGCACATAAAAAAGATACCCTACGGCGGCCAACAACACAATATTAAGAACCAATAAAAAATTCTTCATCCGTACGTTTTTTGCAAAATAAGAACGAAAGGGTGGGCAAATATAAGATTTCAAATTACTTTATGAAAGCCTTAACAATGACCAGCGTATTATGACAAGATATATGATAGAAGATAAAGGGATAAAATTATTTTGATTAAAATAAAAAAGGAGCTTTTCAGCTCCTTGAATGTATTGATTTTGTTTTGATAATTGTTGAATTACTCTTCTTCATCAAAAGCCATCGCTTCCCTTGTTGTCTGCAACAATTCATATTCTTCCTTGCTACCTACGATCATATTTTCAAACTCACGCAAGCCGGTGCCGGCAGGAATAGGATGACCCGTGATCACATTTTCTTTCAAACCAAGCATTTCATCTGTCTTACCCTGTATCGCTGCAGAGCTCAATACCTTGGTAGTTTCCTGGAATGACGCAGCAGATATCCAGCTGGTTACTCCGAGAGAAGCCTTGGTAATTCCCAACAATGTCGGAGCAGATGTAGCAGGGCGTGCATCACGGTATTCTACCAATTTCTTGTCATTGCGGCGCAGTAAGGAATTCTCTTCTCTCAATTCACGCAGACTTACGATCTGGCCTGCACGCAATTTTGCAGAATCTCCCGGCTCGGTCACTACTTTTTTATCAAAGATGAAATCATTTTCTTCAACAAACTCAAATTTATCAACCATGTCTTCTTCGAGGAACTTCGTGTCACCCGGATCAACAATGGATACCTTACGCATCATCTGGCGAACGATCACTTCGATATGTTTATCATTGATCTTTACACCCTGCAAACGATATACTTCCTGTATCTCATTCACCACGTATTCCTGTACTGCAAACGGACCTTTGATAGAAAGAATATCTCCCGGAGCAATTTGTCCATCACTCAACGGCGAACCAGCTTTGACAAAGTCCCCATCCTGTGCAAGGATCTGGCGGGTCAACGGCACCAGGTATTTTTTCTGAACGCCATCTTTTGCTTCGATGATGATCTCACGATTACCTCTCTTTATGGCACCCATTGTAACCACACCATCAATTTCAGAAACGATGGCAGGGTTGCTTGGGTTTCTTGCTTCGAACAATTCTGTAACACGAGGCAGACCACCGGTAATATCTCTTAATTTTCCGAGTACACGTGGAATTTTTACAAGAACCTGACCGGCTTTCACGTCGTCACCTTCTTCCATGATAATATGGCTACCAGTCGGCAGGTTGTAAGACTTAATTTCTTTTCCTTCTACAATGATCGATGGTATCTTCGTCTTATCACGGGTTTCAATAACTACTTTTTCCCTGTGGCCGGTTTGCTCGTCAGCTTCTTCACGGAAGGTCACCCCTTCGATGACATTTTCAAATTTCAGTTTACCATTGATTTCTGCAATGATCACATTATTGAACGGATCCCAGGTACAGATCACATCACCCCTGTTCACTTTTTGCCCATCTTTCACAGACAGTGTAGATCCGTAAGGAATATTATTAGTAATCAGCAAACGATCATTCTTTGTATCGATAATACGCACTTCACCGGTACGGCCGATAACCACATGCACTTTTTCTCCTTCATTATTCTCGATGGTAACAGTGCGTAATCCATCAAATTGGATCGCTCCGTCAAATTTTGCCGTCAGCGTAGATTCAACGGCAGCAGATCCTGCTACACCACCTACGTGGAAGGTACGCAAGGTCAGCTGAGTTCCCGGCTCACCGATGGATTGTGCCGCTATAATTCCTACTGCGTCGCCTTTCTGAGCCAGATTTCCGGACGCAAGATTTTTACCATAGCATTTTACACAAACACCACGCTTGCTTTCGCAGGTCAATACTGAACGGATCTCAACAGATTCAATTCCTGCATCTTCAATTTTCTTTGCCAGATCGGACGTGATCTCCTCCCCTGCTGCAATGATCAGGTTATCATTTTGCGGATCATATACATCATGCAATGAGGTACGGCCTTCAATCCTATCGGACAATGGTTCGATAATATCTTCATTATCTTTCAACGCAGAAATTGCAATACCTCTTAATGTGCCGCAATCTTCTTCTGTGATCACCATATCCTGAGCCACATCCACCAAACGACGGGTCAGATACCCGGCATCAGCAGTTTTCAATGCCGTATCGGCAAGACCTTTACGGGCACCATGGGTGGAGATGAAATAATCCAACACGTTCAATCCGCCTTTGAAGTTGGACAAGATCGGATTCTCAATGATCTCGCTTCCGGTGGAACCGCTCTTTCTCGGCTTTGCCATCAATCCTCTCATTCCGGCCAGCTGCTTGATCTGTTGTTTAGAACCACGGGCACCTGAATCCAGCATCATGTACACCGAATTGAAACCTTGTTTATCGTTACTCAATTCACGGATAAGCGTTTCTGTGATCCTGGTATCCACACGGCTCCAGATATCAACGATCTGGTTGTAACGTTCGTTATTGGTAATGAGACCCATATTGTAGTTGTCCCACACTTCATCAACTTCCCCTTTTGCATTCTCCAATAACTCCTCTTTAATTTCGGGAATGATGAGGTCATTAATGTTAAATGATAAACCACCCTGGAATGCGGTACGGAATCCTAACTGTTTGATATCATCCAGGAATTTTGCTGTCTTAGGAACGTTTGTAATCGTTATAATATCGCCAATGATCTCCCGAAGGTTTTTCTTCGTTAATAAAGCATTCACGAATCCAACTTCAGCTGGGACATGCTGGTTGAAAATAACACGACCAACAGTTGTTTCGATGAGTTTGTGCTCCAGCAATCCGTCTTCGTTGCGGATATTTGTTTTCACTTTAATGAAAGCATGAAGATCAACAACGCCTTCGTTGTAAGCGATGATCACTTCATCGGCAGAATAAAATATCTTTCCTTCTCCCCGCACTTTCTCAGTCGGAGTGCTTTTCTTTCCTTTTGTAATATAATAAAGGCCTAACACCATGTCCTGCGAAGGAAGAGTAATTGGCGTTCCGTTCTGAGGATTCAGAATGTTATGTGAAGCCAGCATGAGTAGCTGAGCTTCCAATACTGCAGCATTGCTCAAAGGAACATGCACAGCCATTTGGTCACCGTCGAAGTCAGCGTTGAACGCAGTACATACCAACGGGTGTAACTGGATCGCTTTTCCTTCGATCAGTTTAGGCTGAAATGCCTGGATAGACAAACGGTGCAACGTCGGGGCACGATTCAGCATAACCGGGTGTCCTTTCAAAATATTTTCAAGGATATCCCAAACAACTGCTTCCTTTTTATCGACTAATTTCCTGGCACTTTTTACAGTTTTTACAATTCCTCTTTCGATCAGTTTGCGAATGATGAAAGGCTTGAACAATTCGGCTGCCATGTCTTTTGGCAAACCACATTCATGCAATTTCAACTCAGGGCCCACTACAATTACAGAACGGCCGGAGTAGTCAACACGTTTACCCAACAGGTTCTGACGGAAACGTCCCTGTTTACCTTTCAATACGTCACTCAATGATTTCAATGCACGGCCGCCCTCCGCTTTCACAGCGTTTGATTTTCTTGAATTATCAAACAATGAATCCACGGCTTCCTGTAACATGCGTTTTTCGTTGCGCAGGATCACTTCAGGAGCTTTGATCTCTAATAATCTTTTCAAACGATTGTTACGAATGATGACACGGCGATAGAGATCATTCAAATCAGAAGATGCAAAACGTCCACCATCCAGCGGCACCAATGGACGCAGTTCCGGCGGAATAACAGGGATGTATTGCATCACCATCCACTCGGGACGGTTGGTAATTCTTGTATTAGCTTCTCTGAATGCTTCTACCACACTCAAACGTTTTAACGCATCTGCTTTACGTTGCTGAGATGTTTCCGTAGCTGCAGCATTTCTCAAATCAAATGAAAGCTGATCCAGATCGATTCTCGCCAAAAGATCATGAACCGCTTCAGCACCCATTTTTGCGATGAATTTATTTGGATCATCATCGGGTAAATATTGATTATCCTTCGGAAGTGTATCCAATATTTCGAGGTATTCTTCTTCAGTCAACAGATCGCCGAAGTTCTGTCCTTTATCCGCACGAATACCCGGCTGAATCACTACAAATCTTTCGTAATAAACAATCGTCTCGAGTTTCTTTGAGCTCATGCCCAACAAATAACCAATTTTGTTAGGTAATGATTTGAAATACCAGATATGAACCACCGGTACCACCAGCTTGATGTGGCCCATTCTTTCGCGGCGCACTTTCTTCTCCGTTACTTCTACCCCGCAGCGATCACAAACGATCCCTTTATAACGAATACGTTTGTATTTGCCGCAGGCGCATTCATAATCCTTCACAGGACCGAAGATCCTTTCACAGAACAAACCATCACGTTCCGGTTTATAGGTTCTGTAATTGATGGTTTCCGGCTTCAATACTTCACCATAACTTCTTTCAAGAATTGTGTCTGGTGATGCAAGACCGATCGTAATTTGTGAAAACGTGGCTTTAGGACGATTTTCTTTTTTGACTGCCATATTCTTGTTACTGGTTTCTTTTTTAAATTTTGTTTATCAGCTTTAGTGCCCTGATCAACTGTTGTTGCGTCGCACTCTTCATCGTTCTGTTCGCTATTCGGCAATCTTCTGCCAATAGCAACCTCTTATTCGAATTTCAGATCCAATCCTAATCCTCTTAATTCATGCACCAATACATTGAATGATTCAGGCACACCAGCTCTTGGAACATTATCTCCTTTCACGATCGCTTCATACGTTTTTGCACGGCCAATGATGTCATCGGATTTAATGGTCAGCAATTCCTGCAAAATGTTTGATGCACCATAAGCTTCCAATGCCCAAACTTCCATCTCACCAAAACGCTGTCCTCCGAACTGTGCTTTACCGCCCAAAGGTTGTTGGGTGATCAAACTGTAAGGTCCGATCGAACGGGCATGCATTTTATCATCCACCATGTGATGCAGTTTGATCATATAGATCACGCCAACGGTTGCTTTTTGGTGGAAGCGTTCGCCGGTTTCTCCATCGCATAAATAGGTGTGACCATACATCGGAATATCTGCCTGCTTACAATAATCAGCTATTTCATCTACGGTAGCTCCATCGAAGATCGGAGTTGAGAATTTTACTCCTAATCGCTGGCCGGTCCACCCTAAAACTGTTTCATAGATCTGCCCAAGGTTCATACGACTTGGCACACCCAGCGGATTCAACACGATATCAACCGGAGTTCCATCTTCGAGGAATGGCATATCTTCAGCACGAACAATTTTGGCGACAATGCCTTTGTTACCGTGACGACCGGCCATTTTATCACCAACTTTCAGCTTGCGCTTCACTGCGAGGTACACTTTTGCAAGCTTCAAGACACCTGCCGGAAGTTCATCACCTATTGAAATATTGAACTTTTCTCTCTTGTATCTTCCCAGTTCTTCGTTGTACTTGATGTTGAAATTGTGCAGCATGGTGTTGATCTGGTCATCAACTTTTTTATCACCGGTCCAGCCAAGAGGGTTGATATTCTGATAATCCAAACCTGCCAAATTCTTAGCTGTGAATTTTGCTCCTTTACCGATCTGGACTTCACCAAAGTTGTTTGATACGCCATTGGAAACATGATCTTTCAGCAGCGTGGTAAGTTTGTTGAGCAATACTTCTTTCAGGTCAGCTTCATTCTTCTCATGCATTTTTTCCAGCTTTTCAATCGCAGCTTTTTCTCTCACTTTCGCATTCTTATCTTTTTTGGCCCGCTGGAATAATTTTTTGCCGATCACCACGCCCTCTACTCCATTCGGCGCTTTCAGAGAAGCATCTTTAGCATCACCGGCCTTGTCGCCGAAGATGGCACGCAACAATTTTTCTTCAGGAGTAGGATCACTTTCACCTTTCGGAGTGATCTTACCTATGAGAATGTCGCCTTCTTTTACCTGGGCACCTATACGAATGATACCATTTTCATCCAATTCTTTCGTTGCTTCTTCAGATACGTTAGGAATATCCGGAGTCAATTCCTCTTCTCCCAACTTGGTATCACGAACCTCTAATTCATATTCGGAAATATGCACAGAAGTAAAGAGGTCTTCACGAACTACTCGTTCACTGATCACGATCGCATCTTCAAAGTTGTACCCTTTCCATGGCATGAACGCCACTTTAAGGTTCTTACCTAATGCAAGTTCTCCATCATGAGTAGCGTATCCTTCCGTCAGAAAATCACCTTTTTTCACTTTCTGACCTTTCTTAACAGCAGGCTTCAGATTGATACAAGTTTCCTGGTTTGTTTTGATAAACTTGGTCAGCCTGTACACTCTGAGGTCATCTTCAAAACTTACCAATTTCTCCAGTTCATCCCTGTCATATCGAACATGTATTTCGTTTGCATCAACAAACTCAACAACACCGTTTCCTTCAGAATGAATCTGTATCCTTGCATCACGTGCAGCCTTGGCTTCCAATCCTGTTCCTACAATTGGCACATCGGGGCGGATTAATGGTACTGCCTGACGTTGCATGTTCGATCCCATCAAGGCACGGTTTGCATCATCATGCTCCAGGAATGGGATCAATGAAGCACTCAAACCAACGATCTGGTTCGGCGCCACGTCCATGAATTCCACTTCTTGTTTATCAAGTATCGGAAAATCGCCGGTCTGACGACTCACGACCTTTTCTTCAACAAATTCTCCTTTATCATTCAGCGGAGAATTGGCCTGAGCAATTTTTGCGAGATCTTCTTCTTCAGCACTCAGGAAAGTAAGTTTCTTCATATCCACTTTACCATTATCGACTTTCCTGTAAGGCGTTTCGATAAAGCCCATTTCGTTGATCTTTGCGTGTACGCAAAGTGTAGAGATCAAACCGATGTTGGGTCCTTCCGGAGTTTCAATCGTACAGAGACGTCCGTAGTGCGAATAGTGAACGTCACGAACCTCAAAGCCGGCTCTTTCACGACTCAAACCACCGGGACCTAAGGCAGAAATACGGCGCTTGTGTGTGATCTCACTTAAAGGGTTTGTTTGATCCAGAAACTGAGATAACTGCGATGTTCCAAAGAATGAATTGATCACGGAAGAAAGTGTTCTTGCGTTGATCAGGTCAACCGGAGTGAAGACCTCATTGTCACGTACGTTCATTCTTTCACGGATCGTCCTTGCCATACGGGCAAGGCCTACACCGAACTGAGCATACAATTGCTCACCAACCGTTCTTACACGACGATTGCTCAGGTGATCAATATCATCTATCTCCGCTTTACCATTTGTTAGGCGAACGAGATATTTTATGATCTCAATAATATCTTCTTTTGTTAATGTTTTCTGATCTAATGGAGCATCAAGATTCAGTTTACGATTGATCTTGTAACGTCCCACTTCGCCGAGATCGTAACGCTTGTCACTAAAGAATAATTTATCAATGATGCCCCGGGCAGTTTCATTATCCGGTGCATCTGCTCCACGCAACTGGCGGTATATATGTTGCACAGCTTCCAGTTCACTGTTGGAAGTGTCTTTGTTCAAAGTGTTGTAGATAATAGCAAAATCGCCACCAACATCGTCTTTCTGAATGAAAACACTCTTTACATCCATTTCAGCGATCATGTCGATTGCCTCTTCATCCAGCACTGTATCTCGCTCTAACACGATCTCATTTCTTTCAATAGAAACTACTTCACCAGTATCTTCATCCACGAAATCTTCTACCCAGGTTCTTAGAACCCGTGCGGCGAGTCTTTTACCAATATATTTTGAGAGTGTTTTCTTATCTGCTTTTACTTCATCGGCCATTCCGAATAATTCCAGAATGCTTTTATCCGTTTCATAACCGATAGCACGGAGAAGTGTGGTAACCGGGAATTTCTTCTTACGATCTATATAGGCATACATCACATTGTTAATGTCTGTTGCAAATTCCATCCACGCTCCTTTGAAAGGGATAACCCTCGCAGAATAAATTTTAGTCCCATTCGGATGGATAGATTGGCCGAAGAAAACACCGGGAGAACGATGCAACTGAGATACAACCACTCTTTCCGCACCATTGATCACAAATGTGCCGCGGGGAGTCATGTAAGGAATATTACCAAGGAATACGTCCTGGACGATCGTTTGAAAGTCCACGTGTTCCTCATCATTACAGCTAAGACGCAACTTAGCTTTCAGCGGAACAGCATAAGTTAATCCCCGCTCCATACATTCTTCGATCGTGTACCGCGGCGGATCAATAAAATAATCCAGGAACTCTAAAACGAAGATGTTCCGGGTATCAGTAATAGGAAAGTTCTCTTTGAACACTTTGAACAAACCTTCAATGTTGCGCTTGTCAGGAGTAGTTTCCAATTGAAAAAACTCTTTAAAAGACTGAATCTGCACTTCGAGAAGGTCGGGAGCTTCGGCTAAATGCTTGATTTTACCGAAATCCACTCTTTGATTCATTTTTGTTGAAGACATAGACGTAAAAACCGGTTTTAAACTATAAAGGACGTACAAATCACATACGGGCTATTGCTATTAAAAAACAAGAGCCTGTGATTATCAGCTATTTAAACATGATTTGGGACGTCAAAATATTTCTGGCCAAAATAAAGGAATGCAAAGGTAAGTAAATAATATTCACGACCAAGAAAAGTTTGGCAACAAAAATCTGGCCATACATACCACTAACTGGCTATTTTTTGTCTTTGTATGATACTGTAATTTTATCCTTAAACCTTAACCATGAAGTGGCAGGAATTTATAAGGGATTACCTGACATTCACCCGAAAGGAAAGAATTGCCATATTGGTGATACTTTTTGTAGTAGTAATTGTGGCTCTTTTGCCCAAAATCCTCTCCTCAACTAAAGAATCATATTCACAGGATTCAGACAGCAGTTGGATCACCGCCATCAAAAGACTGGAACGAAAAGAGTCTGAAATTCCTGATAAATCCGGGGAACGGGATGGCTATGAAACTTATGCTTATCAATACGACCCTCCCATTACAAATCACAATGGTAAAAAATCTGAATTATTTTATTTTGATCCGAACACCCTCTCACTTGATGGCTGGAAAAAACTGGGGTTAAAAGAAAAGAATATTCAAACTATACTTAATTATCGAAATAAGGGCGGCCATTTTTACAAATCAAAGGATCTTCAAAAAATTTATGGGCTACGAAAAGAGGATTATGAAAGATTAGTCCCATATGTCAGAATCAACGACTCAAACGATACAAAAAATGAAATTGTTTCTTTGGAATCTTCAGGCCAGCAAACCGTCAATACGGAGAAAAAAAGCTTTCATCAATATTCTATTATTGACATAAACTCTGCTGATACTACCGCTTTTATCGCCCTTCCGGGAATAGGTTCAAAACTGGCGGTGAGAATTGTAAATTTCCGGGAAAAGTTGGGAGGATTCTATTCGATCGATCAAATCGGGGAAACTTATGGACTGCCGGATTCAACGTTTAGAAAAATCAAACAATATCTTGAGATCAAAAATTCTGCAGTAAGAAAAATAAATATTAATACAGCTACAATAGACGACCTGAAAGCTCATCCTTACATCAAATGGAGCCTGGCGAATCCACTCATAGCATATCGAAATGAGCACGGAGCATTTGCTACTATCGAAGACATTAAAAAAATTCCGTCAGTGACGGATGAACTTTTCAATAAACTTGCTCCTTATCTTACCGCTCAATAAGAAAACTCCGTTAACATCCTATTATCATTGATTTTTAAACTCTTCTTGTCTTATTTAATCTTAAATCAAATCATCGTTATGAAAAAATATATTGTTTTAATCACATGTTCTCTTTTTTTAATTTCTTCTTTGCAAGCCCAGGTCATGTTCAGGACAAGGCCTACCGGCAGATATAGAACCGTTCCCGAACAACGAAATCGCCGCATGCCAAAATTCAAACCCACTGTAAACATTTCTTTTGGCTATGGAGTGCCGAATCTTGACAAATATGAGTTGCTTGAATTCGGGAACTATTATCACACATCAGTAAATCAAACCGGTCCCGTTTTTGGCTCCCTGGACTATCAATTCAACCGTACTATGAGCATCGGAGCCATGGTATCGTATGGAAAAGTAAGCGCTCCTTACTATAACAATAATGGTTCAGCACTGGCATTTACCGGTTATCTTAAGAACACCAGCCTGATGCTGGATTTTGTCCGTTACATAATCACAGAAAATGAAAAAATAATACCTTACATGAGAACTGCAATCGGTATTAATATGTGGACTCAAGATTACCTTGATCAGTCTGGCAATAAAGCAGTGATCGCTAACGATCCGACAGCACTTGCTTACCAGGTGTCGTTTGGGGCTAAATTTATGCTTGCAAAGCAGGCAGGATTTTTTGTCGAAGCTGGTTATGGGAAATACATATTGAGTGGCGGATTGACATTTAAATTCTAAAAGTTATTTGCAATAAAAAAACCTTTCTCTGATCAGAGAAAGGTTTTTTATTTCTTTACACAAAAATTATGCAATCTCCACTTCAGCTCCTGCTTCTTTAAGTTTATTTGCGATCTCATCAGCTTCTGCTTTTGAAACACCTTCTTTTACAGGCTTCGGAGCTCCGTCAACCAACTCTTTAGCCTCTTTCAAGCCTAAACCGGTTATGTCCTTCACAATTTTAACTACGTTCAGTTTGGAAGCACCACCGCTCTTCAAAATAACATTGAATGCAGTTTTTTCTTCAGCAGCAGCTGCGCCACCACCTTCTCCGCCACCGCTTACAACTACGGCTGCGGCTGCAGGTTCTATACCGTATTCCGTTTTCAGAAAATCTGCTAATTCCTGAACTTCTTTTACTGTTAAGCTTACTAAACTTTCAGCTAATACTTTTACGTCTGCCATTTGATTTAAATTTTTACCATCTTCTTTTCCGCCAACCGGCGGATCCGACGGTTGTTTAAAAAAATTTGTTTTGCCTTTATTTTTATACCATCCGGCCAGGTAAGTATTTTTATTAAAGAACTTTTACTCTGCAGCAGCAGTTTCGCCTTTTTTTTCTGCATTATGCAGCAAAGCGGCAATAACTCTTTTAGCTGGAGATTGTAACAGACCGATCACATCTCCGATCAATTCGTTCTTCGTTTTGATCTTGCTTAACGTTGCCAATTGATTATCGCCTGTATACACATCTCCGTTAATAAACGCAGCTTTCAAGACAGGTTTTTCACCATTGCTTTCTTTACGGAAAGAGCTGATGACCAAAGCCGGGTCTTTCGGGTTTTCAGAGAACATCAACGCTGTCACATTATGCAGCGCATCATACACTCCGGAATAACGTTCTGCATCCAACGCCTCCAGCGCCTTTTTGATCAGGGTGTTTTTGGCCACTTTCATCTCTACGTTTTTGTTAAAGCATGCACGGCGCAATTTTCCAACCTGTTCTACCGTCAATGATTCCGTATCGGTAACATAAAAATTATTGTACTGCGAAAATTTTCCTTTCAGCAACTCAATAACTTCCGTTTTTTGTTCTTTGGTCATGATAATTAGTTTTAATCACTTGAATGTTTAGTGAGCAAATGCTTTTGTATCTATTGAAATGCCTGGGCTCATGGAACTTGCCATGCTGATCCCTTTAAGATAAATTCCTTTTGCAGAAGAAGGTTTAGCTTTAATGATCGCATTCAATAATTCCTGACTGTTTTCAGCAATTTTTTCCGGCGTAAAACTTACCCTGCCGATCGAAGCATGAACGATTCCCGCCTTGTCAATTTTAAAAGCGATCTTACCGCCTTTCACATCGTTGATAGCTGCCGCCACATCATTTGTTACAGTTCCGGTTTTGGGGTTGGGCATCAGGTTACGGGGACCAAGCACTTTACCCAATTTTCCGATCTTAGGCATCACCGAGGGCGTAGCGATGATCACGTCGATATCTACCCATCCACCTTCAATCTTAGTGATAAATTCATCAAGTCCTGCAAAGTCGGCGCCTGCCGCTTTTGCTTCTGCTTCTTTATCAGGTGTACAAAGCACCAATACTTTTTTTGTTTTACCGGTACCATGAGGGAGCGTAACTGTTCCCCGGATAGATTGGTCTGCTTTTTTGGGATCAACACCCAGGCGAATATGCAAATCCACTGACGCATCAAATTTGCAGGTAGTGATTTGTTTCACTAATGCAGATGCTTCTTTTAAGGAGTATTCCTTCTTATTGTCTATTTTGGTTGCTGCAACTTTTCTTTTTTTACTGATGAATGCCATCGTAATTCGTTTTTGGATACACAATTAGTTTTCCCACGGAGCTTTTCCTTCCACGGTAAGGCCCATGCTGCGGGCAGTACCTGCTATCATTTTCATAGCGCTTTCAATAGTAAAGCAATTCAGGTCGGGCATTTTGTCTTTTGCAATTGCCTCAACCTGCGACCAGGTCACTTTACCTACTTTACTACGATTGCTTTCTTTGGAGCCCTTTTGAATTTTTGCAGCTTCCATCAGCTGAATAGCAGCAGGTGGTGTTTTGATCACAAAATCAAAACTCTTATCAGAATAAACCGTAATAATAACGGGAAGCACTTTGCCCATTTTATCCTGCGTACGGGCATTGAATTGTTTGCAAAATTCCATGATATTAATACCCTTGGAACCTAATGCAGGACCGATCGGAGGTGCAGGATTGGCCTGACCACCCTTGCACTGAAGCTTAACAAAGCCAGAGACTTCTTTTGCCATTTTTCTATGATTTATTGGTTCAAACGTCTCGCTCAAGGCGGACTCCCAAATTCATCTTTTACCAGCCCTACCTTCTACAGAGACCGGTATTTCATTTCTCCCCCTTGCCAAAGCTTAGGAGAGCAAAGAAAGAACTAATTGGGGCGACAAAGATAAGGTGAATTCAGCTATTTCAAAATTGTTTTTTGAATTTAATCGAAAGTCAATTTTGCAGTTACCAATTGTACCAAATAAAACAGCCATCGCGAAAGATGGCTATTAAAATATTATCGAACTAAAAACTAACTGATCTTTTCCACCTGCATATAATTGAGTTCAACCGGGGTAGACCGTCCGAATATTTTTACAGTGACCTTTAATTTCTTTTTCTCATCATTTACTTCTTCGATCACGCCATTGAAATCATTGAAAGGCCCCTCAATGATCTTGATGGTCTCGCCAACAATAAAGGGTTCTACCATGCTGACGCCGCCCACTTCTGCCATCTCATCCATTTTTCCAAGCATTTTGTTCACCTCTGCCTTGCGAAGAGCGATCGGATTGTCTTTTCCTAAAAAATGAATGACACTATTGGTATGTTTAATGGTATCTCTCAGATCGTCGTTCAGTTTACCATCGGAGATCTCTATCATCACATAACCCGGATAGTAGTTTCTTTCACGCATTACTTTTTTACCATTCTGCACTTTATATACTTTTTCTACCGGAAGGAAAACCTGTTTCACAATATCACCCCAGCCGCCCCGGGAGATTTCTTTATCAAGGTATTCTTTCACCTTGCGTTCCTTACCACTAACAACACGCAGTACATACCATTTGGTTTCCTGCTGCTGAACATTTTCTGTATTAGACGCTGCTTCCATCGTTTAGAATAATTGGTTGTAAATAAATTTTAAAACGTTCCCGGCAGCAAAATCCATTACCCAAACCATACCAGTAATCACTAAAGTAGCTACCAATACGATCATTGTAGATTGCTGCAACTGCGACCAATTAGGCCAACTCACTTTTTCCATCAGTTCCTTGTAAGAATCCCTGAAGTAATTTGAAATTTTATTCATCTTTTTATGAATTAGCACGGGCAGAGAGATTCGAACTCCCATCAACGGTTTTGGAGACCGCTATTCTGCCATTGAACTATGCCCGTAAGAAAGCTAAAAGCTATCCCGACATGTCGGGACAGCTTTTTAGAATCTTGGTAATTACAAAGATATAAAAACCTTTGTAATCGTCCAGCCCAAACTAAAATTGATAGTTACAGGCTTGTTATTTTAAAATCTCAGTTACCTGACCCGCTCCTACTGTACGGCCACCTTCACGGATCGCAAACTTCAATCCTTTTTCCATAGCGATCGGCTGTATCAGTTTTACAGTAAGAGATGTGTTATCACCAGGCATCACCATTTCAGTACCTGCCGGTAATTCAACCTCACCCGTTACGTCCGTGGTACGGAAATAAAATTGCGGACGATATTTATTGAAGAACGGAGTATGACGACCACCTTCTTCTTTGCTTAATACGTACACTTCACATTTGAATTCAGTATGAGGAGTGATGGAGCCGGGTTTGCAAATAACCATACCACGGCGGATATCTTTCTTCTCAATACCACGAAGCAGCAAACCTGCGTTATCACCAGCTTCTCCTTCATCCAATAATTTGCGGAACATTTCTACTCCGGTCACCACTGAGCTGAGCGGCTGGGGAATCAAACCAACGATTTCTACAGGTTCGCCTACTTTTATTCTTCCTCTTTCAATTCTACCGGTAGCAACAGTACCACGACCTGTGATTGAGAATACATCTTCTACTGACATCAGGAATGGTTGATCGACCGGACGAGGAGGCAGCGGAATGTAGCTGTCTACAGCTTCCATCAATTCATCAATAGCTTTTACCCATTTTTCTTCTCCGGCCAAAGCTCCTGTAGCAGAACCTTTGATGATCGGAGTGTTTGCTCCATCAAAGCCATAGAAAGTGAGCAGGTCACGAATTTCCATTTCAACAAGATCCAGCAATTCCGGATCATCTACCAGGTCTACTTTATTCATGAAGACCACCATACGAGGAACACCTACCTGGCGAGCCAGAAGAATGTGCTCTTTGGTTTGTGGCATCGGACCATCAGTAGCAGCTACAACCAAGATAGCTCCGTCCATCTGAGCGGCGCCGGTGATCATGTTTTTCACATAGTCAGCGTGACCAGGACAGTCTACGTGAGCATAGTGGCGATTGGCCGTTTGATACTCTACGTGAGCTGTATTGATGGTGATACCACGCTCCTTTTCTTCAGGCGCAGCATCGATTTCATCATACTTCTTAGCTTCTGCCAAACCTTTCTTTGACAGAATAGTAGTAATCGCTGCTGTTAAAGTGGTTTTACCGTGGTCAATATGACCAATCGTACCAACGTTAAGGTGAGGTTTATCCCTCTTAAAGGTCTCTTTTGACATGTTATCTTTTTTTAGTTGTGGGTTTTACTAATTATTGTTTCCTAGTTATTATGGTGTCAGCAACAATGCTACTATCGGCCTTTGTTGCGTCGCACTCTTCATCGTTCTGTAATTCTATTCAGCAAGCGATTTAAAGCTTCTGAATACAAGAGCCGTTAATGGGAATTGAACCCATGACCTCTTCCTTACCAAGGAAGTGCTCTACCACTGAGCTACAACGGCTTTTTCCAGTCATTGAAGTCAGTGAGCCATAAAAGTCAAATCAACACTGAACTGCTTGACTCATTTGACTGATATGACCAGTTTTCAGCAGAGCGGAAGACGAGGTTCGAACCCGCGACCTACAGCTTGGAAGGCTGTCGCTCTACCAACTGAGCTACTTCCGCATATGATTGAAAATTTACAATTGCAATTTTCAATTTTAAAAGAACTGTGGGCAAGGATGGATTCGAACCACCGAACTCCGAAGAGGACAGATTTACAGTCTGTTGCCGTTGGCCACTTGGCTACTTGCCCTACATTTCAATTACCAGGGGGTCTATCTCCCCCCATGAGCCGGCGGATGGAATCGAACCTC
>DASZXQ010000259.1:0-4472 GCA_035545755.1 Chitinophagaceae bacterium | reverse complement strand
AATTGGAGAGAACCTATGAAAAAAGCCAGAAGGGATTACTGAAAGAAGAAGTGGTTGAAATTGAAACCATTCTTTTTGCTTATAGCGTCAAGTTGATTGTTGAGATCATCAAAGATTTTCAGATAATCGTCTTTCGTTTTTTCTGCTTCCTCTTTATCCTTAGTTAGATTATCTACGGCAATTTGCGTTACTCTCTTGCCCTGCCGTTGAAATGCTTCCGGGAAAAAAGATGGAACATTTGTTTTTCCCTGGCTAATCATAGCGTTCTTTTGATCTATTTCAAGCTGAGCTTTTAACGCCTTTTGTTCCTCGTCCACCGCAAGGTTGAACGCTGCTTGTGCTTTAGCTTTAAGTTCAAGGGCTTTTACAAAATCACCGGCTTTGTTCACGAAAGTTGTCTCCAAATCAGATACGCTTTTTAGCTTTCCGAACTGATCGCCATATTTATCATTTACTTCCTGAAGGATTTCTTTCTTTTGACTGTTTGAAGTATTTTCATCTTTAACCCTTGCAACAAGGTTTTCTATCTCTATTTTTTGCGAAGCATAACCTTCTATCGCTTTATCATTAACATCATTTAATTCTCCCTGGTATCTTGCCGCATCAGAAAGTGCCGTCTTTAGTGAATTAAAGTATTTTACTAATTCAACTATTCCGAAAATAGCCAATCCTACTCCAATCCCAGCCAATGCCAATTTGAATATCTTCATGGCACCCGTTGATTCTCCAACTATTCCGGTATAAAGACGCTGAAATACTCCGGCCTTTTGTGTAGCGGTTGAATTTACTTCTGCTGCTGCCGCATTTTCTGTCTTTGCAATTTTTTCAATATCCTCGGCATGTTTTAGATCAATAAACGCTTTACCCGTTTCTCTTATTCCCTCTGTTACTGTCGGATCAATACCCAACGCTTTGCTTAAAACAATTCCAAGACCACCAAATCCACGAAGCGACTTTCCCAATACTCCAATAGCGCCATTGTAATTACCGACGTTTCTCTGATATTGACCGACTGAAGCATCTATTTCCTTCAGTTTATTGCCCATTGCATTTGCATCCGCAACAGCCTGCACCGTGATCGGATGATTAGCACCTAACGTCAAAATGTAGTTCTTAGCTTTTAAAGCAGCTTCATTATAAGCAAGTGATAACTGTTTGTAGTCATTGGAAACATCATTGGCGATCTTCCTTTCATTTAACATGGTCTTTTGGGCAGATTGTGATGCCTTGTCTCTTATGTTCATTGCTTGAGCAAGTTCCTTCTGCGCCTTAGCTTCCCCGATGATTAGCTGAAGCATTTCCTTGCTATTGCCGTTATATTGGCTTCTAACCTGAACAGCCCTTTGCAAAATCATATCATATTCCTTTTGGGAATTGATAATACCATTGAAGGCATCGGTTAGCTGATTAGCGGCTACCTTCTGTTCCTGAAAGCCGGTAGCACCTTTGTAGTTTTTCATCACGTCAGATAGCTTCTGCATATTGGCAACAGAAGCATCCAACCAATCATTTAGCTGCTTGATCTCTGATCCTATGGATGAGAGGTCAATTATACTGTCTATTCTTTCACTGCCTGGCATTTCTTTAATTTTTAATTAAGATTAATATCGGGTATCTCGTTTGTGATTATTGCCTTTAGTTCACTGATGATCTTTGTGGGAATAGGCACGCCTGCTTGAGCATATAATAGAAAAAGATCATCATTGTCCAATAGGGCCTTTAACGCATCATGCAAAATTTTATAAATCCACGTTTGTTGCTCAAGTTGTTTTTGTTCATCGTTTCTGCCGGCAACCGAGTGCATCCAGCTTATTAAACCGGCTACCTCTTTTTTAACTTCGGGAATTTCAAATACAGAGTTCATGATTTTTGATTTTTTTTGATAATGCTTATTGTTGTTTTCAAATCATCCGTTTTTATTCCTTCTGTCATTCAAAGGTTATAGGAACTTCAGATAAGTTAATATTGGCATTTACATTCACGGTTTGCTTTGCCTTTCCGTAAGCCCGATCTAAAAGTATCTCCGCGGCCCTTGTATTTCCCCTCATTGCCTTTGCTCTTAATGCTATTAGTATTACCCTGGCTGCTTCAATGCCGTCTTTTTCTTCACCGAGCACCTCAGCCAATAACTTATCCAATTCGGGGATCTTCTTAGGACGTCCGTTAGGATTGCCGGATTGACCCTTTTTGAATTTATGCTTTACGATATTTTTAGGATTTGCCATCGCTGTTATTTCGCTGTTTTTCGATCTAATACTAATTTTGAATGTGACTGCCATTAGTTAAATCCTGAGCTAAATTTTTTCTCATTTCAGCCCGGGTTTTTTCTACAAATTCACGAAACTGACTTGGTGACATTTTAGGCGCTAAACTTTCTCCCTTTGAAGTAAGATCAATAGTCTGCCTGGATAGCTTAGGTTCTACAAACTCCCATAATTCCAACACAAGTTTTGCCGCCTGAACATTTCCCCGTTGTGCCTTATTCGAAATAGCAACTAAGATTTTCATCATTCGGGAATTGTTCCCAAATTCATCAGTGGATCCGAAAACCTCATTCAGTAATGTTTTTAGTGCAGGTAATTGCTTTGGTTTGGCCGACCTACCCAAAGGATTGCCCGACTGGCCCGGCTTAAATGGCTTTAGATTCGCCATTCTTTTTTTTATTCCATCACTTTTTTTCATTCTGTGATATTATTTTAAGTTCTGTGTTTTTTTCTCTGTTTTTAAATGATAGGGTATCTGATAACCTATCTACTTACTTAATCAATTTGGTTCGGCAAATGCTGAAGCAAATACCGTAGCAATGCCGTAGCATATGCCACAAATTATTTTATTAAGGGTTGGGTTTTGTTTGGCTTTCACTTGGCTTTTTTTGCGCAAATTTTTATAAAACATATCTTGAACATATCTTAAACATATCTTTTATCTCATTGGATATTCTATTTCTTTAATCCCTTTCTCATCTCTTACTCTCTATCATTTATACTTCCGGAATCGGTTCAGATTCTTTTGACATCGAGACACAGATAGCCTAATACAGTTGTTTAAACTGTCTGCGCCTCGATGGATTTTTATACTTCCGTATATCGGACGAGTTCCCCATCCATCGGTTCAATCTAATGCAAGTATTGATTGACCTGTGAGCTACTTTAAAGCGTTTCTTGCCGCTTGCAGATATATCCCTTCTCACTTTACACCTGGGATTGACGTTTGTCTGCTGCCCGTGCTACGTCATTTATTTATTGTTTCACCGCACCGTTGACTATTCCCGAAAAATGAAACAATTCTCATATCTTTGTCTTACGTTGACTATTACCAAATTTCTTTGTCAGGCCGGGATTTTAATTCCGGCTTTTTTAATGCTCAACACTTCTGCATTGAGAGAATCGACAACAGCCTTCATGCTATCAATACGGCCCTTGAGCGATTCAATTTGATCTTCGATTATATGCGGATCAGAGGTTAAGAAGTAACCATTACCGGCCCCTATAATCACTTTAGGCGTTAATAGGTTTTTAACTCTTAGGTAATTGATCATCTTGCAAAGCCTGATCTGTGATACAGGAAAACCTTGCCCGGTGAACCATTCAATGATCTTTCTGCCGGTGAATCGGTTTGTTTCGTTTGTCCGCTCCAAAACCGTTACCAGCATTGGCACTAATGTTTCCCTTTCCAGATCGGTAAGTTCCTGTGTAATATTTCGAAATAGGGTTAGCAATTAACTGATTTTAAAATCAAAATTTGGATTCTCTGATGTAATCTCTCTTAGCATGCTCTGGGCTCGTTCACTCTTTGGATCGATATTATTTTCTCTCAAGTGATTTGTAAATTCACTCATGCTTGAGATGCCACGAACCATACCCTTAGAATCGCTTTCATTACGTCCGAAACGTCTTTCGGTTGGTTCGACAACTTTACCGAGGTTCCTTTCTTCAATGAATGAAAGCAGCGCATCTTTCGGAGCAATGGGTTTCAGATCAACCTTGTTCAATACTGGTTCCCCGTTTCGATGCACAACAAGCTGGCCATCTGTTTCAACAAACTCATTATTCAATTTCATTATCGCAACCCATTCATCATTTGTGAGATTGTCCGGCTTTTTTTCGATTGTCCAGCTAAGAATATCTGCATTCAGCTTGCTTTCCCTTGCCCTGGTTACGATCAGATCGTTTTCCTTCTTTAGGGTATCATAGGTTTTCTGAAGGGTACTGACCTCTGAATTTAGTTTTTGAACTCTTTCCGTTTCTGAAGTGTTCAGTCCTTTCAATAGGTTGCTTTTATATTCTTCAATAAACCTATCGGGATCTTTGCTTCCTTGTCCATCGTATTTAAGGCCGGTAGCTTCCTTCAGGTCTTTTATCATTAGCTCTTTGCCCATTCTGATCGCATTATTCTTTAGCTGTTCTTCCCGGCTTGAAAGTTCTGCGGATGTGAAAACGGAAATGTTTTCAGGTAGGTTCAATTCAATTTCC
>DASZXQ010000258.1:0-50813 GCA_035545755.1 Chitinophagaceae bacterium | reverse complement strand
AGCAGCATTACATTGGTGTTGGGAACCGGTGTGGGAGAAGCAGAATTCCCTGTACCCAACCTGATCGGCATGACCTATTCGGATGCAAAAATGGTCGTCGAATCCAGTGGACTGAATTTTTTCTCCGTGATTCCTGATACTGATGTAAAGGACACTGCCAATGCATATATTTACTGGCAAAATCCGGCGAGGTTCGGCGAAGGTAACAGGCTGCAACGAATCCATGTCGGACAAACAATTGATATCAAACTTGGCTCACAAAAACCTGTAGTTACAGATTCAACAAACCACCTGCCTCAATAAAATCTTTTATGCAAAACATAACCGCAGAAGAATTAAAACAAAGAATTGACAATGGCGAGAAACTGAATATCATTGATGTGAGAGAGCCCAATGAGCATGCTGAGTTCAATATTGGCGGTACTTTGATACCGCTGGGGAAAATACAAACGATGCAGATCGAAGATATCGAAGACCTCAAAGATAAAGAAGTGATCATGTATTGCCGTAGCGGCAGCCGCAGTATGATCGCTTGCCTGATGCTTGAATCCTTTGGATTTAAAAACACAAAAAATCTTGCCGGCGGTATGTTGGACTGGCAGCAGAAATTTGGAAATAAGAAGTAATACATTTATTCCACCAATCATACTTCAGAGATCGGAATTTCTATCTGATTCCTCAATCAAAGTTTCACATTTACTCCTGCCATAAAATTCGTTCCTGCCATCGGGAAATAATAATTGTTTACAGAAAGTAATCCTCCCGATATATAATTATAGGTGTAGCCGCTAGGTTCATATTTTTTATTTAAAATATTATTGACCTGTAAAACCAGGTTAATTTGCTTCGGCCATTTGTGTTGAAACATATAAATTACTCTTGCATCTTCCACAAAAAACGGATTCAATATTCTGTCTTCATGCTGCGTGTTGTCAAGATATTGTTTGCTCACATATTTACTCAGCAAATCAATCTCAAAATTTTGTACTGGTAAAAATGTGAGCGTAGCGCCGCCGATCACTGATGGAGAAAATGCAATATCGGTAGAATGATAGTTATTGACCTTTTGACCGCCGTTATCATAGTCATCAATGTATTCGGTAAAATTTAAAACTTTATTGCGACTAAATGATAAATTGGCTGAGGCATTGAACCATGAACTGGGTTTTATTCCGCCTTGCAATTCTATTCCTGCCCTGTAGCTATTTGGAATATTAGTTCTTGTGTAAGATCCCACGTCGTTGATCTTTCCCGTCAGCACCAGTTGATCTTTGTAGCGCATATAATATAAGGTAGTACTCCAACTATATTTTTTTGTAGAACGTTCAACGCCAAACTCAAAATCATGAAGTGTTTCGGGTTTGGGTTGCTGATTTTGATTTGCCTCAAAATCGTCACGATTGGGCTCATGCCTTCCGAGACTGTAAGAGAAATATCCTTTCCATCCATTTTTATTATAACTAATTCCGGTTTTTGGATTGAAAAAGTTGAAATTGTTTTTTATAAATAAAGTTGGATTGTCATCAAAGCCATTGATATTGTACCTTACATGTCGGAGTTGGAGATCGTAAAAGTAATTCCAGTGACTGGTGAATTGAGTTTGTTCTTTGAGGTAAATATTAAAATCAGTTTTTAATGCATCATTGTCATACCAACGATTTGGCCCGGTAAATCCGTTGGAAGCCCAGGTTAGAATACCATAATGTTCCCCGGTATACCGGGTGTAACCACCGCCCAACGTTATTTGCGATTTATTGTCTTTGTATTGAACCGAAAAAATATCTCCGTAAAAATCATTATTGAGCCAGAGACGGCGGATAAAATCTGAAGTATGGATTGTATCTGTTCCCCGGATGGGATAAGGGAGATTGTATTCCGAATAATCCTGGCCGGCCCTGTATTCTTCATAATATCCTTTGCCTTTAGTATAGAACAAAGCTGTGTTGAATGTGACCCGTTTATTGATCCGTTGATCATAGAATAACTGGTAATGGTTCTGCCAGTAATTATCAGTTTCATTCGGATAGGGTCCATTCGGGTCTTCCAGGCCTGCGTAATTGATCCTGCGATTGCCAGCTTTCAGGTCTGCTTCCGATACTCCATACCAAGCCTGGTATGTTTTTTCTTTACCCGCAAAAACGTTGAAACGCAAAGAAGCCGATTTACCAATATAAGCAGTGCTGAAGTGTAAGGATTTCAGGTTACTGCTGGCCCTATCAATATAACCATCGCTGGTAATACTAGACAAGCGAAGATCAACAGTAAAATGATTGTTGATCAAACCAGTTCCAGCTTTCAATGTATTTTTCCAGCTATTAAATGATCCATAGCTGTTGTTCAGTTCCAGGTACTTATCCTTGTTAATTTCATTTGTACTGAAATTGATGCTGGCACCGAAAGCCCCTGCTCCGTTGGAGGAGGTTCCAACGCCTCGCTGTATCTGGATACTATTAACAGATGAAGTGAAATCCGGAAGATCAACAAAATAGCTTATCTGAGATTCAGCATCGTTGTAAGGGATACCATTCAATGTGATATTGATCCTTGTTCCATCTGTGCCGCGGATATGAATCCCCGTATAGCCAATCCCTGTTCCCGCATCTGAATTCACTACCACGGATGGGGTTTGGTTCAGGATAAAGGGGATATCTTGCCCTAGATTATTTTTTTCAATTTCCTGTTTGGACAAATTGGTCTTAGTAAAAGGCGCATTTGCTGCTGCCCGAACTGCTTTCACTTCAACTGGCGCTAACAAATAAAAACTGTCTTTGGGGGCTTCTTGTTGCTGTATTTGCTGAGCATTTAGTGAAATACAGTAAAGAATTAAATAGCCGATAGTTGCAATCCTCTTCATTTTTTTAATTTTTTGATTTAAAAGAATGAGAGGGAAATGCTGTGGAGAAAGGAAATGAGAAACATCCTTCCCTGCGCAGGCATTACCCTGATCAGGTCCAACGGGTATGATCTCAGACTCGCTTCAGGCGAGACACCCCGGGAAACACTGAAACTTCTAAGGCTTTCAAAACGAAAGCAAAAGAACTGCTGCAAAGGTATAGGAGAAAAATGATTTCCCGCTTGTAACTTTTCTACTACCGGTTTCGTATTACACAAAACCAGCTTTATGAAGAATATTTTTTTTTCGTTCCTGCTGATAATTGTTTTCAGCAATTTCTCTTTTGCCCAAAAAACCATTGATGACGCCAACGCCGAAAAAAGGACAGTGGCCAGTTTTCATGGAATTGAAGTGGGAACCGGAATTGTATTGACCCTGACAAAAGGAAATTCGGAGGAAGTGGCCGTCAGCGCATCTGACACGCTTTACCGGGATAAGATCGTTACAGAAGTGGTCAACGGGATTCTTAAGATCCATTATGAAACAAAAACAGGAGCTATCAACCATAAAAATGAACGTAAAGAATTGAAAGCTTATGTTTCTTATAAAACAATCGATCTGCTGCATGTGAGCACTGGGGCCAAGGTGAATATTGATGGCAAGCTGGAATCGCCTTCACTGGACTTAAAAGCTAATACCGGTAGTTTGGTGAATGGAGAGGTAAACATTGGTACTTTGAAAGTAGATCAGAATACAGGCTCTAAAATAACATTGACCGGGAAAGTTGATCAAATGGACGCATCCGGAAGTACGGGAAGTAAATTTATAGGTGAAAATTTAAGCAGCAATTCCTGCCATGCGGAAATGAGCACTGGCGCCGGAATGTATATTTCAGTAGAAAAACAATTAAGTGTGAAAGCCAACACTGGGGGATATGTAAAATATAAAGGCACTGCCAGTATCAACGAAATTAAAACCAATACCGGTGGATTCGTTTCTAAAATTTAAAATATAAAAGTATGAAAAAGATTTTCAGCTTGATACTTACAATAGGAATAGTCAGTATTGCTACTGCTCAAGAAGTCTTGAATGATGTAAATGCGGAAAAGAGAACTGTGACGGGTTTTCACGGAATTCATGTCTCCAATGCGTTCAACGTATACCTGACGCAGGGTAATGAAGATGCCCTGGCAGTCAGCGCTTCTGAAGAGCGATTCAGGGATAAAATCAAAGCAGAAGTAAAAGATGGCATTCTGTATATCAGTTACGAAAACGGAGTTCATCTCAATAGCGGTAAAATGAAATTGAAAGCCTATATCTCATTTAAAAACCTGGATGAGGTAAAAGCAAGTGGCGCCTGCGACTTGTTTGTATTGGGAGATCTCGTAGCCGATGACCTTAGTATTGATCTTTCCGGAGCCAGCGATATGAAAGATGGGAAATTGGATGTACGAAAATTATCGGTACATCTGAGTGGCGCTTCAGATATGAAAATTAGCGGCAACGCACCGCAATTAAGAATTGATGCAAGTGGCGCCAGTGATTTCAAAGCTTACGATCTGATAACTGATTATTGCAATGCAGAAGCGTCAGGGGCCAGCAGCATTCAAATTACTGTTAATAAAGAATTATCTGCAAAAGCTACCGGCGCCAGCGATGTAAATTATAAAGGAGAAGCAGTGATCCGTGATCTGAAAACCAGCGGCGCCAGCAGCGTTTCAAAACGGTCATAACTATAAAGGGGATAGCCGGTACAGCCGTTACAATTTTTTGTAGCGGCTTTTTTTCTTTGGAACAATACAAATATCCGGCTATCTTTGCGTCCCACATCGCGAAGTAGAGCAGCGGTAGCTCGACGGGCTCATAACCCGTAGGTCGGAGGTTCGATCCCTCCCTTCGCAACTAAATCTCCGCCTCAGGCGGAGGAGAGTAAAACCTCTTAAACGCAACAACAGCCCCGTCTCGCACAAAACGATACGGGGTTCTTTATTGAATAGATTTGAGGTACTATGAAAGTTGGATTTGTCAGCATATTTGGTAAGCCGAATGCCGGAAAAAGCACTTTACTCAACGCATTGATCGGGGAGAAGCTGGCTATTGTATCTAAAAAAGTGCAGACGACCCGGCACCGCATCAAAGGAATTGTGACTGAGAAAAATCACCAGCTCATTTTTTCTGACACACCCGGCATCCTTGAACCCAAATACAAACTGCATGAAAAAATGATGCAGGAAGTAAAGAATGCATTGGAAGATGCCGACCTCGCATTGTTATTAGTGGATATAAAAGATGATTGGAAAGAATGCGATGCCATCTTTGCCTCATTGAAATTAAAAGTTCCTGCCGTGGTTGTTTTAAATAAAATTGACCTGGTGGACACAGCAACACTCAAAGAAGCTGAACATTTTTTTGCGGGGAAAAAGTATTGTAAAAAAGTGATCAGCATTTCAGCATTATCCGGGTTGAATAAAAACAAATTCGTTAAAGCGTTTCTCGATATTTTGCCTGAAGGAGAGCCATTTTATAGCGGCGATGAGATCACAGACCGGAACACCCGTTTTTTTGTAGCTGAAATGATCCGGGAAAAAATTTATGAGTTGTATGAAGAAGAGATACCTTATCATACCACCGTGCTGGTGACAGAGTTTAAGGAGAAAAAGGAATTGGTAAAAATCTCAGCGGATATTATCGTGCAGCGGGAAACGCAAAAAGGGATTTTATTGGGAGAAAAAGGAAGCAAGATCAAAAAACTTGGTATTGAAGCAAGAAAAGAGATCGAAAAATTTCTTAGGCAAAAAATATTTCTGGAACTTTTTGTCAAGGTAAAAGAAAAGTGGAGAGATAATGAAACGTATTTAAAAGAATACGGATATTAATAATTTAAAATTAAAAAGTAAAAATAGAGATCATAGTATTTTGAATTTTTACTTTTTATTCTGAAACATGAGCTTTACAGTAGCAATAGTAGGAAGGCCGAATGTTGGTAAGAGCACTCTTTTTAATCGTTTGCTGGAACAACGCAAAGCGATCGTTGATGATGTGAGCGGAGTGACAAGAGACCGGCAATACGGGATGACGGACTGGAATGGAAAAACATTCAATGTGATCGACACAGGAGGTTTTGTGCCGGATAGTGAAGATATTTTTGAAAAAGAGATCGCCAAACAGGTCATGATCGCAGTGGAGGAGGCCAATGCGATCATCTTTATGGTGGATGCCGCAACCGGGATGACAGAATTGGATGATTCGATGGCTTCGATTTTACGTCGCGGAAAAAAACCAGTTTTTCTCACCGTAAATAAAGTTGATAACCCGGAAAGGCTGATTGATGCTTCCGAATTTTATAGCCTTGGATTTGATAATATTTTTTTTATTTCCTCGATCAGCGGCAGCGGAACTGGTGAATTACTCGATGCGATAAGCAGTTTGATCTCGGATGAAGCTTCAGAAGAAACCAAGGAAATGGCAGGATTGCCAAAGTTTGCGATCATCGGCCAACCTAATGTGGGTAAATCCTCCTTATTAAACGCATTGGTTGGCGAAGAAAGAACTATCGTCAGTAATATTCCCGGCACAACAAGAGATACGATACATACGCACTATAATCTTTTTAAAAAAGAATTTGTACTGATCGATACGGCCGGTATCCGTAGAAAAACAAAAGTGGAAGAAAATCTTGAATTCTATTCGGTCATCCGTGCTATTCGTGCCATGGATGAAGCGGATGTATGCCTTTTGCTGATCGATGCTGTAAAAGGAATATCCGCACAGGACCTGAACATTTTTAGTTTGGCTGCAAGAAAAGGGAAGGGCATCGTGGTGCTGGTGAATAAATGGGATTTGGTCAATAAAGAAACCAACACCGCAAAAGAGTACGAAGCAGAATTAAAAAAACGGTTTGCACCGTTCAGCGATGTGCCGGTTCTTTTTATTTCAGCAAAAGAAAAAACACGAATCTTTAAAGCTATTGAAACAGCATTAGAGGTATATGAGAACAGGCAGCGTAAGGTGACTACTTCTGAATTAAATGACATAATGCAACGGGCTATTCAATCCTATCATCCGCCGGTTGTCAGAGGCCATCCATTGAAAATTAAATTTGTAACTCAGCTTCCGACCCAGGTGCCTTCCTTTGCATTTTTCTGCAATTTTCCAGATGATGTGAAGCAGCCATATAAAAATTATTTAGAGAACCAATTAAGACAAAATTTCAATTTTAAAGGAGTTCCGATCCGGATCTTTTTTAGAAAAAAATAAATCTTTACTGATTTTCATGATTTTATAAATATGATTCAGTATAAAAAAAGTTCTATGATTTGTGGATTTAAAAGCTGCGATTAACTTTGCATCGCCGTTAAAAAAGGCTTTTTCAAAACTAAAAAAAATTAAAATGAAAAAAGTATTCGCAATCATGGCTTTGGCCGGCTTACTCGCTGCTTGCAATAACAAAGCTGAAAACAAAGAAGAGACAAAGGACACTGCAACCCAGAAAATGGATAACAAAATGATGGGAAGTGACACGTCAAAGATGATGTCATCTGACACATCTAAAATGATGAGTGCTGATACAACCAAGAAGTAACTAATACCGCTGACTACTTACTTATCTGAAAAATTTCCCCGCAAAAGCGGGGTTTTTCATTTGAAATCATTTTTAAACGTTGGTAATTAGTATATCTACGATACCCCTGAAATTTCGATTTAAATACTTGAACAAACCAATTCTAATTTTTATTTTGTGAACTCTATCACAATTTGATCTTCTTTATTTATTTCTGATCCAATCTTTCGAAGCCCTTTATCCTTATTATCCATAATGGGAAACAGATTGTCCGGCTGTATGTCGGTTATGATTTTAAAATTAAATCTGTACTGCAATGAAAACACTGCTATTGCTTTTATGCTTCAGTTATACTGCTGCCTATGCGCAGTTTGACATTCCAAAGCAGGAAAAATGGAGGATGAATAAAAATAAGTTGATCACTGGTGGTTTGGTATTTACAGCCGGCGCTGCCAAAGGATTTAATGAAACATTGTTGTTCCATTTTTCAGATTTTCAGGTCAGATTTCGAAAAGCTAACCCTCAATGGTTCGATCCGAAAATTAGCTGGGCAAATAAATATAAGAATGGCGATTCACAGGCAGGCCCCCGTTTCCCTCTTTCTACTTCAGTGCTGGTTATGTTCACAGATCAGTATCACCTGGATAATTTCATCTGGAAGTTAGGATGGACCTCCGCGTTGGTCATTAAAATGGGTGAGAAAAAACAAAAGCTTAAATATTATTTATACGACCTGTTGTATTATACGATATGTCATCAGGCGGGTTTTATGCTTACTTATTTGCCCTTTACAAGAAATCATGATTTATAAAAGACAATTTATTGAAATTGTTTGATCAATTCATTCACACGATTTCGGAACTGTAACAGTTCTTCTTCTTGTTGTAAAATGAAACTATTGTCCGACAGTTTGCCGATCACGTTATCCATTTCTTTTTGGGTGTCATACATCATTTTTCGGAACTCATTGAAATAATCTTTGGAACGGGATTCGTATATTTCTTTCACCATCCATTCTTTAGTATCTACGGCCCGGGACAGTAATTGCCTGAATAGTTTTTTTGTGAAGTTGCGTGGACTGATATCTAAAATCTCTATCAGTGATGCAAAAGCATGTTGCAATTTCTGTTCCCGGTACAGTTTGCTGTTTTTATTATAGAAATTATGAACCTCATCCCAATTTCTGATCTTACCAGTTTCGATATTTTTTATTAAAGTATCCAGAGCTGTTTTCGGGATCAACTGTCCCCCGATATTCGCCCAGTTTTCTCGGCGGGAACGGAGTGGCAATGATTGCCAGAGTTGTTGCCAGTTCGGGATCTTGTTTTGATTAATAAAATCGATCAGCTGCGATACGCCATAATAAACGATCAGTTCTTTGTAAATCTGGTAGGCAGGATTCACTTTTACCAACTGTACTTTTCGATCGGAGTTTTCAAATCCATCTGCAAGTATTTCTAGTTTGTCAACGACAGCTTCTTTATTATCGAGCAGCATTGCACCGGTGCTCACCCAATCTGTTTCGGAAATTGGTTCTTTTATTTTTTTAGCATAGGCCTTTCCCGTAAATTTTTTTATTAATTGCAATGCATGAAATATTTCGTTCACACTATCCGGAGCCAGGTAATCGTATTCCAACTCCTGGGTTTTATCTGTACGGTTGTCCCGGGCGGTATATTTTCTTTCATTGCGTCCCAATGCATACATATTGTACATGAACCAATATGCCGGCATTACTACCAGTTGGTCCCTGCTTACATCATTGCTGATAAGCGAAAAAGGGACCGGGATATTCAATTCTGCAGGATAATCTCCTTTGGCGATCAATGTAAACGTGGCAAATTTGGAATTATGTTTGAGACTCACACATAATCCCGGCCAGAAACCGCGGCCAGCCTGCAATTCACCATCGGCACCTCTTGAATTGTGATTGGAGCCTATAGTGGCCCCGGCAGCCATATTACTTTGTCCCATTACCAATGCTGCGCATAAGAATGAATTATTGTGGTGTTGTTCATGTGCCGGAAAGATCAATGAATTCAGCACCTCGCAGCAGGAGATCGTGGAATTATCTCCGAGAAAAGAGTTGATCAGTCTCGCTCCGTATTTTAATTGTGAATTGGAAGCAAGAATGAAGCGAACGGCTTTTACTCCGTAAAATATCCGGCAACCAAAACCCACTATGCCATTCACTAATTCGCAACTTTCGCCGATCTGAGATTTTGCTTCTGGTGAAGAATTGATGGTCAGGTTCTTCAATTTATTGGCGCCTTTCAGATAGGCATCACTTCCGATCCAAACGTCTTTAATGATGCCGCAGTTCTTAATTACAGTACGATCACCGATCTTTCCATAATAACCTCTTTGCTGATCAAATTTTTTTTCGGTAAACTCTTTGAATTTTTGCATCAGTTTATCATTGTCCCGATATTTCGCCCAGAGGTATGCATCGGCAGGTTGCATACCGTTAAAGGGCATCACACTCCGGCCACCATTTTCATTACATAATTCCATCCATATCCGAACGGATTCTTTTTCTCCTTCTTTAATGATTCCATTCCCGAATTTAGAATGATCGGTAGTACACAACTCGTTTACATTGGCAAGCATCACATCACTGCCTACAATGTAATGACTCATGTAATTGACATTATCAATAGCTACATTATCGCCAAGATCGCAACTGATGATCGTACTGTTGTACAATCCTACAGGCATACGGAGATTATTGAATTCGTGATAAAGCGGTTCTAATTTACCAATACGAACCAAGCCATAAAACTTGCAATTTTTTACCAGCTGCGGGTTAAATGCCTTTGATACGAGTACTTTATTCCAGTCATCGGATGTGTTGGCATTTTTCACCAGCACTTCAGTCTCATAAGCAGTTAATTTCCGGTACTTGATCCCGCTTCTGTTCTGAAGGTTGCGTAGATGATATTCGTTTTTTCCTCTGGGAATAAATTCTTTTGGAATGAAACCATAGCCTAATTCCGAGATAGATTTTTTCCCGATATTGTTCATGTAGTAGTTTTTTAATGCTGAAATATATTTCGGGATCCGGTAAAATATTTTAGAAAAAAAATCTTTATTCTACCGTCACACTCTTCGCCAGGTTTCTTGGCTTATCTACATCATATCCTTTGGCAACACCAATATAATAGGCTAGAAGCTGAAGCGGCACCACACTTAGCATCGGCGCTACAATTTCATCTGCTTCGGGAACGATCATCACATCATCGCACATTGCTGCAGTGCTGCTGTCTCCTTCGCTGATTACTGCGATCACTTTTCCTTTTCTTGCCTTTATTTCCTGGATATTACTGACCACTTTATGATGATAAGCATCTTTTGTTGCGACCACTACCACGGGAAGTTGTTCGTCCACTAATGCTATCGGGCCATGTTTCATTTCGGCAGCCGGATAACCTTCTGCATGTATATACGAAATTTCTTTCAGCTTCAATGCTCCTTCCAGTGCAACTGGAAAATTATATCCACGGCCCAGGTAAAGAAAATCTCTTGCGTCTTTATATTTCTCCGCCAGTTTTTTGATCTTATCTTTTGATTTCAATACCCATGCTACTTTTTCCGGGATTTCGGAAAGTTCATTCACCAAATGCAGGTAGCGTTCCTGGCCGATCGTACCTTTCCCATGTGCAATTTTCAATGCGATCATTGTTAATACAGCCAGCTGGGCAGTGAACGCTTTAGTAGATGCTACACCAATTTCAGGACCTGCATGTGTATAGGCGCCGCCATGACTGGCTCTTGCAATAGAAGAACCAACCACATTCACTACTCCGAGAATGATCGCACCCTGAGCTTTTGCATTTTCAATAGCTACTAATGTATCGGCTGTTTCTCCACTTTGCGAAATAGCAATGATCACATCTCCGGGATTGATCACCGGATTGCGATAGCGGAATTCAGAAGCATATTCCACTTCTACATTGATGCGGCACAATTCTTCAAAAATATATTCAGCTACTAAACCGGCGTGCCAACTGGTTCCGCAGGCAATCATGACGATCCTGTTAGCATTCATGATCTGATCAGCGTATTGCTGAATGCCACTCATGGTGATAGTGCCTCCGGTAGTATCCAATCTTCCCCTTAAACAATCGTAGATCGTCTGAGGCTGTTCAAATATCTCTTTCAGCATGAAATGATCGTAACCGCCTTTTTCAATAGCAGCTAATTCTATATCGAGCTTTTGAACATAAGGGGTGATCTTTTCATTACCCAGATTTTTTAAAATGAGTTCATCTGGTTTTACAATCGCCAATTCATAATCATTTACGTAAACAACTTCTTTGGTATATTCCAGCATCGGGGATGCATCAGAGCCTAAGAAATGTTCGCCTTTTCCAACGCCAATCACCAGTGGACTTCCTTTTCTTGCAGCAATAATAGTTTCCGGTTCATCGGCATCTAATAGAAGAATCACATAAGCCCCGGTCACTCTTTTCAACGCAATCCGTACGGCTTCTTCCAGGTTGCAATGATTATTTTTTTTGATTTCTTCAATGAAATTCAAAAGCACTTCGGTATCGGTCTCACTCTTGAATTGGTAACCTTTATTAATTAATTCCTGTTTGAGCTGCGCATAATTTTCAATAATGCCATTATGGATCATTGCCAATTTGCCGCTTGCCGATTGATGTGGATGTGCATTTACATCACTCGGTTCCCCATGCGTGGCCCAGCGGGTGTGCCCGATACCGGTATGTCCATGAAGGTTTTCTCCTACAATCGCATCCTCCAATTCTGCTACTTTTCCTTTTTTCTTATAAACTTTCAGTGATCCGTTTTGCAAGGCAACACCGGTGCTATCATAGCCACGATATTCGAGGCGTTTCAGTCCTTTAATGATAATGGGATAGGCTTCTTTGGGGCCGGTATATCCAACAATTCCGCACATAATTAAAAAGGTTGAAGGATTTGGTACTACGAAAGTCTAAAAATTGAGCCATACTCCCAAACCGGTTGTTAATAAGATGTTTTTTGCCAAAATCAATAATTGCGGAAAAACTTACTGATTATTGCTTCAGCTGCATACTGAAGCAGACATTTCTTATGCTAAAAAAAATTAGGGTCACAATAAAATACCTCGTAAGAACAGCAGCGCAATAGTAAAATAGATCACAATTCCAGTTACGTCCACCAGCGTTGCTACAAAAGGAGCGGAAGAAACAGCAGGGTCAGCGCCTAATTTTTTTAAAACAATCGGAAGCATAGAGCCGCTCAGAGTTCCCCACATCACTACACCAATCAGCGAACTGCCTACTGTAAAAGCAACGAGTAACCAGTGAGGCCCGTAGATGTCTTTGATCACTCCGTGCTGCATCAGTTCATGCCAGATTGTGATCCGGGTAAAACCGATCAACCCCAATACGCTTCCTAATACCAACCCCGATAGAATTTCTCTCCGCATCACCCGCCACCAATCGCTGATATGAATATCACCGACGGCCATTGACTGTATGATCAGGGTACTAGCCTGCGAGCCGCTGTTTCCACCGCTTGACATGATCAGAGGAATGAACATGGCCAGCATGGTAGCTTTGGCAATTTCATCATTGAAATAGGCCATGGCAGTTGCTGTCAGTAATTCGCTTAAAAAAAGTATGATGAGCCAGCCCACTCTTTTCTGGATCAACTTAAAAAAAGGTGTGTCGAGGTAAGGAGCCTCCAGTGCAGAAGTACCACCGATCTTTTGAATGTCTTCACTGTATTCTTCACTCGCTACCCAAAGGATGTCATCGATGGTTACAATACCCAATAATTTATTGCTGTTACTGACAACCGGCAATGCATCCCGGTTATTCATTTTAAAAATATCGCTGGCTGTTTCCTGGTCATCATATGCTTTCAATGAGATCACACGATCGTCCATTAATTCAGAAACCTTTTTATCCGGCGGACTCAAAATAAAATCCCGGATGCGTATATCATCCAGCAATTCACCCTGATCATTGATCACATAGATCACATTGATCGTCTCGCTATCTTTTCCATGTTTTCGGATGGTGGCAAAAACTTCCTCCACCGTATTATGAGGATATACATATACATAATCGGGTGTCATCAGACGACCGATACTGTTTTCAGGATAGCCGAGTAGAGAAAGTGTAATTTTTCTTTCTTCAGGATTTAATAATTTGATCAGTTCTCTAACAACATTGCTGGGAAGCTCTTCCAGGAAATCGGTACGGTCATCAGGAGGAAGATCGTTAAGTAGTTCTGCAGTTTTTCCCGGAGGTAATTCCCGGATAATTCTTTTTTGAACGCTTACTTCCAGGATTTTGAAGACGCTGGTGGCACGATTGATGGACATATTGGCTATGATCTGATCTTCCTGTTCGGGGTATTCTTCTACCAACATTGCAACATCACTGATGTTCTGATCGTTCAGAAAATCCTGAAGCTGCCTGCGATCACCCGTTTGCATGATCGTTTCAAACTGCTCTTTGATCATATATTGTTCCAACTCGAGCTGCATTTTGCAAATTTACTTTTATGTTTTCAAGTTTTTTAGTATTAATTTTTCATTTACATTAATTTTTAAATATTTTTTGATGATACTTCCCTGTCTTTTTGTGGCTCCGGCAAAGAATAAAGGCCGTGGCGTTTTTACTTCGGAAGCAATACCTGCAAATACCATTATAGAAATGGCGCCTGTCATTGTAATGAGCCTGAAGGATAGAACTTTTTTGGACCAAACTCTTTTACACGATTATATTTTTGAATGGGGGATATGAAAAAGATCAATGCTGTATGGCGCTGGGGTATGTGCCATTATACAACCATTCTTACGACGCAAATTGCGATTATGAAATGGATTTTGACAACAGTATGATCAGTATTAAAACAATGAGGGATATTAAGGCCGGCGAAGAACTAATGATCAATTATAATGGTACCTGGAACGATAAAAGCCCGGTTTGGTTCGAGAAAAAATAACAGGTCTCGTCAAATGCTATTTCAATTTATTCTTTATTTCCTGCAACTTTAATAATGCTTCTACCGGAGTGAGGCGATTAATGTCAATATCCTGCAACAGTTTCCGGATTTCTTCAAAAGTCTCACTATGCGCATCGAAAATTGAAAGCTGTAGTTTTGTTTGAGTAAGGTCTTTTAATTTATCTTTCATGCTATCGGCTCCCGACTCCTGGTTCCCGACTCCTGATTCATCCACATGTTTATTTTCAAGATGCTTCAAAATTTCATTCGCTCTTTCAATGAGTGAAGGGGGCATACCCGCCATCTTTGCAACATGAATTCCGAAACTGTGTGTACTGCCGCCTTTTGCGAGTTTTCTTAAGAAAATAATTTTATTTCCGACTTCTTTATTGGTGATATGATAATTCTTTATTCTCGGTAATTTTTCTTCCAGTTCATTCAATTCATGGTAATGCGTCGCAAAAAGCGTTTTAGGTTGATGCGGAGAATTATGAAGATACTCAGCAATACTCCATGCTATAGAAATACCATCATAAGTGGAAGTACCTCGTCCGATCTCATCGAGTAAAATAAGGCTTCGTGGGGTGATATTGTTAATGATAGATGCAGTTTCATTCATCTCTACCATGAACGTAGATTCACCACCACTAAGATTGTCCGAAGCGCCGACCCGGGTGAATATTTTATCCGTTAAAGAAATTTTTGCTTCATCTGCCGGTACAAAGCTTCCTGTATGTGCCATCAATGTGATCAAAGCGGTTTGGCGGAGCAAGGCCGATTTACCACTCATATTCGGGCCGGTGAGAATGATAATCTGCTGTTCGGATTTGTCTAATTCCAGGTCATTGCTGATATAGCTTTCTCCGATCGGAAGGTTTCTTTCGATCACGGGATGCCGCCCGGCTTTGATCTGCAGCGCATCGCCATCGTGCAGCAGCGGCTTTTTATAATGGTATTGAATAGCATTTTGTGCAAAGCATGTAAGGCAATCCAATATTGCTAAAATGTTTCCATTGGTTTGAATGGGGGCGAGATAATCAAGCAGTTCATTCAATAACGACTCATAAATTTCCAATTCAAGCCGCAAGATCTTTTCCTCGGCTCCGGTTATTTTTTCTTCGTAATCTTTTAATTCAGGAGTGATATAACGTTCCGCATTTGCCAACGTTTGTTTACGCATCCATTCGGCTGGCACTTTGTTCTTGTGTGCATTGGTGACTTCGAGATAATAACCAAACACATTGTTGAAACCAATGCGAAGGGAGGAAATGCCTGTTGCGTCCGCTTCTTTTTGCTGTAACCGGGTTAAATATTCTTTTCCACTACGGGCAATATGACGCAATTCATCCAATTCCGTATTGATGCCACTATTGATCATGCCGCCTTTAATGGCTAATGCTGGCGGGTTTTCAACGATCTCTTTAAAAATTTTATCAGCGATGTACGAACAGGGATTCAATGCATCCCCTAGTCGTTTCAAATATTCGTTTTCGGCTTGCAAACATGATTGCTTTATTTCCAGCGCTTGTCTAAGTCCTCTGCCCAACTGTAACAATTCTCTCGGATTGATCTTTTTCAGTGGAATCTTTGATACCAATCTTTCTACATCACCGCAAAGCTTAATTGCATGGCTAATTTTATTTCGCAACTCTATTTGTAAAATAAAAAACTCAACCAGGTTCAGCCGTTCATTGATCTTTGAAATATCCCTTAATGGGAAAACGATCCATCGTTTCAGCAATCTTGCACCCATTGGAGAAACGGTGTTGTCAAGAACATCCAATAAAGTATGCCCAGCTTCTGAGTTTTTGATTATTAATTCTAAATTTCGGATTGTAAACCGATCCATCCATAAAAAATCGTCCCGGTCAATTCTCTGGATCGAAGTGATATGTTGCAGGTTGGGATGTTCTGTTTCTTTCAGGTAATGAAGTACAGCGCCGGCAGCGATCAACCCATTTTTCATTCCATCTACTCCAAAGCCTTTCAAAGAATAGGTCTGGAATTGTTTCAGTAAAATATCTTCTGCATAAGCATCGCTGAATATCCATTCATCCAGTGTATAGCTATAGATTTTGGTGCCAAAATGTTCTTTGAATTTTTTCTGCTGGTTTCTCTGAAACACCGCTTCAGCAGGTTTGAAACTTTGCAATAGTTTATCAGCATATTCCCGGTCGCCTTCTGCAATAAAAAATTCTCCTGTTGAAATATCCAGAAAGGCTAGGCCATATTGGTCGTTGTCTGCAAAATGAATTCCTGCCAGGAAATTATTACTGTGGTGTTCAAGCAGTTTATCATTGATAGCCGTGCCCGGAGTCACCATTTCGGTGACGCCTCTTTTTACAATTCCTTTCGCCAGTTTCGGGTCTTCCAGCTGGTCACAGATCGCAACACGATAACCGGCTTTCACCAATTTGTGTAAATAAGTATCCAAGGCATGGTGTGGAAATCCGGCCAGGTCCAGCGATGCAGCAGCCCCATTATTTCTTTTAGTCAATGTAATCCCCAGCACTTGTGCAGCGATCACCGCATCCTGACCGAATGTTTCATAAAAATCACCCACACGGAACAGCAATACCGCATCGGGATATTTTTGCTTGATAGCCCGGTGCTGCTGCATGAGCGGGGTTTCATCTATTTTGGTCTTGGCCATAGCTGCATTTCAATATTGTCGGGAACGGCAAATATAATCTGTTTGATAGCTTTGTCGAAACCTGTTTGGCCGCTGTGAATTACTTTTGCGCCATGCGAAAATTGAGCGTGGATGAATTGGGAAGAAAAACAGTTGATGAATTCAGGCAAACTCCCAAAAATCCTATCATAGTTGTATTGGAGAATATCCGCAGCGCTTATAATGTGGGTAGTGTATTCCGTACAGCCGATGCTTTTTTGGTTGAGGCTATTTATATCAGCGGTTATTCAGCCAGGCCGCCACATAAGGAAATCAAAAAAACGGCTTTGGGTGCGGAGGAAACGGTGGATTGGAAACATTTTAAGACCGCTGCGGAAGCTGTTGAAGACTTAAGAAGTAAAAATTACAAAATATTTGCCGTGGAGCAGGCTGAGAAAAGTTATAAGCTTCAGGATATAAACTTCGGTCATAATGAAAAGATCGCTGTAGTGTTCGGCAATGAAGTAACAGGAGTGGAGCAATCAACGATCGATATTTGCGATGGTTGCATTGAGATTCCTCAGTTTGGCATGAAACATTCGTTGAACATTGCCACAGCCGCAGGTGTTGTGTTATGGGAATTGGTCAGGAATAAAGTTGGAGCTATTAAATCATAAATGCTGAATGAAAAAATTAAAAAACTATTTAAGTCTTATAAAATTTGCTCATACCATTTTCGCAATGCCTTTTGCGTTGATTGGATACATACTTGGTATAAGAATTTTCAATTTTCAATTTTCAATTCTGAATTTTTCACTGGTTCTTCTTTGCATGGTCTTTGCCCGTAGTGCAGCTATGGCTTTCAATCGCTATCTCGACAGGCAATTTGATGCAAAAAACCCCCGAACTGCAATAAGAGAAATTCCGCAAGGGATTATTTCTGCAAATAAAGCTTTAGTATTTACCATTGTTTCCTGTGTCTTGTTTCTTGCTGCGTGTTTCTTTATCAATAGACTTTGTTTCTACTTGGCTCCTGTAGCTTTATTCATTGTGTTGGGATACAGTTATACAAAGCGATTCACGCCGCTTTGTCATTTGATACTTGGATTAGGATTATCGCTTGCGCCTATAGGAGCTTATTTAGCTGTTACCGGGAAATTTGATTTGTTACCGATCCTTTTTTCTTTAGCCGTTATTTTCTGGGTCAGTGGATTTGATATTATTTATGCCTTGCAGGATGTAGAGTTCGATCAGTCGCAACAATTATATTCAATGCCCGTTTGGTTAGGCAAGGCTAAAGCACTGCATGTTTCAGAATTATTTCATTTGTTATCGGCAACTGCAGTAGTTGGAGCGGGTTTTTATGGATATTTTGGTTGGTTATATTGGGTAGGCGTTTTGATCTTTGGGGGGATGCTTATTTACCAACATTCCATTGTCAAGCCGGATGATCTGAGAAAAGTAAACATTGCATTCATGACTGCAAACGGCATTGCATCGATAGTTTTTGCCATCTTTGTGATAGCGGATTTAGTTTTAAATTAAAAATTAAAAAGTAAAAATTTAAAACATAATGCTTGAGGTTGTTGATTTTTGACTTTTGAATTTTTTTATGGGAAGAATTCTTTCAATAGACTATGGACTTAAACGCACCGGCATTGCGGTAACAGATCCTTTAAAGATCATTGCTACAGGCCTGACTACTGTAGATACGAAAGAACTTCTTTCCTTTCTAAAAAACTATTTTGCCAAAGAAGAAGTGGAGCTTATCCTGATTGGCGAACCGAAAAATCTTAATGATACGGATACGCATGCTACGCCATTGGTTGAAAAATTTGTAAAAGAACTGCAGAAAAATTTTCCAGCTATCCCGGTTAAAAAAGTAGATGAACGGTTTACTTCCAAAATGGCTTCCCGGGCCATGCTTGATATGGGCTTGAAGAAGAAACAACGCCAGGATAAACGGCTTTTGGATGAGATTGCCGCAACCATTTTATTGCAGGAATATCTTCAGAGTTTGTGAGGTACGAAAATGTAAGTAGAATTATTAATACTAAATTTGCAATCGAAAATTTTAAATATAAAATTGTAGATGATTCTACCAATCGTGGCGTATGGCCATCCGGTTTTAAGAAAAGTGTGCAAAGATATTGATCCCGATTATCCGGGATTGGAGAAGCTTATTGCAGATATGTGGGACACTTTATATGCCAGCAATGGAGTGGGATTGGCAGCACCGCAAATCAACAGAGACATTCGTCTGTTTATTGTGGATTCTACGCAGGTATTTGAGAATATGGATGAGGAAGACAAAGGAAAATATCCGGATGAACCAGGCATCAGGCAGGTTTTTATCAATGCTCATATCGTGGAAGAGGATGGCGAAGAATGGATGTATAATGAAGGTTGTTTAAGCATTCCTAAGATCCGTGAAGATGTTTATCGACGCCAGGCAGTCATGTTGCAATACCGGGATGAAAATTTTGAACCACAAATGAGATTATTTTCCGGACTCACGGCACGGGTGATTCTTCATGAATACGATCATATTGAAGGAAAACTATTCATTGATCATATTTCTCCCTTGAAAAGAAAATTGATGAAGGGGAAATTGAATGATATTTCCAAAGGGAAAGTGAGTGTGGATTATAAAATGCTTTTTCCTAAGTAACCCGAATTTATAATTCGGGTAAACAGATTATGAACCCGGTTTACATTTATATTCCTTTTGTCGCAGAATACTTTCTCCATTTTTCGATCACTTCACGCATGTCGTCGGGTAATTCACTATTAAAATAGATTTCTTTTCCGGTAGCCGGATGAATGAAGCCGAGTGTTTTAGCATGCAATGCCTGTCGGGGACAGATGGTAAAGCAGTTTTCTACAAATTGTTTGTATTTGGCAAATACAGTTCCTTTTACAATTTTATCACCTCCATAAAAATCATCGTTGAATAGCGGATGACCGATATGTTTCATATGTACCCGGATCTGGTGTGTTCGGCCGGTTTCCAATACACATTCCACCAATGTCACATAGCCAAACCGTTCCAGTACTTTATAATGAGTAATGGCTTCTTTTCCATGATCGCCTTCAGGATAGGCTTCAAATAGCTTACGGAATCGTTGATGACGGCCGACATGTGCCACAATGGTTCCATTATCTTTTCGCAGATCGCCCCAAACCAACGCCACATATTGTCGTTTGACGCTGTGATCATAGAATTGTTTGGCGAGTTGGGTCATGGCTCTTGCCGTTTTTGCCAGTACCAATAAGCCGCTGGTGTTTTTATCAATCCGGTGCACTAATCCAAATCTTGGCAAATTATCTTCAGTAATACTCGGATTTTCATTTTGCAAATACCAGGCAACGCCGTTCAATAAAGTTCCACTATAATTCCCACTGCCGGGATGCACTACCAATCCTGCCGGTTTATTGATCACCATCAATTCTTCATCTTCATACACGATGTTCAAGGGCATTTTTTCCGGAGTGATCACCATTTCCTCCGGGCTCACATCAGAATACAGGATGATCTCGTCTGCAGGTTTTACTTTATAGTTAGGCCTGACTTCTTTTCCATTTACTAACACCATTCCTGTATTCATAGCCTGCTGCAATTTATTTCTTGTGGCGCCTTCAATGCGGCTCATCAGGAATTTATCAATGCGCAGCGGTTCCTGTCCTTTATCAACTTTGATATTCAATCGTTCATACAGCTCATCGCTGATGTCATTCGCTTCCTGTGATTTATTTTTCAGATCTCCTTTCATGATTCAAATAAAAGACCAATGGTATGGTTTGTCATTTCATTGTTGTTTCCAATGTATTGAAAGCTGCAAAGGTAATAGTTGTGTAGTAGTCATTAAATTTGCAGTTCGTTTATGAATAAACAAGAAGTAATATTTCGTGATCTCGGGTTGATGGAATACAAAGCTGCATGGGATTACCAGGAGCAATTGTTGCAGGAAAATGTCCGGAGAAAATCTGCAATTAGCAATTTGCAATTGGCAGTAAACGACTCTCAATTTCAAGGTGGCCAAATTGAAAACTGCCAACTGCAAACTGAACATTATTTACTTTTCGTAGAACATCCACCCGTTTATACATTGGGCAAAAGTGGCAATATTGAAAATGTGTTGATCAACGAAGAAATGAGAACGATGAAAGGCATTGATTTTTTCCGCACAAACCGTGGAGGTGATATCACCTTTCACGGACCGGAGCAGATCGTAGGTTACCCGATACTGGACCTGGAAAAAATTGAAACAGATATTGGAAAATATTTGCGCAGGATCGAAGAAGTGATCATTCAGACTCTTGCAGATTACGGTATCAAAGGAGATCGTTCGCCGGGAGAAACGGGAGTGTGGATCGATCCGGATGTAAAAGGAAAAGAACGAAAGATTTGTGCGATCGGTGTTCGTACGAGCCGTTGGGTCACCATGCATGGTTTTGCTTTTAATGTCAATACGGATCTCAGTTATTTTAATTTTATCGTTCCCTGCGGTATCAGTAATAAACAAGTTACATCATTGGAAAAAGAATTAGGGTACAAGGTGGATATGAAAGAAGTAAAAGAAAAAGTAAAACGAAACTTTGAAAAAGTATTTGGAGTTGAGCTGAAGTATGAGGTATGATATTTTGCTGCTAACTATTTTCTAGGACTAAAATTCTTTCTCCAGATAAAATTTATGCTTTTCAATCAGTTTCCCATCTCCATATAATTCAAACCCGAACCATCCCGCATGATAAAAATCAGCTTTGTCGATGCTGAATTTTTTTTCTTTGATGTCTTTTAATTCAAACAGAAAAGTTCCATCTTCTTCAAAAAATTTGATGCTGTATTTTTTTTCGTCATCGGGCAGATTCACATGAACATAGCCGTTTTTATAAGTAGATACATATTTAGAAGGTACAAAAACGTTTGGTTTATTCTTGTCTTTCAGCGTTTGGTCGAGTACAACAGCAGAATCTTTTCCGGAAATGATCTCTGGTTTTCCTCCTATGTCCGTTCGCCTGAGCCAGGCAATAGAGTCTGCCGCGGTTTCAAATCTTTGTCCTGAAAGTTGTTTTCTGAAAGATGTATCCGGCACCGGCCTTTTAGCTATGCTGAAAATAAAATTTCCTTTGTCTAACAAAATATAAAGACGGTAAAACACGTGGTCGTTCGTAGCTTTTGAATCAAGGTAACCATTTTGAGGAGCTGTAGGATCGGGTACAGTGAGAATTGTTTTAAAACCCGTAAGACTATCGAACGAACGTTGAATGCTGATCTGTTTGATCACGGAAAACGTATTGTTCCATCCGATAATTACCCGGTTATTGCTTACGCTTTTTGCAGAAAAATTAGGAAGCGTGTCCTGTGCCGAAGCAGAAATAAAGCCGGCGTTGATAAATATCAGAAGGGACAGAATTTGTTTTGTCATCTTGCTACAACGAAAAAAGTATTGGATTCTTTTATTAATCCTGGCAAAGATAGGGCAGGGTGGGCAGGAAATCTAAAAGATTAACGTTCCCTCAGGCTGTGATACATTGCCCTGCAGGCCGCCGCTATGGATGATCAATATTTTGCTTCCTGAGGGGAAAAAATTTTTTGCAATAAGATCCTGGATGGCAAAAAACAATTTTCCTGTGTAAACGAAGTCGGAAGGAATGTGATGACGAGAGTAGAATTCATTCATGAAGCGGATCAAATCGTTGTTATATTTGGCGTAACCCCCAAAATGATAACCGTGATGCAACTGAAAGTTTTGTTCATCGTTTAGCAGGGCTTTGATCGTTTCTCCTATTTCAAAATTGTTTTTTAGCACACTTATGCCAATTACTTGCTGGTTTCTCGAAGAAGCCCGGATCAATCCTGCTATCATTGTCCCCGTACCCACTGCACAACAGAAATGCGAAAAATTATTTTTATCACAATGTTTTAAAATTATTTCGGCTCCCTTGGCGCCTTGTTCACCATAGCCGCCTTCATTAATGAAATAGTAATCTTCTTGCTTAAGGGCATCCGGGATCCTTTTTTCTCTATACTCATTGCGGTCAAGAAAAAATAATTTCATTCCAATTTCTTTCGAATAGCGAAGTGTAGCTGAAAGCTCAGCAGGTTGTTTACCACGAATGATGCCGATACAGGTCAAATTTTTTTGTTTGCACGCAGCAGCAGTTGCAATGATATGATTGGACCAGGCGCCGCCAAATGTTACAATCGTTTTTTTCTGTGATCGAATTGCTTCTTCAATATAAAATTGAAGTTTAAACCATTTATTACCTGAAATGACCGGGTGAATTTTGTCAAGACGTAATACAGCAACTTCAATATTTTTTTCAATAAAGAGTGGGTCGGATATAAAATCAGTAGTGATATTTTGAAATGATATTTCCTGCATGCGCTGCTTGGCGAATTTACTTTAATTTTGCCCCGGAATTTTATAAAAGTAAAACAAAATGAAACCTACATTATTGGTATTGGCCGCAGGAATGGCATCGAGATATGGCAGTATGAAACAGATCCAGGGTTTTGGCCCCAACGGCGAAACGATCATGGATTATTCCATTTATGATGCGATCCGTGCCGGCTTCGGAAAAGTGGTCTTCATCATCCGCAGTGATTTTGCTGAAAATTTCAAAAATATCATAGAGCCTAAAATAAAAGGGCGCATTGAAATTGAGTATGTATACCAGGAATTGGATTCTTTTACGGAAGGATATAATGCTCCGGCTGAACGAACCAAACCATGGGGAACGGCTCATGCAGTATTGTGTGCTAAAACAGCCATCCATGAGCCATTTGCAGTGATCAATGCCGATGATTTTTACGGTAGTGATGGATTTTATAAAGCTGCTCAGTTCTTGCAAAATGATTGCAGGGATGGCCTTTTCAGTATTATCGGTTATGATCTTGCTAAAACATTATCTGAAAATGGTTCGGTAAGCAGGGGAGTTTGTGAAGTTGATAAAGACGGCTATCTTGTTACCGTGGTAGAGCGGACAAAAATTTATCGTGAAGGAAATAGGATTGTTTATGACGATGCAGATGGGAAACATGAAACTCCCATTGATTCCAAAGTATCAATGAACTTTTGGTGTTTTCCTGCTTCTTCATTTGAATTGATCCAAAGAATCTTTCTTGATTTTCTGAAAGAAAAGGGAACAGATCCCAAAGCAGAATTTTTCATTCCCATTATTGGTGATCGTTTTATTAAAGAAGGAGGAAAGATCAAATTGATCCCGACTTCTGCTGAGTGGTTTGGTGTCACTTACAAAGAAGATGCTCCCGGGGTGGAAAAGAAATTGAGAGCACTTATCAGCAAAGGAGAGTATCCCGAACGTTTGTGGGATTAAAAAAACTGTTAGTCGCCCTTTACAAAGAATACATAATCCTGTATCTTTTTCACCTGTTGTTTGGTGTCCATACCACGAACATTTGATTTTACAGGTAAACGAAGATTTTGGTAGGCAGTATCTTTCTTGAGCTCCTCGATAGCGCTGTAGATATATTTGGATTGAATAGCAAATGCCACGCCTTCTGCTTCTGTTTCTTTGGTACTTAAAATTCCGATCACTTCACCATCATGGTTGAATACAGGGCCACCACTGTTACCACGATTAGCTGCAATTCCCAACTGGCAACTGAGTGTATCACCATTGAAACCTGTTTTCGCACTTAAATAGCCTTCGCTGTACACAATATCATTACGGGGATAACCTAAAGTATAAATAGGTTCCGCAACGTCGCTTTCCACTTTGCTAATGCCGTAAGGGATAGATGAAAGTGATTTGAACTTATCATCATCAATCTTCAAAATAGCGATGTCTTTATCCAGGAACTCTTTCACCAATACTGCACGGAACTGATCCCCTTTATTATTAGTGACCGCAATGTGCCTTGAAGTATGAACGATGTGTGCATTGGTGATCAGGTAACCTTTCCCATCAATCATGAAACCTGTGCCGCCGGCTTTGAAAGGAATGCTTTGTAGGTTTATCTTATTTTTAATATTGTTGACCTCGTTCTTTAAATTGTTCACTTCATCCACCTGCATATGCTGCTGTTGCTTGATGTTCGGGATATCCCGGCTCAATTCCTGCACTTTTGCATTATCTGCTTTGGGAGCAAAATAATTAACAAGAGCGGTAATGGATAAAGTAGTTACTCCTGCAATGATTGCAGCAATAGCTGCTACTCTCTTATAACGTTTCCAGAGATAGACCACTTTGGCCTTGCCTTTTAGTTTGGCAGAATTGATCTTTCCTTGTTCCGATAAATTGATATGCGTATCGTGTAATACAGATCTAAATTTTTTCCATTCTGCAAAGCGATTCATTTGTTGTAAGAATAATGTGTGCTCTACCACCATCTGGTCCACTTCAGGGCTGGCTTTACGAAGGTTTTCGAAATGAAGCCGTTCATCAGGATTCATTTCTCCCTTTATGTAGCGTTCCACTGCATCTAATATCTGTACATCATCCATCACGGGTTCCCGTTTTTATAATGTGAAAAGAATATTTTTTTTAATCTCATCAGGCATTTGTATTTCTGGGTCTTGGCGTTATCGGCATTGGTATAACCAAATCCGGCTGCTATTTCCTGCATGCTTTTTTTCTGTAAATAATAAGCTTCCAAAAGGCTTCTGCAGGGCTCTCCCAGGCTATCAATTGCCTTGTCCATCATTTCAAACTCTGCGTTCCGTTTCTCATGGTCTTCGATCTCATCTTCTACAGGAACGGTTATTTCTATATCCGCCACTTCAGGCGAATAACGATTTAACTGTTGTAATTTTTTGAGCCACAGCCGTCTGCATACAGAGTACATGTAAGTTCGGATCTGGCAATTCAATTCAAAAGTTCCGGATCTGACTTTTTCATACAACACGATCATTGCTTCCTGGAAAATATCTTTTGCATCGTCTGCAGAGCCATTATTGTTGATAATCAGGCTCTGAATCATGTTGTAATTCTCCCTGTAAATGGTCTCAACTGCCTTTTTATCGCTTCGGGCCAAACCTTGTAACAACGCTTTTTCGTTATTCTCTGATTTCACAACTCCGTTATTTTAATACTGGATTTTAAAAATAGTAACCCTTCGGCAACCTGAAAAAAATATTTATCGGAACGGGTTACCTTTTTCCGTTTTGGGTATAAAAGTCAAATCTTTTTAAACAAACATTAAAAAAACAGAACATGAAAAAGCTTTTATTAGTTCTCGCAGTTGCTGGTTCTTTTGCGGCTTGCAACAACAAATATGGTGGCGAAGGTGAAAAGAAAGACACTACTGCTACTCAGACTCAAACTCCGACTACGCCTGCACAAGACACTACTCATAAAGCAGATACTACTGCTAAAATGAGTGCTGACACTACGAAGAAGTAAGATTTTCATATGGCAAGCAATCGTTAGAGGCCACCTTGTTCCCAAGGGGGCCTTTCTTTATTCCTACACTTGGAGATAATAGGATTACCTTTGCGCAAATTTTTTATGACAACATTTGAAGCGTTAGGCATAGAAGAAGGTCTATTGGAAGCTATCAGAGCCTTGGGTTTTACGCAGCCCACGCCTATTCAGGAAAAAGCTATCCCTGTTTTATTAAATGGCACCAAAGATTTTATCGGGTTGGCTCAAACCGGTACCGGCAAAACAGCTGCTTTCGGCTTACCGCTTTTGCAATTGATCCAAAAGGCAAATCGTTTTCCTCAGGCATTGATCATTTGTCCAACCCGAGAATTGTGCCTGCAGATCACTAATGATCTGAATACCTTTCGTAAAAAGACAGATCATATTTCTGTAACTGCCGTATACGGCGGTACTTCTATCGGCATGCAAATACGAGATCTTAAAAAAGGAACTCATATAGTAGTAGCTACGCCCGGTCGTTTGATCGACCTGATCGAAAGAAAAGCGATTAATCTGGAAAAAATCCACTATGTAGTATTGGATGAAGCCGATGAGATGCTAAACATGGGTTTTAAAGAGGACATTGAATTTATTTTAAAAAATACTCCCAACCGTCAAAGTACCTGGCTATTCAGTGCTACAATGCCACCGGAAATAAGGCAAGTAAGTAAACGGTACATGCAAAATCCTTTTGAGATCACCATTGGAAAAATGAATGCCGGTGCCGCCAACATCGATCATCAGTATTACCTGACCTCACACGTGAACCGTTATGAAACGCTTAAGCGGATCATTGATTTTAATCCGGGTTTGTATGGAATTATTTTTACCCGGACCAAAGCGGATGCTCAAGAGATCACCGAATCGCTGATCCGCGAAGGATATGATATTGAAGCGCTGCATGGAGATCTTACTCAACAGCAACGGGACAAAGTGATGGGCCGTTTCCGGGAAAAGAATTTACAATTGCTCATCGCTACTGATGTTGCCGCAAGAGGGATTGATGTGCAAGGCATCACTCATGTTATCAATTACGAATTGCCTGATGATACGGAAGTGTACACACACCGTAGCGGGAGAACCGGAAGAGCCGGGAAAAGCGGTATTTCTATTTCTATTGTTACTCCGAAAGAAGTGTATCGGTTGCGACAAATAGAAAAATTGGTGAATTCCCGTTTTCATAAAATGGATATTCCAACTGGAAAGGACGTATGCCGCAAACAGTTTTTTTATTTTATAGACAAAATGCTTGACGCCGATATCAGTCATGGCGAATATGAAACCTATCTTCCGGTATTACGGGAAAAATTTGCAAATGTTGAAAAAGAAGAAATTTTGCAGAAAGTGGCGGCGCTGGAATTTGACCGGTTTTTAAAATATTATGAAAATGCAGCGGATCTTAACCTGCGTGAAGAGCGAAGAAGTGTTGCAGATCATCGTTCCGTTCATCGGGATACCAAAGGAAGAAGTTTTGAAAGAAATGGCAAATACCAACGATTGTTCGTAAATCTTGGGACCAAAGATGGTTTTTACAAAGCCAGTTTTCTTCAGTTCATATTGGATATGAGTGATCTCAGAAAAGAAGTATTAGGAAGAATTGATATGAAAGAGATGAATAGCTGGATAGAAATAGAACCTAATGCGGCTAAGAAAATGATAAAAGCCATTGATGGAAAGAATTTCAAAGGCAGAAAGATCCGTATGAATGACGCTGATACCGGCGGAAGACACAAATAAAATTGTTGAATAATTTTTTTCTTCCGTATTCATCCTTATTTTTGTTTCATGACAATTACAAAAGCATACCGTTGGTTTTATTTTTATTACTTCTTTAGCCAGAAGCGGGGAATGCTTTTGTTGAAATCTAATTAAGACCAAAAACTAAAATCAACATAAAAGTCCCCCGCAAAAAATCGGGGGACTTTTCATTTATGAGCAAACGAATCTCGATTCAGGGCTACGAAGGCAGCTTTCACCAGGTGGCTGCTCAATACTTCTTCGGAGAAGAAGTACAGGTTGTTCCTTGTGACACATTTAAAGAGGCGATCAAGATCGCCGGTAATAAAACTGAAAGTGATGGAGGCGTGATGGCCATTGAGAACTCTATTGCCGGCAGCATTTTATCAAATTATAATTTGTTGCAGTTAAGTAATCTACGGATCGTGGGTGAGATCTATCTGCAGATCGAACAGAATTTGCTGGTGAATCCCGGCGTGAAATTAGAAGATATACGGGAAGTGCATTCTCACACAATGGCATTACAACAGTGCTATGATTTTTTAGATAAACACAAATGGAAATTAGTAGAAACAGAAGATACAGCTTTGAGTGCCCGCCTCATTCATCAACATAAAAGCAAACATATTGCTGCGATCGCAAGCCGTCTTGCTGCTGAACTATTCGAACTTCAGGTCATTGCTCCTTCCATCCAGACATTGAAAAATAATTATACAAGATTTTTGGTTTTGCAAAGACCAGAAATGGCAGAAGCTATTGGGGGTGCTGATAAAGCCTCAGTAAATTTTCACACTGATCATTCCAGAGGAAGCCTGGCAAAGGTGTTGACTAAAATTGCAGAGGGGGGAATCAATCTCAGCAAGCTGCAAAGTTTTCCGATCCCGGGTTCGGATTTCAAATATAGTTTTCATGCGGATATGGAATTTGAAGATGTATCACAGTTTGAAGATGTGATCGAAAAAATAAAGCCTTTGACGAAGCAGATCAAAATTTACGGTATCTATAAAAAAGGTTTATGGAAATAGCTAAACGATTAAATGGGATCGGAGAATATTATTTTTCTCAAAAGCTGAGGGAGATTGATGAGTTGAATAAACAAGGGAAAAACATTATTAACCTCGGCATTGGCAGCCCGGATATGCCGCCGCATCCGGATGTGATAAAAACTTTGCAGGAAGAAAGTGAAAAGCCCAATGTACACGGCTATCAATCCTACAAAGGATCACCGGTACTTCGACAAGCAATGAGCCAATGGTATCAGAAATGGTATCAGGTTGAATTGAATCCCGAATCAGAAATTTTGCCATTGATCGGAAGCAAAGAAGGGATCATGCATATCTGCATGACTTACCTGAACCCGGGAGATAAAGTATTGGTGCCAAATCCGGGGTATCCAACATACAGAAGCGCCGTTATGCTGGCAGGAGGAAAATGTGTAGAATATAAACTGCTTCAAAAAAATAATTACGAGCCGGATTTTGGTGCATTGGAGAAAAGCAATTTGTCAAAAGTGAAATTGATGTTCGTCAATTATCCGCAGATGCCAACGGGACAATTGCCATCCAAAGAACTCTTTGAAAAAATAGTAGCTTTTGCAAAGAAGCATCATATTCTCATTGTGCATGATAACCCATATAGTTTTATACTTAATGAAATTCCGATGAGTTTATTAAGTATTGGTGGTACAAAAGAGCATGTGATCGAATTGAATTCATTAAGCAAATCCCATAATATGGCCGGTTGGAGAGTGGGAATGCTTTGCGGAGCGAAGGAACGAATAGATGAAGTGTTGCGGTTTAAAAGCAATATGGACAGCGGCATGTTTCTGCCGGTTCAGTTAGCAGCAGCCAAAGCTTTATCATTAGGACAAGAGTGGCATGAGGAAGTAAACAAAGTATACAGATCAAGAAGAGAACAAGTTTTTCAGCTATTGAAAGAATTGAAATGTAAATTTTCAAAAGAACAGGCGGGATTATTTGCTTGGGCCAAAGTTCCTGCTAAGTATAAAGATGGATACGCTTTAAGTGATGAAATTTTGTATAAGGCAAATGTTTTCGTTACCCCTGGTGGAATTTTTGGTAGCGCAGGTAAAAATTATGTAAGAGTGAGCTTGTGTATGACAGAAGAAAAAATCAACCAAGCGATAGGCCGAATACAAAATATTCAATAATCAATATTTCAATGTTCAATATATGGAACGAAAACGAATTGCAATGGTTGGTGTCGGGCTCATTGGCGGTTCCCTAGCCATTCAGCTTCATGAGAAAAAAATTTCTTCCAAGATCATTGGTGTGGACGCCAATGCTGAACATGCTCAAAAAGCTTTGGAATTGGAATTGGTGGATGAGATCATGCCCTTAGATGATGCTATAAATAATGCTGATGTAATCATCCTTGCAATACCGGTTGATAAAATGATAGCGCTCTTGCCGACCATCTTAGATAAAATTGATCAGCAAATTGTCATTGATCTTGGTTCTACAAAAGAACAACTGATCGATTCAATAAAAGATCATCCAAAGAGAGGAAGATATGTGGCTACTCACCCGATGTGGGGAACAGAATACAGCGGCCCGGAGGCGGCCGTTAAAGGAGCATTTGAAAACAAAGCTGTAATTATCTGTAATGCGAATGAAAGTGATGTGGATGCTTTAGAATGGACCAAGGCAATGTATAAAAAGATCGGGATGCACTTATTGGAAATGGATGCTGCCGCACATGATCTGCATACAGCGTATGTGAGCCATATTTCGCATATCACTTCATTTGCTTTGGCAAATACCGTGTTGGAAAAAGAAAAAGAAGACCAGGCGATTTTTGAGTTGGCTTCTGCAGGTTTTGAAAGTACGGTGCGTTTGGCAAAAAGTAATCCGGCCATGTGGGCGCCGATCTTTATGCAGAACAGGGAGAATGTTTTGGATGTATTGAATGAACATATTGCACAATTGAAAAAATTTAAAGCTTGTTTGGAAAAAGAGAACTATGAGTATTTGCAGGAGTTGATCGAAGATGCGAATAAGATAAGAAGAATAATTAAATAGTCAGAACGAGGATTTGGGTGGATTAAGTGGATTATGATGAAATACGTAATCCAAATAAATCGATCAAATCTTCCCAAATCATGGTTCAGATAAAAGCTGAGCAGAGTTACCGTAGTTGAAGAGTGCGACGCAACAGCCGATGATAAGAATTACTAAACCTGATAACAATAAATTAAATTTGTAACATGCAAACGACAGAACAAAAAGCTAAAGAAACGGTACAGGCAGTATGGAATAAACGTCCATTGATCGTTAGCGGCCCCTGCAGTGCTGAAACGGAAGAACAGGTATTGCAAACGGCAGAAAGATTGGCCGCAACCGGAATGGTGGATATGCTTCGTGCAGGAATTTGGAAACCACGAACAAGACCAGGAATGTTTGAAGGTATTGGCACCAAAGGATTGCCCTGGTTGCAACAGGCAAAAAAACTTACCGGTTTGCCGGTAACGGTAGAAGTGGCAACTGCCAAGCAGGTGGAAGATGCATTACATTTTGATGTGGATGTGTTGTGGATTGGCGCCAGGACAACTGTGAATCCTTTCAGTGTGCAGGAAGTGGCTGATGCACTGAGAGGTGTTGATGTACCGGTGTTGATAAAAAATCCGGTGAATCCTGATATTGAATTGTGGATGGGTGCAGTGGAAAGAGTTTCCAAAGCGGGGATAAAACAAATTGGTTTGATCCATCGTGGCTTCAGCACATTTGGAAATACGGATTATCGCAATGCACCGATGTGGCATCTGGCTATTGAAATGAAATTGCGCAACCCGGGAATGATGATGCTTTGCGATCCTTCTCATATTTGTGGTCGTCGCGATATTTTAATGGAAGTGTCGCAAAAAGCAATTGACCTCGACTATGATGGGCTCATGATCGAATCGCATATTGATCCGGATAAAGCATGGAGTGATGCCAAGCAACAAGTGACACCGGAGCGATTGAAAGAAATGCTGCAAAGCATAATCTGGAGAAAAGAAGACGTCAATTCAGAAGAATTTCATGCCGCATTGGAAAAATTGCGTCAGCAGATCAATCACCTGGATGATGAACTGATGCAATTGCTTGGGCAACGGATGAAAATTGCGGAACAGATTGGTCGTTATAAGCGGGATAATAATATCACTATTTTGCAAACCACCCGTTGGAATACGATAATAGAAAAAGCATTAAAAAAAGGAGAAGTGATCGGGTTGAGCAAAGAGTTTGTCACAAAATATTTTGATGCAGTGCATATGGAAAGCATCAATCATCAGAAGAAGATCATGGATGAGTAGCCATTTTTTTGTTACCAGCTATAGTGCTACTATTATCTTTCGTTGCGTCGCACTCTTCAGCGTTCGGTAATTCTATTCAGCAATATTATGAAGCATCTCAATTATAAATTTTCAAATTCTTCTACTGACTATTATCTCGCTTATGGTTTTTCACATTTGAAAGAAATAGTAGATAGTAAGAATGCTATCATCATCACTGATGAAAATGTTTTTAGTCATCATCAAAAACAATTTAAAAACTGGAATACCATCGTGCTGAAAGCAGGCGAAGATTATAAAGTGCAGGAGACTGTTGATGCAGTGATCGAACAACTGATCGGGATGGAAGCGGATCGGAAAACAATTTTGGTTGGTGTAGGGGGCGGAGTGGTCACTGATATTACGGGTTATGTCGCTTCTGTATATATGCGGGGAGTGAAATTTGGATTTGTTCCTACCACTATTCTTTCGATGGTGGACGCTTCTATAGGCGGTAAAAATGGGATTGACGTTGGCGTTTATAAAAATCTTGTCGGCACCATTCGCCAGCCTTCATTTATACTTCATGATCTTATTTTCTTAAATACACTTCCACAATCTGAATGGGTAAATGGATTTGCGGAGATCATCAAACATGCCTGCATCAAGGACGCAGCAATGTTCAGGCAATTAGAAAAAAGGAATGTCGGCTATTTTCAAAAAAACAAAAAAGATTTGAGTGGCCTGATACAAGGGAATGCCATGCTGAAAACGAAAGTAGTGCAACAAGATGAATTTGAAAAAGGAGAGAGACGTTTGCTCAATTTCGGACACACATTAGGACATGCGTTGGAAAACCAATACGAATTATCGCATGGACAGGCCATTTCAATCGGGATGACTTACGCTTGTCATATTTCAGAAAAATTCACGGGATTTAAAGAAACTTCAAGAGTGGTGAATGTTTTAAATCAATATGGACTACCAACCTATGCATCTTTTGACAAGAAAAAAGTTTTTAATGTTTTAAAAATGGATAAAAAACGGGAAAGAAAGGAGATGAATTATATACTACTGGAAAAGATCGGAAAAGGAACAATTCAGCAAATTCCATTAAAAGAATTAGAACCAATAATAGCAGCAATATAATATGATCGCAATCGTCAGGCCATCCAAACTTTCAGGAGTGATACAAGCGCCGGCTTCCAAAAGCTCGATGCAAAGAGCTTTGGCTGCTGCGTTATTGAAAAAAGGAACAAGTATTATCAAAAACCCGGGGCACAGTAATGATGATAATGCGGCGATGGATATTATTAAAAGATTGGGAGCTGAAATTGAAATTCAAAATTCAACATTAAAAATAAATAGTTACGGCGTGCATCCAAATGCTGAAGAGGTGAATTGCGGCGAAAGTGGTTTGGGTATAAGAATGTTTACGCCTATCATTGCATTAAGCAATACCGAGATCACTATTAACGGAGAAGGAAGTTTGTTGAGCCGGCCTATGAATTTCTTTGATACATTCTTTCCGCAACTTGAGGTCGCTATTAAATCTAATAACGGGAAATTGCCTTTGAAAATAAAAGGCCCATTACAACCCAAAACTATTGAAGTGGACGGCTCACTCAGCTCGCAATTCATTACGGGACTACTGATGGCTTTTTCCTCAGCTGCTGCAAGTGATGTTTCTATCAAGGTAAAGAATCTGAAAAGCAAACCGTACCTCGATCTTACGTTAGCAGTAATGAAACAGTTTGGAATGAATGTGCCTGAAAACCGAAACTATGAGGAATTTATTTTTCATAATGCATCTTCCAAAATTCCCCCTTCGGAGGGCAAGGGGACCGAATATACTGTCGAGTCCGATTGGAGTAGTGGAGCGTTTTTATTGGTTGCTGGTGCAATAGCCGGGCCAATTACTGTGCGAGGATTGGATCTGACTTCTCCGCAGGGAGATAAAAGAATTGTAGATGCGATGATGAGTGCAAATGCCGGCATCGCTATGGAAGTAAAAGGAATTAAAGTACGGCCTGCTGCAATGAAAGCCTTTGAATTCGATGCAACAGATTGTCCGGATCTGTTTCCTCCGTTAGTTGCATTAGCAGCATATTGTAAAGGGACGAGCATAATAAAAGGCGTGAATCGTTTGATACATAAAGAAAGCAATCGTGCCATCTCGCTGCAGGACGAATTTGGAAAAATGGGAGTGAGGATCGAATGGAATGATGATGAAATGAAAATTCACGGTGAAAATCAGATAAAAGGTGCCAACGTTCAGTCTCATCATGACCATCGTATTGCGATGGCGACAGCTGTTGCAGCATTGAGAGCTGATGCTGCAACGACAATTGAAAATGCAGAAGCGATCAACAAATCTTATCCTGATTTTTTTTGGCACTTGAAAAAGCTGGGTGCTGATGTAACTTTACCCAACAAGAAATATATACTATGAACAGTTTTGGCAGAATATTCCGGATCTCCATTTTTGGTGAATCGCATGGCGAAAGTGTAGGGATTGTAATTGATGGTTGCCCGGCTGGGTTACCATTGACTGTTGAAGATTTTTTTCCGGATCTTGAAAGAAGAAAAGGTGGCACTCAAAAAGGAACTACTCCAAGACAGGAAGAGGACTTCCCGATTTTCAAAAGCGGCATATTCAATAACAAAACCACCGGAGCGCCCATTACAATTTTATTTGAAAATAAAAATACCCGGTCTGCAGATTATGAAAGGCAACGTGATGTACCTCGTCCGGGTCATGCGGACTTTGTAGCAAGAAAAAAATTCGGCGGGCATGAAGATTACAGAGGTAGCGGGCATTTCAGTGGCAGGTTGACTGTGGCATTGGTGGCTGCAGGAGTTATTGCAAAAAAAATACTGAAAGAGATCACCGTTACTTCAAAAATTTTGGAGATCGGCGGAGAATCAGATCTTGATAAAGGATTGCAGAAAGCAATTGATGCGAAAGATTCTATTGGCGGCATTATTGAATGCAGAGTAAATGGAATGCCCATTGGTTTGGGAGAACCGTTTTTTGATTCAGTCGAATCGCAGGTAAGTCATATTGTATTTTCGATTCCTGCTGTTCGGGGTGTTGAGTTCGGGACAGGTTTTGCTGCAGCAAAAATGTTTGGCAGTCAGCATAACGATGCGATTGAAACGATAGAAGGAAAAACGAAGACGAACCATGCCGGCGGAATAGTAGGAGGTTTAACAAATGGGAACGAACTGGTTTTTCGCATTGCAATCAAACCTACGTCATCTACGCCGAAAGAACAAACTACTTTGAATTGGGAAACAGGCAAAGTGGAAACTACTTCAGTAAAAGGCCGTCATGATCTTTGCATTGCACTTCGTGTGCCGGTGATATTGGAAGCTGTTACTGCGATTGTGTTAGTTGATTTGATGATGCTGGAACAAAAAATACCTAGATTGATTAGTTGATCTTCTTCAACTTTTTGAAATCAATATCCAGCACTTCATATTTATCACCATTATCCAGATAATAATGCCACCACTCGGTTTCTAAAGGTTTGAATCCATATTTTTCCATAGTCGATTTCAACAAGGCTCTGTTTTTTAAAACTTCTTCAGGCAGATCAGTAAACGTTTGGTGAGCGGAGTCAGTAAAATTATCAAAGCCGGTTCCCATATTTAATTCTTTTCTTGTTTTTAAATTAATTATGGTAAGATCAACGGCGATCCCTTTATTATGGCCGCTTCCCTTTGCCGGATTGGCTACATATCGTTCATCGTGTACCAATTCCCAGAATTTCACCGTAACAGAGTAGGGGCGGTATGCATCAAAGATCTTTAAACCCAATCCTTTTTCATTTAATTCTTTTTGCACTAATGAAAGCTTTTCAGCAGCCGGTTCCCGTAAAAATGTATAATTGTTTTTTTCAGGATACATTACCCGGTGCATGAAATTATTTATGGTAGCATAACGAATGTCATAAATCAGATCAGGGGTCAGTGATTTTAATTCGATCATTTTTTTATCAGGATCATTTTTAACCTCTTTTCGGTAGTCTTTCAATTTAGAGGTGACTGATAACTTGTTTTGCAATGAATCCTGTGCGGGAGAAGCATTCACCAGCAGTGTTGAAAAAATAACAAAGATTATTCTTTGGATATTGCACTGATTTGTTATTTTGGTAATCATATCCGGTAAGTTCAGTACAGAAATTTAATATAAAAGCCGGAAATGCCACAACGCCTAGAACCTTCTATGAGTAAAGCAAAATATTCCTTTCTTTTTTTGATCGGTATATACGGTATGTTATTAAATACATCCTGTACTAATTCCAAAAAACATTCAGAACAAGACATTGCCAGCTCTCCCAAAGAATTGCAGCAAAAGGCCAGCGTTCATCTTGAAAGCCTGATCCGATATGCAACAGCCAATAAAGGTAAAATTGATGATTCAACGGTGTTGGTTTATTTCAAACCGTTAGAGAAGATTTATGAAAAAAATCAGAGCTCAACTGTATGGAGCAAAGGAGAGCAATGGTTGCCGATAGGAGATTCCATGTATCATTTTATTGAAAATGCAAAATTGTATGGCTTGTTCCCTGAAGATTACCATTTTAGGCAATTATCTTCTATCCACAATCTTTTTTTCAATGACAGCACTGCTGAATCTGATCGGAAAGATGCTATGCTTTGGGCAAAAGCCGATCTTTTACTTACCGACGCCTTTTTTCATATCATAAAGGATATCAAATTAGGCCGGTTGCCTCAGGACAGTATTACTATGCGAAAAGATTCTGTGCTGAAAGATGCATTTTATATTAACCAGTTAAATGCGTTCATACAAACAGGTGAGCTGACTCAAACAATACATGAACTGGAACCAAAAATCAAAGCTTATTATCTTTTGAAAGAAGGTATCAAAAAATTTTTAGACAGCTTTGATAACAGATCTTACACATTTGTTCCTTCGCCGTCTAAAGACAGGGCGAAATACAAGCAGCTGCTTCAGAAAAGATTGTATGAAGGAGGATTTATAGATACGGATAGTATTCCTGCCGATTCCGTTCATTTATCCCAGGCCTTGAAAAGATTCCAGGAAAAAAAGGGTCTCGAAGCGGATGGAAAAATTGGTAATGAGACATTATTAGCGATGAATACTTCTGACCGTGAAAGATTTGTCCGTATTGCTATTACAATGGACCGGTTCAAAATGTTGCCTCCCGAGATGCCTGAGGAATATATTTGGGTCAATCTTCCTGCATTTACATTGCAAGTATGGGACAACGATTCTATTAAAATCCTTTCCAGGATCGTTTGTGGAAAGCCGGCTACCAGAAGCCCGGTACTTACCAGCGCTATTGCAGAATTGATCACTTATCCGAAATGGACGATACCTGCCAGCATTATTGAAAAAGAAGTGTTGCCCGGCGTTAAAAAGAACCCCAAGTATTTTCAAAAGAAAGGATTCGGCGTGTTTGATTCAAAAGGGAATGAGATCAATCCGGATTCTATTGATTGGAAAAAATTCAACAAAACGATTCCTTATCATGTAATACAGGGAAGCGGTGATGCTAACGCCCTGGGAGTATTAAAATTTAATTTCAATAATAAATATGCCGTCTATCTGCATGATACCAACGAACGCTATCTGTTTGGCCGTAACGACCGGGCTATGAGTCATGGCTGCATCCGGGTGCAGGCCTGGCAACAATTAGCCTATTACATAATTGATCATGACAACGCAGATGGAAAATCGGATATACGAATAGATTCTTTGCAGCGCTGGCTCAAGAAGAAGGAAAAGCACAGCCTCGGCATTCGCAATAGGCTTCCTCTTTTCATTCGTTATTTCACTTGTGAAGGGAAAAATGGAGGCATTGTATTTTACGACGACATATATGGAGAAGACAAAAGACTAGCAGAAAAATATTTTGCCAATAAATAGGTATAGCGATATTTTTTACTTTTAGGTCGTATAAAACAGGGACTTTTGTAATTCAAAATAGGGGCTCAATAGAAAAAAGATTGCTGTAATATGGTGCATATTAGGTAAATAATTTATTTCAGGATATTGAACATACCCGTTATTTTTGTTGTGTACTAAAACAAAACTAACTTTATATGAAGAAGATCTTAGCTGCTTTATTTATTTGCACTTTGCTGACCTCCGCCATATATGGTCAGGATGATGAAATCAGGCCACCGGCACTTGGAGTAAGTTTTACACTTACAGATTTTGTTTCTCCAAGCAGGATTCGCTCTACATCGTTAGCCCATGTTTTGGGTAACAGGCAAATGGCACAATTCAGGGATATGACTCCCGGGCTCGCCATTACTTATTTTAAAGGCTTGACAAAACATATAGACTTAGCCGGAACGTTGGGAGGTAGTTATTTGAAATATCCCTTGCCCAACAAGACTTTTTTCAATGATAATTTTCTGGTGACAGGGGATGTACAGCTTAATTTTAAAATGACCACAGAGAAATATTGGGTTCAGCCCTACATTACCGGTGGTATCGGCGCCCATTCTTACCAGGGTTATTTCGGTTCATATATCCCAATGGGTTTAGGATTAAAAATTAATCTTTTCGATGAGGCGCACATTTTTATTACCTCTCAATACAGAGTTCCCGTAACAAACGAAACTGCTAGTTACCATTTATTCCATAGCATCGGTATTGCCGGAGCATTAGGTAAAAAAAAACTAAAGTAGTACCTCCGCCGCCGCCACCTCCTCCTCCACCAGCACCCACTGACACGGATAAGGATGGTATTCCTGATGACAAGGATAAATGTCCAACGGTTCCCGGTACTGCTAAATACGATGGCTGCCCCGTTCCGGATACAGATAAAGATGGCATCAATGATGAAGAGGATAAATGCCCGACAGTTCCCGGCTTGGCTCGTTACCAGGGCTGCCCGATTCCTGATACTGATAAAGATGGCATCAATGATGAAGAAGATAAATGCCCGACAGTTCCCGGCTTGGCTCGCTACCAGGGTTGCCCCATTCCGGATACAGATGGAGACGGAGTAAATGATGAAGAAGATAAATGTCCGAATCTTCCCGGCGTAAAAGAAAATCAGGGCTGCCCGCTGATTAAGGAAGAAGTTAAAAAGAGAGTTGATTATGCTGCCCAGAATATTTTGTTTGTAACCGGTAGTTATAAACTTGCACCCAAATCGCTCAAGGGCCTGGATGAGGTTGTAAAGATCCTGAATGACAACCCTGAAATGAAACTTGCTATTGACGGGCATACCGATAATGTAGGTAAAGAAGACCGTAACCAGACATTAAGTGAAAATCGTGCTAATGCAGTAAAACAATATTTTGTAAGCAAGGGAATTGCTGAAAGCCGCATTACAGCTGCCGGTCATGGAGCGACAATGCCTATCGCCGATAACAAAACGGCTGCAGGTCGTCAAAAGAACCGACGAGTGGAATTGAAACTTAGCTATTACTGATCGTTCACATTAGTATAAATGAAAAAAACCTCTCTTGGTCAAGAGAGGTTTTTTTATGAAATGCTTATTTAATTCTTTTCTTTCTTGCCAAATAACCTTTGAAAAAATCCTTTCTTTTTTTGAGGTACTTCTGCAGGTGATTTATTAATCACCGGTTTTTTATTAGTCGTATCTTTTTTGACTTTTGAATTATCATCTGTGACGGGAGTCGATTCCGGCGGAATATATTCATTACTGATCTTAAAGTCCTGTTCATTTCCTACTCCTTCATCATCGCCTTCTGCACCGGGCTGAGCAGGCTTAGCAATTAGGTCGTAGTTGGTGCTGCTGTCAGCTGTATTTTCAAGATCAGCGGGTATTGCAAATTTTGCATCTTTGTCAATGCCTAAAGATTTATCCGCATAAACCTTTTGAAAAAAGTATTCCCAAATTGGTCTGGCTACCCGGCCACCTTGATAAACTGCATTTGTTAAAGTCAGAAAACGATCATCACAACCTACCCAGGTCCCCGCTAATAATTGAGGCGTATACCCCATAAACCAGAAATCAGCATTGTCATTGGTAGTTCCGGTTTTACCGCCCATTTCTGCAGCGCCCAGGCGACCCCGCAACCCTGCTGCGGTACCCACATCTACCGTTCCCTGCATCATCCGGCACATTTTATATGCGGTGGCCTCACTGACCACTTCTTTTCTGTTGCTGCTGTAATCAAATCGTTTGATCACATTTCCATTTCTATCTTCGATCCTCGTAATAAAATATGGCTTGGTAGAAAAACCCCTGCCTGCAAAAATGGAATAGCCCCATAGCATTTCATATAAGGAGAGATCACAAGCCCCGAGCGCTAATGAAGGCACCACATCAACTTTGGTTGGAATATTTAGTCGTGAAAGAAAATCTGCAAATTGAGGCGCACCGACATTTTTCATGATGTAAGCACTGGCACAATTCAAAGAATGTGCTAATGCTCCTGCCATGGTCACCTGAGGAGCGCCGACACATTTTTTACCTGCAGGAACCCATCCATTGCCTTGGAAAAATTGCGGCTCGTTATCGCAAATTGTTTCCGGGGTAAAGCCTCTTTCTTCCATTGCCTGGCAATACAGTAAAGGTTTAATGGCAGAACCGACTTGCCTTTTTGTTTTTAGGTTGGCATGATCGTATTTGTATGTTTTAAAACTAATACCACCTACCCAGGCCCTTACTTCACCGGTAATAGGATCCATGCACATGAAAGATGCTTGCATCATCTGCCTGCTGTACTTGATAGAATCCAGCGGAGTCATCACTGTATCTTTTTCACGATTGGCATTCCAGGCAAATACTTTCATGGGTATTTTTTCATTAAAACTCTTCCGGATATCCTGCTCGCTATAACCATCATCCAACATATTCTGCCAACGGTCACTCTGTTTCATATAGCGCTCCAGCTCTGCCTGGTGATCCTTCCAGACATTTTTCAGGTAAGACTGGGAATTCATTGTTTTTTGCATCACAGGCATCCATTGAGCCACAGCTTCCTCGGCATATTCCTGCATTTTAGGATTGATCGTAGTATATATCCGCAAGCCATCATCATAAATATTATAAGAACCGCCATCCGGTTTTTTAACATCCTTCAATGCATCGGCGATCTCGCCTTTCAGCACTTCACGGAAATAGGGGGCATAACCGTTATTTTCATCCAGTTTCCTGTAATTAAGTTTGATCGGCAATGACCTCAGCCGATCTGCTTCCGCATGCGTCAATTTGTTATTTACTTCCATCTGGGTGATAACAACATTGCGACGATCAAAAGCTGCTTTGTAATTTCTTCTTGGATTATAAAGTGTATTTCCTTTCAGCATCCCGATCAGTAATGCCGCTTCATCTACATCCAGGCGATCCGGTTCTTTTTGGAAAAAAGTCCTGGAAGCATTCCTGATTCCATAAACATTATCACCGAAAGGAACGGCATTGAGATATAAAGCCAATATTTCTTCTTTTGTAAAATTGCGCTCCAGTTTGATAGCAATGATATATTCTTTTATTTTTTCGATTATGCGCCATGCTTTGTTTTTACTTCCCTGGTCCAATAATGTCTTGGCCAGTTGCTGTGTGATGGTACTACCACCGCCTTCATGCCCCAATAAAAAAATGGCACGCAAGGTTGATTTAAAATCTACTCCGGAATGTTCATAAAAGCGTTCATCTTCTGTTGACACTAATGCGTCGATCACATTCCTGGAAATATCTTTGAACTCAACATTGCTGCGATTTGCCCGTTCTCTATAATATCTTCCCATCAAAGTGCCATCATTAGCGTATACTTCCGATGATTGAAGAATGGAAGGATTTTCCAGTTCTTTTAGTGAAGGCATTTTACCAAATACACCAAAATTGGCCATTAGAACGACCAGGACAAAACAAAGAAAGCCAGCCAGAAAAAGGTACCAGAAAATTCGGACGGAACGTCTCATATCATTTAAAAAATTGTGGTGATCAATACGCGGATCGGGATGAGTCTTGTGGCTCTAAATTAAGAAAAACAGTCTCAGCCTTTGGCAGATGTGAATTAATTTTTTGCCAAATCTCATTTTTGAAATACAGAAGAAAGGAAATCAGAATTTACTAGGAAGACTCTGATGAAGAAATTTATTATAATCATCAATGTTTTTGCTGGCTTTCAGTATTTCAAGGTTTTTATCGGTAATGATCGAGAAACTGTATTTGCCTCCTTTTAGCCAGGGAATGATCTCAGTGGGTGTGACAGGCCGTGCATGATCAATATAATCGATGGCTTCCTGTGAATTCTTAAACGGGCTGATTAATAGCAGGCGATTAATACCATCAATATCGACAAGATCAGCTGTCATTGTCTTGTTGTAATAGGTTTCACGATTATACCGGAAGAATGCGTTCTTAGCCTCATTGACAAAAATAGGATCCACTTTGGTCAAAATTAATACGACATAATGTGGTGCATCCGGAGTGAATGTGTAAGCAGAAGCAGGCTGTTGAATTGATTTGCTGCTCGTGGTATCAATTACAGGCTTTATCGTGAGAGGCTGAATGGCAATTGACTTTGCATTTTTATTTAGTGTGTCAACAGCATTAGGTTTGTTAACAATGGCAGATGTGATAGTAGTTGCAGGTTTATTACTCGGCTCTTGAGTTTGTCTCGGGCTTTCGATTACAAGATTCGTTAATTCCTCTTCTATTTGTTTACGACGGCTTAATACATCGATGAGTGTCGCAGCTCTGTCGGCTAAAGGAGTTTTGGGGAATTGCGTAATGATGGAATTGAGGATGTTTTTTGCAACGCTATCCTGCCTTTGTTTAATATAATACACTGACTCAATGTATAGCAATTGGGGAGTCCAGTAATTTTTCCCGTATAGGCTATCTGCTATTTTCTTCTCTGCTACTGCGTCTGAAAAATTCCCTTCAATGAATTGATCATATATTTTTTCGTATTCTTTCGTTGCTTCAGGGTTGGCTGTTTTGGATGCCGGATTTTTGCCGGTTATGGCTATAGTGGTATAATTGCTTTTTGGATACTCGCTGCTCATTATTTTTTTTATAGATGCTGCTTTTGCTGTTTCGCCATTTTTATTATAGCAATAGTAAAGGTGAAATAATACTTCATCCATTTTTTCAAACTTTGGAAAACGGGTACGCAATGATTCGAAAGTTTCGATAGTGGCTGCACAATCTTCAATATCTTCTGCATATATTTTACCAAGATTGAACATGGCATTGCTTATCGAATCATTTGACACATTCATTTTTTGATCAGTCAGAGGCAGTTTATCATACAAAGCATCAAAGGTGATCTCGCTTTCGGGATTTTTGCCGGCTGTTGCCTTTAGCGCAGAAGAGTCTTTTGACAGGTTGCCTTGCACCAAATTTTGATTAATGCCCGAAATGCTACTACTGCGCCTCCAATTATCAACATTAGGCCGTTTTCCCCATTGGGATATAAAATCAGCATATCCTTTATTACGCATCGAGGAATTATCGAAATACCAATCGCCTTTTGAGTCGGCAGTATTTGTAAAAAGTGCGGTGTTATTGTTTTGCTGACCAAAGGGTTGTATTCCTGTTACAAGTCCTTCATCTTTCAATCCCTGGCTCTTACGAAGCTGCTTTACCAACTTTTTTACAAAATCTTTTCTTTCGTCTTCTGGCATTGCAGCGATCTTCTGCAGGCTATCTTGTCTTTCGATAATTTCGATATTGCCCGCAATAGTACCCAGCATTTCTTTCCGTTTGCTGATCTGAGTTAGATCATGTAAAGAAGTATCATTCAGGTTAAGGCTGTCGTAATAATTATAAGCAGCCCTGTATAATTTTTTGGCAAAAGCCATTTCTCCTAATTGCAGAAAAATTTTGTTACGTTGTTCGATATTGTTGGAACTGTAATGAGCTCCTTTTTGAAGAAGGGCGTACGCCGCATCAAAATTATTTTGTTGCAAACGCATTTGCGCGGCCATGTAATAAATAATATCCCGATATTCTTCATACTTTTCCCGCTTTGCCATTTTAAGCAGGTCGGCAATATTTTTTTCGATATAATTTTCACCGCCACTCTTATTGACGCGGATCGAATTCAACCGGGCATACACATCCAGGATAGGATCAGTAGTCTGAGTGATCGATCTTGCATAAAATTTTTCTGCTTCATCATACTTTCCAACCATTTCATAAAGTTGTGCTACTAGGTATTCCCATCTGGCTTTTTCCTGTTTGTTAGTGGCGTTGGATAAAGCATTTACCAAATGGGGAGCTGTACTGTCCCACATATTTTGTTTATAGAAATACCAGGCCTGGACCTCTTCCAGGTCGTTCTGCAATCTTTTAGGAAAATTCGGATCATTTTTCAAAGTGACAATGAGGCTGGCGGCTTCGGGAAATTTATCCTGCGCCAGATAGTTTCTGATCTGCCAGATGAAAGCATCATTTCGACTTGGCGGTTCTGAAAAAACTTCTTTTACAACATTGGTTTTTTCTTTAGTGGCAATGCTAAAAGCTTTATTCCCATCCATGCTGCTTCCGATAGTTTTATAATAGCCGTCTTTTTCTTTCTGGGCAAATGCATAGTTAATAAACTGAAACATCATAGCTGCAGAATCAAATTCTTTATGCAGATAATACGAAGCTCCCCAAAGCAGGTACAGATTATCCACCCAATCACCGCGGAGATCATGCAGTGCAATACCGGTTTCTGCTTTGTACACAATAGAATCCAATTGCACATTATCTCGTGCTGTTTGATCAAGAGTGTAGTTATAAAAGGGAAGAAGTTTGGAATAATCTTCCTTGAAAGCACTTTTAGCTCTTTCAATAACATCGTTTAGTTTGTTATTGGCATTGAAAAAGTAGTTGTAATGAGTGACAGTGTTCTGAATGAAACGGGTGGGCAAAGTAAATTTCTTCTGATCGGATTTTTCAGAACGAAGTACCCTTTCATCATACTGCTTTGGCTTTTTCAGATCGAATGAGATCCCGAGTTGTCCGTAAGAGCGAATAGCGGCCTGGCAAAAGATGAGGAATATAACGGCTGAAATAGTATATCGGATGAGTCGCATTTTCTCGTCGCAATGTAATGTCTTAATAACTGAATTTCAGAGATTTTAGTATAAAATTAGACCTATTTTTTTTGCCGGGCACTTGTATAGCTTTACAAGGGTATTTTTAGGGCTTTTTTCATCTGCCATCACCGAAAAATTAAAATAATATCTTTACACAAATGAGTGTTTTTCGACACTTTAGGGAAGAAAATTTAAAAATAAATATCAGATGGAAATGGCCTATATAAAGGCTGCGAAAAGATTTCTATTGTCCGGTGTCATTTCAATCCTGTTTTCTTGCAACGATGCCACTATGAGGACTACTCCTCAGGATAAACATAAAATAGAAACCGTGAACCGGCAGCGTTGTTCCTTTCAGGTAACGGATAAACTGTACCTCGATCATATTGATTCTGCATTTAATCCGCAGGCATATTTCAAGATAAGGTCTTACCTGAGTGAGAATATGATGCAACTATTTGTATTTGATACTAAAATCGATATAGATGAGAAATTGAATACTGAAGCGAAATCGTTGAATGCGCCGGATGTTTTCAGAGCTGATTCTATTGTGAAAATAACCCATTTCGGTAATTATGAAGGAAGGGGTGTGATCATGAAGGGTACCTACAGCGGCGGCGTGGTGAACGGGACCATAAAAGTTTTTTGTTTCAGTGATAAGGACAAAGGGTTTATGGCTATACGTCAAACTATTCGGTCTGTGGATGACAAAGAATTTGATGTGGTAGAAAATAGTTTTATCCTGAAATGAGTTTATATCAAAGGGTAAGAATTTTCAGCTTTCGCAGATATCTTTTTTTATTTTAGCATTTCCACTTATGAATAAGATCATTTTTACTGAAGAATTTTGTCAGCCGGAGAATCTGCATCCATTCACGCTGACCCGCCAGATACAGGATATCAGGGTTGGCATTTTGACTATTCGGGAAAAATGGGAAAAAATACTGGGCCTACCGACTTATGACAAAAAAGAAGATGATTATAAAGACCTCGATCGTTCAGTGAACCTTGACGAAGCTGCAGTAAACGCCACTTGTTTTTTGATCGATGGAAACATACTTCCTACTCCAGATTTGGTAAAAAAAGTCAGCAAATTGAAAAACGGAGAATTTATATCTGCAGAAGGCAGTACTGGATTTGCGTTTCGGTTTACCCAAAAAGAGATCAAGGAAAAACATAAAATACAGGTAAGAAAAGCAGTGATCATCAAAGAGGAAATAAAAGCGGTCCGATATCCGTGGGACATCTTCCGCCTTAATGATTGGGCTATCCGCCGGGATTTTGAACTGCTCACTAAAAAAAGAAAATCGCAACCCATTTCTAAGACGAATAAAATCATATGTCCTTCAGATATATTTATTGCAAAAGGGGCTAAGGTGGAACACAGTATTTTAAATGCATCCACAGGACCAATTTATATTGGTAAAAACGCAGAAATTATGGAAGGCTGTATTATCCGTGGCCCTTTTGCTTTATGTGAGGGTGCTTGCCTGAAAATGGGAACAAAAGTTTACCCGGCGACTACTGTCGGGCCATATTCGGTTGTTGGAGGAGAAATAAAAAATTCAATCCTCTTTGGGTATTCTAACAAAGCGCATGATGGTTATTTGGGAGATTCTGTGATCGGTGAGTGGTGCAATTTGGGCGCCGGTACTACAAATTCTAACCTGAAAAATAATGCAGGTGAAATAAAGGTTTGGACTTCGCAGGGGGAGAAAAGTGCTGGTATAAAGTGCGGAGTGATGATGGGAGATTATTCCAGAACAGCAGTGAATACTGCGATCAATACCGGTACAGTGATCAGCGTCTGTTGCAATGTTTTCGGCTCCGGGCTAACACCAAAATATATTCCTTGTTTTTCATGGGGCAGCGAAGGGGTTAAGCGCTATGAATTGGAAAAAGCATTTACGGACATACAAAACTGGAAACGGTTAAAACTTCAGTCTTTAACGGATAATGAAAAAAGCATTCTTACCTATATCTTTGAACACTTTTAAAATTTTTAAATGAGAAAACAGATCGCTGCAGCTAACTGGAAGATGAATTTGACATTTCAGCAGGGAGAAAAATTACTGGACGATATTCTTAGCGCCAATAGTAACCTCTCATTGCATCAACAGGTTATTTTTGCTGTTCCCTTTCCTTACCTGATAATGACACGTAGTGAAGTGGAGGATGAATCGAATTATGAAGTGGCGGCGCAAAATTGTTCTGATAAAAAATCAGGAGCGTACACCGGCGAGATATCCGTTGAAATGCTTCATTCTATCGGGGTGAATTTTTGTATTATTGGCCATAGCGAACGCCGGGAATATTTTAATGAATCTAATAGTATGCTGGCAGAAAAAATTAATCGCTGCCTTGAACTTAATATCACACCAATATTTTGTTGCGGTGAACCCTTGTCAATCCGTGAGTCCGGAAAACAAAATGAATTTGTACAGACACAGCTTCGTGAATCGTTGTTTCATCTTGATGCAGAAAATATAAAGAAGATCATTATTGCTTATGAGCCTATTTGGGCAATTGGAACCGGCAAGACGGCAACTTCTGCGCAGGCACAAGAAATGCATGCTCATTTACGTTCAATAGTGGCGGATCGGTACGGTTCAGATATTGCAAACACGATTTCGATACTTTATGGTGGCAGCGTAAAAGCTAACAATGCAAAGGAACTTTTCAGTTGTCCCGATGTGGATGGCGGATTAGTTGGCGGCGCCTCACTGGTAGCGGCAGACTTTACCGAGATCATCCGCTCCTTAAAATAATTTTTGGAGAAACTTTCTTATCATATCGTCATTACCCGGAAAAACCAGATGTTGCTGAGTTTTTTAAAAATACGTGTAGTTGTAAATGGTAAAGAAATTTATCCGTTGATGAATAACAGGCCCGTTGTGATCACTGTCCAGGAAAATCATCCGAAGATTGTCGTTACAGATGGGTTTCATCACACCAAACCATTGGAATTGGTATATCATCATTTAAACACCTATTATTTTAAAGTTGTGTGTGCCATAGGTGATGTGCAGCTGGCGGCTGGTTTTTTGATGCTGGCTTTATTGTACCTGGCAGGTTTTTATACAGGGATTTTTGCATTAAAGCTGATCAGCTTTTTTCCGATCCTGTATATCCTGTTTTTGTATTACATCAACCGGAAAGAATTTATCCAGATCACACCAGTGTAAGGTCAGGATACAGCAATTGGTTCGGGGATATCCACTTTTTCAATGCTGTTGAGCAACGACAGATCCAGCACTGTTTTTGATTTATCCGAATTGGCATAATACATCATTTTAAAACGTGCCCCCCATTCAATTTCAGATGCGACAAAAGAAGTGCGACCGATCACTGTATTGGAAAACACTTCATCAAATGCTTTTACAAATGCAAAAATTTCTGTGTCAGCATTTCTAATATCCTGCATATTGAAACCATACAACGGGCTATTTTCATTGATTGGGTGTACGATCGTCCAACTTAATACCAGCGCATTGATCTTCGGGATCTCAAGGTCCAACGAATAAAATCTATTTACTTTTTTACCGTTTTCTTCCAATTGCATGGCCATAGTAAGTTTTACTTCCACTTCGGACAGCGCATTGTTTTTATATGGAGCCATACGAAACATCAATGCAATGCCATCCTGGTAAGGTGCAATAATAGCTTTATCACTGAAACGTAAAAAAGCCTGTGGCCTTGAGAATCTTCCATAAAACAAACCGGTAGCTATCGCAAAACTCAATAATCCAAGGAATGCTTCAAATGTTGCAATGGCACTGGTCAAAAAACCGGTCGGGCTGATGCGTCCATAACCAACAGTAGTGAATGTTTGAGTGCTGAAAAAAAATACTTCCGTAAAATTTCCCAAGGCAGAATTTCGATTGATCCCGGAGAGATGTTCAATGCCAATGGCGTAATAAATTCCAGCGAAAAGAAGATTAATGAAAATATAGATCAGGAATAACAATAGCAGGAATTTACCCCTTTTCATGTAAAGCATGGTATGATACCAACTGTATCGATCAAGAATATTTATTCCTTTTTTGACCACATTGGCTCTACCATTATCACGGTTATAAAAGCGTCCGCCGCTATCCTTGCTGTTGACGCCGAAGCCGGTATTGATCTCCGATACCAGGTTTTTATTTTGCCTGAAAAATGCCATAACGGATGTAAAAATAAGTATTAAGCGAAGATTGAAATATTTTACAATTTATAGACTAATAATGCAACCTATAAGGCATAATTGCCGATATAACTTGTTTGTGCAGATACCGATACACTATAAAATTGAGATGATTTAGTATCATAATTTTCAAGTAACGAGTGAACTCATGCGAATTTTGATTTTGGGAATTGATGGTTACCTGGGTTGGTCCCTGGCTAATTTTTTATCAGGCAAAAAGTATTCAATTTATGGCGTCGATAATTTTTACCGCAGAAAATGGGTGAAAGAAATGCATTCGCTCAGTGCTATTCCTATAGCATCGATGAGCGAACGGGTCAAAGCATATAAGAAAGAATACAAAAAAAATATTGAGTTTTATAAAGGTGATATAACTAATTATAAATTTCTGAGCGGGATCATTAAAAAAGTACAGCCGGATGTCATCGTTCATTTTGGTCAATGTCCCTCGGCGCCTTATTCGATGATGAACCAGGAAAAATGTGTGTGGGTTCAGAAAAATAACCTGGTCGGTACTTTGAACCTCGTTTACGGTGTGAAAGAATTTGCACCCAATACCCACATTGTAAAGTTGGGCACGATGGGTGAGTATGGCACTCCGAATATTGATATTCCTGAAGGATTTTTTGAGATTGAATACCGTGGGCGAAAAGATCGGTTACCATTTCCAAGGCAAGCAAACAGTTGGTATCACTTATCAAAAGTGCATGATTCGAATAATTTACAATTTGCCTGCAAGAACTATGGTATACGATGCACCGACATTATGCAGGGTATAGTTTTTGGATTTCATCCGCAAGCGAATGCTTCAATACACGAATTGAATACCCGCCTGGATTTTGATGAAGCTTTTGGGACGATCATGAACCGGTATTGTTGCCAGGCAGTAATTGGTTATCCGCTTACCAGTTATGGAAAAGGCACACAGAAACGTTCATTCCTGCCACTATCCGATTCGATGAAATGCATTCAACTGGTTATTCAAAATCCTCCAGGAGCCGGCGAATACCGGGTTATAAACCAATATGCAAATGTATATTCTATAAACGACCTCGCTACGAAAGTGGCTGATGTATGTAAAGAACTTGGAATTCATATAAAAGTTTCACCGATAAAAAATCCGAGGAAGGAAAAAGAAAAGCACTATTACAATCCTCATAATGAGAATTTGAAAAAGCTCGGATATCATCCATCTTCAGATTTTGATGAAGCAACCAGGAAAATGATCTTGCGACTAT
>DASZXQ010000257.1:0-48932 GCA_035545755.1 Chitinophagaceae bacterium | reverse complement strand
CTCAAATATTGAATCCCAAATAATTGATTTTTTCCACGTAATCACTGTCAGTACTTCCACGAAAATAGCGCTTTATGAATGACCCATTGCAAATGTGAAATCTGATCTATCGGCACTCCATTCGAGGCCTGATCATCTTTTGTTTTAAAATCCACCGGGTAGCCTGATCTTTTGCGAATTGTTCATTTTCAAGTAGCTTCGCACTCCCAAATCGCAACTATTCTATCACTAATTTTTAAATAATTTATGGCATACGACGTAGTAGTAATTGGCAGCGGACCGGGCGGATATGTAGCAGCAATCCGTGCAGCGCAGCTTGGATTTAAAACAGCTATTATAGAAAAGGAAACTCTCGGAGGTATTTGTCTGAATTGGGGTTGTATTCCCACCAAAGCATTATTGAAAACGGCGCAGGTTTACGAAGACATCAAGCATTCTAAAGATTACGGTATTGAAGCCAGCGGCACGCCCAATTTCGAAGCAATCATTAAAAGAAGCCGTGGCGTTGCAGACAAAATGAGCAAAGGCGTGCAATTTTTAATGCGGAAAAATAAGATCGATGTGATCAATGGTTTTGGCAAACTGAAAGCAAAAGGCCAGATAGAAGTAACTGCAGCAGATGGAAGCAAAAAAACAGTAGAAGCTAAACATATCATTGTAGCGACAGGCGGAAGAAGCCGTGAATTGCCTTCTATGAAAATTGATGGCAAAAAGATCATTGGTTACCGTGAAGCGTTGGTGCTACCTCAGCAGCCCAAAAGCATGATTGTTGTTGGGAGCGGTGCGATTGGAGTAGAATTCGGATATTTTTATAACAGCCTGGGAACAAAAGTGACCATTGTAGAATTCATGCCCCGTGTAGTTCCTGTGGAGGATGAAGAAGTAAGTAAAGAATTAGAAAAGAATTTCAAGAAACAGGGAATTGCTGTCATGACCAGTAGCGAGGTAACATCCGTAGATACATCTGGCAATGGTGTTAAAGCAAAAGTTAAAACACCAAATGGCGAAGTAACCCTTGAAGCAGATATTTTGCTAAGCGCTGTTGGCGTTTCTGCTAATATCGAAGGTATCGGTTTGGAAGAACTCGGTATCAAAACTGAGAAAGGAAAAATAATGGTTGATAAATTTTATCAAACCAATGTGCCGGGAATTTATGCCATCGGTGATTGCTCTCCCGGACAGGCATTGGCGCATGTAGCTTCGAAAGAAGGAATTATCTGCGTCGAAAATATTGGTTTCAATGAAAAGAAATATAACCATAAACCAGAGCCAATAGATTACAATAATGTTCCCGGTTGTACTTATTGCTATCCTGAAATTGCCTCTGTTGGATACACCGAGAAACAGGCAAAAGATGCAGGATATGAGATCAAAGTGGGCAAGTTTCCTTTAAGTGCAAGCGGAAAAGCTTCTGCTGCCGGCCATAATGAAGGATTCATTAAAGTTATATTCGATGCTAAATATGGGGAATGGCTGGGCACTCACATGATCGGTTATAATGTTACTGAGATCATTGCGCAAACGGTAACTGCCAGAAAACTTGAAACTACTTACCAGGAAGTATTAAACAGCATTCATCCTCACCCAACAATCAGCGAAAGTGTTAAGGATGCCATAGAAGTGGCTTACGGTGAAGCGATACATATTTAATTTAAAAATAAAAATTAGAAAAACCGCTAGAGTTATTGATTTTCAGGCGGTTTTTTATTTACGATAAATAATGTAAACTAAGCTCAAATGCATTGAAAACTTATGTCCGGTTCCTATTGCTTAATAAACTTATCCCTGATACTTTCACCATCTTCCTTTTTAGCTGACAAGAAATACATTCCGCTGGCAAGACGGCTGATATCAATTTTCTGAACTTTAGAAGTAATTGAAATTTGCATTACTGTTTGCCCCTGGAGATTTATCAAAGAAACTGTTTTACCAATCCAACGAACATCATAAGACAGATCCAGGTTTAGTTCATTGTTTGCCGGATTGGGATATATCTGCGGATGCAGCCATTCAGGTGGGTTGTCAGGCACAGGAGCCTGGTAAACTAATGGATCATTAAGCCCTTTTGAAAAAAGAATGGAATAACGAGGCCCTCCAGGTTCAAACATGGCTCTCATTCTATCTTTTTGTCCTTGAGTGAACATATTCATACAATCATCATAGGTAAAATCCATATAATTCATATACATATTTCCGTTGGGGCCATTGTTGCAAGAAATGCGGATACCAGAAGGACACCCGGTAGTATATGTGCTTTGCTTGGGAGTATCGTCTACAAAATCATCACCGCAATCTGCATCGCCCCATGTATGCCTTAAGTTAAGCCAATGCCCTACTTCATGAACTGTTGTGCGACCCTTGTCATAAGCAGCAATAGTGTTAGTCTGACCAAAAGCGCCGGTATTGACCACTATTCCATCAATATTTGCAGGTCCCCCAACAATGCTGGAATATCCAAGAACTCCATCAATATTACAAACCCAGATATTTAGGTAACTATTCGGGTCCCAGCCATCATCACCCAAAGTAGATGAAGATTTCATTTTATCGTCCTCTTCCCATAAAGAAATGGGAGTATATTTTCTGATAATACCAGTTGTCGACCTTTGAAAAGGGTCTGAAGTAGCCAGCTGAAACTCAATATCACAATCAGCTGCCACCGATTTAAAATAAGAAGGCGTATTTACCGTATCAGCGTTCAGTCGCCTGTAATCCCGGTTTAACGCATTGATCTGTTCCATCACCCGGCTATCACTGACGTCTTCAGTTGGATCATGATATAAAATATGGACTACAACCGGTATGCGTATAACATAATTTCCATCTAAACGTGCAAGTGTGTTCTGAGAATTTTTAATGGCATTAGTAGTGAAAGCCTCAACTGCATTTTGCTTATACTGCAGTGAGGGATCTTTTAGTAATTGTGCTTGCTGGTATTCAAAAGTGGAACACCGCTGCTGAGCAGCAAGTTGATTGGCAAGAATAATAATGACTAAAAGAAGGCCGAGCCGTATTTTCATAATTCCAGATATTAATCATCGACATGGCTAAATGCTTCAAAGCCACGAGCTTTCGAGGGCATTGGAATATGAAAAGGATAAAAGGAGATTAAATAAGGAATTCTTGGGATACGGAAGAAAATATGTTTCGGGGAAAGATAAGGCGGTCCAACAACTTCAAATATAATTCATAAAAATGAAGATTCATAATCTCACGAAACGTATTTTCAGGAACTTATAGTTTTGTAAGCTTTAACATGTCACATTCTCATTCAAGGACTATTTTTGTAGAAATCACACTTATTAATGAAAAAATTTATTCCTTTCCTCATTGCAGTGACTATTGCGGCTTGCAAAAACAAAGACAAGAATGAAAATGGTACCGACACTCAGTCGGCAGATCAGCCAAAAAACATCAGTTATTCAATTGTTAATAGCTATCCGCATGATACCTCTTCTTTTACCCAGGGACTTATGATCTACAAGGGGCAACTATATGAAAGCACCGGTGATGAAGCTGCCAATGCCAACCAGATTATGAAGGTGGATCTGAAAACTGGTAAAGCTCAAAAATTGGTTTCTATTGAAAGGAAAAAATATTTTGGAGAAGGAATGACAATATTACGGGATACCGTTTACCAACTAACCTGGAAAGAAAAAACTGTTTTTGTTTATACCTTGAAAGATTTTAAAAAAGTAAAAGAATTTACCATTAATACTGAAGGTTGGGGCATCACTACTGATGGTAAAGAATTGATCGTAAGCGATGGTACCAGCAATCTTTATTACTACGATCCTACCACTTTCCAACTATTGAAAACACAGGAAATAACCGAAGGCGGAAGCCTTTCGCATAACCTGAACGAATTGGAATATATTGATGGATTTGTTTATGCTAACCAATGGCAATACCCTTATGTTCTTAAAATAGATCCTGCAGATGGAAAAGTTGTTGGAAAAGCCGACCTTAATGATATGTGGAACCGTGTAAAGGCAATAGACCCTGAAGCAGATGTGCCCAATGGCATTGCCTATGATTCGGCTACAAAAAAGATCTATGTTACCGGCAAACTATGGCCGAATTTATACGAAATCCAGTTTGGTCAATAGCATATCAAGGTTCATCTGGAAATCACATAGATCACAGAGCTGCATTTCTTTGTATTTCCCAATGCAATAACATTGGAACGAAGACCATTCCACAATGAAGCAAACCATCGGCTTTTCCCATTTTTATATTTACTGCTCAGAAGAGAAATATAAAAACTATCGTACCACATCGGTTTATATTTAATAATTTTCAGACCATTTTTCTCCATCAGTCGTTGCATAGATAATGGAGAAAAATGATACAAATGCCTTGGGACATCATAGGCTGCCCAATATTCCTTATAAATCCTTGCATCAAGCGAAGTATAATTCGGCACTGCAATGAATAATTTTCCCGACTCCTTCAATAACAGCTTTAATTGCTGAATATACCCGTCAAGGTCATGCACATGCTCCAACACATGCCAGAGTGTTATGGCATCAAGAGAAGAACCCGGCAAATGAAATAACTCATTTTGATCTTTTAAATCCAGGTTATATAATCTCTTTGCCAATTCCCTTGCGCCAGCATCTGGTTCTAATCCGGTCACAATCCAATTCTTTAGTTGCATTTCGTGCACAAATGCCCCGGTACCGCAACCAACATCCAACAAACTACCTTTTAATATGCCTGTAGCCTTTTCGATTAATTTTCTTTTTCGTATTAAAGTTCGCCGGCGTATTTTTTTATATAAAGTTCCGATCAATCCTTTAGTTTCATCCGTGTGAGAAATATAATCCTCCGATTTATAATAAGGAGCAATGGAATCTGCATCCGGTACATCTTGCGTAAAGCGAAATGAACAGGAATTGCATTCGGTAATTGAAAATAGTTCTCCGCTTACCGTATGATCTTTTGCAGATAAGACATTTCTAATATCAGCAGATCCGCAAACGGGACAATTAGTATAATGTATTCTTTCACCCATGACAGGAATCGCAAAGTAAAATCAAATTGAGTAGATAAAATAAAACTTACTGAAGAAGAATGTAGGAGGGTTCTTCCTGCCCGGGAGTTATGATCTGCTCGTTAGAAACAGACGAAACATTCCACTCATTTTTAGAAAAAATCCAGAAAACAAATATAAGCAGCATCACTCCTGCTATCAGCGCTCCGATCCACCATTTTGATCTTTTCGTTTCGGTTTGTGAAAGCAATTCCGTCATTTCAACTGAAGTTCGCTCCTGCTCTCCTACCAAAACCATATGTTCTGCATGTTCCCTTAAAACCTTTTCAACTGCCACAGGTTCTTCGATAGCACAAATTTCAACAGGAGCAAGTTTTACCATACCACTGTTGCTGATAAAAAGAGTACCGATGCCATTCCATTTTATTTCCTGACCGGCAGTGATCTTTTTTTTCAGATCAAATGCAAAATCATTAAATCGCACTATTGCTTCCCTGTCAGAAATATTTAATAATTCTGCTAAATGGTTAAAAAAAAATTTGGAAGGAGTTCCCGTTTCTTTCTGCAAAGTGATCGAATACACCGGTGGATGGATCAACTTCTCCAGGAAGTTGGCCTCCGCAGGTTTCCTGTTCACTGAAAAATTTCCAATGCCGGGAATGATCAATTCTTTATTTAAAATGAGAAGCTCGTAGAGCTCGTCGTACATAATCAGTTCTTTTGATTGAACGAAAATACGACTCCGCCGGTAAAATTGAATCCATATACCGGGTATTGATTCCAGCGCTGGTATTGTTTGTTGAAAATATTATTGAACTGCGTCCAGAGATTGATGTATTTGGATATCTTGAATTCAAGACCTGCATTCAGATCGAAAGCGCCATCCAATTCACCTACACCACCATCCTGTTTCATATATTTTGGTCCGCTCCACGCAAAGAGATCAGCTTTGAACCAAAGATCTTTGATGGCTTCTAACCGTAATGAAGTATTGAATTCAACAGGCAACAATCCCCAGGCTGCTTTATTCACTTTCAATCCGGTGTATTGATTAAAATTGAGACTGGAAGTCAGCGAAAATTTTTCCTGGAATGTAAAGCCCATTTCTCCACTCAATGTTAACACTTTGATCTGCGGCTCGTTTACTACTACAAATGATTTTCCGCCTAAACCTGGTGTAGTATCATTGACAAATAATGGTTGATTGTTCAACTTATTGAAACCTACTTTGGCACTGTAACTGAAATGATCGCCGGCAGAACCTTTGAATCCGGCATATCGTTCTTCAATCCACGTATTCTTGAATGAAGAAGGCAGCCAGAGCCATGGATTTTGTGACGCCAGATATTGGTACGTTGTCTTCCGCACATATCCGGTCCACCCTGCCTGGAAAGTGAAACGGGAATCATCTGTTCCTACATCTGCCATGATGTTGGGAAACATTTTGAATACTTTGTTATCCCATGAGGGACGAATTCCTGCCTGCAGATTAAGGTTTGGTGTTTTAAACAAAAGCGATGGAGCAATAGAATACATCGTATTGTTTATCGCCGATTTTCCCCTAGGAGAAAGACGGGTCAAGTCAAAATTGAGACCGAGATTAACACCAAAAACTTTTCCAATAGTCTTTTGCAAAGGTAGATCCAGCACGGTATTGCTTTCTGTATTCTTCAAATTATCGGTGAATACATTTATCTTAAGCAAAGGAGAATAGCTTAATCCAAATGGCGTGGGATTGAGATTATGAAATCCTACTGTACCTGCGTATGTTTGAAAATTTTGTTTCAATGAATCCCGGGGAAAACTGAGTGTTTCCGGCTCATAGCCGTATTTATAAGTACCGCCTTGTTTGGTTTCAAGACTGGCATCCCACTCTATATGTTTTTGCGTTTGAAAAAAACCATCCAGTTTTATATCAGTGTTACTGAATTTCTGAAAATCCCTCGCCCCTTCGGAAGAAACATGTTTTGCATAAATATTCAATCCTCCCGTCTTCCCATCACCAAATGAAAAACCGGTTTGAATATATGGAGTTTTCAAACTTCCAAAGCCTGCTTTGATATAATTGCTGTTATCCCATCTCCCGCCGGAATCGATTTGCAAAGCCAGCGGCTTCAATGAGCCGGGCTGATAACCAAATAAAAGATTCTGATCCGGAATATCGTATTTCAAATTTGGCTTCGAAGTATCTGCAGCAGGCGGATTTGCATTGAAATTGATCTTGGCCGCTTCTTTCAACACAGGTTTGAAAGTGGAAGTGATATTTACGGAACGTTTCTTCGTGGTGTCCTGAGCCTGGACTGTAATTCCAAAGACTACCAGTAATGATCCGGTAAAAATTAGTTTATATAATGGCCCTTTCATCATGTTCATTTCATTTATTGATTATTCACCTTGCTGTTAGCTTTTTCTTCATCCAATACTTTATTCAATTTTATTTGCGCTTCATTTTTTAAGTCCAGGTCAATACTGTTATTCACAATACTTTGGTACGTCGCTTTCGCATTGAAATAATCTTTTTGTTTGAAATAAATATCGCCGAGTAAAATATAGGCTTTCGTCACCCAGTAATCGTAAGAGCCGGATTTGTTGATCGTTTCAAATGCAGCCTTTTCGGCATCACTGAGACGATTTACTGCAAACCAGCAATTGGCAATTTCGTAACGGGCTTCGGCAGCCAAGGCCGCTTTATTTAATTGCACAACAGTTTTGAAACTTGAAATGGCCAAATCATACTGCTGTTTTACTTCGTAAGATTTAGCAATAGCCATGTCTGCCAGGGTTTTATCATCCATACTGCTGCCTTTCGCTTCGGATAATTCTTTGGCATTATCTAATGCAACGTCCCATTTTTGTAGTTGATACTGGCAACGCAGCAAACCACGCATGGCTTCCAGTTTATTTTCCTGGTTGGATGTGATCTGTTTTAACTGGGAATAATATGTTTCAGCCTTGTCATAATTTTTTAACTCAAAAAAATAAATGCGGGCCGCATTTAAAATGGCTCTTTCTGCATAATTGTTCGGAGCATTGGCAGCTACCGCTTCATATCCGGTCAATGCATTGGTAAAATCCTTTTTGCTGTTATAGATCTCTCCCCTATTGAAATTGGCATCAATTGCATAAACACCATTGGGGAAACGTTGTAAATAATTATTGAATCCATTCAATGCCGCTGTGGTGCTTCCGCTTTCATATTGAGTTTCTGCCGCTGCATATGTTAATGAATCTTCAGCACTGACACTGATCGGCCTTCCAGCCTGGCGCATGAAATCAGCATACTCATTCGGTTTACCATCTTCAATATAGATCGTCTTAATATTGTCCAACGCATTTTCTGCTTCAGGAGAATTGGGATATTGAGTGATGAGCGTTTTATATTGTTTTAATGCATCTGTATTGTCATTTAGATTATAATACACAACGCCGAGTTTTAAATACGCATGCGGTTTCAAACTTGAATTATCATCGCCTTTTAATACGTTATTCAGATAAGGAATTGATTCTTTAAACCGTTCATCGGCAATGTAGGTTTGTGCAATTTCCATATTCGCATCTGTCACTAATGAAGAAGCCGGGAATTTACGGATCAAAGTACTCAGTAAATTGATCTTATCTGAAGAACTTTTTATACCGCTTATCATAGCATTTTGGAACGTTGCGTAATCTTCTTCAGGCCAGGAAAATTTTATCACATTATCATACATCGCTTTTGCTTTGCTGTATTCCCGGTTCATGAAATAACAATCTGCTGTACGGACGTAAGCATCTTGTTTCAATTCGCCTGAATTTAAAGCCGGATTTTTCCCAATTGGTTCAAAAAAACCCAATGCAGCCTGGTAATTTTCTTTTCGTAAATAACAATAGCCAAGATTATAACGGGCATTGGTGACATTCGCTTCTCCATTGGCAGGATAACCAGCATTGATGTAAGCATTATAATATTTTATGGCATCGTCCAATTTATTATTGCGATAAGCAATTTCACCCTTCCAGAAATCAATGAAAGGAAGTACGGATGCATTATTCGGATCTTTTAAAGCTTTATCCAGTAATGCATCTGCATCTGACAACCGGCCATCATTGATCAACTCTGTAGAACGGCCAAATAATATTTGCGGATATAATTTTTTGGCGCTGGGTGAGGGACTTTTCAGACTTTCCAGCAATGATTGAGCATCCCGGTAATTATTAGTATTTGCCAACACTGATACTAACAATTCCCTCGCTTCCGTATTGTAAGTAGAATTGGGATAATCATTCAGAAATGATTTCAGGCTGTTCAATGATTCATCCTGGTAGCCTAGTTCATAGGAAAGTTTGGCATACTGGAATCGTGAAATTTCTTTTTGAGTGGGGTTGCTGCTATTGGTAGAACAAAATAGAAATGCATTTCTTGCATTGGTCTTCTGGCCGATTTTCAAATAGGCATCGCCCAGCAAATACATGGCATGCTGGCTTAATGAATCTTCTTTCCCGCTCAATTGCTTGAATCCATCAATGGCTTTTGACAATTGATTATTTTGATAATAGCAATAAGACAATTCATACAGATCTTCCCGGCGTACTTTTTTAGAGCGGCTTACAAAATCTTCAAGATAAGGTAATGCTTTTGCATACTCTTTCCTTTCAAAATAAGCATGACCGATCAGTTGTTTTAATTCCAGGTCATAATATTGAGTGTTGCCTCCTTTCAATTTATTCTGCACATAAGCAATCGCTTCGTCCTTTTTCCCCTGTATGTAATAGATTTGAGCAATGTAGTAAGGCACTACAGAAGAATAGTTCTTTTCATTTTCTACAATTTTAAAACTTTCCAGGGCATCACTATACTGTCCATCCTTAAATGCGAGAAAGCCATAATAATAATTAGCGTCAATATAATTTGGATCGTCTTTGATGCTACGAATAGTATTGAATAAAGGTTTTGCCTGCGCAAAACGTTGTAAGGTAAAATAAGAATAGCCCTGGTGAAATTTCATATCAGCAATTTCACGATTGCTCAGGTTATCGATATTGGTCTGTTCGTATTGTTGTACTGCATCCGCAAATCGTTGCTGACGAAAATAATATTCTCCCAAATGAAAACTCATCATTTGGGTTCTTGCCACATTTTTTTCCAGGTCAATGTATTCAATAGCCTGTTGCTCTGCCCTGCCCTCATTCTGTTTCAATGCGCATACGATCGTATAATAATTGATCTCCTGTACGGTGATGGCATTATCGGCTTTGTCTGTTTCAATAATGGAGCGCTGTACTTCTTTGAAAATCGGATATGCAAGGCTATATTCCTCTTTCTGAAAATATTCTTTCGCCTCTTTGAACTTATCAAGTAGCGGCGGATCAGAATAAAAACGGGTTTGTTGTGAAAATGCAGAAATACTGAGGAGGATGGCTATTGCAAGAAAACTTTTGTTCTTCATTTGTATGTCCTTTGTCCGTTGGGAAATTAACGTTGCGAAGATTCAAATTATTTCAAGGTTGTCCAAACATCATTCCAAACAGCTGTGGATAACTGCCGGTTCCGAAATGATTTAACATTTCGTTCATTTTTATTTGCAAATAATGATAACAAAATTTCTTTTTATCATTGCATCTTTAAAGACCAGATCAATGAAAAAATTTTTCAGCACCCGCTATTCCGAATTTTCTTTCAACGCCAGCATGTTCCTGATACGGCTAGGATTTGGAGGTTTTTTATTTCTCAATCATGGTTTGATAAAACTGAACCACTTCTCGGAACTCAAGAACAGTTTTTCCGATCCATTTCATGTAGGACATAGTACCAGCCTGATGCTGGCAATTTTTGCAGAAGTCTTTTGCTCTATTTTGCTGGTGATGGGATTATTGACCCGATTAGCCTCATTCGTATTGGTAATACTTTTTCTTACCATTATTTTTATTATTCAAAAACACAAACCGCTGCAGGATTCAGAACTGGCAACGCTTTACCTGATGGTATCTGTCACCACTTTATTTTGTGGGCCGGGCAAATGGAGCTTTGATAGGCTGATCGGAAAATAGTCTCTAACTTACCCGAAATATAATCATGGAAGAATTACAACACCAATATGAACCAAATCCGGAGGCGCAATCAAATGCTCCGGAGAATAATTTTGTTTACCCTCCCAAACTTCCGGCGGATGAGCCAAAAAGCCGTACTACTATTTTACTTCGTTCCATCACCAGCCTGGCTTTGTATTTAGCCGTTGGTTATTTTTTCTTCAGCAGCAACTGGATGTTGGTGCTGGCATTGACGGGCATTGTTCTCTTTCATGAATTTGGCCATTTCCTTGCCATGAAGTTGTATAATTACAAAGACCTGGGCATCTTTTTCATTCCACTTGTTGGCGCTTATGCTTCCGGCAAAAAACATGAAGTGTCTCAACTGCAATCAGTGATCATTCTTTTAGCCGGGCCGGTGCCGGGAATTATTGTTGGCGTCGTGCTGCATTATATTGCTCCACACATAGCACATGATTATTCACAGGTTTATCTATTGAGCCGTATTGCCTGGATATTGATCTTTTTAAATCTTTTCAACCTACTTCCCGTATATCCGCTGGATGGCGGACAGTTATTAAATCGATTGTTTCTTGATGGCAGTCATATTATCGGGCAAATATTTATTGTTATTTCAGCCGGACTGATGATCTGGTTTGCTTTGTACGGAATGCAAAGGCCATTTTATCCGCTGCTGATCCTGCCTGTGTTTCTGTTGTCACGTCTCGCTGCAGATGTGCAATTTGATAAACTCACAAAAAAGATCGAAGCGGAAGGAATTGACCTGAACAGCACCTATGAAGAACTCAGCGATGAAAATTATTGGAAAATCAGGAATGTGCTGATCCGTCAGCATCCGTCCTTTCGAAATATCCCTGAAGCGCCACCGTATGAATATTCTAACAAAGAAGATCAAATAAAAAACCTGTTACAAAGTCTTTTACAAAGAACGGTAGTGCAGGATATTTCAGTCGCCGGCAAAATTCTTATCGCTCTAATTTGGATCGGATGTTTTGCCATCCCTTCATTGATTGGTATTGGGATAAGTTTGTTTTGACCTCTTCAACAATAAGATCACTTAAGCCCTGTGATGATCAGCTTTCCATTTTTTTACAGCTAATTTGATCTCCTTACTGGACATTACTTCATCAGATGCTCTTTTTGCAAGATCCGGAAGTTCTTCATCGTCAGCAAAACGAAGCGCAATGATCTGGCTCATTTTCAAACGACCGTCTAAGGGTTTGCCAGTGAGGATAAAATGTCTGAAATTTTCTTCTGCCCGAATGGCCCGATCCTGAGCCTTTAATGCAAATGCCCTTGCATACCAAAAGATACTGCACAGTATTAAGGACACCAACACGAGCAATGAAGCCGAATAATAATTGCTCCTGGGAGAATAAACCAGGTTGACAATACTTCCAATCAGCGATGCAACGACTGCTAAAGCTGTTACCACATGCCATATAAAAACATAGCGTCCATGATTCTTATAGTTTTGCTCTTTCATAATGCCATTTTATTTTACAGATAAATGTAGAGGAATTCCGAGACTGAATAAAATCCCTCTGGGAATATATTTCCGAACTATTTAAGTACATTCAGTACCTTATACATTTTATCTACCAGCGCAGACGGCGAGCCATTGTAATTATTTACCAGAAATGAAAAAATAAACTCCTCACCTTTTTTTGAAGTTTGATACCCGGTAAACCCTTTTACAGCGTTGATGGTGCCGCTCTTCATCTTCATGTTATTGTATTCCGGAAGTGCATCATAGAAATAAGGGAACCAACCCCGGCTTTTTGCATATTTCAAAACTTCCACCTGTGCATGCGTAGTGATCCGGTTCTGCGGTGAAAGGCCGGAGCCATCCACTATGTGGATCTCATTTTCATCGATGCCTCTTTGCTTCCAGAAATCTTTTACAATATCGACTCCCGAGTCAGTGGAACCAAAGCCGTTTTTTTCATAGGCCAGCTCTTTCACCAACGCTTCTCCATAGAGATTAATGCTTTTTTTCAGAAACCAATAAATAATGGAATCCAATGTGGGAGAAAAATGAGTGTAGAATAAATGGATCTTTTTTAATGCGAATGAATCTTCCCGGAAAAGCTGCCGATGATAATTGTCATTATCCTTAGTGCACTGAATAGAATTTTTAGCAAGACTTTTATTCAAATCAGAAAGCAGATCAGCTACCGGATCAGCATTGGCGCCCGAAATGGAAAAAGACTTTTCATTTACCGGAATAGTTCCTGATAAAGAACGATCATAATAAATATATGCATTGTCGCCCGATCCTTTTGGAGCTGATCGCAGCTCATTCACATCAAAAGAATAAACGCTGTCGTTAAGAATTTTTACTTTATCATTTATTTTATTGCCCGAAGCGAGATAGAGATCATATTGGTTTTCTTTCCAGTTCAATGGATAAGAGCCGGCACCATAATAATTGCCAATGTCCTGCCAGATCCATCCATCGGGAATTGCTTGGTAGGAAAATGCAGAAGTATTTGTCTTGATCGAGCCATTGATCTTTTGAATGTTCAGTTTTTTGATCTCACTAACCCATTTATTCAACAAAAGACTGTCATTTGTTTGTTCCCAGCGCCAGCTTCCTAATGTTGGATCACCGCTTCCGATGACATATAAGTCCCCATCTAAAATCCCGGTATTTATTTTTCCTGAATAACCTAAACGGGTTTTGAATTGGAAATCTTTTCCGAGCAGCTCAAAAGCGGTTGTAGCTGTAAATACTTTTTGAGTGGATGCTCCTGCCAGTCCGATCTGTGAGTTTTTATCAAATATCACTTTGCCCGTCTTTGAATCTATCACATACAGGGAACTGATAGCGTGTTTCAGCTGCGGATCGTTCTCAAATCGTTGAAAAGCTACTTTAAGCTTTGCTGCAACAGTTTGCGCCGACAATGCAACACTCAATGCACAAAAGCTAAAAAGAAAAAATACTCTTTTCATTTAATGGGTTTATTTTATATACGGCAAATTTAGCCAACTCCTACCTTTGCTGCCTATGCAAGTTGTTAATGCTTCTATTATCACTATCGGCGATGAACTTTTGATCGGCCAGACCATTGATACCAACAGCGCTTTTATTGCACAAGAACTAAACAAGATCGGAATATGGGTGCGGCGCAGAGTGGCTGTCGGCGATGTTTGGGATGAAATCTGGAATGCATTGGATGAAGAAAGCCAGGAGTCTGATGTAATTATTATTACAGGAGGACTTGGACCAACCGCAGATGATATCACCAAGCCGCTGCTTTGTAAATATTTTGGGGGGAAATTAGTGTTGAATGAGCAGGTATTGGAACATGTAAAATATCTTTTTGAAAAAGTCTATCGTCGCCCGGGGCCTTTGCTTGAGAGAAATATTAAACAAGCCGAAGTGCCTGACGTTTGTACTGTATTGCATAATTCGAGAGGCACAGCTCCCGGTATGCAATTTAAAAAGGATAAAAAATCTTTTTTTTCATTACCCGGTGTACCCTACGAAATGAAAGGACTGATGATCGATGAAGTGATACCCAGACTGAAACAAAGTTTTACATTACCTGCTATTGTACATAAAACGTTATTTACTGCAGGTCAAGGCGAATCCTTCATCGCAGATAAAATAAAGGATTGGGAAGAATCATTGCCGGAAAATATCAAACTGGCTTATCTGCCGGGTTATGGAATGGTGAAACTTCGGCTGACTGCCCGAGGAGAAAATAAGGAAGTTTTGGAAAACCAGTTGGCTCCTTTTGTTGAAAAATTAAAGGAATTAATTAAAGACTTTTTAGTGGCTGAAGAAGATATTCCGCTGGAAGTTGTTATAGGAAGAATTTTAAAAGATAAGAATAAAACGATGGCCACTGCCGAGAGTTGTACCGGCGGTTATATCGCACATCTGATCACTACGGTTCCCGGATCTTCCCAATATTATAAAGGCAGTGTAGTGAGTTACGCCAACGAAGCAAAAGAAAATATACTTGGGGTAAAACAGGAAACATTGCAATCGGTGGGTGCAGTAAGTGAAGAAACTGTTTTGGAAATGGTGAAAGGTGTCATTGAGAGGTTGAATGTGGATTACGCTGTAGCTACTTCAGGAATTATGGGGCCGGATGGAGGCAGTGAAGAAAAACCCGTCGGTACGGCATGGATCGCTGTGGGAAATAATAATAGATCTGAAGCAAAAAAATTTTATTTCCGCTTTGAGAGAGAAAGAAATATTGAGCAAACTGCCATGGCTGCTCTGAATATGCTAAGGAAGTTTATATTGTCTGAACCCTGATTAAGCAAGATAAAAGGGATTAGGCGGAAAAATTTATCTTTGATCCCGATTGCGATTGCCGTTTTCCTGCTGAATAGAATTACTGCAGTACAAGTGTGCGACGCAACAACAGTTGATAAGAATTACCAGAGCTGGTAACAAAAAATAAAATCAAAAAATTATGGCTATTGTTGATCTGATCATGCCGAAAATGGGTGAAAGCATTATGGAGGCTACCATTTTGAAATGGCACAAGCAACCAGGTGATACTGTAAAGATGGATGAAACTGTTTTGGAGATCGCTACGGATAAAGTGGATAGTGAAGTGCCCAGCGCCGCCAGCGGTGTGATCGAAGAAATTTTATATAATGTGAATGATGTCGTACCGGTTGGAGCCGTAATAGCCCGAATAAAAACAAGCGCCGAACAAACAGTAAGCCAGCAAATATTTACTCCTTCACCAAAAATTCAGGAGACAAGCTATAAAGAACAAGGAACAAGAGAAAAAACGCAAGAGACCACAACTGTAGTAGAAGAAATAAAAAATATTCACCCTGTAATCTCCCAATCTCAACATACGAATGGCAATGCCAATCGTTTTTATTCTCCATTGGTATTGAATATTGCTGCCAGCGAAGGGGTGAGCATGACAGAACTGGAAACGATTCCGGGAACAGGAAATGAAGGCAGAGTGACTAAAAAAGATATTTTGCAGTATGTGAGTGATAAAAAGAGTGGAAGAGTTAAGCATCAGGAGTCGGGAGTCAGGAGCCGGGAAGAAGCAATGATGATACCAGTTTCGAAAGTGGAACAATCTACTCAATCTACTGCGATGACAACTTACAGTGGCAATGTGGAGATCATTGAGATGGACAGAATGCGTAAACTGATCGCCGAGCACATGGTACGAAGCAAGCATACCAGTCCGCATGTAACCAGTTTTACGGAAGCAGATGTGACCAACCTGGTGATGTGGCGTGACCGTGTGAAAAAAGATTTTGAAAAAAGAGAAGGTACCAAGATCACTTACACACCATTGTTCATTGAAGCGATTGTTAGATGCATTAAAAAATTCCCCTTGATGAACAGTTCTGTGGATGGCGATAAGATCATTGTGAAAAAAGATATCAATATCGGGATGGCAACAGCGATGCCTTCAGGAAATCTTATTGTGCCTGTAATTAAAAACGCTGATCAGTTGAACCTGGTTGGTTTAGCCAAACAAGTAAATAATCTTGCTGATAATGCCCGCAACAACCGATTGAAACCTGACGATACGCAGGGCGGCACTTTTACACTTACCAATGTCGGAACTTTCGGAAGCCTGATGGGAACTCCGATCATCAATCAGCCACAGGTAGCAATTTTAGCGGTAGGTGCAATCAAGAAACGTCCGGTGGTTGTTGAAACTCCACACGGTGATAGCATTGCCATCCGACATATGATGTACCTGTCCATGAGCTACGATCATCGCATCATTGACGGAAGCCTTGGAGCCACTTTCCTTACAGCAGTGGCGAATGAACTGGAAAACTTTAATGCCGAGAGAGACTTTTAGTCACTAATTGCACGAATCCCACTAATTCACTAATTAAATTTTAAAGGATTTCAGTGAGTGGCTGCGCCGTAGTGTTCGTTTCTAAAAATGTAATGCTTGCCCTTTTTCTTTACGATAAATAAATTGTCGTATTCAGATTCTTTAAGATCGCCATTGACTTCTGTTTTTCCGCAAAGCATATTCACAACATCGTCAACCGTATTACTGTGACCGACGATCAAAACATTTTTCTTTAAGGATCGCAGTTTTGAAATAAACATTGAATCAGGCGTTGGCCCGTAGATCTCAGTTTGAAGTTTAAAATAGCCGGCTGTAGGCTGAACCGTAGATTTGGTACGAATAAAATTGGTTGAAAAAACATACCGAATATTTTTGTCCTTCAAAGTCTCCTTCAATGCTTCCGCTCTTGCTTTTCCCTGATCTGATAGAGAAACATCGCTGCTCATCATAGTAGCAGAAGCAGAGGCTTTTTCCGCATGACGGACAATATAATAAGAATGGCTGCAGGAAACAAAAACTATCGTGACAAGAATAAATAGATATTGCATGAACATGGCTTTAACAATCTAAAGTTAAACCTTGCTGGTATTTTTTCAGTCTTTTTTGTAAATTAGTAAATACTAAACCCGGCAACTATGAAGTCATTATCCGAAACATGGTTCGCAGAAGGCTATATAGATTTTGAATTGAAAAAATACACACTTCTCGCCTACCTGCAGGAAGTAAACCGCTACTTCAACGAGAATAAATTGTATCCGCAACTGGCGGATGTGATCTTTCATTACAACAACATTGTAGCATTCAGGGAGAATAAAAAATTTCTGCAAGAACATTTCCCAAAGAAATTAACGGGAGTTCAGCTACAAAAACTGCAATTGCTTTACGAGCAAATGATCGAAGATGATGAACTGATGCAGGAGTTGGAAGATATCATCAATTATTCCGCAGGAAAAATAAAAAACACCATCAACAACGGAACGGAGATTTATGAATTCGTGGAAGAAAAGATCAATATCGCTCCTGTTGGCATCATTCCACTGGATGTACACGAAGGTTATTTCTTTTTAAGCGAAGGAAAAAATAAGAGCACAAGGGTTTATCATTACCGGCTTTCCATTTTTGAGAGGCATGATGAAAAATTCAGGAGCATCAAAACATTTTTTATTGATAAATGGCAGCGCAGCATCTCCACAACTTATGAACATATCAAATCAGAACTGATACGCAAACGGAGTGAATTACCTAATCCAGCAGTGTATTCTATAGAAACCGGTTTAAATTTTCCTGTAGATGAAACGCTATTGCCGATCGCAAAAAGAAGTTTGGTAAAATATATTTCGGGACAGGCTGCCTAATTCAATTAAAAATTAACAATTAACAATTAACAATTAACAATTAAAAATTGAAATGCATTTTTGTAACTCTTAATTTTTAATTATTAATTATTCATTTATCTCCAGTCCCCAATCTTTCCCTTTTTTTACTGCAGGTACGCCATCTGTTATCCAATGTGCCGGAAGGTCTCCTTTTAAAATCCAGTCAAAGAATTGCTGCATACGGATCTGGTAGTCTAGTTTATCTTTTCGTTCTGTCAATCCATGTCCTTCGCCATTATAGTCGAACATCCATACTTTCTTTCCCAACCTCCTCATGGCACTGAATAATTCAATGCCCTGGTACCAGGGAACAGCGCCATCATTATCATTCGCCATTATGACCAATGGCGTTGTTACATTCTTCAAATGAAACAAAGGAGAATTTTCAACATAGAGATTAAATTTATCCCACAAGGTTCCGCCAATACGGCTTTGTCCTTTTTCATATTGAAATTGCCGGCTGACGCCACTCTCCCAGCGAATGCCGCCATAAGCACTTGTCATATTCGCAACCGGAGCGCCGGCCCATGCTGCTTTGAACATATTGGTGGCAGTGACCAAATAAGCAACCTGGTAACCACCCCAACTGTGTCCTTGTATGGCAATATTCTTTGGATCCACAAATCCTTTTGCAATTAATGCTTTAGCACCACTCACTACATAATCGTAAGCACTTTTTCCCGGATGACCTACATCGTATTTGATACTTGGAACAAAAATGATATAACCACGGCTGACAAAAAAAGAAATGTTGATAGCACTGCGAATAGGTGCAGGAGGAATATAATTATTCAATGTATTATCCAACTCCTCATAGAAATAACAGATCATCGGGTATTTTTTCTTAGGATCAAAATTTTCCGGCTTATACACAATGCCGGTCGCCAGGTTGCCTTTGAAAGTTTTCCAATGAAATAATTCTGCTGAACCCCAGTTGTAATCTTTTTGTTGAGGATTGAGAAAAGAAAGTTTTCTGTCATCTAATGCTACAGAAATATCTCCATAATGAGGTGAATCATATCCAGCGCCAGTATCACTTTCTATATATAAGTCGGGCGATTCTTTAAAACTTTCTTTTGTGTAAATTAATATGTCTTTATCTTTTGCTTTTATCGGAGCACCAAATGAATAATCTGCGAGACCTGGACCAAAATAAAATGTATTCTTACCCGGAAAGAAAACAGCATAACAAGACTTTTTATTTATATCGTTGAATCTTCTTACTAAAATACCCTTCTCATCTTTGATAGCTTTTTGTTCGGGGTCTGTAGAAACATATCTTGCGACTATTTTGTCTTTTCTTCCTGCAGATTTATTTAAATAATTTTCCGGGTTCTCCTTTCCAGTTGGATCAACCTTCCAGATATCATATTTATCATAAACATAAACTGCTGAATCTCCTTCATGCCAGCCCATCACTCCATAAGGAGTCGGATCATCAGGGTTATTAAAATCTTCATCCCACAACGGCACTTTAATCTTCGTTGTAATATTTCTAGTTGTTTTTCCGTCCCAAACAAAATAATTTTTAGCCGGACGATCGTACCACATGATATATTTTCCAGTTGAAGAAGGATAAATAAATCCGTGCAGATTCTCTTTCACCAGTTTTTTATTACCAGTTTTTACATCAATCGCATAAATATCTTTCCGGGTATCGCCCAGCCATTGACTTTCTACACGTTTCCCAAAATCGGTCACACCGATAAATGTGTCACCATCTCCTTCATTCGTCTCGATGATCTGTGGTATCTTTTCACTACCAAGTTGACGAATCGTGTTGATTTGAAGATCATATACAGCGAGATAATTTTTCTCGAGATCATTTCGCAAACGGGCAGGGTTGGTTTGAACCGTTTGCAAATAATCATCTTTATAATTCCAGATATCAACTTTTACCAAATCAATATCGATAAGCGAAGTGTCTTTTGGCGGTTCTATTGGTGCGGTTCCAAAAAATAATCGCTTACCGGTTTTACTGAAATCAGGATGACAGTATTCGCTGACCGACATTCCAAGCATCATGCCCACAGAGTTTTTATCAACGAGCATTACGGCGCTATCCATTCCTTCTTTATAATACCATAGCTTATAAAACTTCTGCAAAGCTTTTGGAGTCGCATCTCTTTCTGCGATATAAGCTATTTGCGAGCCATCATCAGTCATAGTGAAATTCCGGAAATCATTACCGCCACGACTTAATGTATCCATCACACCTACCCTGAGGTCATAGAGCAGTACATTTATTTTACTTAAAGAGTCTTTGGGATTTTTTGCAGTCAGCAACAACAATTTTCTTCCGGTTTTATTGAAATAGTATTCGCTGATATTCTTAAAAATTTTCTCTTTGCCGGTTGTTGTTTGTCGCAGTATCAGATCAGAACCGCCACTGTTTTCATTTTCTTTTAAAGCATTCTTTTCTTTTTCCAATTGGTAAGCTACCCAGCCTGCTGCTTTTTCCGGGGTTTTATAGCTTTTTACATTGGCTAATTTCCAGATAGTAGCTTTCCCAAATTCAATAATACCAAGAGAATCCTTCGGTATCTCATCCGGTTTTTTCTTTTTGATCCAGGCTTCACGCAAATCCTTATACCATGGGCGAATCTTGAAAATTGCAAACCGACTGTCCTCGGTGATCACAGCATTTTTACTATGCTCAATTTCTTTTTTATACCTGGCATCCGATGATTGAATAACTAAAGTGGTATCTCCCACCTGCGGACAAACTGTATAGACGACCCATTTCCCATCGTTGCTGATCATCCGTTCACCGATGCTTTGCCAGCTATCATAAACAGAATGGTCGAGAGGTTTTTTTTGAGCTAAGAGAAGAAGAGGAGAAAAGAATAAAATAGAGAAAAAATATTTTTTCATTGTGAAATCGTTTGATGATCTGCCTGCCGTTAAAGATAAGATGAAAATTCTTTATGATTTCCTTCCCACTATCAATCCGTAGTGCCATAATTTTTCGTTCATGCCGAGATATTGGAACTTACAGGCGGCTACATTTTTCTTTTGCATATCAGAAAAACTTCGGTGAAAAATTATTTTTTTCCACCACATATACAAAGAAGCGAGATAATATAACCGGTACAAGCGGCCGGATGAATTGGCAGTGTATGTAGAAATATCTCTATATAAAATATTTGAAAATCCTGTTTGCTGCATAAAACCGCAAAACCGTTCTATTGTTTCAAGATAATTCACCTGCCATCCATCCAACCACTGGCGGATAGTTGGGTGATTGTTGTTTTCAAATTTTGTTACGAAGCCATCAGTTACTACGAGTCTTCCACCGGGTTTCAGTAAACGATATGCTTCACGAATGAATTTTTCTTTGTCATCTGCATAGCAAATACTTTCACATCCCCACAGCACATCAAAACTTTCATCGGGAAAATTAGTAGTGCAATAATCCATCACTCGGAAATCAACCAGTGATTCGACTTTTTTATTTTTCGCATTTTCAATGGCATGCTGTACCTGATCTTCACTCAATGTAATGCCGGTCACTCTGCACCCAATCCAGTTTGCCAAAAAAATGCTGCTGCCTCCAACTCCGCAGCCAGCATCCAAAACTTTATCGGACGGTTTGATCTGCGCAGCTATTGCCATAACTTCATTCATTTTTGTCAATGACTGCCTGAATGACCTAACGGTTTCATCCCAATACCCGTAATGAATGGCAAAACTATTGTTGAGATCCCAGGCGTCTTTATAGGAATTTTCGCTGGCTTTGTAATAATCTATGATCCGCTGATGATAGTCAGTTGGCTGCATTTTGTTCCAGTTTTTTTTCTTGCTTTAATAAAAGTATGACATGAAGTATCAGTGATGCAGCTATGAATGCAAATCCCAGGAAAAAAGACCAGCTTAATTCCTTGCTCTCGCCGAATATCATAAATGCAAGTACGATCCCATAAACCGGCTCCAGGTTAAAAGTGAGATTAACGGTAAAAGCAGTGAGTTTTTTCAAAGAATGTCCTGTAAGCTGAAATGCGAAGACAGAACACAACCAGCCAAGAATTAACAGCCACATCCAATCTTTGAGATCCGGGATGATATAAGTAGTGGGAAAATAATGCAAATACAAAGGCATTAATAATGTCAGATAAATAAATGCGCCACTCAACTGGTAAGTAAGGGCAGTTTCAGGATTGATTCTTTGTATAAACCCCCGGAGAAAGATCATGGAGAAAGCCAGCAATATGGCACAAAGGACCCCAAGTACGATCCCTGTTTTATATTTCGGATCGAAATGAAAAATGATATAAATACCTGCGATTACAAGTAAGCCAAGAAACAATTCTATCCAGTTCATTTTCTTTCGAAGCAGGAAAGGTTCGAACAACGCTGTAAAAAATCCAACGGCTGAAAAACAAACCAATGCCACTGATACATTGGATTGTTTGATAGAACCGTAAAAAGCTACCCAATGCAATGCAGATAACAAACCGACTGCGGATAATTTTATTATATCCTGCCAGGAAATAGATTGTAGTTTTTTTGTAAATGAAAATAAGATCCACATGGTGCCTGCAGTAATGAGCAAGCGGTACCATACCAATAATCCTTCATTCAAATTGATCAGGCGGCCTAACGGCCCTGTGAAGCCAGCCAGGAAAACAGCAATATGCAGTTGGATGAAAGACTTTTTCATTAATTCTGCAAACTAATAAAAAAGGGAGAAGGAACAAGACACTCATTACCCAACACTTATCATTTCGTTTCTGCTAAAACATCTTCGGACACAACAGAAGTGCCGGCTTCTTTATTCTTCACTCTTTTGCGGTAATTAGTAAAAAGGCTATGCCAGCGCAATTTCAATACGCCCAAAATTCCCTCTTTGACAATTCCTTTATTCATTTTAGAAATACCATAAGTACGATCCTGGAAAAGAATAGGAACTTCTTTTATTTTAAAATGGAGTTTCCATGCAGCAAATTTCATTTCGATCTGGAAAGCATAACCCACAAACTGGATTTCCTCAAGATTTATAGTTTCTAAAACTTCTTTTTTATAACACATAAAACCGGCAGTGGGATCTTTTACCGGCATCCACGTGATCATTCTTGTATATAAAGAAGCACCTTTTGATAAAAGAACCCGGTTTCGTGGCCAGTTAATTACACCACCACCTTTTATATAACGGGAACCTACTGCCAGATCTGCACCTTCATTTTTGCATGCGTTATACAGTCGCGGAAGATCATTGGGATTATGAGAAAAATCTGCGTCCATCTCAAAAATAAAATGGTAATTGTTGGCAATCGCCCATTTGAATCCATGAATATAAGCAGTGCCAAGTCCCTGTTTTCCTTTTCGCTCTTCAATGAATAACTGACTTGGAAATTTTAGTTGGAGATCTTTTACAACTTGTGCAGTACCATCAGGAGAACTATCATCGATCACCAGCACATGAAACCCTTCATTGAGGCCAAAAATTGCATGAAGAATATTGCTGATATTCTCCTTTTCATTGTAAGTTGGTATTACGACTAACTTTTCCAAATAAAAACTTAATAAAGCAAATCACGAATTTACAATAATCAATATAGATAAGCCTGTTAAACTTTCATTGGGCAGGTTTGATAATAATCAACCTTTTTTCAACATGGCACGGGTGTAGATCTCGGTGAGTTTTTGCTTGGTGTGTTGTGGAAAATCTCCTTTCATCATCCAATCATAATACTGAGGTTCAGCTTTTAATACATCTGCCACCGGCCTGCCTTTATATTTTCCGAAATTGAAAACTTCCACGCCATTTTCCAAAACAAACCGGCGGGCAAAATCGACGATCATATCATCACCAATTGCTTTTAAGATCGAATCAACCGTTGTTCCCAAAACAGGGTATCTTTCTAACTGAGCCAGCAGTATTTCATGCGTTGCCGCAGCATCAACTTCTGCGCTGTGTGCTCCTTCCAATTTTTTATTACAATAAAATTTATATGCTGCGCTTAAAGTCCGTTGTTCCATTTGATGAAATATCTTCTGTACATCGACCATCCTTCTGCCTTTCATATCAAACTCTACCTGAACCCGGAGAAATTCTTCCATTAGCAAGGGAATATCAAAACGATTCGAATTATATCCGGCAATATCACATCCATCCAGCATTTGCTTCAGTTCATTGGCCACTTGCTTAAATGTTGGAGCATCTTTCACCATATCATCTGTAATTCCATGCACATCACTGGCGCCGGCGGGAATAGGCATTTCGGGATTGATGATCTTTCTTTTTATACTTTTGGTGCCGTCAGGCAATATTTTGACTATAGCAATCTCAACGATCCTGTCGGTTCCGAGGTTAGTGCCGGTGGTTTCGAGGTCGATAAAGGCAATAGGTTTTGTCAGTTGCAGCATAGGAAATGAGTGATTACTCTTAGTATTTTATTTTGAGGGCGTAAAGATAGCAGTTTGTAGCGCTTTTTAAAACGAATTTTATCAATGGTTTTACGGGCTGAAGGATTAAGATTTCCGAAGGCAGTATACTTACAAAATAAATTCTAAGATTTATCGTTTAAATACCAAATATCCTGACAAATGAAAAATAAAGTTTACGCAATTATCATGATCATAGTACTGGCAGTACTGTTCAGCTCCTGTTTCTCTTCCCGTAGCAGGTACGGATGCCCGGCTAATCCTCAAAGCAGCGGTGGCCGTTACAGAGTCTAATTCAATTCAGGATTTTCTACTTTCCTGAATTGATGCTGTATTGACCGTTTGAAAGAACATTTTTTCAATTATTTATCCATATCAAGTTTTATTGAATTGGGCGAAATGTGATTTATGATTGCCAAATGAGATCATAAATTAAATTCCAGATTACAAGATGGGGATCTTGACTGTCAAGGTACAGCCTTTGCCCGGAGCCGTATCAATATGTACTGAACCGTTATAGAAGTTGGTTCTATCATAGATACTTGAAAGTCCAACGCCGGACTGCGTTTGCGAAGCATCAAAGCCAATTCCATTATCCTGAATGATAAGCAGTGCCTGGTCTGATTTGCAATCCAGGTAAATGGAAACTTCCCTCGCTTTACTGTATTTGAGAATGTTTTTCATTTGCTCCTGAAGGATGCGAAACAAGGTTACTTTTTTACCCGGGCTCAGCAGATCGCATTCTGCATCATGAACAAATTTTACTTTTACCGCATTGGAAATATTGATGTCATCCACCAATTTCCTGATCGTTTCAACAAGGCTTTTCTCTTTCAACTCCGGTACGGCAAGTTCTCTTGACAATTTCCGGATCTCTTCAATAGCAGTGAGAATATATTCAACGCTTTTTTTCTTAATGTCCAGTTCATCATTGTTGGCTGGGGTCAGCATTTCCACAAAAAGGCGTACAGTAGTAAGGATCTGGTTCACATTATCATGAAGTTCGTGTCCGATCCTCCTGCGTTCTCTTTCCTGCACCCGTATCACGGTTTCAGAAATTTCCCGCTGCCGCTGCAATTTTTCTTCCATCAACTGGTCTTTGAGCAGCTTCAGGTCAGTGATATCCTGCAAAGATCCGATCATTTTTACCGGCAATCCATTTTCATAAATGATAAATCCACGGTCATGAATATGTTTATAGGTTCCGTCTGCACATTTAAAACGGTATTCATCCTGCCAGGATATTTTATTAAGATCCGTAGTTTCTTTGATCTTTTCGCTTACCCGCTCCCGGTCATCGGGATGAATACGGCGGAACCACCAGGTGAGGCCTTTTGTTTCTTCTACCGGGTAGCCGATCATGTCCAGCAAATTTTCATTGCGGAAAATTTTTCCGGTCTGCATATCCCATTCCCAGATCGCATTGCTAGCTGCACGGTTAAAATTCAATAGCCGTTCATTGGCTTCCCTGAGTTGTTTTTCAATAAAATATTTATTTGCCAGGTTCACGGCATGCCCACCCACCAGCTTTTTTCCGGAAAGGCCTTCAACAGGAAAAATATTAATGTGAAATATGATGTTCGTTCCATCTGCCAACATTATTTTTTCTTCTGTTTCATCCGGCATGCCTGTATTAAGAACCTTGGCGTGTTTTTCATATAGAGCCTTAGCAACAGCCCCGGGTATCAGATCGGTTATTTTTCTTCCAACAGCATTTTTACCATCGATATCATAATAATCATAAAAAGAACGACTGGCATACACCAAATTCGCTTCTTCATCAACTATCCATGCCAGGTTGGGAGTTTTGTCCAAAAAAACTTTCAGAATAGTATCTAATTCTTCTAACTGGTTGGATAATTTTTTTTCTTTGGTGACATCAATAATGTTGGAAACAACAGAAAAGGGAACTGATTGGTCGGGTTCAAACAAGGGTTGTGAATCAAAAAGCACCCATCGTTTCTCACCATTTCTCAATCGGATAACCAACGTTTCTTTCTGCAAATTACCTGTTTGCAGGGCTTTCATGAATGGTGTTTCTTCAAAGGGAATGGATTCGCCCTTTTCTGTTGTAATGTTCCAGGTAGTATTCCATAGGTTTTTAATATTTTGAAGCTGGTAGAATCGTTCCAGGGAAACCTGAAAAATATCAGCAGCTTTTTGATTGGCTGCGATGAATTCACCGTTCGCATCCTGGAAGATGATACCGGCATTTAACCGCTCAAAGATCAGCTGATAATTCTTTGCTCCGAGTTGATGAAACTTTTCCAGGCGATCTTCATCTACCAATTTATAACCGACGCATAAAAATTTTTTTATATCGTCCTGCTCACTTTCCAAAAGATTTAATTCCCATTTCATGGGGTGATAGTATCCGTTCCGGATATACAATTCCATGGTTTGCGGCACCTTTTCTTTGGCAGCAGTTGCAATTAATTGTTTAAAATCCCCGGCATTGGCAGGATGAATGATATTAAAAAAATTAACTTTAAAAAACTTTGGGTTTTTAAAATCAAGCTCTCTCACCATATTGGCATTGGCGCTGAGAATATTCCCTTCTTCATCTATCAAAGAAAGAAATATTTGTTGCGGCCTGCCGGGCCCGATGATCTGTTTCAATGAGGTCCACCTTCGTTTCATAATTGTACAATATTCATTTCAATGAACAAACTGCTTTGTTTTCGAAGGGTAGCGAACAGGATCGTAGGTTCAGAGAAAAAATCAATTCAAATGCAGGTTTCCTATGATATCAGGCACCCTGGCGAATTCAATGGATTTGTCTAAAAAATATTTGGCTCCGAGATCAAGGCATATTTTCCTGTAATAATCATCGGCGTGGTTAGTGATCATGATCACTTCACATTTATTCCCGGACTCATTGATCATCCGCAGCAATTCAATGCCACTTTTCCCGGGAAGATTGATATCGAGTAAAACGAGATCCGGTTTTTCCTCTTCCAGGAATTTTACAGCCTCGTTATAATCTGTAGCCACATTGATGTAACCGATATTCTTCAGGTCTTCCATCAGGCCGATAATTCTTTTTACAAAATTCAAGTTGTCATCAACGATCAATATGAGCAATTTTTCTTTTTTCATCCCTCAAAATTGTACCGCAAAGAACCTACAGAAACACTCTGTGGAAAATAGAAGATGAAAGCAATATTGTGTACATAATACATACACGAACTTGTAGTACTTATTCTACATATTCCTTTCATGTTTGATGGAGATCAATAACTATTGTTAGCATTTTGAAGAAGCATGTAACAAATTAAAGGAGTAGAATATGAAAACAGTGGTGTAGCAGTGAATTTAATAACTCATCTTTTAAAAAGGCTGTTTTGCTCAGGATCGGACAATAGATCTTTACTGATATATTTTTTTCCTGAAAGAATTTGTTCAACTGCGGTTACCAACTGTTCCGGGATGGCATTTTTGCTGACATATCCATCAGCGCCGGCCGTAATAGCATGAGGTGAATATTGATCTTCGGGATATGTACTTACCAAAAGCACCGGCAATGAAGCATCATATGCTTTGATCTTTTTCATTGCTTCCAAACCATTTCCTCCGGGCATTATGATATCAGTAATAATAAAATCCCAGCGATCATTCAAAGCTTTTTCGAGCAGGTCAGAAGTATCACAGGCCTCTTCCACATGGATATCCGGAAAAGCTTCAAGCAGGATTTGTTTTAAACCTCTGCGAACGGTCTCGTAATCGTCAGCTACGAGAAAACGTAACATAAAAGTGGTTATTTAATGGTTAATTCAATCGGCGCAAATGTATATCACTAGCATAAAAATAGAAACACAAAAAACTAAAAATTGTAGAGATATAATTTTACGGTTGTAGAATTATTACGACAAAGGCTGCGCATTGCAGATAATACCGTCAAATTCAGCTTCAGATTATTTTGTTCTCAATGGCATAACGGGCCAATTCTGCATTGGACCGCATATTCATTTTGTCCATGATTCTGGAACGATAGGTACTTATAGTAGTCACACTGAGTGCGAGTTGTTCCGCAATTTCTGAAACAGATTTTCCTGAAGCCAGCAGTTTAAACACATCAAATTCCCGGTCTGAAAGCAGTTCATGTGGTTGTTTTTCTGAATCGATATTAAAAGAATCAGCCAGTTTTTCGGCAACATCCGGAGTAATATATTTTCTACCCAGCAAAACAGTTTGTATTGCTTTGATCAATTCTTCATGAACCGTTTCTTTTCCAAGGTATCCTGATGCTCCGGCTTTGAGCACCCGCAATGCATATTGATCTTCGGGATACATGCTAAGAATCAGCACCGGCAGTTTAGGATTGGTTTGTTTGATCTGGCTCAATGCATCCAATCCACTGCGCCCCGGCATATTCATATCACAGATCACTACATCCCATTCATCCCGGATCACTTCTGCTACCAGGGTTTCTGCATCCCCTACCTCACCTACTTTGGCAGTAGGATATTCTTCCAATATGAGCTGCGCTAAGCCTTTCCGGACTATCGCATGATCATCTGCCAGTAAAACTTTGATCATAGAACGTGGGTTGAGGTTATTTTTCAGGAATAAGGAACTGAAACAATGACTTTCGTGCCTTTTCCGGGTTTGCTTTTCACTTCGTAATTGCCTCCCATCATATAGCTTCGTTCCCGCATACCTAGTATTCCCAATGTTTTTTTGGCTTTCGCCTGTTCCATTTCAAATCCCTTGCCATCATCTTTTATACTCAACACTATTTTTTCTTTTTCTACCTGCAGATTGATATCCACCTTCTTGGCATTTGCATGCCGGGCTACATTGGTAAGCGATTCCTGGAAAATGCGAAAAAGTCCTGTCTTGATTCCTTCGGGCAAATTCAATTCGGTTGATGGCATTTTGAAATGAGTTTTTACAGCAACTCTTTTTTCAAACTCTTTTAAATGCCATTCCATAGCCGGCACCAAACCCATGTCATCGAGCAAACTTGGCCGAAGCTCCGATGAAATTCTTCTTACTGTTTTGACAGTACTGTCCATCAATTCCAGTAAGTCTTTTAGTTTGTGCTTTACTTTTTCATCAGCATCACCCAATTTCTTATTCAACCAGGAAGCATCCATCTTTAGCACAGTAAGTTGCTGCCCTAATTCATCGTGAATTTCGCGGGCAATATGCGTTCGCTCTTCTTCACGAATGTTTTGTAAATGTTCGGATAGATGTCGTATAGCAATATAAGATTCTTCCAGTTCTTCTTCCGCCTTTTTTCTGTCAGAAATATCAAGACCATATCCTAACAGGCATGGTTTATTTTCATAATCTATCCGGACAGCATTGAAATAAAACGGGATCCTTTTGTTGTCTTTGGTAACAAAATGAGCTTCTGCATCATTTGATCCACTGATGAATACACCCTGGATACTGTTTATTATGTATTCCACTTCATCGCCTTCAAATAATTGCCAGGGAAGCATGCGGGCAATCTCGTCACTCTCATAACCGGTTATTGTTTCTAACCGCTTGTTCCATCTTAAAAAGTTTCCATCCTGATCATAGAGATAAAAGACTCCCGGAAGGTTATTAATGATATGATCAGATAAATCCTTTGCTTTTTTGATCTCAGCCTCAGCCTTTTTTCTTTCCGTAATATCACGAATGAAACCGCAGAAGAATTCACGATCATCCTGTTTTACTGGTACAATACTTACCTCAACGGGAAATTCTGCGCCATCTTTCTTCAGTGCGTTAAATTCAAGAAGCTGGTACATGATTTTGCTCTTACCCGTTTTCAGGTATGTTTGCATGCCTTTTTCATGTTTATCCCGATACTGCTCAGGAATGATCACACTGCTCAGCTTTTTACCGATCACTTCCTGCTCTTTCCATCCGAATATTTTTTCTGACTGCGGCGTCCATACAGAGATTAATCCTTCTTTGTCCATACAAACAATGGCATCCATGGAAGAATCCATGATAAGACGGCGGGTTTCTTCAACGGCACGAATTTCTCTTTCAGCTTTTTTCCGGTGTGAAATATCCAATACAGTTCCAATAATAGCAGGCCTTCCCTGGTATTCTGTTCTGCTTCCAAATATTTCGATCTGTACACTTTCTCCATGCTTCCTGAACCCTTCTGCTTCATAATGAACACTGTTTTGTTTTTTTTCTATCCTGTTACGGATATTTTCCGAAATTAAAGCCCTGTAATCCGGGTGAATCAGCTTTTGAACATCAAAACCATTTGTCAACTCTTCTCTTTCATATCCGAATATTTGAGCAAACCTTGGATTAACATACACATATTTTCCGTCTTGCAGAATGTAAACACCCACTAATGATTGCTCAACAAGGTTCCTGAATTTTGCCTCAGCCTCCTGCAATTCCTGCTCCATTTTTTTCCGGTCAGAAATGTCTCTGATTATAATGCTTGTCCGTTCTTCCCCCAATGCATCTTTGAAAACAGAAGTGGTGATATCGGCCACGAATTTTGTTCCGTCCTTGCGAAGCATTATCAACTCTCCTTTTACCTTACCGGTTCTCTCCCGCTCCGCCAGGTAAGCTGAAATGTTGGGATCATTCGGATCTATAAGACCATTTCTTCCGGCAGCACAAATCTCAGCTTCCGTCATTCTGAAAATCTGACAAGCGGCAGGATTAGCTGCCAGGATTCGCCCATCCGGCACTGTGAGCAAAATGCCATCCATGCTGCTTTCAAAAAATGCACGGTATTTTGCTTCACTTTCTTTAATGGCGGCTTCGGCTTGCTTACGTTCGGTTATATCCATCAGGCTTCCCATCATACGAATGGCTTTGCCCTCAGTATTTCGAACAATATAACAGCGGTCATAAATATCCCGATAGCCCTTTCCTTCAACATTAAACCGATATTCAGAAATGAAGACATTTATATCCGAAGCCAGTGCTTCCTGTTGTTTCTTTACAATTTTTTCACGGTCATCCGGATGGATTCTTGCTGCCCACATTTCCAGGTTTGGCACCGGGTCATTTAAATTCAAACCATATAAATTTTGATGCGTCTCGTTGCCCCACAAACGTCCTGTTTCCAATTCCCATTCCCATATGGCATCGTTGGTGGTGCGGCTGATCATTTCAAACCGATTGATAGATTGGCGAAGATCTTCTTCTACTTTCTTGCGTTCTGAAATATCTTTTGTAATAACATAGGCCCCAACAATACTTCCATCATAATCTTTTACAGGATGGTAGGTCACCCATACATATTCAGGAAGTCCCGGCATCTGGGTATTTAATTCATACTCGATTGTATCGCCTCTGAATACTTTTTCAAAACTGCTTTTTATCGGCTCATTGGACTGAGCAGGTATCATATCCAGCAAATTGGCGCCGAGGTAAACCGGTTTTCCCCATGCAATAGAGAGATTTCGTTCAGCAATTTCATTGATCAATATGATCTCATAATTTTTATCTATAACATAAAAAACATCGCCATAGCTTGATAATACCTGGCGTAATTTTTTTTCAGATGCTTTCAGCGCTTCTTCAAATTGCTTCTGCTCCTGTATATCGTGTATCAGGCCAATGAAAAATTCAATGTTGCGAGTTTCAGGATTACGATAACAAGTAAGGTTCAATTCCACCCAAAAATAATTTCCATTCTTTTTGCGATACCTTTTTTCGATCACATAATTATTGATTTCGCCTATACTCATTTTATGCAGCAGATCCAGTTCCCTTATTACGTCGTCAGGATGGGTAAAATCGCCAAAATGAAGCCCTTTGATTTCATTCAGATCATAACCCATCATATCACAAAACGACTGGTTTGCATTAATCAATACACCTTCAGGGGAAGCCCATCCCACTCCAAGAATTCTATTTTCAATAACCATCCGGTTATTAAATTCACTGGCTCGCAAAGCCTCTTCTATACGTTTTCGTTGAGTAATATCACGGACAATAGACATGATGCGCCCATCGGAAAGCATTTTAGCATGCGTTTCAATAGTGATCAATGATCCATCCTGTCGTTTGATCTTTCGCTCATTTGTTGTGCTTTCGCCACGGGCCAATCGCTCAGAGACATTATTAAATTCCTGATCATTTTCATATGCCATAAGCTCTTTTGCATTCATGGCACACAATTCTTCCTTTGTATAGCCCAGCATGTTGCAGGCATTATCATTGACATCAAGAAGATTACCCGCAGCATCATTTATAATGATAGCATCCGATGCTTGTTCTACCAATATGCGGTACCGTTCTTCGCTTTTTTTTATCTCCGCAGTTTTTTGAGACACATTTTCCTGAAGTTCTTCATTATATTTTTTCAATTGTTTTTCCAGTCGTTTACGAACTGAAAAATCAAGGAAAAAATTCCGGACGATCAAAATGGTCAGGGCTAAAGCAATAAGGCGAATAATGGTAAGTACAAAACTCTGTTGTTTAATGGCATCATTAACGGCTGCCTCATCCTGTGCCAGTTTTTGCAATGTTTTTAGTTGCAGTCGGCGAATAGCAGAATAAGCTTTGTCAGAGTAGTCGCTGGCAGGAGCATTAATAAAAAAAGTTTCAGCCGCTTTAATGCCTTTTTCCTTTCCGATAGTAATGATCTGTCGTGAAAGATCCACCCGTTTGTTAACATAAAACGTCAAAGAATCAATATAAGGTTGAAGTTCTGTAACAGTCTTATAAATATTTTTTGCTGAATCGAGATACCGTAAAACCGGCGCTTCGGATAGCCCTGCCATTGCACTATCACCTTTATTATCGCCATGGGCAAAGTAAGCTATCGTTTCCGAATGGGATTGCAGCGAATTTTGCAGATTATTGAGCAGCGCAACAAACTTCCAACTGGAATCTACCAATGTTACAATCTGATCTTCTTTATTGGAGCGCTTTACAGAATAAAATATAATGAACACGACAGAAAACGCAAGCAATAAAATCAATATAGGAAGGGTCTTCAGATACCGTTTATTCATACAGGATATATTGGAAAAATTAATTTATGAACTTATAGAATATTACAGGTAAAAATTACAGACAAGCTATGAAAAAATAAAATTTTCCTCTTGCCAAATTTGTACTTTTTATTTAGAAGGAAGAAGGTCTAATGGTTGCCCAATCGGGAAATATTATGGTTAGGAGTTGTTGTTTAAAGCCCATGTGTGTTAATGAAATTAACCAGGGCCGCAGTATTTTTCAAATGAAGTTTTTTTAAAATATTGTACCGGTGCACTTCCACTGTTTTAAGGGAAATCTCCAGTTTCACAGCTATCTCACGGGAAGAAAGTCCGTCCCTGATCAGTTTGATGATATCAAGTTCCCGCCGTGACAACACATTTAAATCAGGTTGATCGTTTTCTTCCAATTCCTGTTGGGCAAGAATATTTTTTACTTCACTGCAAATATATTTTTGTCCATTTTGCACTTCAATGATCGCCTCCATCAATTCTTCTTTGGAAGAATTTTTTGTTACATACCCTGAAGCGCCGGATTGCAACATCTTTTTTGCATATGCAGGCATGCTATGCATAGAAACACCAATGATCCTGGATGCCGGTGAAAATTTGCGTATCAGTTTGGTTGCTTCAAATCCATTGGTCGGGGTCATATTAATATCCATCAGGACAACATCCGGCCTTTTATTTTTTGCAATTTCTACAGCTTCATCGCCACTGCTGGTTTCCCCGATCACCTCGAAACGAGGATCACTGTTAAGGATGAATGACCAGGAGTCTCTGACCAACTTGTGGTCATCGACTAAAAGAATGGTGATCTTTTCCATGCCAATCTAATGATAGTATAAAACTTGTGATCAAAAGCCCCTTTTAAGTTAAATAAAAAACTTTATCCGTGCTGCTAATCAAGATATCAAATTAATACCATCTGTGCATAACTAATCAATTTTTTCCCGAATGAATTAATCATAAATAGTAAATTTACTAAAGTCATAAAGTAAATTTACTCACTTAAAATTTGATAACTTATAAAACGATAATTAAAAAATCCAGTAAGGTTGTTGATTATTTAGATTGACGATCCCGAACTACATTTTGATGGCCTTCATTTTGGGAACCAGCAAGTATATAATAAACCAGGCTATCAGATAAGCGAAAGCACAAACCCCGAACATGATTGCATATGCTGTTTGTGGTGTGTCAATATAATGATCAGTCAATCTCCCCGCTAATAATTGAAGCAACACTCCTCCAATTCCTCCTGCCATTCCGCCGATGCCCGTTACGGAGCCTACTGCTTTTTTGGGAAACATATCCGATACCGTTGTAAATAAATTTGCAGACCATGCCTGGTGTGCTGCTGCCCCGATGCAAATCACGGCTACAGATAAAGTAGAGGCATATATTCCAAACATATCGCGGTTTGCAAAAAATTGAGTAGATAACAATAAAACCGGGAACAATGCAATAACAAACATGGCTGTCATACGGGCTTTATATACCGGCATTCCCTTATTAATAAAATTCAATGGCAACCGTCCTCCATAAATACTACCAATGATCGCAATTCCATAAACGATAAATGTTGGCCACATTACTTGCTCGCCTGTCATGCCAAATTGTTTTTTTAAATAGTCCGGCAACCAGAACAACAAGAACCACCAAATTCCATCAGTCATGAATTTACCTACAAAAAAAGACCAGGTTTGCCGATACCAAAACAATTTTATCCATGGCGTTTTCTCTCGTACAGCTACATCTTCTGAAGGCGCTACATGCATAGCCAGGTCATCGCTATGAATATAGTCATATTCTTCTTTTGACAATCTGCTTTGCTTGACCGGCGTATCATATAAACGGAACCAGAAAAATAACCAGATAAAACCTAACGCCCCTGTAATTACAAAAGCGGCTTTCCATCCAAAATGCACCATACACCATGGTACAAATAAAGCAGATATCATAGCGCCAAGATTGGAGCCGCTATTGAAAATTCCGGTTGCTAATGCTCTTTCCTTTTTGGGAAACCATTCAGCAACCGTTTTAATAGAAGCAGGAAAATTACCAGCTTCTCCAATTCCAAATAAACTCCGGATCGCTACATGAACTGCTACTGCTCTTCCGGCAAGCGCATTCAGTACTCCAAATACTGACCAAATGACCAGTGAAAGAGCTAACCCAAGTTTAGTCCCGATCTTATCGATTACCCAGCCCGCTACCATGGTAACAAGGGCATAAAAAAAAGTAAAAAAGGAAGTGACGTAAGAAAACTCGGTGTTGGTCCAGCCGAATCCGCCTTTTTCTATCGGAGTACAAAAAAATTCTTTCAGGTAAGAAATTACCTGGCGGTCCATATAATTGATTGTTGTGGAAAAAAGTAAAAGTGTTACAATCGTCCACCTGTATTTTCCTATGGCTTGCGGCATGGTATCGTTTTTAAATTTCCGGCAGTCGTATTTAGATACTCACAGCCGGCAATCGTTCTGTTTCAATCGAATTATCGTTTATTCAATGACAGTTTTATTTATTTTTTATGGAAGCAATTAATTCCAAAACTTCCTTTGTCATCTTTTCAATGGTACCATAATCTTTTTGCTCCATCAATTTTTTACTAATAAGTTTGCTTCCCATTCCTACTGCACAAACACCGGCATTGAACCAGCTTTCTATATTTTCTCTTGAAGTATCAACACCACCGGTAGGCATGAATAATAATTGCGGAAAAATATCTTTGATCGATGTAAGAAATTTAGGCCCCAACATATCGCCGGGAAATAGTTTGATGAATTTTATTCCGCTATTTTCTGCTGCTATAATTTCACTTGGGGTCATACAACCCGGTGCATAAAAAATATTTTTGCTGTTAGCATACACAGCTACTTCAGGAACAAAACCCGGGCTTACCATAAAATCTGCACCTGCGCTTACATAATTTTCGGCCTGTTGAAGATTTTTAATTGTTCCCACACCTAACAACAATCCCTGCATTTCCGCATTTCGTATCTCAACTAATTTTTTAAAATTCTTCAATGCAGCTTCACCTCTATTAGTGTATTCCACTGCTTTTATGCCTGCCCGATAAATTGCCCTCAATACTTCAACACTCACCGTTTCATCTGGATTAAAATACAAAGGAAGAATACCTTGTTTAATAATGACATCCATTGCTTGTTCTTTCGTAATGCTCATATTTTAAATTTTAACCTTGATAACTAATTTCTTTATTTCTCCGTCGCCGATCATTGGCGCATGCACATCTTCCGGAAAGAAAACGGCAAATTGTCCATCCGTTAATTGAAAATACATATCCGGCTCATCGGCAAAAAAGCGAACATCTTTTTCAGGATTATAATCTCCTTTGAATTGGATACACTTTGCCCTAGGCTTCCAACCGATCTGTTCGTTACCACGAATGCAAAGCTGAATGTCAATGTACCTGTCATGGCATTCAAATTTTGCTGTTGACTCAGCCGCACTCATCCCTTTTTTATTAGAGAAAATGGCTTTCAAATTATCGCCCTCAATTTCATAGCGCCCCATTTCCACATTATCCAGATCAGTGTTCCTGATGTATTCAAATGCTTTTTCAAATAAAGGATGAACTGAAAAATACCTGCTTGCGTTTTGAATCGTATCTACAATCATGAGATTTCCCTTTTTTGATTTTTTACTTTTAACTTTTCACTTCTCCCTTTTCACTTACCGTTGTACTCTTCCGCTTCCATCACCTTTCATCAGATCTTTCACTTCACTCAATGTAGCATGATTCAGGTCACCTGGTATGGTATGTTTCAATGCAGAAGCGGCTACGCCAAATTCTGCAGCTTCTTTCATCGGCATGCCTGTCACCAATCCATAAATGAACCCACTTGCAAAACTGTCACCACTTCCTACCCTATCTACAATTCTCACTTCATACTTTTTAGTATGATAAAATTCGTTTCCATCATACACCAAAGCACTCCACCCATTATCGCTGGCACTGTGGCTTTCCCGAAGAGATGATGCAATATATTTGAAGTTGAATTTTTCTTTCATTTGGCGGAACACATCTTTAAATCCTTCCAGGTTCAATTCGCCTTTTATAACATCGGTATCTTTTGCTTTAAACCCTAAAGTAGTATCAGCATCTTCTTCGTTGCCGATACATACATCAACATATTGGCAAAGTCTTGTCATTACTTCTCTTGCTTTTTCCTTGCTCCATAATTTTTTCCTGTAATTCAGATCAATGCTTGTAGTAATGCCTTTTGCTCTTGCCGTCTTCAACGCCACTTCAGCCAATGCAGCAGCTTTATCACTTAATGCCGGGGTGATTCCTGTTGTATGAAACCAAACAGCTCCGTCTAAAATTTTATCAAAATCAAATTCATTCAGTTCTACTTCAGCAATGGAAGCATGTGCCCTGTCATACACGACCTGTGATGCCCGCATGGATGCACCTGTTTCCAAAAAATAAATCCCCAAGCGTTCTCCGCCTCTTACGATAAATTGTGTATCCACACCGTAGCGACGTAAATGATTGATCGCTGATTGGCCGATTGGATTATTGGGAACTTTCGTTACAAATGTTCCATTCAATCCATAGTTACATAATGCAGCGGCGACATTAGCTTCGCCTCCACCATAAGTGACATCAAAACTATCTGCTTGTACAAATCGTTTAAAATCCGGAGTGGATAATCGTAACATGATTTCCCCAAGAGTGACTACCTTTTTTGACATATTGGTTCTGATTTTATTTTTTTATTTTAATTCATGAACAGGCGCCGGATCCATATCACTAAAAACCTGGTTCTCTCCTGCCATTCCCCAAATAAACCCATAATTAGAAGTTCCGCATCCATAATGCATAGACCAGGGCGGAGAGATCACGGCTTCATAATTTTTCATTACCAAATGCCTCGTCTCCTGCGGCTGTCCCATGAAATGAAACACCCGTTGTGAATCCGGAACATCAAAATAAAAGTATACTTCCATCCGACGGGTATGTGTATGTGGTGGAACAGAATTCCAAACACTTCCGGGTTCCAGCACCGTCAATCCCATTACCAATTGACAACTTTTTATTCCATCTAAATGAATGTATTTATAGATCGTTCTTTTGTTGGATGTGGCGGCATCACCCAAATTCACCGGCGATGCTTTTTCCTTCTTCATCAATTTATTCGGGTATTTATGATGCGCCTGAGCAGATAAAAGATAAAAGATGGCCGGCTCTTTCTTATTGACTGAAGAAAAACTCACTTTTTTTGTTCCTTTACCGAGATAAAGACAATCTAATTTATACAGGTCATAATTTTTACCATCAGCAGTGATAACTCCTTTTGCTCCTACATTAATAATTCCCATTTCTCTTCTTTCTAAAAAGTATTCTGCTTTTAATTCATCGTGATTAGGTAATTGCAACGTTTTACTCATGGGTTTAGCGCCGCCAATGATCATCCTATCGTAATGTGAATAAACGAGCTGAATTGTATCATTCTGCATTAATTCCTGAACAAGAAAATGTGTTCGCAATTGTTCAGTGCCCATCTGCTTTGTTTCTTCGGGGCTATTTTGAAAACGTATCTGCATTATCAATTTTCGATTTGAAATTTTAAATTAAAACTTATCTCCCCATCCATCCGCCATCTACCGTCAATATTTCACCATGCACATATTTTGCTGCATCCGAAGCAAGGTATACAACGGCTCCTTTGAAATCCTCCGGTTCTCCCCAATGTCCGGCAGGAATGCGATCGAGAATAGATTTACTCCGAACCGGATCATTTCTTAACGCTTCGGTGTTGTCTGTTGAAATATATCCTGGTGCAATCCCATTAACATTGATGCCCTTCGATGCCCATTCGTTTGCCAATGCTTTCACCAAACTTGCAATAGCGCCTTTGCTTGCTGCATAACCTGGAACAAAGATTCCTCCCTGGAAACTTAATAAAGAACAAGTGAAAATTATTTTTCCACTTCCCCGCTGCAACATGTGCTTACCAATTTCTCTTGCCAAAATAAATTGTGCATCGAGATTTATCGCCATCACTTTATCCCAAAACTCATCCGGATGCTCAGCTGCAGGAGAACGAATGATGGTGCCGGCGTTGTTAACTAAAATATCGATTGCCTTGTTTTCAGCTACTACTTTTTTTATAAATGCATAGATCAATTCCCTGTTACTAAAATCAGCCTGGTACGCTTTGAACTTTTTCCCTAATGCTATTACTTCTTTTTCAACATCGCTACCTGATAATTCTAATGTTGCAGAAACGCCAATGATATCAGCGCCGGCTTCTGCAAGTCCTAATGCCATTGCTTTACCAATGCCTTTGTTACATCCGGTAACCAACGCCGTTTTTCCTGTTAGCTCAAATTGCTGAAGCACATTCATGCTGATCGGTTATACTGTTACTTTTTTTGATTTGGGTTTTTGATCCAATTCCCAGTTAAAATAATTCTTTGCATTGTTATAGCAAATATCCTGAATGATCTTACCAACCCAGGTGATATCGTTTGGTATCTCTCCATTTTCGATTTCATTGCCAAACAGGTCACACAAAATGCGACGGAAATATTCATGTCTTGGATAAGACAAAAAACTTCTTGAATCAGTAAGCATTCCAACAAAACGACTGATCAAACTCATATTTGACAGCGTATTGATTTGTTTGGTCATGCCGTCTTTCTGATCGAGGAACCACCACGCCGAGCCCCATTGAATTTTTCCAGCCGATGATCCGTCATTAAAATTCCCGATCATGGTTGCCATCAGTTCATTGTCAGCAGGATTGAGATTATATAAAATTGTTTTTGCCAGTTTATTATTGCTATCAAGTTTGTCGAGGAATTTAGCCAATGCTCTTCCCTGTGAAAAATCACCGATAGAATCCCAGCCGGTATCGGGGCCTAAGGTTTGCATCATCCTGGAATTATTATTTCTCAACGCACCTATATGATATTGCTGTACCCAGCCTTTTTCCCAATCCCATTCTGCAAAATGCACCAGCATGGCTGATTTGAATTTTCGTTGCTCAGCTTCGTTTAGTTTTTTTCCACCATACACTTTATTAAATATGCTGTCGATCTCTGAGCCGGTAAAATCTTCCGCATAAATTTCTTCCAACCCATGATCAGAAACACTGCAGCCCATTGATGCAAAGAAATCATGGCGATTTTGTAAAGCGTATAAAAAATCATCGAAAGAAGAAATAGCAATGTCAGTAACTTTTTCCAATTGTTTCACATATGCAGCAAACCGTGCAGGGTCGCTTACGTTCATGGCATTGTCCGGGCGAAAAGCAGGAAGAATAGGAATTTCAAACCCATCTTTTTTAATTTTAAGATGGTGCTCCAATGAATCTACCGGATCATCGGTGGTGCAAACCAACTTTACATCCATCTTACGCAGCAGGCTGCGAACAGAATATTCTTTTGTCTTCAGTTTGGCATTACAATCATCATATATCTTTTTGGCTGTGTCAGCATTGAGTACATTTTTTATTCCAAAATAACGTTGCAGTTCCAGGTGTGTCCAATGATACAATGGGTTTCTCAGCGTGTAAGGAACTGTTTCCGCCCACTTTTTAAATTTTTCCCAATCACTTTTAGTACCCGTACAGTAGTCTTCGCTGACACCGTTGGTACGCATGGCACGCCATTTATAATGATCACCGTAAAGCCATATTTGCGTCAGGTTTTTAAACTGGTGATCATCGGCTATCTGTTGCGGCGGCAGATGACAATGGTAATCAATGATGGGCATCTCCTTTGCATATTCGTGATACAGTCGTTGCGCTGTTTTTGTTCTCAGTAAAAAATTCTCATCCAAAAATTTTTTCATATACCATTTTTAAAATTATAAACTTACTCCACGTTTCCATGGAATAAAATCATCCTGGTTTAATTGAACCGCCTTAGGTATCACCTCACCACTCGCTGCTTTAATACAATATTCCAAAATCTCTTCACCCATTTGTTCAATGGTTTTTTCTCCGTCAATGACCGGCCCTGTATTAATATCAATGATATCACCCATTCTTCTCATTAACCCTGTATTGGTAGAAATCTTTATCACCGGGCAAACAGGATTTCCTGTGGGAGTCCCGAGTCCGGTTGTAAATAAAATCAAAGTTGCTCCCGATGCAGCTTTTCCTGTTGTTGCTTCCACATCATTTCCTGGCGTACAAACCAAACTTAATCCAGCTTTCGTTGCCGGTTCTGTATAATCTAAAACATCAACCACGGGAGATGTGCCACCTTTTTTGGCGGCGCCATTACTTTTTATGGCATCGGTGATCAAACCATCTTTGATATTTCCCGGAGAAGGGTTCATTTCAAATCCCGAACCCACTTTATGAGCTTCTTCATTGTACGTCGTCATCAAACGGATGAATTTTTTTGCAGCAGCTTCATCCTTGGTGCGATCAATCAATTGTTGTTCTGCTCCGCATAATTCGGGAAATTCTGCGAGCAATACTTTTCCACCTAAAGCCACTAAGAGATCCGAACAATACCCGACTGCAGGATTAGCAGATATGCCGCTGAAACCATCGCTGCCACCACATTTCACCCCAATAACCAATTTATCCAATGAAGCAGGTTTTCTTTCCTGCTTATTTATTTCAACTAAACCCAAAAATGTTTTTCGGATCGCTTCGGTGATCAGTTGCTCTTCGCTTTGTGATTGTTGTTGCTCAAAAATATATAACGGTTTATCAAAAGATGGGTTCCGTTGTTTCAGATCATTCAGAAAATCCGGTACCTGTAAATTCTGACATCCTAAACTAAGAACTGTAACTCCGGCAACATTCGGATGATCTGCATACGCAGCAAGCAATTTGCTTAGTGTAGCCGCATCCTGCCGGGTACCGCCACAACCGCCATTATGATTTAAAAATTTTATCCCGTCAACATTTTTAAAAATACGATTTGTATTAACCGGAGAAATTTTTATCTCAAGGTCAGCTGTTGAAACATCGGTTCCACTTTTATATAATTCCACCAAATGATGTGTCTTCTGTTTGTATTTATCCGTCACTTCATAACCCAATTCATTATGCAGCGCTTCACGGATCACATCAAGATTCCTGTTCTCGCAAAAAACAGTAGGCATAAATAGCCAATAATTTGCAGTACCCACTCTGCCATCACTTCGGTGATAACCGTTGAAAGTTCTTCCAACAAATTTTGTTACATCCGGAGCATGCCATTCGTAGTGATAGGGACGATAGCCATACGGTTCTGCAGCATGTTTTACGTTATCCGTGGTCATCAATCCGCCGGCTGGAATTGTATGCTGTGCTTTTCCCACCAACACACCATACATGATCACTTTATCACCTTGATTCATTTCATGAGTGAAAAATTTATGTTTGGCCGGAACAGGATCCTGTAAAACATATTCTTCACCTTCATAAATAATTTTTTCTCCTTTGGCAAGATTTCTCAATGCCACCAGCACATTATCATTCGGATGAACTTTCAAAACACGTTGCATATTCACACTTTTATTTTTTGCAATTCCCTGATGGTTGCCATAGCTCCTTTTTCCATCAGTGAATGAATATAAAATTTTACCCGTTCTGAAAACCCATGCAGCTGGCTAAGGTCTGCATCCCAAAAATTCTTATCTGCCACAACTGCATCTACTACTTCATCAGTATTTCCTAATTTCCATTTATCGGCAAAATAAGCGGCATGATCATCCTGAACAGTATATTCTTTTCCATTGAAGATGCCGGAATATCCGCCTTTCTTGTTGCCATGGCATTTCATGAATAAAAGATAACCGGCAAATCCAAGTGCCATCAGTTCAGGAACCCGTTTTGTTTTTCCGTAATACTGGGTCAGCAACGGCACAGTACGCATTTTCATTTTGGATGAATACTGAACTGATATACTTAACCATCGATGCTCAATGTATGGATTTCTGAAACGGTCCATCACCTTATCTGCAAAGGTACAGGCCTCTTCAATTGAAATACTTTCACTAACGATCGTTTTTGCAATTTCATGGATCATCAGGTTATGAATAAACGAACCAAACAAATTATCAGTTATTGTTTCTTTCACTGTATTAAAATTGGACAAATGCGCTAGGCCACAAGCAAAAGAATGAGTTGCATTCAGCAGCCGCAATTTCAATATCCTGAATTTTTCAATGTCAGGTGCGATCGTCACTCCTGCGTCTGCTTTACTGAAAGATAATAATTCGCTCACTTTTTCATTGTCGGATTCGATGGCCCATAAACGAAATGATTCCGACATGATCATCAGTTCATCTTTATAGCCAAGTTGCTTTTCAGTTATCTGTTTATCTTTTTCCGGCAATCTTCCCGGCACAATACGATCTACTAATGAATTGCAGAAATGATTAGTTGTTTCAAGCCAGTGAATGAATTGCTCATCCAGCTTATTTCTTTTTGCAAGTTCTATCAGTATAGAACGTAGCTGAATCGCATTATCCGGAATTAATTCCGTCGGGACGATCACCAAACCACTATCCGAGCTGCCATTAAATGCATGGTATCGCTCATACAGAAAAGCTAATAACTTTCCGGGAAAAGAATGCGGGGGATTCAATCGAATATCGTCTTCTATCAATGTAATGCCAACTTCAGTAGTGTTGGAAATAACGATCTGTAGGTTGGGATCATTTGCACAAGCCAGCACTTCAGCCCAATTTTCTACGGCAGAAATGACACGGCTGATAGAAGAATTAATTATAGTTTCCTGTTGCTTCACACCATTTTCAATTCCGCGAACACATAAGGTGTATAATCCATCCTGCTGATCAAAAGCATCTGTTTTCCCTCCGCCCGTTGATTTCACTACTACGATCCTTCCGTTAAAAATCTCCTGACGGTTTGCTTTATCGATAAAATAATCAGGTAATCCCCGCAGCAATACTCCTGTCCCGAATTGCAATACTTTTTCCGGCAATGAAAATAATTTCTCATCCGGGATCACTAAGCCTGGCTGCGCTTCTATATTCTTTATAGTTTCTTTCGACAAGATCATTCGTTCGTCTCTGTTTTTATTTTAAGTTTTTGTGAATTGATCTCAGGATGCCATTTATTTCTGAATACCCGGTTCACAGTAATATCTTTTTCATTCACAGACGACGGCAAATTATTCGCAAACCAAGAGTAATCTCCGCCATCACGATGACAATTATAATAATAGACCCTTCTGCCCCATTGAATAATATTTGTTGTGGGCACCAGGTAAATATCAGTGTCTGCCATGTTTTTTGAAAAATGGCAATTGATCAGAAAGAATTGCGCATCCCGATGATAACGTCCCAGTCTGAATCCGTTGTAGCCATCAAAACTGCAATTCATCAAAACAGTTTTTGAATCCGGATCTTTCGAACCATCGTGCCAGATACTGGCCGGGCCGGTGTTCGCATAAAATTTACAATCTTCAGCCCATGCCCATCCTCTCGGGCAATAAAAATCGACTCCGCCCTCCATGACACAATCTTTGAAATAAAACATTCCATCATCAACATTCCACGGGCTCACGGTATCTCCCGCATATGCTTTGAAATGGCAATGGATCGCCTTCAACCGAGTTGCCTTCATAGTTCTCAACGCCATCTGGTGACCTGTATTGGTAATTATTTTTTTATGTGCTATGGAATCTGACGGACAATCAACCATCCTGTTTTCCTTTACATCAAACCCATAATCATTCTCAATTGTGAGATTTTCCAAAGTGATATCATTGCCATTTACATTCATAGTGGCCACGCCCCAATCATCAGAATGATTGCAACGCCATTCATCTCTTGCAATATCCTGTTTGATGATCGTTGATTCACGATCTTCTCCCTCCAGAATAATATTATTTTTTTCAATTAATATTTTCTCTGAATACAATCCTTTTTTAATAAAAATAATCCTTGGTGAATCGGCATCATCCGGCAAACTATTGATCGCTGCCTGAATAGAAGTAAAATCACCTTTGCCTTTTGCGTCCACAATTATTTTTTTGTTTTGGGCAACAACATTTAAATGTAATACAGCCAAGGTCAGCAACAAAGCGATCCGAAACAAAATGATAGTATGTTGATGCTTTGGATTCATAGATTTTTCTTCTTCCATTCAGAATATTCTTTCTCCAACAATTTTTTGGGCCATGTGCCATACCATCCATAACCGGTCCTTCTTTCATTCTCAATTTCTGTCACTGACCATTTTTTTATACCGTCTCTTCCAGAGAAAAAAGGTTTGTTGGTTTCTATGTCATAAAATCTTGCCCAAACAGTGGAATTTTTATCTGGCATCAAAACCCGGTCTCTTCCATTGGGCTGTGATGCATCTTTAATGTCTACATAACGATAGCCATCTATCCTTGACTGCTGAAACCATTCTACGGCTGAATTAATTGCATTTTTAATTTCGGCTGAAGGATTTTCAATTTTCATCAGGAATTCTACAATGCCAACACTCTCTTCGCCGCTGATAGAAACCAACTCATAACTTCTGGCTTTAGCCGGTTGCAATGTTGTTTTATCATATTGGGCACACCACGCTGTTAACTTTCCATGCACTTTGATCTGTGTTTTCAAAATGCATTGCACACCTGCACCAATTGCATTTTTTGAAGGTTCGATCAAAGATGGATCAACAACATCAAAATCATTGATACGATGCACGACATCCCACAGCACATTCATCGCATTGATCATAGCATTATCGTTAAACGTAACTTCACTCCTGTAAAGACTTGAATCCGGATAAAATTGTGGCCAACCATCATTACTTTCCTGCATCATCAGCAAATAGCGAATTCCTTTTTCCGCGGCATCGAGATAATTCTTATTTCCGGATTGCTTAAATGTAGAAACGAGATAACGGATCTCTTTCGATGTGGCATTATTATCAATGGTTGCATCGTTGAGTCCTTTGTTATCCATCAGGTCCGCTTTTTCCGCAGGAGTCAATTGCTTAGTGTAATCAATTTGTTGTTCACCGACATGTTTCGGCCAGCCGCCAATGCTGCGCTGGTACAAAAGCATATTATCTGCAACAGGATCCTGTGCGAAAAATTTATCTGATATCAGAAAAATAATTGCAAGAGATAAAAAAGTTCTATATAATTTCAGCCACATCATTTTTTTCTCATTTGGTCAACACACCATTTGACCAGGTCTTCTGCTGCATGGTAATTTTCATATTCTAACGGAAGTTTCCTTCCATCCAGATATTCATTATAAAACCATGGGTCACCTACTGCAAACACCGTTCCTTTGCCATATTTTGAAACAGCTACGATATTGTCGTCATTATTTGTCAATACAACCGTAGCTGGAGACGTTACTGTCACCGTACTCAATTCTTTTATATAAACTTTTGTGGTATTCTTGAAAATAGCATTACCAGCAGGAATTGTTATTGCTCCTTGTTCAAAATGATTCCCCTCAACATGATTCCTACTATTCTCGTCAAAATGGATCCCGAATCTCTCAGCCAGTTTATTAAAATGTGTAAACTCCGCATTACCGATGTCGTTGCTAAATAATAATAATATACCGCCATTTTTTACCCAATTCGCAATGGCATCCACATCTTTTTGCTCAACATAATTGGGAAATTTCGTTTCCGTTTCTGTATCCGGGTCAACAATAAGATAAATAGATGCTCCTTTCAAATTATCAGCAGTTGGAGCTGAAGCCAATGTTTTTGTTTGTACGCCATATTTATTAAAAACATGGCCGAATAAAGAATATCCCCCGTTGTCCATTTCATCCCACACATAATGCCAGGTGATCTCTTTTCCTGTAATATCATTTTTTAATTCATGATTAAAATAATTGTCCAGCAAAACCTTCTTTCCTTTTCCTTCATTCACAGTTTTGGAGATTTCCATTTCATTGGCAGCTTGTAAAAATGCTCCAACACCCTTTGGATCATTCTGTACTACTTTTTCACTCATATAATATTCAAAGCCTCCATCACGGTAAGGTTTGCCGCCAAGACCTGAAACGTTTACAGTCCCTTCAAAATTCAATTGGCCATCAGAACCTGTCGTGATAAAAGTTTTGATAACGCCGTTATAACCTTTCTTCGCATTAGCAAAAAAAGTACCTGGCAAGTATCCTTTTCTCACCCCTTTTGCCAATGTGTAAACAAACATGCTGCTGGCAGATGCCTCGGGATAATTATTTTTATAATTTGGCTGATTCAGTATATCCCACCATAAACCCGTTTTTGCGTCCTGAACTTTTATGATTGCAGAAGCAAATCGATTTAATATCCGGATCAAAGTTTCACGTTGTGGATTATCAGTCGGGAAATAATCCAACACATCCACCAATGCCATTCCATACCAACCCATTGCTCTTCCCCAAAAATTGGGTGAAAGGCCTGTTGTTTTGTTTGCCCACTTTTCTTTTTTGGATGCATCCCAGGCATGATATAATAAACCGGAACGGGGATCACGGCTGTGCTGTTCCATTAATATGAATTGTTTCGCAATATCATTGAACGCAGCGGCATCATGAGAGAGCGATGCATATTCAGCATAAAATGGTTCCGCCATATACAAACCATCCAACCACATTTGATCGGGATAAATTTTCTTGTGCCAAAAACCTCCCTCAGCATTTCTGGGTTGTTCTTTTAATTGTTGCCAAAGTTTGCTAGCTGCATTCCAATATTTTTTTTCTCCTGTTACCCGATACAAAAGAAGTAATATCCGTCCATTATTCACATTATCTAGATTGAAATCTTCGGGTTTATAAGTACGAATATTGCCATTGTTGTCAATAAAAAGATCCATGCACTGTTTGATATAATGAAAATATTTTACCCCGCCGCTGTTATACCACAGTCCTTGCATACCTTTTAGAACGACGCCTTCATCATAAGTCCATTTTGATGGTTTAGATGGATCAATTGTAAAGGAATCTTTCCATAAAGACATTGCCCTCTCTGCGATCTTTTCAGCATAGGACGCTTCCTGTGCCTGTGCCTGCAGAAAAATAATCAATACCAGTATCGTCAAAAAATTTTTCAAATTATTGTTCTCGCAAAGAAGTGTCGTTGGCACCATAGGAAAATGTCACTTTATTCTTTGCTTTTGTTTCATCTGTATGAATCAGTTTTATATCAGAACTTTTTTCTCCGCTAATGTTCAATAACAATTCTGCTCCTTCTTTATAGCTGATACGATCCAACACAATGTCTTTACTGTTATGAATATTCATCACGGGATTTGTATTTTCCGTTATTAATTCCACATTCTTCAAATGCAAACCAGTTGCTTCTGTACAATTCAATCCCTCTTTTGCCTGTAAAACCATATTCTCTAAATAAACATCTTTTATATTCATTTCCGGAAGTCCCCGGACAAAAATGGCTGTTTGAGCATCATTACAGACAATATTGCTGATATGAAAATCCCTGAATTGCGGAGTCGCTTCTGT
>DASZXQ010000256.1:0-10854 GCA_035545755.1 Chitinophagaceae bacterium | reverse complement strand
TTTTAATTTTGGGATAAGATTTAGTGCGGTTTCAAGATCCCAGGCGGCGTTGGCATCTACTCTCAAAATGGCGTCGGTATTTTCCCGTAATGCTTTTACAATTGCAATATCATCTGCTGTTCCCACTTTTATTTTATAGATCGGCCATGGTTTTTCTTTTAGCTTGGCGATCATCTTTTCTATGCTGTCAATGCCGATCGTATAATCAGTCAATGGGTTTTTAGAAATGTCGCCGTTCCATAATTCGTAGAGCTTTTTGTTTTTTATTTTTCCGAAAAGATCCCAGGCCGCTATATCCAGTGCACAAACTAAAAACGGATTCTGCGGAAATAAGTGATGCAGGTAATGCCAGTAACGATCAGGTTCAGTGAATGCAAATTTTTCTACAAAATTTTTCTTTGCGGCCAGATCTTCCATCATTTTTTCTACGGTGATATTATAATACGTGATGGCAGGCGCTTCACCATAACCTTTCACTCCAAAATTTTCCAATTCAACAACTAAAGTAGGCTGATGTGTTTTTGTTCCTTTTGAAATGGTGAAAGGATGGCGAAATTGAAGATCATATTTCCAATATTGTACTTTCAAGCTGCAAATATAGTTTAGCCTCTTCCACTATGAGCCACATAACCCCTGAGTTCTTCATTAAATTCTTTCGCTTTGATGAGATCTTCAAGATTAAGATGCATGCGATAGGTCCATAAATTTTTACTATTAGCCGGAACATTAATCCGCTCTTCATGTGGATTTTCCCTTCGAAGCGTATCACTCATTCCCAAAATATCCTGTAACTGAAAAATGCTCCACATGGCCGGAGAATACAAATGTTGTAATACAATGGCACGGTTGATCCACGATTCACAATAAAAGGGAGCCTCGCCCACCTGCCCGAGCATTTGATTGAAAAATCGCTGCGTTTTTTCCCGGTTCTCTTCCCACCAGCCACGTATGGTACTCATATCATGTGTGGACGGCGTCACCACTGATAAATAATGTGCCTGTTCGGGATGAAAGAATTCTGTTTTTGGATTCTTAGGCATACGTTGTATCTCGAGACTAAGAATTCCCAACTGACTCATCACATCAGGCACACAATGCGGCACCATTCCAAGGTCTTCACCACAGACCAGCATATTTGTAGCCGCTTTCAGTTGCGGTAGTTTATGCATAGCTTCTTTGAACCAAAAATCATCCTGGCGGCGATAGAAATAGTTGATATAAAGATTGTAGAGTTTTTCCTGTTCAAAAGGAACCAGGTTTTTGAAAGAAAAGTTTTTATCCATTGAAATGCGAAAATGAAATTGCTGTCCCTGCGATCCTTCCTGTTCAAACAATATCACATTAGAAATAAGATCATACAATCCTTGTTTCAGTCTTTTATTTTCTTCGCACTCATCTTTGCCAATGAAAAAATGTTCCAACTGCCGCTGCGTGGCAAATTCAGGAAGCAATTCATATCCGCCGGAATCATTCGGTCTTAAAAAATCAGTTTTCACAGTCTCCGCCAGCTCGCCAAAAATTTCTGACAATACTGAATCATTGATAAATGGTTTGCAATAGCGATAATGGTCGAACCAGATTCCGTTTTCCCCGAATTCGGAAATATGAACCGGGATGGCGGGAACAAAATGTCCCATGATACCTTCCACTGCATGAATAGGAATGTACCAGATCCGGAAAAATCCAAGAATATGATCAATTCGGAATGCATCGAAGTAATGACTCATCTGGCAGAAACGTTTTTTCCACCAATCAAATCCATCTTCCTGCATGCGTTTCCAGTTGTACGCGGGGAATTCCCAATTCTGTCCTTTCGCAGTAAAATCATCCGGAGGAGCGCCTACCTGACCATTTCGATCAAATAATTCAGGAGCGGTCCACGCTTCGCAACTATATTTACTGACGCCGATTGGCAGATCACCTTTCAGCACTACTCCTTTTTTATGAGCATACTCCACTGTTTCTTCCAACTGGCAGTGCAAATGGTATTGAATGAAATAATGAAAAGCTATGTCGGGGTACGAAGCTGATTGTGATAAACACAATTTTTCAATTGCCTTTTTATTGTATTCGCTGTATGATTTCCATTTATCAAAAGATGCGGTACCGTATTTATCCCGCAAAAAACAAAATGCTGCATAAGGCACCAACCAGTGTTTATTATTCTCAAAAAAATTCCGAAAACCTTCTGACAGTAATGTTTCATTTCCCATCGCACTGTATAACTCTTTCAGCGCTGACAGTTTCAGTTTCATCACTTGTTCATAATCCACTTCAGCCAATTTGTTTAGCGGCGCCTGTTGCTTTTTCAGACTTTGAATATGTGAAGCATATTTTTCTCCTGCTAAAGAAAAAATATTGATGTAGATCGGGTGTAATGCAAAAGCAGAAATTGCTGCATACGGATACGAATCGGAAACGGTAAATGTGGCTGTAGTGTCATTGATCGGAAGCAGCTGAATTAATTTCAGCCCGGTTTTGGCTGCCCAATCGGCCAATAATTTTATATCAGTAAATTCTCCAACCCCAAAACTTTTTTTGCTGCGTAGGCTGAATACCGGTATCGCTACCCCCGCACCTTTCCAGGTATTATTAGGTAAATGAACAAAGCCATCATGAAGAATATTGATCTTCTTTTTGGATGCATCCCCATAGAGCAAGCGGTTATTCCCTGATTCATACCCGACAAATTCTCTTTTTTTTATATCATACACTCCGTATTTATATGCCACGGGAAAACTGTCCTCGGAAAGGTCCAGTTTTGCTTCATACCAATCCTCATTTTTTGAAAGCAACAGGGGTTTTTCGGTGGACCAGTCTCCAAGTGTGTTGCAACTACCGATGAGGCACAGCGCTTCATTTTTTTTCAGCAATGGCGCTTTTACCCTGAAAAGATGGGTAAAACTTTTTTTGACCATTTTTGATTTGGGAACTGAAGCATGTTTTTTCAACAACACATTTTTAAATGGTGCTGAGAAAAAAACATTCTCATATTCTCCGGCATGATTCCAGGTATCGGTCAGCTGCACTTCGCTGATGTCTTTTTTAATAACATTGATCAGGCGGTCATTGCCCCACTCCCAAACCAACTCACCATCTTTATTTTTCAAAAAATATTTATAGATGATCGGCCCGGTGATGTTTTTTCTTTTAACGTTCAGGGTACATTGCCAGAATTCTTCGTTCAGGTATTCCATTGGCAAGGCATTAGACGGATCACCATTTCCCATTTCTTCCATGTTGCCGCTGATCCAGAGGCTTTGGCCGAACTCGGTGTGAAATCTTAAATAGAATTGTAGTTTCATATGGCTGTTTCTGCCGTTCTTTTATCGGTTCAAATATAATGTGTTCTTAAGACACTTTACCAATTTATCCATGAAAAGTATTCGTTGAATGCATACTATTTACGTTGATTGCTCAACTGCGCACTAAAAGCAGCTAAGAAGTTGAAAACTAATTTTTTCTTTTAGTATGACCGCATTATTTTTGCGAAAATTTTCTGCGATGGAACAAAAAAAGAAATATAAAGGGCTTTACTGGCTGATATTTTTGGTATCAGTAGCAGGTTTGGGCCTTGCTATTTACAGCCATTGGCCATGGCTCACTTTCATTTTGCCGTTTGTTGCTACTTCTTTTGTAAAAGCAATGGACATCGTTTAATAACTTACCAGCAACCTGATGAAGATCCCTGAATGGCATTTCCGAAGGAAATGATCATGTGCTTCGATGTAAATTAAACAAATAAAGTCAATAAAAAATACTGCTATGAAAAGAAACCTATTTATTCTTGCTGCCTTGCTGATCGCAGGCATTTTTGTTTCTGAAACTTCTCATGCCGCCGTTGTAGTTCCGGCTACTGATCCGGTAATTCTTCCCGGGAAACCTGATCCCTCCGCAGTAAAATCCGCTATTCAGGATTTTAAGAATTTATCGAAAAAAGAAAAAAAAGAACGCATCAAAGAAGTAAAAACGCTGATCAAACATTATAAAGCAGAAAAAAAATCTGGTAGTGATGCCAGCGATAATACCGTATTGCTTGCCATTCTCGCTATTTTGCTTCCACCATTGGCTGTTTACCTTTATGAAGGCGAGATCAACAATAAATTTTGGATCAGCCTGCTGCTGACGCTGCTCTTTTGGTTGCCCGGCGTTATCTATGCTTTAGTGGTGATATTGGGAGCCGATTAATATTTTTATCCAGATATGAAAAAACGGGATGAGTGGTCGTCCCGTTTTTTTATTTCTCCCTATCTTTAATCGTCATCCAATTATTAACCATAAGCATAATATATGAAAACAAGATTTGCTTTAGTTGCTTTACTGGTTTCAGCAACTATTTTCTCCTTTGGCCAGCAATATTCCAATCTCAGTTTCTCACCTGCTCAGCCAAAACCTGGCGATAAAATTCATTTCGAATACTCTGCTAAGGGAACTGTATTGGGAAATGAAACATCTTTTGATGCTATTGCGTACCTCAGCGATGGTGCAGTAAGAGCACAGGATATCCCGTTGAAAGCTGATGGGGACAAATGGTCCGGTGATATTATGACCAATGATACCACCAAAGCCGTATTTATTGTTTTCAAAAAAGATGAACTCATTGATAACAATAAAGAACAGGGCTATTCACTGATGCTTTATTCCAATGGCGAACCTGTAAAAGGCGCTTATATCGCTGTAGCTGATTTCAATACTGGCTATGGTTCTTTTTTAATGCAACTAAAAAGCGATCCTGCTCAATCACTCGAACTCTATAACAAAGATTTCAGCCGTAACCCGGATCTGAAAGAAAAATATCTTCTTTCTTATGCCGGTCTTCAGTTGCGCATTGATAAAAACGCTGCCAAAGAAAAAGTGCAGCCGATGATTGATGAATTGGCATCAAAGAAAAATAAAACCGAAATCGATTATCAAACGCTGATGTACACTTATCAAAGATTGGGCGATAAAGAAGCTTCCGATAAATTAAAAGAAGAAGCGATCAGTAAATTCCCCAAAGGAATGTTAGCGAAGAATGAAAAGTTAAACGCTTTCTACAATGAATCGGATCTGGCAAAGAAACAAGTATTGTTGACTGCATTTATGAAAAGTTATCCTCCCAAAAATGATAATGATAAAAGAACGGTAAACAGTTTATACAGCGCTATGGCATCTGCTGCTGCTGCCAAGAAAAACTGGACATTGTATAAACAATACGTTTCGCATATAACGGACAAAGACATGCTGGCAAGTTCGTATAACAACGTAGCCTGGACGCTTTCGGGAGAAAGCCTTGATGCCAAAGCCAGCAAGAGCGACCTGCAAATGGCAAAAGATCTTTCTTCTAAAGCAGTATCCTACATGAAAGCTTCCACGAACAACTTAAAAAATAAACCTACTTATTATACCGATAAGGAATACAAAAAGAATCTGAACTATACTACCGGAATGTATAGCGACACCTATGGTCTCATTCTCTGGAAACTAGGAGAAAAAAATGAAGCCTACAAAATACAGGAAGCTGCAGTGAAAGATATGAATCTGGGCGATCAGGATGCAAATGAAAGGTATATCGTTTACAAAGAAGAGATAAAAGGAGTGAATGCGGTTAAAGATGAAATAGAGAGTTATTTGAAAGAAGGTAAAGGTTCTCCGAAATTAAAAGAGATGCTGAAGAAAGCTTATCTCTCTGGCGGACACACCGAAGCTGAATATGCCAGCTACATGGATGGCCTTATGAAAGAATACCGGGCAAAACTGAAAGAAGAGATCATGAAAAAAATGATCAACGAAGCTGCTCCAAAGTTTGCTTTGAAAGACATTTCCGGCAATACTGTTTCACTGGATGACCTGAAAGGAAAAGTGGTGGTGGTGGATTTCTGGGCTACCTGGTGCGGCCCCTGCAAAGCCTCCTTCCCTGCCATGCAACAAGCATTAAATCTTTACAAAGATGATCCATCGGTGAAATTTGTTTTTGTGGATAGCTGGGAAAGTAAAAAGCCGGATGAGATGCAGAAAAATGCCGATGAATTTATTCAAAAGAATAAATACACATTCAATGTATTGCTGGACACTGATGATAAAGTGATTGGCAGTTATGCGGTAGAAGGCATTCCTACAAAATTTGTAATTGACCCTTCCAGCAATATCCGTTTCAAAACTATCGGTTATGATGGCAGCGCTGATAAACTGGTGGATGAACTTTCTGCCATGATTGAAGTGCTGAAACCCGGCGCTGCAAACGGCAAGCAAAAAGCATTCTGATTGATCTGAAAACCAACCAGGAAACGGCTGTCAGCATTTACAAGCAACAGCCGTTTTTTTAATTCAGAAGTTTGCCTGAATTAATTTTCTGTTATTCCGCATGGAAGAAAAAGAATTTTCCTACCTTGGTTGCCTCTCTTTAATTTTTACCCTCTGCAACCAGGCCCTGCCCTTCACTTAAACATTAAAATTTAAAATCAAAAAAAACGATTATGAAAAAAATCCTAGTTATTGCTTCAGTGGCTTTATTTACAGCCTGTACTTCCAAAAACAGCGGTGGCAATGAATCCTCCACTTCAGGTACGGGAACTTCTACTCAAATGAAGGACATCACTTCTCCTTACCCGATAAACTATTCGTCTAAGTTTGCAATAGACGATCCCAAATATGCGGAAGCATTGTTGAACCTTTGGAAAGAATGGGACAATGGTGATCTTTCCAAATCCAAAGACAAGTTTGCCGATACTATTGAAATGCATTTTTCCGATGGCACTACTATGAAAGCATCAAGGGATAGTGTTATTGCAATGGGGCAAAAAATGAGAACGTCTCTCGGAACTGTCGTAAGCAGTGTAGATGCGATCATGGCTTTAAAAAGCACTGACAGAAATGAGCATTGGGCAGCCATCTGGGGAATGGAAAAAGATACTGATGCAAAGGGCAAATCAGATTCCAGCTACATGCAGGAAATATGGAGATTTGACAGTACCGGAAAAGCAAACCTGATGTATCAATACAGGCAGGCAGGCGCTCCTCCCAAGATGATGAAAAAATAATTGAACTGATAAAGGCTCCCGCATCCGGGAGCTTTTTTTAATCAGTATCCTCCACTTTGAAATGGTATTACTTTCTTTACCGAAGCAGGAAGTATAAAAAAAGCTGCTTATCGGATTTTCAAAAGAAGTTGATAAACTTTTTCCGCTACCTGCTTCATCCTGGCACGGGCCAGTTCCTCCGGCACCGGGGTGAACAATGAAATGATGAACTTATTATGTTCGTCCATAACAATTCCCACATCATTGGTGAAATAACTCCACCACCCTGTCTTGTGATAAAACATTGCCGTTCGGGGTAATCCTGTTGCGAGTTTGGTAGTATCCAATTGCCGGCCCAGCAGCGCTTTCATCTGTTTACTGACCCAGCCGTTGACCAATTGATCCGTTTGTATTTTATACATGAATAATGCAGCATGCAGGGCACTTGTCTGAGTGCCGGCAATTGTATCATAACCCGGATCTTCAAATTTCCGGCTGAGAAATTTTCGGGTTACTTCACTGCCAAACCATCCATTCTTATGCATGGTTTTATTGATATTTTTTCTGCCAGCCACATCGATCAGGCAATTTGCTGCAGTATTATCACTTCGTGTGATCATCAGGTCCAGTAAATAATCAATGGTTACTGTATCACCATCTTTCAGCAATGGCCGTGGGTCCCAGGCTATTTCAGAACTATGATCCACATCATTGGGTGACCGGACAATATAAGGTGTGAACAAGGAATACTTACCTTCTGATACCTGCTTGAAAATTTCCATGGCCACATACATTTTATAGACCGAAGCCGGGTAAATGAAATTTTCCATATTGACACCGCCGATCAGCGGCTTTTTCCGGTTCAGGTCAATGACGGCAAAGGATATTTTTTCCATGCCATCTTCGCCGGCATTAAAAACGCTGTCCAATCCGCATTCACTGATAATTTGTTTCAGCGATCGGTCAAAACTTTTCTTTTCTTTAAAGCCCTGCAGCAGATCATTTTCTTGTGACCAACTGCATGAAATGATCAACAGAAAAAAACATAAGACTGAAAAAAATCGTTTCATCTTGATATGCTTGTAAAAATGTTGCAAATTAATTTTGAAGATAGGCATTCGTTTGCAAGTGCTGCGGCATCGGTTTTCAAAAATGCCATTGCATTTTTTTTATAAAAATCACATCTGAAATGCTACTACCCACTGGCTCGTTTCAGTATATATTATGCGTTTCTCATATTCTGAGACGTGATCAGACAGGCGATTGGAAAAGCGCTTTTTCTACCCTGAACTTCGCTATTTCTTATAAGAATTCCGGCATTTCGTGTAAGAAACAAGCTCGTTTCTGAAAGAAATAAACTGGAATGCAATGCTTTAGAGGGTTTATAGACCAGTTCCGCGATAATACAGGCAAAAAAATCATTTCAAATCGGTATTTTCATAATAACCAACGATACAGCTTCATGAAAAAGTTCAAAAAGATCCTGAAATGGACGGGCATCGCTCTGGGTGGCCTCATCTTCATTTTTGTAGCACTTGTTTTTTTACGGCAAAACAGAAAATTTGATGCCCCTTATCCCAATATTCATGCGAGCAAAGACAGCGCTGTGATAGCAAGGGGTGAATATCTTGCTTTTGGCCCTGCACATTGTTCCGGTTGTCATTCTCCGGAAGCCAACCAGGAGCAGATTAGCAAAGGAGAAATATTGCCGCTGTCAGGTGGATTGCCTTTTAGTTTACCTATTGGTAATATTTATTCCCGCAATATCACCCCCGATGAAGAAACAGGTATCGGCAAACTTCCTGATTCTGTTATTGCCCGTTCGCTTCGCTATGGTGTAGGTTATGATGGCCGTGCCATTTTTGATTTCATGCCTTTTCATAATCTTAGTGATGAAGATCTGACTGCTGTCATTTCATTTTTAAGATCGCAACCACCAGTGAAAAATAAAGTGCCCGCGGCACATTTTAATTTTTTGGGAAAAGCGGTGAGAGCATTCTTAATAAAACCCATCGGGCCTGATGGCGAAGTGACTAAAGTAGTGAAGCCTGATACTACTGCAGCTTATGGAAAGTACCTGACTTTTTATATTGCAAATTGCCGTGGCTGCCACACCAACCGTAGTTTGATGACCGGTGCTTACACAGGTCCTTTTTTTGCCGGAGGCTTAAAATTGGAATCGGATGATGGAAGTTATTGCGTGACTCCCAACCTGACGCCGGATAAAGAAACCGGAAGGATCTATGGATGGACGGAAGATCAATTCATCCATCGCTTCAGGCAGCCGAGAGTGATAGCAAGTTCGCCCATGCCCTGGGAGCAATTCAGAAATATCACGGACAACGATCTGAAAGCTATCTATAAATACTTAACAAGCCTTGATCCGATAAAAAGAGATAATGGCCCTACGTATGTGGCCGCGAAGAAGAAATAAATAATTTATTAGCATCTCTGCATCCTTAATCGTTTTCAAATATGAAGAAATTTCAACTGCTGTTGTTGGTCATTATCACAAACTTTTTTGCGCAGCAAACATTTTGTCAAACCGCAAAAGTGATAAAGCATGAAAATGTGGTCTATGGAATGATCTCAGGTATGGCGCTGCTGATGGACGTTTATCAACCTGAACAAAGCAATCATTTAGGAATTGTATATATTGTCGGAAGCGGTTTTGGTGCTCCCGCTTTGTATCGAAAGATATATAACCAGGTTCCGCTGAAGGATGATTATGTTCTTGATTCTGCATATACCGGCAAATGGATAAAAAGCCTGAACAATGAAGGCTATACTGTTTTTGTGATCAATCACCGGTTTACCCCGGCGTTTCATTTTCCTGAAATATTTTATGATTGCCAGCGTGCCGTTCGGTTCATCCGGTTCAATGCAAAAGAATATGGTATCGATGCAGACCATATAGGTGCTATGGGCCAATCCTCCGGGGCCAATCTTTCTGCCATGCTCGGCGTCACCGATACTACCATTGCCCGGCCGGAAAGCCCAATTGATGGCGTGAGTTCTAAAGTGCAGGCAGTAGTAACTATGGCGGCGCCTTTTGTATTGTCTGAAATGGATACACCCACTGATACGTTACCCTTAATGAAATATTACCTGAAACTGGTGCTCGATTATATTGGTGAAATGCCGGAGATAAAAAATAACCAATTCATTTCATCAGGCAAATATGCACAGGCCTCTCCCATCACGCATGTGACCGGCGATGATGCGCCATTTCTTATTTATTATTCTGAGAACGATCCGATCATTCCGGTGCGGCAGGCAACCATGATGTGTGAAAAATTAAGAGATGCCGGCGTTCCATTCAAAGAAGTAAAAAATCCCGACCAGGGACATAACCCTATCCCGGATATGCAGGAAGTTGATAATTGGTTTAGGCAATACCTGAAATAAAAATTTCCTGTCCTGCGAAGGATTGAAGCCACCCGGGTTCTTCCTTTGTCGGGTGAACAGTCGTTAATTGAATGAGGAAATATAGAAACAAATAAAAATGTTAGTAAGACGCCAACGGCAGCATAGGAACGAAGATTATATTTGTAAAAAATTACAAGATGAATCTTTTTGTTGCCGGCCTTCCTTACGACCTCGATGATGCAGAGCTCGAAGAAATTTTTGAAAAATTCGGGAAGATCATTTCTGCAAAAGTTTCCATGGACCGGGAGACCGGTAAAAGCCGTGGTTTTGGTTTTGTGGAAATGGCCAATGACTCCGAAGCAAAGGAAGCTATTGAAAATCTCAATGGTATTTCACTCGGTAAAAAACCGTTGGTGGTAAAAGCTGCTGAAGACAAACCCAAAGGTGGTGGCGGTGGTTTCAAAAAACCTGGCTTTGATAATAACCG
>DASZXQ010000255.1:0-1979 GCA_035545755.1 Chitinophagaceae bacterium | reverse complement strand
TATGAAATTCATTCTTTTATTAGCAGTGATACTAATTGTCGCAGCTATCATTGTCCATCTATTCTTCTTGTACTTTGGTAATAGAAGTAGAATTAGGTTTGTAAACAATCAAATAAAGTCTTTAATAAAAGCTATTATAAATGCTTTACTACACAAATAAGCTGATAACACTAATTTCATGTAACCAATTTTCTTAAATTTGAAAAACCAATAGCCATCCCATGAACCATCTTTACTTCGGTGATTGTCTCGATGTACTGAAAGAACTCTACAACGAATATCACGATCCCTTCATTGACCTCATTTACATTGACCCGCCTTTTAATAGCAAACGCAATTATAATGTACTCTTTGAAAGTATTGACATGAAAGATGCCAATGCACAAAAGCAGGCTTTTGCCGATACATGGAGTAATGTTAGCTATATGGATGAGCTGAACATGCTGGCAGAACTGGACAAAGACCTCTATGATGTATTGACCGTTTATAGCAAAACAAAAAGCATTAGTGATAGCGCAGTAGCTTACCTGACCACAATGGCACACCGCATTTGGTACATGCACAAACTTTTAAAGAATAGCGGAAGCTTTTATTTGCATTGTGACCCTACTATGAGCCATTATCTCAAACTGATTTGTGATATGATTTTTGGTGAAAGAAATTTTATTAATGAGATAACATGGCAAAGAACAGCTTCGCATAATGATGCAAAACAAGGACGGATAGGCTTTGGGAATATTGCTGATAATATTCTTTTTTATACTAAGACAAACAAAGCAAAATTCAATCACCAATATATCCCTTTGGATCAAGAGTATGTTGAAAAGTCTTATAGACATATCGATAAAGATGGAAGGAGATATAGGCTTGATAATTTGACTGGGCCGGGTGGCGCAGCAAAAGGAAATCCATTTTATGAAGTAATGGGGGTATCAAGATATTGGAGATATTCAAAAGAAAAAATGGACCAGCTAATAAAAGAGGGAAGAATTATTCAAACAAAACCGGGTGGCGTTCCTGCATATAAAAGATATTTAGATGAATCGAAAGGCGCAGAGATGGGAACCATTTGGACAGATATAGGCCCACTTCAGGCAACACAAAAGGAAAAATTGGGTTATCCCACTCAAAAACCCGAAGCTCTTTTAGAAAGAATCATCAAGGCAAGCAGTAATGAAGGCGATGTAGTGGCTGATTTCTTTTGTGGCTGCGGCACTACTATTTCAGTGGCGCAAAGATTAAATCGCAAATGGCTCGGTGCAGATATTTCTCATTTGGCAATCCGTCTTATCATAAAAAGATTAATTGATACATATGGTGAAGGGGTAAAGCACAATATAAAAATTCACGGCTTTCCAAAAGATGTGGCCAGTGCTAAAATGTTAGCGCAGGATACAGAAGAAGGTCGTTTCGGTTTCCAGGAATGGGCAATAGAAGTATTATTGCACGGCGTAGTAAATCCAAAGAAAACTGCCGATGGCGGATATGATGGCTATCTCACTTATCAAACCGATAAAGGAAAAGAATTTGTATTGATAGAAACCAAAAGCGGCGGAGTGAATGTAAAAAATATAAGAGAGTTCATCCATGTGGTAGAAAAACAAAAAGCTGCCGCAGGAATTTTTGTTTGCTTTGCCGATACCGTCACCAAAGAAATGCTGAAAGAAGCCAAAGCTGCCGGTCATATCAAGCTGGGCACAATGGACACCGGCCTTGATAAAATTCAGATACTTACTATTGATGATCTCTTAGGCGATAAAAAGCCCAACCTTCCCAATGTCAGCAGCACTTTCAAAAAAGCGCAGCGAAAAGAAACTAAAAGTTCAAGTCATGAATTATTTGATTGAAAAATTTAATTATGATTTTCAAATTGTCAACTTCAAATATTGAATCGTTGCTGACATTTCCAGAAACAGGAATGGGTTATCAGATTGTAGATGCAATTGGCCCAGATTATACAAAAGGTCCCTTTTTGGTAT
>DASZXQ010000254.1:0-1514 GCA_035545755.1 Chitinophagaceae bacterium | reverse complement strand
TGGTTGATTTACATCAGAAACATCAAGCCATTCTCCGCTTTCCCAACAATCAATTGCGATTTTTGCCAGCTCTTTTACTTTCAAATGATCTCCGGGTTCCGGACCAAAATTATATGAACGTGCCAGCTCTCTGTTTTTATCTAAAAGCCCTGCCAGCAAAAGATAGCCTCCCAGGGGTTCCAATACATGTTGCCATGGCCTGATTGCGTCAGGATTTCTTACAGGAATTTTTTCTCCCTGTCTCAGGTGTTTTACTATGTCAGTAATAATTCTGTCCCGGTTCCAGTCGCCACCGCCAATTACATTACCTGCTCTTACAGTGGCGATCGTTTTTTGATGATCATTGAATTGTTCAGTATCAAAAAAAGATTTTGAAAATGATTGAGCGACTATTTCTGCGCAAGCCTTGCTTGCGCTATAAGGGTCATGTCCACCCAGGCGATCATGTTCCTTAAATAAAATGTCATGTTCTTTATTTTCATAAACCTTGTCAGTCGTAACAATTAAAGCAGTGCATTTGTTTTGTAAATAGATTAGTGATTCCAGCACATTAGCGGTACCTATTGCATTTACCTCAAAAGTTTCAGCCGGTATTTTATATGAACGACGCACCAATGACTGTGCTGCAAGATGAAATATAAAATCTGGTTTGAAATCCGATATTTCTTTTTGAAGCTTTGTTTTATCTCTTATGTCTGCAGTTACACTTATATGTGGTATTTTGCAGGCAACAACATTGTAAATGGACTCATCTGATTCCTGCTGTAATGCATAGCCCTTTATTTCCGCGCCAAGTAAATGCAACCATATAGTGAGCCACGCACCCTTGAAGCCTGAGTGACCGGTAATGAATACTCTTTTGCCGTTATAAAAATTTTTCAGTTTATGATGGTTCACCAAACTTTCCATTTTGCCTGATTATTTTTCCAAAGGTCTTCCAGCTCTATTTTGTCTCTCAGGGCATCCATGCATTTCCAAAATCCATAATGCCTGAATGCAACGAGCTGGTTGTCGCTACAAAGCCTTTCCAGTGGCTCATCTTCCCACATTACATTGGATACATCCTCCCGGAGATAAGTGAATACTTCCCGTTTTAAAACAAAAAAACCGCCGTTGATCCACTTGCTTTCGTCTTTAGCTTTTTCACGGAATGATAAGACTTCTCCGTAAGGGCCAACTTCCATTCCTCCAAATCTTGCTTCTAATTGTACCGATGTTACCGTCGCAATCTTATTATGACCTTTGTGAAATGCAACTAAATTATTGATGTTTACATCGCTTACGCCATCTCCGTACGTTAACATGAAATCTTCATCACCGGTGTATTTTTGAATCAATTTCAGTCTGCCTGCCGTTTTGGTATTCAGCCCGGTTTCTACAAGGGTTACTTTAAAAGCCTCCGTCTTGCTGCTATGAATTTCTGTGGAGTTGTGTTCAAGATCAATCGTGATGTCTGAATTGTGAATAAAATAATTCATAAAGTATTCCTTGATCACATATCCTTTATAACCCAG
>DASZXQ010000253.1:0-1971 GCA_035545755.1 Chitinophagaceae bacterium | reverse complement strand
AAGTTGTTATATACCTGGCCGTGGACATGGAACAGATTCAAAAAATAATTTACTAACAAATGAAACGGATCCGGTGAATACCGGCTACGAAGAAATAAAAGGAGCATAACAATGGAAACACAAGAAAAGCAAAAAACGTTTTCTGAGATCATCCGGTCAGACAAACCGGTATTGGTGGATTTTTCAGCAGAATGGTGTGGCCCTTGTAAAATGATGAAACCGATCCTGGAAGAACTAAAAACAAAAATGGGCGATACCGTCACTATACTGAAAGTGGATGTGGATGAAAGCCCGCTGGTATCAAGCGTATATAATATTCAGGGCGTGCCAACATTGATCCTATTTAAAAATGGAGAGATATTATGGCGTCAGGCCGGCGTTGTACCTGCGAAAAATCTCGAAACGATCATCAAACAACATTTATAAAAGTATTGCGATTTTGATTACCGATAAGAGAAAGCGATCTACTTCGGGTCACTCCCGTTGTAGATCGCATTTTGATTTTATTCCAATTTCCGCTTTACATTAATTTTATTTACACCATAAGTCATTCAGCCGGCATTTGAATCTTAAATTATTTTTCCCTTCTTTCATTATCTTTTTCTGTAATTTCAATATTGAAATAAAAACTTTATATGGCAGCAGTACTAGTCGTCGTAGTCGTCATACTCATCATCGTTCTTTGGGTGGTAAGCCTGTACAATGGGTTGGTTCGTCTTCGCAACCACCGGCAAAATGCTTTTGCAGATATTGATGTGCAGCTTCGTCAAAGGCATGACCTCGTTCCTCAATTGGTAGATACCGTAAAAGGATATGCGACGCATGAAAGAGAGTTGCTTACCAGGATCACCGAAGCCCGTTCCGCAGCGATAAGCGCTCAATCCATCAATGATAAAATTGCCGCTGAGCAACAATTGGGATCTGCATTACAGGGTTTGAAAGTAGCGGTGGAAGCCTACCCGGACCTGAAAGCCAATCAGAATTTTTTGCAATTGCAAAACGAACTCAGCGATATCGAAAACAAACTGGCAGCAGCCCGCCGTTTCTTCAATGGCGCTACTACCGAATACAACAATGCAGTGGAATCATTTCCCGGCAATTTGATCGCAAGAAATTTTGGCTTCCAGCGTGAAGTACTTTTTGATCTGGGTACTGATGGCCGTAAACAAATGGAAGAACCGCCAAAGATCAATTTCGGAAGTTAAAATATCTTCTGCTAAAGGCATATAGTCACCATGCAATATGTAGGCATTCAAACTCAGATCAGCCGGAATAACCGGTACTCATTTTTATTGCTTGTCGCTTTCCCGGCATTGTTGCTGGCGATGTATTTCGTGATCGTGTACTTTATTGTGCAAAATCAAAACTCAGCAGGCAACAATGATTATTATTTCCCGGACCAATATGATACAAATTCTCAAACAAGTGTGACACATGTATTCCTGTCAGGACTTCCATTTATATTGATCGGCGTTGGCATCTGGTTCCTGATCGCATATTCCAGTCATGCGGCATTTATTCGCATGGCAACAGATGCACAACCACTGGAACGAAAAGACAACATGAGAGTTTATAACCTGGTAGAAAATCTTTGCATTCAACTTGGAATGCCTACTCCTAAGATTTACATCATTGACGATGATTCTCTGAATGCATTTGCCAGCGGCATCGATCAAAAATCGTATGCCATCACGTTGTCAAAAGGAATTATTGAAAAATTAAATGATGATGAATTGGAAGGAGTCATCGGCCATGAATTAGCGCATATACGGAATCGGGATACAAGGTTACTCATCATCTCCATCATCTTTGTCGGCATCTTTGCTTTTCTAGCACAAATAGCACTTCGAAGCATTCGGTTCAGCGGTGGCAGAAAAAAAGATGGCGGTTATATCATTCTTATTGCAATTGCTGTGACCGCAGTTTGTTATTTCATTTCTATTTTTCTTCGGTTTGGCATCTCACGGAAAA
>DASZXQ010000252.1:0-5162 GCA_035545755.1 Chitinophagaceae bacterium | reverse complement strand
TTCAAGGCGCTTTGCGGCAATGGCTACTTGTGCAGCTAGATCACGTAAAGAATTATTAAAGCCCTTTTTCACATGGATCAGGTAAACATTAGTATCGTCATACTTCAGGATATCACAGGCTTCAATATTTTCCGGGGTAATTGAGTCAAAAACAAAAGTGTTTTTCTTTCCCAAAAACTTTTCATTGAAAGTGCTTTCTCTTTTCTTTAGGTCAAATGTTTCTTTAATAAGTCCATCTGTCCAGGCTTGAAAGAGAAGGTCCTTGCATCCCTGATTGAGATCTTCGATAAAGTCTGGATGTATCTTATACCAAAAACCATCTATGAGGAAATAGGTATTCTTATTACAGGTAATCTCGCCGTGAAGATGTTCCAATACACTGCCTTGCGTTAATGGATTTCCCTCATCATCAACAGCCTTGATGATTCTCTGCAATACTGAATGTTTATATTGAAACTTATCATCAATCAATAAAGTATCATTTTTCTTTAGCACAGAAATAACTTGAGCCAAGCTCAAAGGAGCTTCTAATGGAATTGGATCTTCGGCATCTAGTTCTAAAGAATATCCGGAGGCTGTAAGAAATTTATCAAACTCCGGGTGACAAAAATCAAAATCTGGTTCTCGATCATTTATGCATTCGTTATACAAGTGCTCAACAAGAAAGTCATCTAATTCGTCGATCAATTTTGTATTGTGAGCTCCTTTCTTGACTATTTGGGTAACCTTATTAAGAGTAAAGTTCCCATCCTTCTTTAGTATCTCAATAAACCTGTCGATCAATCGAAGCAAAGTATCAAAGTCTATCGCCTTGGTAATTTGAAAAGAATTTTTGGCAAGACACCCTGAAACATTTCGCTTTAACTCATCATGTTTAAACCCGAAGATCTTCGTAAGAATGGGTGTACTAAGTTCTGCTTGGACTTGTTTATAAACTTTTCCAAATTCATTTTCATCTGATAATCGCTGATCACCTCTATAGTATTTTGTTTGTCCCAGAATGATTCCTGTGACACCTCGGTCTTGTATCGCCTTTACAACCTTATCATTTTTTTGGAACAACCTGACCAAAATTTCCATTCCGAAATTTTGCGAGACAAATCGCTGAACAGCAAAATTTCCCAGCCCGCCACAAGTGACAAAAATTTGCTTCTTGTAGTTAACAAAACAAATAAAAGAATGGGTACTGTTTATGCAATTAGCTAAAACGGCATTCTCAGCTAATATCTTTTTTAGAAAACCGCTCCATTTAGGTGGATTAGTTTTTACGCAATGAAATATTCTGATAGTATGTTCGCCAAAAGTGTTTGTAACTAATTTATCCTCCTTGAAATCCAAATTACCTTCCTTCGCCTTCTTTATGATCGCATCAACAACATATTCAAAATCCGATGTCTCAAATAGCGTCAAATCTATCTGATAAATTGTGGCTTGTATTTTTTCTCTTTCCGCCATAAACGGATAAGGTAGGTGGAATTCTGATGTCCTTCGAAAGATAGGACAATTTTGAGTCTTTCTATTGCATTACAAATACCTTTTATTTCCTTCCTCCCCTCAACAACTTCACTATCTCATCATACTCATAAAACATAAGACCGCCGACCAGCGTAGCTTTTATGGTTCCTCTTTCTCGTAGCGATTGCAAAGTCCCTCTGGATATTCCCAATAGTTCTCGTACCTGATAGGATTTTAGCCATTTGGGAGTTGGAGCTTCTTTGGCGTTGACTACTGCTGTTAATTCAGCCAGCAATTCTTTTTTGAAGAGTTGTAACTCTTCTTTTGTGATCAGGTTTACTGTCATAGTTGTACGGTTTATTGTTGTTTTTAAATAGGTTTCTTCCTTCTTGGCTTCGGCTTTTCCTTTGCCCCCTCCAGAAGTTCCTCAATTTGCTCCCAATCGTAATAGACATACTTTTCATCCTTCCAGAATTTAATCGCTCCCTCATCTCTTAACTTCTTTAAAGAGCCTACTGATATATCCAGCAGCTCCTGAAGTTCGTGAGTTCTTAACCACTTATTCGGCTTTTCGTTATTTCTTTCCAAAGCCTGTTTCATTGCCTGCAAAAATTCATATTTGAACTCCCTCAGGCTTTCTTTTGTTAGTACGGTTACTGTCATAAATAAAACACTTTAATTATCCTTGATTCTTCTCTAGTAGCTCCAGTATGTGGTTGTAATCATAAAACACGATACCGCCGATCTTGGAGTATTTGAGCGTTCCATTAATGCGGAGTGTTTGCAAGGTTCCTGGGGACACCTGCAGTAGTTCCCGCACGGCAGGGGAGCGCAGCCATTTTTTGGGCTTGGCAGGACCTTCCTCTAATATAGCTTTCATTTCTGCAAGCAGTTCTTTCTTAAATTCCAGGAGATCTTCCTTTGTAAGAATTGTTACTGACATAATAGTACAGATTAAAGATTATTTAAAACAACTTTTCAACTTAAGACTTTTCATCTTGAGCCCTCTGACCAATTGCTGAAATTTATTCCCAGGCAAATTTGTCACTGCTACTGTCATTAACATATTCTACCGCTTGGCCTCCCTCTCCTAAAAGGAGAGGGAATGAGGGTGAGGTCACGACTCAGCGTCGTGACGGATGAGGCTCTTTATCTTTCCCCTCACATAATCATTATACATCTTATGAGCCAGATAGCTTCTAAGTACCCGGTCATGCGATGTACATAAATTTTCGTCAGCATCATATGGTACTACTGCAATAGGAATGCCTGGCTGTTTATTCTCTCTCAGAAAATAAATACAATTTCCATATTGCTCTCCACTTTCATAGAAGCTCACAAACGTTTCATTCTTGCTGCAGAATCTGGCAAATCTCTTGTGCTCTTCTTTCCAAAAATGTATAACTGCTTTTTGATCTTTGGGAACAAACTGCAATGCTTCGCTGAGTATCGCATAATATTCAATATGACATGTAAACCGGGGTTTTACATTTCTAAAAAAATCCACTTCTTCACTGTCATCTTTAAATTTGGTTCGCTTCATCATTGCTTTAAGCTTGTCCCAATAATTATTAGCGATCCAGAAACACGATTCCACTCTTTCTGATTCCGGAAGCTCCAATTGCATACATCTTACGATGTCATGGATCATCAGCCTGTGTAATATTTTATATTTTTCTTTCACAATTGTGCTATTCAAATTAAATTACTGCAGACCAATTTTATTCTCGTGATCATTTGTCACTACTCATGTACTTCATTTATTCGATCGCTTAACCCTCCCTCTCTATCGGAGAGGGACCGGAGGGTGAGGCCCGCAAATTCCCGCACCCACTTTCTAAAAAAAAGGGATATAGAAATACCCCCTCTTTATTTACCAAAACTTGTCCCTATGATCCCGATAGCTATCGGGTTCGGGAACTAACTAATAACACACATGAGAAACTAACTGCTCTATCATGAGACTTGTCCGCCTTCGGCGGAAAACTGCATCCATTTTAAAAAAGGCCATTGTAGAAACAAAGCCTCGGTGTAGCAATAATAACCCCTGCCTGCTGCGGCAGGAAACGATGCTACTATATGCACATGAGAAAACTTCATCTTTTCCCAGCCTCCACTTCTCCCTACACCCAATACTTAAACAAAAAATCTTCCTTCTTTACTTCTCTGAATTCAGTCTGTGACGATTTTAACCGTACAGCCAGTTCAGCATAGGCTGTATGATTTTTACACCTGATTCCTAACAATGCATAGGTTGATCGGCCATGATCTCTGCGTACATATTCAATGCGGTTCACATAATCATTTGGCCCAAGTATGGAACTAAAAAATTCTTTCAATCCATCCGGGTTATGATGAAACCGTACAATGAGATAGTGTTGTAATCCTTCCCAGGCATCAGCAAGCTTTTTTATTTCTTCCATACGATTGCTGTCATTATTACTTCCGCTGAGAATGCATACAACATTTTTCCCTTTAATCATTTCAGCATAATCATCTAATGCTGCAATAGAAAGAACTCCCGCAGGTTCGGTCAATATGCCGTCTTCATTATACATGCTCAACAATACAGAACAGACCTTCCCTTCTGCCACTGTATGAATGTCATCCAGGATTTCCCTGCAAATTTCGTAGGTAAGTTGCCCAACTTTACTTACTGCAGCGCCATCTACAAAAGGATCTATCTTTTCCAATCGTACTGGTTTTCCGGATTCGAATGCTGCAGTCATTGATGCCGCACCTTCAGGCTCTACACCGATCATTATTGTATCAGGGCTGTACTGATGAAAAAAATATCCCATTCCTGCGGCAAGGCCACCTCCACCAACAGGCACAAATACATAATCAACTTCATTTAAGTCTTCAGATATTTCCATGGCAACGGTAGCTTGCCCTTCAATAATTCTTTCGTCATCAAATGGGTGAATGAAACAGGTATTATTATTTTCGCAATAAGCAGCAGCAGTCTCGGCGCATTCATCATAAGTTTCTCCTGTAAGAAATATTTTTACAAACTTTCCTCCAAGCGATTTCACTCGCTCAATTTTTTGTGCCGGTGTGTTGGAAGGCATAAATATGCTTCCATGCACTTTCAAATAAATACAACTATGAGCTACGCCTTGTGCATGATTGCCTGCACTGGCGCAGGTCACTCCTTTACTAAGTTGTTCGCTTGATAAGGACAAAAGTTTATTCAACGCACCTCTTATCTTGTATGACCGCACTGATTGTAAATCCTCTCTTTTAAGATAGATGTTGCACTCATATTTTTCCGACAGTCTTTTGTGATGCATCAATGGCGTGTGTGCAACCAGGGACCGCAACCGGAGGCTGCAGGCTCTCATATCAACGTTTAATATTTGAGGCACAGTGTTCATTTTAATACTCCATCCATCAATTTCCCATCGGGGCAATTGAATTCTACTCCCAATAGCTTTGCTATCAATGGCGCTATATCTGTTACGCATAATTCATCAATTACTTTTCCTTTGTTAATACCTGCTCCATAAGCAATGAACCCCGTGTACATTTCCTTATCGTTTGGGTCGTAACCATGATGACCTCCTTTTGTCGGAATAAACACACCATCCAATGGATTTTGCTGTATCAACGTTCCCGGGCCATTATTCGTAACTGCTCTCGTTGTTATTGCTCCGCTGAATACTAATCCTTTTTTGGGATCAGCCGCTAACGCCAGGATCGCAGAT
>DASZXQ010000251.1:0-4825 GCA_035545755.1 Chitinophagaceae bacterium | reverse complement strand
CCTGTTATATTGATCATATGACACACCATCAGCAATTTTGTTTTTGGGGTGATGGCATTCGCATATAGTTCAACGATTTCTTCATCTGAAGATGGATGATTAGGAACGGAGACAATTTTATTTACTACTCCATATTTTTTTGCAACCAGTTTAAACATATCAATCATTGACCCATAATCCTGCTCGGCCATCACCGCTTCATCCCCCTCCTTCCAGTGCGTACCGCCAATAACAAGATCGAGCGATTCCGTAGCATTCCTGGTTATGATCAATTCCTCATTGGAACAGCCTGCTACCGCCGCTAATTTTGCCGCCATGATGTTGTTATCATTCACTCTATGGTTGCGCATATAGTATGACCCCTGGTAATTGATTTCCCTGAGGTGGGTGATAAAATGCTCCAGTATTTCTTCAGGCATAAAACAATAATATCCATTTTCAAGATTGATATAGTCAGGTTTCAAACGATATCCTTTGCGGATGCCTTCCCAGAAATCTTCATTAGCTGCTAAAACTTCAGGATGTATTTCCTCAAATTTTTTAAGCCATTTATCCAGGTGGGTAAATGCAGGCGTAATGCCAAGCAGGGAAAAGTTTTTTATAAAAGTTCTTTTGTCCATAAATATATTTTATAATAAAAAAATATTTCCGGTATTTACTCGTCTCCCATCTTATTTATCATTTTCTCTTTTAGCCAATTTGTATTGCCTGGTTTCAATAGTTACCGGCCCCAACAAACCTGATGGTTGAACGTGATATTTTTCATCTCCAACCGGCGACCTGTCTTGTGTGATGTCCGGGATATTGGTTTGACAATATTTTTTCCCCTCAGGTAAAAACCTATCGCCGGTCAAACGATTCACCCACATATTGGTGATGTTAATGTCGACTTCGTTTTCACCGGGTTTCAAATAGTTTTTAATATTTATTTTAAAAGGATCCGTCCATACTATTCCGGCAGACCTTCCATTAATAATCACTTCTGCTACATCCCGCACTTTACCCAAATTCAAATCAATGACACTGTCCTTTTTTATATCATCTTCGCTGATAGCAATACTGTTTTTATAAGTTGCCGTTCCGGAAAAATATTTAATCCCTGAATCCGGATAGTCTGTCCAGGAAAGAAGTGTATCAAGTTTTACAACAGGTGGTGCTCCCCAATGCTTTGGAAATGATAACATCCACGGGCCTTTTATTCTTGTAACGTTTGTCGATCCGGGTAAACTATATTCCGGAAGTTGACGCTGCTGCGAACTAAATATTATAAAACCCGAACCGTAAGGTGGCAAGCGTAAGGTAAGTTTTGTTTTCGCATCGGAAGTTTCAAAATTTTTGATACAATATTGTTGTCCTGAAACGGGATCCCAAAATTCTATCTGTTTACCAATTGATCTGAATTGACAGTCTTCAATAATATTTGAATCCGTTTTATTTCTTATAAAATATATATCAGCCAAGTCAGTCTTGCGATGAATAAAATCCAGTTTTCCGGCATCGCCAGTAAAATCTTTTACCACAGATAATTTGTGCAAAGCCTCATCGATAGTACTGTTTTCAAGATCATCCTTTAATGATGTTTTAGGCAATGCCGAAGTATTTTGTATTAGCACATGTGCACCGGCTGCGATCAATTTTTCAACTTTTTTCAACACAGCAATCGGTATGTCTTTGCTGCCGGGAATTACCAGCAATTTATAACTTAACCCATCCGGGAGCATCAATCTACCTGCGGAAACAGTCATCCGATTCAATAAAACATCTGTATTAATTACGTCAAAATCATACCCAAAACTCAATCCATTTAAACCTGGCCGATCAGGAGCGCCTTGTAAAGCCGGGAAAAAATTTGGCGCTTTATCCCCATAATAAAATGCGATGTCCGCAACTGATTGCCCCTGCCGCAGCATATAAGAACATCTTGACAGATAATCCATAAACGGTTTTGCATCTTCCCACCAGGTAGTAGTAGGATTAATATCAGATCCGGCATGGTAAGCTCTTCCCGGCAAACCGAATTCCGGGCGGGTATTAGCAAATGCATGCATGGTAATACTGTTCAAACCTTCGCAAAAGGCGCGGTCAACATAAGGTTTCAAATCATGAGGAGCATCTTTCCATCTTCTCCATGTAGTGAACGATTCTGCATCGGTTACATGAAGTCCATAGATATGAGAAGCGCTGGCAATTTCTTTGACAAGAAAAATATTGTAACGATTACGTATCCAGAATTCACCACGCGGAACGCTAACATTTCCTAACGCTTTTAAGGCTTCAACAGGGCATGAGTTCCAGATGGGAGGCCCGGGTCCGCCTGCTTCTGCCACTAATTGAATTCCATACCTTGCCAAAAATTTTCTGCCAGTGATGTAATGGCTTAATATAAGCTGATCACTTACGGTCTTTTTGAATTGAGACAAAAACTTATCATTCCCTCCTGGCAAATTCCATCCGGCAAATGCGGGTAAATAAGGTAAAATATTATAGCCGTTATGTACGTAAAAAATACTATCCATAGCATCAGTCCATGAAGTAGCTTCATCCAATTCCATACTATCAAAGGAGATATAAGCTAAGCCAGACTGATTAGCATTTTCAGTGGTGATGCCCAAACGATCAAGGATGTATTTCAAATGTTTTTTGGTAGCAACAGGATTAAGAAAATCTATGAAGAGCCCATTGGAATTAGGACTTGGAACAATTAAATGCTGGCCGGTGTTGGAACAAATGAATCGAAGCAAAGTCCAGTTTCCCTTTGGAACTTGCCATGTCAACATTTTACCATTAAAGTTTTTATTTAAAATGCGGACATCATTGAGGGTTACTATTTTTTTATCCTTATTATCAGGAATAGCAAGAACGGCAACTTCCTTATAATAAACCGGCATACCATTTTTATCTTTCGGGCATTGAGGAGGAACAGAGGGAAATGGCAACGTATCAGAATATAAGAAAGGACCTTTTACTTTACTGGATGAATAATAGAGAGCCTTCGCTGCCCAATCAGGCTTCACCCAGGAGCCACCCGCATTCCAGCCACTCGAACCGATCAAACCCATTTTAAGGCCCAGTCGCTTTCCTTCTGATAAAGCATATTGGATCGATTTCACAGACTGGTTTCCTAAAAATGCCGGGGCGGTACCATAAGCTTTTCCAGGATTGTAAATAGCGGCCACATCCCAAATTTCTGCTCTTCCCATTCCTTTCGCCTTCATCTCTTCCAGGTCATGGGTAATGGAAGCATTGGTAACATCTCCATTAAGCCAGCACCAGTATGCGCCAGGCCTACATGAAATGGGTGGATGAATAAATTCATCTGAAAGTTTCTGGAAGTCTTTTGAGATTTTTTCAGGTGAACAATTTAACCTTGTTGCACCACCTTTTAAAGAAACATGATATTCCTTGCCTACCGTATAGAAGGTTGACAAAAAGCCGGTACCCATTAATAAAAAAACAGCTTTGAAATTTTTCATTAATGTTGTTTAATATATAGATAGGTGATCATCATTTGCCTTTTCCAAGAGAAAGTTGATAAGAACCCAAATATCCTTTCTCCATGATATCGATAAATCCCAGCAATGCTCCCCAGTGATAGAAGGGATCACTCATCCCTGAATCATCTCCTTCACCGGAAGTTGCGTTGTAATTTTCATAAATGTGGCGCTCTGTTAACCAGGATTTCAAAAGCAGATTTTTAGATTTTTCTACCATATACTTTTGTGCATCGGGCAAAGTATAATTTCTTATTCCAAGGTAAACAATGAAATTCATGGGCGCCCATATCCTTCCTCTCCAATATTTGTTGTCTTTAAATGCAGGATCATTTCTCGCAATAGATGGCATAATGAACTCACCCCAGAATTCCTGCGGATTATAAAAATGTTCTTTCATCATTCTTTCTGCCTGCTTTTGCGAGGGCACTTTAGCCAGCAGCGGATAAAATAAGGTAGGAGATAACCTGTAACTGAATTTACCGGTTATTAGATTTTTGTTTAGAAAAAGTCCGAACTGATCATCCCAAAGCGTTTTAAGTTTCTTTGCATATTTATCGGCCCTTTGGGTTAACTCTTTTACTATTGCTGTTTTTCCCAAGGCATTGGCAATTTCTGCAAGACTCCTGCAATCTTTGATGTATAAGCTCATTAGTCCAACATCGGCTTGCATCAAACGATGTCTGGTACTATCAAAAACTGCATCGTCCCACATGGGGGAATTGTCTAAGCCTGACTCCCATTGGGCGCCTTTTTTAGTTCCAATGCCTTTGATAAGAAACGCCGATATTTTTCCATAAACATATGGATCTGATCCCCAACACAAGTATCCGTCAATATCCCGGTTATTAGCCCACCAGCGGTTCCAGGTTAACAGTTCGTTGAATACTTCTTTAAGAAACCATTTTTCATGGTACTTCTTATAAATCTCATTTACAACTAATGAACCCACCGGAGGCTCAGAACGATCTTCACTTTTACTAACGAAGGCTCCAAAATTTGGTACGAATCCATTTTTTGTAATCTCCTTTGTGATGGCAATTGCATTGGTATAAGCGAGGTCTTTGTTATCCAGCGATAACATGTAAGCGGCAAAATAATTATCCCATTCAAACAAGATCCATCCCTGCCAGCCAACACACCAGTTGCGGCTGACCGGAGTAATAACCCTGTTATTTGCAGGATCGTAAATGGTATTCCAGGCTAATACAGTTTGCATCGCATTGTATTCTTCTGAAGTTTCTTTAAACCTGGATTTTTTTGTTATAAATTTTCTCCTTGCATCATTGATGATCCTTTCAATATCTCCTGCCGATTTAGATTTATCCGTACAA
>DASZXQ010000250.1:0-4568 GCA_035545755.1 Chitinophagaceae bacterium | reverse complement strand
TGGGTGCTTCATGATCAGCTGCAAAAAATTAAAGGGATCGAAAGAACCGAAACGTTCATTTCACTGGAAGAAAGTTTTAGCAGGAATGTAAAAGTGATCTAATAAGCCGGATTCGGACATGAAAGAAACATCACGATTTTATTCATCGTTGGGACTGCTGATAGTGCTTAATGCCATTATTAAACCTCTCTGGATCTTTGGCGTTGACCGGCTGGTACAAAATTCAGTAGGAACAACTGCTTACGGCACTTATTTTTCTTTATTCAATCTTTCCATTGTTTTCAGTTTTCTGCTTGATTGGGGGTTCACTATTTTTTTCAACCGCCAACTGGCATCCAGTGAAAAAGATTTTATTGACCATGCAGGGAATTTCCTTCTTATAAAATTCCTGTTTATTTTATTGTACGTTACAGTTGTATCTATCACTGCATGGATCACACATATTCAGCGATGGGATATCCTTTTTGGAGTGGTGTTTATCCAGGCATTTCAATCATTGCTTGTTTTTTTTCGTGGAGTGATCACTGCTCATCAATGGTTTCGCACTGATGCCTGGCTTTCGGTCCTGGATAAAACGCTCATGATCATTTTTTGTGGCAGCCTTCTTTATTTCCCGCTTGTATTTGGCGAAATGACCATTGATCATTTTTTACTTGTGCAGGATAGCTGTAGTTTGCTGGCCATGCTTTATGCATGGGCTATCATTGTAAAAAGAGGTATTCGTTTTACTGTAGGTAAAACAACTATTTTTCAAAAAAAAATATTCCGGTCAGCGCTTCCTTTTGCAATCATTATATTATTGATGTCCGTTCATTATCGGTTGGATGGTTTTTTGCTGGAGCGTATCCATAAAAACGGTGCTCATGAAGCCGGCATTTATGCAGCAGCATATCGTTTGCTCGATGCAGCAAATATGATCGGTGTGTTGTTGGCGTCGTTTCTGCTTCCTTACATAGCTCGCCAATGGAGCGAAGGAAAAGATATCGCAGCAGTAGTGCTATCGAGCCGGCATTTCCTGGTCTTGTTTTCAATTGCAATTGCCTGCATTGCTTTTTTCCTGGCGCCATGGATTCAAAAAGTATTATATCATCATGATGCAACAGATGCAATTGAAGTAATGCAATATTGTTTGCCGGCGTTGATCGGCTATTCATTAGTTCAGATATATGGCACTGTAATGACGGCCACAGGCCATATTGTTTCATTTTGTTACATCACATTTATTGCTGTTCTGATCAATAGTGTTCTTAATGTTTTATTGATACCATCGTTGGGAGCGCTGGGCTGTTGCTTTGCAGCATTGGCCAGTCAGGGATTTTGTGGCATTGCGGTCCTATGGTACGTATGGAAAAAATCAGCAGTTAATATTCATCTTCGCTCCATCATAATCTATATTTTTACTGCAGCGATCTTGTCGGGGTTTCTTTATTGGGGAAAAGATATTCCAATAAATCCTTTGTGGCTGATCGCCGGTGTAGCGTTGATTTCGATGGTGGCGTTAGTTGCATCGGGATTGAAACAATGGCAACTTTGGCTCGGATTATTCCGTAAAACGAAGTTTAAATAAATTTTTATGCCTGATTTTTTTTACCTCTTATCAAAATGGTGGAAGCAGATACTGGCTGTGGTTTTGCTTTCTGTAATAGTTGTAGGGATAATTGTCTTTATACAACCATCAAAATATCTTTCTGTTGCCACAGCGGTACCGGCAAGTGGCATTGCATCAGATAAATCCAGGGTCTTCAGTGAAAATATTCAAGCATTGTATTCGAATCTCGGTTCTCCTGATGAATTGGATGTGATAGTTGGTACCGGGCAACTGGATACCATTTATCTTGCTGTTACAGATCAGTTCAATTTATATGACCACTATAAAATACGTGAGGATAAAGAAAAAGCAAGAGCAAGATCGGCAGAGCTGCTGAAATGGAATACGGAAGTTCAAAAAAGCGGATACGGAGAATTGAAAGTGAAAGTTTGGGATACGGATAAAAATCTTGCTCCGCAATTAGCTAATGCACTCATGGATAAAATACAATCCATTCATCAGGATCTTCAAAGTGAAAGCAATGCCGCTGCACTGAATGACCTGGAAGCGGGAATGAAAAAGATCAAAGATTCGATTCAACTTATGCAAGCATTGACTGATAAAAAGACGGATACTTTTGGTTTGGGAATATTAAAAAGTCAATTGCAGCAATACCAGCAATTGATAGGGGAATACCAACTCATGGTGGATAATAAACCACCTTCTTTACTGGTGGTAGAAAGAGCAAGGCCTTCGTTGCTACCGGATAAGCCAAAACGCCTGGAGATATTTGTAGCGACATTGCTCCTTAGCTTCCTGTTCGCTCTTTTGGTCGCATTGATCCTCGAAAGAAGAAAAATAGTAATGCAGTGATCCTTTCCGCCGATAAGAATAAACCTGTCTTCTGGATTTTTGCAGGTCTTTTTGTTGCGTTCCTGTTGCCAGCTGTTTTTACAGGAGAATATTTTTGGCTGGCTGTTCCTTTTGGAATAGCGTTAAGTTATTTCGGCTGGCAACACATCAATGTCCTTTTCTTTTTATTACTGGCTACGCTTCCGTTTTCTGCTGAATATCATTTTAATGACAAATTGGGTACTGATATTCCTGATGAATTCCTGATGCTGATAACGGCGGCGTTGTTTTTTATGTATTTTAGTTATAAACCTGAAGCAATCACTAAAGACTATCGCCGTCATCCGTTGTTGCTTTTTTTGTTTTTTTCATTTATATGGATATTGATCACTACTCTTTTTTCAACAGATCAATTTATTTCTTTTAAATTTTTTTTGGCGAAGTGCTGGTATCTCGGAGCGTTTGTGCTTGCTCCATTAATTGTATTCAAAAATAAACAAGCGATCAAAATAGCAGCAATGGTTATTGCTGCTGCGATGTTTACCGTCACATCAATAATATTAGTTCGTCATTTCGGCTACAATTTTCGTTTTGCTGATATTAATAATGCTGCTCAGCCATTTTTCAGGAATCATGTGAATTATTCAGCCATGCTGGTATGTACCGTTCCTTTGTTTATTGCATGTTATAGGTTGACCGGTTCAAAAAAAATCAGGTTACTTCTTTCCATAGCTATACTTATTTTATTAGTTGCATTATTCTTTTCATACTCACGAGGCGCCTGGCTGGCTTTGCTGGTGGGGCTTACCGCATACTGGTTGATCCGGAAAAAACTATTGTTTCTTTCTTTTATTGTTGCAATCATTGTTAGTGTAGCAATTTTGTTTTGGGCAAAAAATAATGATCACTATATTAAATATGCACCGGATTTTAAAACCACCATTTTTCATAAAGATTTCCGGGAACATTTAATTGCCACCTACCGGTTGAAAGATGTCTCCACGGAGGAACGATTCTATCGCTGGATCGCCGGAGTGAGAATGGTAAAAGATAATTGGCTTACCGGCTATGGCCCGAATACGTTTTATTATAATTATAAGCCCTACGCCATTCCCGCTTTTAAAACGTGGGTGAGTGACAACAAAGAGCATTCCACCGTGCATAATTATTTTTTACTCATCACTCTTGAACAGGGGATTCCCGGATTGATATTTTTTCTCATATTGATCGGAGGCATGTTGTATTATGCACAAAGAATATATCATCTGACGAGCGATGCGTTTTATAAAACAGTTGCAGCTACTGCAGGTGCTATTATCTTTATGCTGATTGTTGTGAATTTTCTGAGTGACCTGATTGAAACAGACAAGATCGGAAGTATTTTCTTTTTATGCTTATCGGTATTGATTGCTGCTGATAACAATATTGTTTTTGGCGTTGCTAACAAAAATGAAGTAATAAAGTCTAATCAGGAATAATTTTTTGAAAATTGATTAAGAAAAAATTTTCCCCGAACATTCAGAGCATCTCTTAATCCGTTCCCCATTGTCTCGGTCCTTGCTTTGAAGCATAAAATGAAAGAAATATAATTTTGCATTATCAATGGTCTTAATTGAGTTTAACAACTTTTTATCCGGGCTCTTCAACAAAAAATAAATGCGATTAACATGCTTTGTCAATTGACAACACAAGAATAGAATGGAATGATAGCAGGTGAAAATCAACCGGCCGCTTTTTTCACCTTTTTGCATCATTTGTACTTTATTGCCACTACTCATCCCACATGTTGAAGTATGGATGGTAGGTAGATGCTCCCTATCTGCTCCCTATATAGTAGCACCTGAATAGCACTTTTCAGTAATTCTACTCGTTTTTCGAAGTTTTACGATAAAAACTTAATGGTGCTAAAACGATTTGAAGTTTCTGGTTTCTTAAAGACCTTTCCTCACTGGTTATATTAAAAATCCACGGATTTCTATAGATTTTTGTAGCTGCCAATTTTTCAGGCGTGTACTATTATTTGATTAGTCGGTCAGGAAAAACTTTTTCCCCGGACATTCAGTGCATCCCTTAATCCGTTTCCTAATAAATTAAATGCAAGTACCAGCAGCATGATAGCGAAACCCGGGGCTAATGCTAACATTGGGTTTTGCGTAATAATAAAATTATAATTCTCTTTGATCATTAA
>DASZXQ010000249.1:0-11231 GCA_035545755.1 Chitinophagaceae bacterium | reverse complement strand
TCGGGAAAGAACCAGCTTCGTTTTTTTCTGAAATAATAGGCTGTGAATACACCGTTACAGCAATAGCAATAAAGAATGAGATCAAAAAAGGTTTTCGCATCGTTTCTTTTTATTAATCAGAAAAAAATATTGTTTCATCAGTTTTTTACTGATGCACACAGGTCAGCTCCAATAAATAAGCAATCGACTAAAAACCTATTGAATTTCCGCCATCCACAGGAAGTATTACTCCTGTAATATATTTCGCTTCATTTCCAGCCAGGTAAAATGCAGCATCCGCCACATCGGAAGGATCGCCGAGAAAGCCCATCGGCGTTCGTCCCAATGCCTTTTCTTTTCTTTCCGGATCATTATTCAATGCCTGTGCACTCATATCCGTAGCAATGAATCCCGGCGCAATACAATTTATTCGGACACCTTTTGCTGATAGCTCCACCGCCATTGCTCTTGTCATTCCTTCTATCGCTGATTTGGAAGCGGTATAGGCAATCACTTTCGGGATCCCGTATTGCGATGCCATCGAACTGATGTTGATGACTGATCCGGATTTTTTATCCATCATATATTTTATAACTTCTCTCGATAAAACAAACATTGCTGTCACATTGGTGTGCATGATCTTTTGAAAATCTTCGTTTGACACATGCAGGAATTCTTTTTTCATATTGATCCCGGCATTGTTCACCAGGATGTCAATGTGTTTATGCCGGTCTATGATACTTTTCACCAGTTTCGGAATGGAATCAAGCTCATTGAGATCAAAAGAAACCGATTCACACAATGAGCCTAATTTCTTTTTTGCTGCTGCTAATTTCTTTTCATCTCTTCCGATAATGATCGAATGAATATTATTTTTTACAAATTTTTCTGTTATCGCTAACCCGATCCCTGATCCCCCGCCTGTCACTATTGCTATTCTGGAATTCATGTCTGTTAATTTAAAAATATTTCAAAAGTTACAAGTTGAACGCTCATCGTGAATCTTTCATTTTGATTTTTTTCAATTGTTTCCTCCATTTCCGGGTGCATACGGAAATCTCAGGCTTTTATAATAATCCAGTGTTTTATCAGGCTGTTCATAGGCAGCCGGTATTGGTTTTTTGGAAAATGTCTGAAAATATAAAAGGCAGGCATTGCGCCACCATTCGGCTTCTTTTTCCTGGATATTCAAAAACATTTTCACCTGCTTGAAACGTTCTTCATCAATATATTTTTCCAGGTGATCCCATTGATGCTGCATCCATTTTACAGAATCTGTTCCGCTGTAATACCGATAACATAATTCATTCCATAACGTTCTTCCTGATCGCATGATATAATTCCAGCTCACATGATGAAACCACAAGACATATTCATCAGGGCAGGTGCTGAGGCTTTCCCATTTTTCACGAACCTCCGGCTCATACTGAGATAATGCATTGCTGCCCGATGCTGTTCTGTCAAAACCAATTCCGATCGAATCAGCACGATGATAATACACCGGGTTCCAGTCTGCTCTTCCTGCATTATTTACCCAGGGCGCCGGGCCATAGTGGTGTCCTGTGCCCATGATGTGATGCAATCCGAGTGGCGTCATATAATTCACCAGTGTTTCTCTTGACATCAGCATAATTTTTTTTACTGTTTCCACAAATTGTTTTTCATTGGAAAAAGTCTGACGGATCCATTCTTCTGCAATTTGTGCAGAACTAAGTTCATGATCCCATGCCAGTCTTCCGAATGCATACCAATTTGCCTGGCCAAACGGATGATTGGTCCAGTTTCTTTCATTGCCGATGTTTGCAACACCGGCGATGCCGGTAACGGAATAATTGTCCAAACTACCATCAATCACTTTTGCTACAGTAGAGCCCTTGCCTTTTTCATAAGTATCTGCATCCAGGCATTCTTTGAATAATGGCGCTTCAAAAACCAAATGCGTTCCTTGTCCAAGATATTCCTGTGTCAGTTGAAATTCCATCATCAGCGGAGTGTGCGGCATGGCGCCGAATAACGGCGAGAAAGGTTCTCTCGGTTGAAAATCTATCGGGCCATTTTTAACTTGTAGCAAAACGTTTTCCCGGAATTTTCCATCGAATGGTTTGAATTCATTGTATGCCTGTTTGAAGCGATCATTTGGAGAATAAGGCAATGCTGAAATATTTTTTGTTTCGGTATTATTATTCAGCGTTGCGGGAATATCATACACAAATGCCCGCCACATCACAATGCCGTGGTGTGGCGCCAAAGCATCTGCCAGCATATTGGCTCCGTCGGTATGAGAACGTCCATAGGTTTGCGGGCCGGGTTGTCCTTCTGAATTTGCTTTTACCAAAAAACCGCCGAAATCAGGAATAAGCTGATAGATCTCATCAACTTTTTTCTTCCACCATTCTTTTACTTCTTCATCTAACGGATCAGCAGTTTTTAATTTACCAATATCTATCGGAGCGCTGAATTTTGCGGTGAGATAAACTTTGATCCCGTAAGGGCGAAATATATTAGCTAATGCAGCCACTTTGATAAGATACTGCGGGGTAAGCACCAAAGAATTGGCATTTACATTTGTCAACACTGTTCCATTGATGCCAATAGACGCATTGGCTCTTGCATAATCAATATATCGCTGATCAATATAATCCGGAAGCTCGTGCCAGTTCCAGATAGATATTCCGGCATAACCTCTTTCAACGGTTCTGTTGAGATTGTCCCAATGATTTAAAATGCGGTTTTGAATTTTGGGAACACTTATCATATTTAGGCGGGAAATGTTTTGATGTGTTTGCAGCAGCCGCAGAAACTGAAATACGCCATATAAAAGACCAATGTCCGAGTTGGCAGTAATAGTAATGATGTTTCCAGCATTATATGGAAGCGTATATATTGCAAACCCTTCATTTCCCAATAAATCATAGTTTATTCCGTTTTCACTCCCCCCATTTTGTTTTTTGTAAATGGCAATTGAATTTTTCCTGATCTGTTCAACTATTGGAATCCTTTTATCAAGTAAACCTGTCAGACCAGTTTCCAATTCTTTTTTGGCAACATCAGGTGTAGGCGATTGCCCTGTAAAAACAATTGAACCAATAAGGCTTCTATATTGCTGCAATAATTTATTATCATCAATTTTATCATAGCGCAGCCAAAGACGGTACCCATCTTCTGCATAAAGAAGGTGAGTGAAAAATAAAAAAGTAAAAAGTAAAAAAAATTTTTTCATTACAAGTAATCTAAAATCATAAATCAAGTCAGGCCTGCTGTGGCAAACGTTTCGAAGAAGCACGAATGATCAGGTCGGAACGCAGCACAATAGTTTGAGTAGAACGAACAGGTTTGCTGCCGTTCAGATAACCAATAAGATTCCGGGCAGCGATGGCTCCCATTTCATATCCCGGATAATTTATGGTGGTAAGGTTGGGTTCAATGACCATCGATACCGGGTCATTGTTGAATCCGACGACTGCAATGCCTTCGGGAATACGAATGCCTGCCTTTTTCAGCGCCAGCATACAACTCACCGCACAGTTATCGTTCGATGCAAAAATTCCGTCAGGAAGAGGATCCATTTTTAAAATTATTTCAGCTGTTTGTTCTCCTGCTTCCTGGCTCAGGTTATTGACAACGATATATTCTTCTTTAAATTCAATATTTTTTTCTGACAATGCCTGTTTGTAACCATTCAGCCTGTCCACATATACATTTCTTTTGGGCAATGCAGTAATGTGTATAATTCTCCGGCAGCCCTGCTCTGTCAGATGTTTGGTAGCTTCATAGCCCGCCTTGCGATTATCAATAAGCACATTGGTAAAATCATTGTATTGTTCGCCACGATCAAAAAATATGACCGGAATATTTTTTTTATAAAAAGGATCAAAATAAGAGATGTTGTCCGAATCATATGCCAGCGACACCAGTAACCCATCCACCCGGTTGTTGAACATGGTTTTTGCATTAGCCTTTTCTTTAAGCGATGATTCCGAAGATTGGCTGATGATCAGGTCGTATCCTTCATTGTTCGCAACGTTTTCAATACCGGTGATAACGGTGGACATGAAATAACTATTCAGCCTGGGGACAATCACACCTATGGTATCAGTGCGGCGGTTGCGAAGATTTCTTGCAAAATGATTGGAACGGTAACCGAGTTTTTCGGCAAGATCCGATACCAGTTTTTTGGTTTTCTTGTTTACTACCGGATCGTCTTTCAAAGCCCGGCTAACGGTAGCAACGGAAATGTTCAGCTGATCGGCTATATCATAAATGGTGATCTCTTTTTCTTTCTGCATGGCAACAATTCATTCGGTTCATGATTTAAAGTTATTTTTTTGTCGTCGGTTTTTTTTAAGATACCGTTCCTTTTTTCAATGATGATTTACGAATAATCAGCCTGGAGTTAACAATAATAGTATTGGTATTATGAATATTACTGATACCCAGCAAATGATCAATCAGGTTTCTTGCTGTTATTTCTCCCATCTCTTTACCGGGATAGTCAATAGTGGTCAACTGTGGCTCGATCAGTTTTCCTATTGCATCATTGTTGAAACCCACGACCGCAATATCTTCCGGTATCGTAACGCCATGTTCTTTTAAAGTACGGATACAAACTGCTGCCACAAAATCATTGGTAATAAATATTCCATCGGGCAGTGGATTCACCCGCAGCAACTGTGTAGCCGATTCCACTGCTTTTTGTTCACTGAGGTCGTTGATGATAAGCAAGCTGTCTTCAAAGGCAAGGCTATTGTCAAATAATGCATCCCGATACCCACGATAGCGTTGCGCATACACGTTTCTTTTCAGGCTCGAAGTAATATGTGCGATCCGCTTGCATCCCTGATCAATCAAATGCTTAGTAGCCTGGTAACCGCATTTATAATTATCAATGATCACAACAGTGTTGTCGCTGTTTTGTTCCACACGGTCAAAGAAAATAACCGGCACGCCTTTATCAACGAAACGCTGAAAGTGAGAAAGATCTTCCGTATCAAAAGAAAGGGAAGCGATCACTCCATCTACTCTTTTATGAAAAAGGTTTTCTGCGTTGGCTGCTTCTTTTTCTACACTTTCAGATGAGTGTGTAATGATGAGATCGTAACCGGCTTCGGCAGTTACTTTTTCGATACCAGCAAGTACGGAAGTAATAAAATTACTGTTCAATTCATGCACAATAAGGCCGATCGTCCGGGTGTGTTGTTGGCGCAGGTTACGGGCAAAATGATTGGACCGGTAGCCCATTTCCTCGGCAACTTCATACACTTTTTTACGGGTCTTTTTGCTTACTACCGGGTCATCTTTAAGGGCCCGGCTGACGGTGGCAATAGACACGTTCAAACGGTCTGCAATATCATAAATAGTGACTTCTTTAGCCTTTTTCATACAATCGGTTACAACGCTACCAGTAAAGCTAAATAAAATATTTTTAAAAAAAATTATTGTAATCGGTTACATTTTTAAAATTTCTGCCTATATTAGTTGTGAGAAAAGGAAATCTGCATACTTGCCTAACCAAAAAACGATTGAACTTATGCAGCCGAAACGAAATAATGAACTGCTTGATTTCAGTTATAAGCCCGTCAGTAAACCACAGGCAAGGAGCCATTTTCTCCGCAGCATTTTTCATTTATTAAATAGTACGCTTAAACATAGAGCTGACGCATATATATAATATAGGCGTTGGCAAAAATTTCTTTATCGCCAGGCATTGCAGAACAGGTGAGAATTGAAGAATTGAGAAAACAGAAAAGCGGGCAGCACATACCCGGGCCCCATTACATCCGATCTTCCAAAGAGAACCACGTTGAAACAATTTTTTTAATAAATAAAAGAAAATTCATGAACACCAGCTAAACTACCGCTGCTGCTTTTGCCAAAACTCAATTATCTGTTTATAAAACATTCAAAATTTCTAAAACAACTATTATGAGAGTTCTGATCCAGGAAACAACTCAAAGTAAAAAGGCCTTATCCGGATTAGTATCCGGAAAAGCCATAGCCACCCTTTTATCGGTGATGCTGGCATTCTTTATAGCAATGCCTGCATATTCACAAAATATCCGGGTAAAGGGTCACGTCAGTGATGAAAATGGCCAACCCGTTGCTAAAGTCTCTGTAGTGGTAAAAGGAACCTCTACCGGAGTCAGCGGCGATGATAATGGCGATTTCGAAATCTCAGCGCCGGCAAACGGAACGTTGGTGATCTCTGCAGTAAATTATATCACGCAGGAAATTCGCATCAACAACAAACAAACTCTTTCTGTTAGCCTGATCTCTGTTGCTAAAACAGAAAGTGAAGTAGTGGTGGTCGGTTATGGAACACAACGCAAAGAAGCCATCACAGGTTCAGTTTCATCAATCAGCGGTATCAAGATGCGTGAAATTCCAGCTGCAAACATTTCGCAAGCCTTACAAGGCCGAATAGCCGGAGTGGAAATGTCTCAAACTTCAACACGACCGGGAGCTACCATGCAAATCCGGGTGAGAGGTGCAAGATCACTCAGCGCCGACAATAATCCATTAATTATTCTTGATGGGATTCCCTTTCTTGGGTCTTTAGGCGACATCAATCCCAATGATGTAAAAAGCATTGAAATTTTAAAAGATGCTTCCGCAACAGCAATTTATGGATCACGTGGCGCCAATGGTGTCATTCTTGTTACTACAGATAAAGGGACAAAAAACAGAAAACCCCGAATTTCTTATAACTCATACGTAGGTGCTCAAACCATTTTTGCCAAATACCCAATGATGAATGGCCCACAATTCGCAGCGCTTCGAGCTGCAAGAGGTCAATACACTAACGGACAAGATGAAGCTAACGACATAAATACCGATTGGCAGGATTTATTTTATCAAACCGGAATTGTAACGGATCAAAATGTTGGGCTTTCCGGCGGCACCGAAACTGGCAGTTATAACTTTGGAGTAGGATACTATCTTAATAAAGGCATCATCCCCACCCAACAATATAAACGTTATTCCATTCGGGGTTCTCTTGATCAGCAGGTGGGAAAACTTTTCCGTGTTGGATTTACATCTTATAACAACTATAATGAAAGTGCAGGAAATCAGGTAGGATTATATAATACGTTAAGCATGTCGCCTATTTCTACACCATACAATACCGATGGTACAACGAAGAGAATAATAAGAATGGCGGCAGATGATCAATTTGTATTTACCAAAGATGTAGTGAAGCAATTAGCTGACAATGATCAATGGCTTAACGAAACCCGTGGTTATGCTTCTTACAATGCAATTTATGGTGAAGTCAAAGCGCCTTTTCTTGATGGATTGAAATATAGAATAAATCTTGGCCTTGATTTCATTCAATCCAACAACGGAGCATATACAGGACAGGGCGTAGGAAGTACCAATCCTGCTACAGTATCATCTGCTTCTGTTGATAACAGGTTAACATATCACTGGACAATTGAAAACCTGCTGACCTATGACCACACTTTTGCCAGTAAACATAATGTGAATGTAACAGCGCTTTATTCTACTGAACAAAGTAAATATAACAGATCCAATATGTCTGCACAGGATATTCCGGCTGATGCTTTTGAGTTTTATAACCTCGGGAGGGCTGCCGGACAAATAACCATAGATCCCAATAATCAGGACTATCAGTTATGGGGCCTTATGTCTTATATGGGCCGGATAATGTATTCGTATGACAACCGCTATATGATTTCAGCAACGGTGCGTTCGGATGGATCATCAAGATTGGCCGAAGGACATAAATGGCATACCTATCCTGCTGTATCTGTCGGCTGGAACATAGCTAACGAGTCATTTATGCAAAGTATTAAGGCTATAAACAATCTAAAATTGCGAGTTGGTTTCGGACAAACTTCCAACCAGGCAATTGCCCCTTATGCTACGTTAGGATTGTTAAGCACCAGTCCTTACAACTTTGGCCCCTCTACTTATAGTACAGGATACTATGTATCCCAACTACCCAATACTGATTTGGGATGGGAGTTTTCCAAGACACTGAACGTTGGTCTTGACTTTTCTGTTCTTGGAAATCGTTTGTCCGGAACTATTGAATATTATATAACAAAAACAGAGGATATCCTTCTGGGCCTTGGTCTGCCTCCCACTTCAGGTGTGAGTGGCTTTACTGCTAACATTGGATCCACGCAAAACAAGGGTTTAGAACTAACCCTCAATGGAACAATTATCAATAATCTAAATGGGTGGACCTGGGAAGCTGGCTTGAACTTCTATACAAATAAAAACAAGCTGGTGTCATTAGCCTCCGGATCTGATAGGGATGTAGCCAATAGTTGGTTTGTGGGACATAACATCAACGCTATTTATGATTATAAAAAAATAGGCCTTTGGACCTCCGGTAAGGATAGCGCTGATGGATATATGAATATCCTGGAACCCGGTGGAAAAGTGGGAATGATCAAAGTGTTATATACCGGCGGTTTCAACCCGGATGGTTCACCCGTAAGAGCGATCAATGCAGATGACAGGCAGATTATGGATGTTGATCCTGATTGGCAAGGTGGCTTTAATACCAATGTATCTTATAAAGGGTTTGATCTGGGTGTAGTAGCTTTCTACAGGCACGGCGGGATCCTCATCAGTAACATTCATGGACCTAATGGTTATCTCAATTTACTGACCGGACGAAGAAATAATATTAATGTTGATTATTGGACACCCACAAATCCCAATGCTAAATATCCTAACCCAGCTGGTCCTGTGAGCAACGATAATCCCAAATATGCCAGCACTCTCAGCTACTTCGATGGTTCGTTTTTGAAGATTCGCACTATTACATTAGGATATGATTTCAGCCATGTTCATTTTATTAATCCTAATGTAAAACTGAAAATGTATTTCACCGTTCAAAACCCATTTGTAGCATTCTCGCCATTCCATAAAGAATCGGGTCTTGATCCTGAGACCAATTCAATCGGAAATCAGAATACGGCATCGGGCGGATTTGTAATTCCAAATCGCATTCTTACTGTAGGGTTTAATACACCTTCAACCCGCAATTATATTGTTGGCATTAATTTGAATTTTTAAAATTTATGGATATGAAAAAAATAAAAATAAAATCATATTTAGCAACAGCACTCCTTCTGTTGTTAGCATCAGGATGTAAGAAAATACTGGATGAGCATCCCCGCAGTATTTATACACCTGATTTTTTTAAAACCGAAAAAGGGGTACAGGGCGGCATTACATCCATGTATGCACATTTGCGCTCAATATTTGGCCAGCCCTATTATTATAACTCTTTAGAAACCGGAACAGATGAGTACACATATGGCCAAAGCGCTGACCAGAACTTTAAGGATATGGATATGAGTGGTGTTGGAAGTATTACACCAACCAGTAGCCGGTCAGACGTCTTATGGGGAGTTGCATTTTCAAATATTAATACCGCAAGCGGTGTTATTGAAAATGCTGCAGCGGTGGGTACAATTTCAGCTTCGTTGATAGCTGAAGCCCGGTTTTTTCGTGCTTTTGATTATTTCATGTTAGTACAAACTTTTGGTGGTGTGCCTCTGGATTTGGGAGCAGGAGAATTAAAATTTAATACATCTCCATCCAGGAAATCTGTTCGCAATACAGTACCTGAAGTGTATACAAAAGCGATCTTTCCTGACTTGGTACAAGCTGTGAATGACTTGCCTGATGCGCCAAGAGTAACCGGAGGAGCCACTAAAACACTGGCAAGGCTTTACCTGGCAAAAGCCTATTTGACATACGCATGGTGGTTACAAAATCCGAACAATATTCCCACTTATCCGGATACCCCAAGAACCGATCCCGATGGGCATGATGCAGCATGGTATTTCCAAAAAGCTTATGATATAGCTACCCAAGCCATTGATAACCCCGGACCTTTTGGTTTAGAAAATACTTTTTATGATGTACATGTTGGCGGTAATGATCGCAACAAGGAAGTTCTGTTATATGCTGATCATACAGATCAAAGTGAGTTTTATAATGGATCTCCTTTAACAGGCTTTCAAAGTGAGCTGGGCGGCGGAAGAAATACTGTAGTTTGGATGGTAACCTGGAATTATACAGTAATAAGAAGTGCACCTAATCCTGATGGTACGGGTGCCGGTGTAAGTTCTGTGCAGCGTGAAGCAGTGCAGGGTTTAGGGCGCCCTTATATTCGCATGGCTCCACCAATCGGAGTTTTTACAAACACGTTTGCAGAAAAGACACTCGATTCCCGTTATGATGGAACTTTCAGTACTGTATACAGAGGTAACTGGCCTAAAGGAGGAACTGCCAATCCTGTACTTTACAACGCCAATGATCTTCCCGTTACTCCGGGTCAACCTATACTTAGCTTTTTGGAATATGATTCACAGGCTGCCGGGATTGTTTATCCAACGGGACAAAATTTTCCTGGAAAATCATACAGCAATGTAGGTGCTGGAATGCTACCCGGAAGAGCTGATTTTGTAATCGCTCCGAGCGGTATAAGCAGAGTGGTATTTCCCGGGCTCTGGAAATTGGGAACATATCGTACCGGAAATGTTGGATTGGGCGAACCAAATGCTCCACTTACCCGCCCCTTTAAAATTGCAAAATTTTCAGAACTCTATTTTATAGCAGCCGAAGCCGCTGTAAAAGGTGCTACTACTGTAGCCGGAAAAAGTGCAAGAGAACTTATCAATGTGATCCGGGCACGTGCAGGAAAATGGAAATTTTCCAATAAGGATAATGCTTCTTACGTTGCTGATAATAGCGCTGCAATGGTTGCTGCTACTCCGGCCACCATTGATATTGACTATATCCTTGCAGAACGCTCCCGTGAATATTTTGGTGAAGGAATGCGTTGGTTTGATTTGGTTCGTACACAAAAATGGGCTGATGTGGCCGGTAGCTACAGGATTTGCAGCTCAGCTTATGGCGATCACAACCCTCAAACTTTTACAAGAACAATTCAACCCTATATGTATTTGCGTCCAATTCCACAGAGCCAGATCGATGGAATGGAAATGAGTGATGATGAGAAAAAAGCTTATCAAAACCCCGGCTATTAAGCAGTGTTAGTTCTTATAAGCAATCGCCAGGAGGGATGAATTTATTCATCCTTCCTTTTTTTAAAGAAATTTGTTTTTTTGTTCAATAACTTCAAATATGAAAGTACACACAGGAGAGAAAGAATATTTCAAAAACATTGGCCCTATCCGTTACGAAGGACCTCATACAGATAATCCATTAGCCTTTCGCTGGTATGATGAAAATAAAGTAGTAGC
>DASZXQ010000248.1:0-26536 GCA_035545755.1 Chitinophagaceae bacterium | reverse complement strand
TATTGACAATCGGTGGCGCCACCGGAGCTTTACTGGGACAATTAGCGATCAATTTATTTCCTTCAGCCGGTATCACTATCCCATTGGCGGCTTTGGTTGGAATGTCGGCTATGTTTGCTGGAGCATCAAGAGCTTTCATTACCTCAATCATTTTTGCATTGGAAACAACGGGCCAATCAAATGCCTTGCTTCCCTTGCTGGCAACCTGCAGCGCTTCTTATATCATTTCTTTTTTCCTGATGGAAAATACTATCATGACAGAAAAAATTTCTAGGAAAGGTGTAAAAGCTCCGACATCATACGAACCTGATATTTTGGAAAAGATCAATGTGGATGAAGTGATGGAAAAGAACAGCGTTGTATTCAGCGCCAATAATACGATAGAAGAAGTTGCTAACTGGCTGGAGAAAGAGCCGGAGTACAAAGACAATTATTTTATCATTTCCACCGAAGCGGGAGAATATAAAGGTATATTGAGTGCTTCCAATTTATTCAGCAAACATCACGACCCTGCAACTTCTATTGGAACTCTTGTCCGCAGAAAAAATATTTCAATAAGTGAAGAGGACAGTTTACGAACTGCAGTGGAATTAATGGCAAAAGAAAACGTGGATGTATTGCCGGTATTATCCCGCCAGGATAATTCCATTTCAGGAATACTTTCATATAAAAATATTTTATCCAGCTACAAGCATAGTGTTAATGAACATCAAAAAAATCATGCGGTCATCTCTTTAAAAAGAAGAAGTTTGAAAATACTGATCCGTGGACAGCAAATAGTGAGGAATATCAAAGCAAAGAAAGAAGCATGACCCAAATTGATAACCCATTCAGGTAAACATTCGAATCAATAAGAAACTTATACCTTAGACCAACTAAGAATCGATTTATTTGTGAATCCTGAGAAAAAAAACTTTCTTCCTGAAAGTAAATCCTCCCCGTTCTTTATTCTTGTTTGATATGAGGAATGAGGAACGAACCACAATGGAGCAACATGTTGGATACTGGAAAACGTTTGTTAATAATGATGTGGTGATCCTTCTGAGCCTGGTAATGGATCCCAAAGGTAGTCATGGGATTGCAGTGGTAAGGGTAGATTCGGAAGATGAACTTCAACAGATCACCACAAAAGATCCTGCCAACGGGTTGAATAGCTACGAAGTCTACCCGATGAGAACAGTGACAAAAAAAGATTAATTAACCTTGGATCAACGTAATCTTTTAAAAGTAATACTCATTATTCTGCTACCGGTAATTGCACATAGAAGGTAGTGCCTTCGCCTTGCGTAGTTTCAAACCATATTTTTCCTTTGGCCTGTTCCACTATTCCTTTACACATAGCTAATCCTAATCCGGTGCCGGATGATTTAGTAGTAAAATTAGGCGTAAATATTTTGGATTGCATTTCGGCAGGAATACCTTCTCCGTTATCTTTCACACTTACTTGCACCATTCCGTCCTGTTGCACTTCTTTCACTTCTATGCGGCAGTGATCGCTGCCATTGCATGCTTCCAATGCATTGGCAAAAAGATTCGTGAACAAACGGTTCATCTGTGTTTTATCAGCCTTCAATAAAATTTTATCCTGCACAGGCTGCCAAATGATATCGACATTTGGATTGGTGCGATACAGATCTTTTAACGAACCGATGACATCGTGCAGATCGAAGAGTTCCACATTCACATTCCCGATATTAGCAAATTGTGAAAAATCTGCAGCGATCTTCGATAAATGATCGATCTGTTCGACCAATGTTTTAGCCACATTGGACGAGAGTTCTTTTACATTAGGTTGATTGTTGTCAATAGCTTTTTGCAAATATTGAATACTCAGCTTCATCGGAGTCAGCGGGTTTTTTATTTCATGCGCCACTTGTCTTGCCATTTCTCTCCACGCTCCTTCCCTCTCGCTCTTCGCTAAAGCAGCAGCGCTTTCCCCGAGCTTCGCCACCATCTTATTGTATTCTTTTACCAACTCTCCAATTTCATCTTCACGATTCCAGATAATTTCCTCGTTCTTTTGAGCAAGATTTACCTCCCGCATTTTTTCACTGATGATAGAAAAAGAACGGGTGATGCGATTCGTGATGAATAATGCGATCACGCCGGCGATCAGGAAAATGAAAGCGTTCAGATTGATGATCGCCACCAAAAAATTAGATATCTCCTGGTTCAGTTCCCGTTGCGAAGCGAAATAAGGAATATTTAGATAGCCGTACACATTTCCATCTTCATCCCGAACCGGAGCATAAATACTGAGATAAGAAAGATCAGCGATCCTTTCTTCCTGTGCATGCTGCACCTGGCGCAAGCGGCTGAGATGATAAAAAGCGATAGGATTCATTTTAGTACTCAACACTCCTTTTCTATATACGTTGGCTTCTGACGAAACTTTCAGGTTGCCATCGATGTCGTAAATGTTCACATCCACATCGTGTATATCGGAAACCTCGTTCACTAATTTTTGCAGATCAAAATTGCTTACCGTATCATAGATCTTTACCACATCATCAAAAGTACTGTGATCTACCTGCTTCTTTTGCATTTCATTCACCATGATCTTCATCGTACGGCTCAACTTATCGCTGTTATTGCTGTTATAACGGCTTTTGAAAAATGAAAGTGTTACGATACCGATCACGAGAAAAGAGAACACACTGATAAATATGATTGTACTGTGTACCTGCATCCTGATATTGAGCTGAAATATTTTTTTAAACCCTTCCCTGTAATAAATATTTTTCAGCGACACCGAGATCAACTGAACAAAAGCCACCAAAAAAAGAAACGAACAAAAGATATAAGAAAACAAAGTAATGGTCTCGATGATCGCATCCCTTTTCCGGGCCATCACCACCACTTTGTCATTGCTGGCACGATACCATAATTCATCATAATCTCCGTTGGTTCGTTTTTCATATTCCTGCTTCGGCACTTCATCATCTGTGATAGAAGTGGCAAAAGGATATTTGTTGGAAGGCGAAACCAATCGTTTATTATTGTAGATCGCATATGAATAGATCGGTGAATTTTCTGCTTCACCTTGTTTGAGTTGTTTAAACAACTCCGGGAACAATGCATCGCTGCTATATTTCTTAGGATTGGAAATAATGAATAACGAACCTATCTTTTGCCCATCATCATTCATCACTTCTCTTTTGGTAATGTAAGTGAACTGATCAAAAGAAGTTTCGTAATAATAGATATCCGGAATTTTGGTCAGTTTGGATTGACCGAGTATTGTATTCAACGCCTCATAAGTTGTCGGGTCATCATTATTGATTCCATTGCCAGAGCTATCGTACACATATAATTTAGTGTCGTATTTATTGAGATAGCCACGATAATTTTCAGTAATGATGCTGTCCCGGAATTCTTTTCCTTTTTCGTTATCCAGGAAGCGGTAAAAATTATCAGCCAGAAAACTTTTATCTAAATATTGCAAAGCAATACTGAGCAACCTTTCGCTGGAAGGATCAGTCTGCTCCACTAATCTCTCGGCATAGATTTTTCTTTTATCCCATTCCACTTTTTTGTTTTCCGAGAGCATAATAACAGATATGGAACCAGAAAAAATAAAGATCCAGAAAAGAATCCCAGCAATATTGATACGAAAACGATCAAGCAGAATGCCTTGCCAATTTACCAGCCAGGTGTAGATCAATAACCACAATAAAACAGGAAGATAAAACAGCACCGTAGGATCTCCCGAACGAAAAGTCAGGTACAACAGTCCTGCCAGGCCTATACTGAAGTAAACGATCATTGTTCTGCCGACGAACAATGGAAAGATGAGCCGGAATAAAAGCTGCGTGAAATAATAATAGGAAAAAGACAGGCAGGCCAGCACCACAAATCCCACGACAGTATATTCATTCAAGCTAAAAAAGTCAGTGACATCAAATGAGATCTTTGAATCTGCCACCATGCTTCGTATCACAGTTGACAGGAGAAATGTGGAAAGGATCAGTAAACATAGCGCCACAATTCCTGTAGCCCAACGGAGTTTCCCCGGAAGCGAAGCCGCAAGATTTTCCCGATGCAGCAATTTGGACCAGGCAAATAAAATGATCCAGCAAAAAAACACTGCATTGATCAGTAGGTCCCCGAGTGACCGCTGCACCATGTTGGAACCATAGATTGATGGATCAAATAATTCAAATTGCCGGAGATTCAAAACCGACGGGAAAAAGTAGATCAGCAATCGCAGCGATAACAGGAAAAGGGTCAATAGACCTATGGATTTCAGCGCTCCCTTTTTCCTGGAAACAGTTTCTGCCCGTAAATGAAAAAAGATCAGCAAAAAAAACAGGGCACTCATCCGCAATACGATCGTCCATGTATTATTATAAGGAACCGAACCGGATGTTTTCAGATTTCTCTGTAAATAAAAAACTGTTTTGCCGCTGAAAGAATGAACAGGAAAATCTGTTTGCGAATTACTGATCATCACTCTTTTTGCGGCAGTTCGGCTGTACGCAAATCGTTGCGGGAGATAATCTGTTTCAATAAAAAAATCGGACTCCACCGGGATCATAGCATACACCATGACCTGGTCGCTGATGCCTGGTAATGCAATCGTCTTTTTGATGGTGAGATAATAGCCATTCTCAAGATGTTCCGGGTATTCGCCATCAGTCAATTCATATGTTTCCGAAGGAGGAAGGACAAGTTGAGTATTCCAAAAATGGGTGTCTGTTTCGCCAAAACTGTTTAATGAAATTAAAAAGATGCCATATTTTTTTGCAGCAAGCTTGTCAAAGTCGCTGAGCGATTCTTTTTTTTCATACAATTGCAGGATCAGCGAAGTGTCCTGCAAGAAGTCAGAGAAATCATTTTGTTGATGATGCAGGTATTTTTCCAGCAACCGCACTTCCCTGCTTACGGAAGTTTTATTGGAATAAAGTGTATTGAATCCAAGTGAAAAAACGAATAGAAATGCTGCCAGCAACAGCAGGCCGTAGTGCCTCAAAAAAATATTTACAAATTTTTTTTTCAAAATTATTTCTGCTGTTTGATCGAATTCCAAATGGCATCCATTTCCTGGAGGGTCATGCCATCCAGGTTCTTCCCTTGTTGAAGTGCCTGTTGTTCCATTTCTGTAAACCTCCGGATGAATTTTTTATTGGTACGCTCCAATGCATGATCGGCATCTAGCTGCAAAAACCGTGCATAATTGATCAATGAAAAGATCACATCACCAAGTTCCTCTTCGGCATCTGATCGATTACCCGAAGCAACCGCCGATTTCAGTTCATTCATCTCTTCTTCCACTTTTTCCCAAACCTGGTCTTTATTTTCCCACTCAAATCCTACCTGCTTTGCTTTTTCCTGCAAGCGCATGGCTTTTACCAATGACGGTAACGATTGTGGAACACCGCCCAATACGGATTTCTTTCCTTCTTTTAATTTCAGATTTTCCCAATTCTTTTTTACATCTTCGTCATTGCTGACCTTCACATCGCCGTAGACATGAGGATGCCGGGCTATAAGTTTGTCGCAAATACCATTGATGGCCTCATCCAGTGTAAAACGGTTTTGTTCGTTGCAAATCTTCGCATAAAATACGATATGCAGCAACAGGTCGCCCAGTTCTTCCTTTATGCCGTTCCAATTCTCTTCGGTAATAGAATCTGCAAGCTCATAGGTCTCTTCAATTGTCAATTGCCTCAACGATTGAATGGTTTGCTTTTTATCCCAGGGGCATTTCTCCCTCAGATCATCCATAATAGAAACCAGCCGCAGAAAGGCATCACTTATTTTATTTTCCATATTAATTAGTTAAAATGTTACTGCCGAAAAGAATACAAACAAGGCAAACAAAATTGACATCATTATTAAAGATAACAAAGCAACGATCAGGAATTTGATAAATGTTTTAAATCTTCGCTGACCATAAAAGTTATGCATTGCTTTGTAGAGATAAAAAAACAGGCCGATGAAAAGTAATGCGATCAACAAACCGGTAAAACCCCAGTTTAAAGCTTTGCCCAGTTCGTTGACGCCAAATACAACCATCAACAGTAAAAAACTGAACACATAAAAATGGATCGTGAAGATGCCATGATCCATAAAATAAAATTGTTTTCGCCGTATATACACCAGTTTCAGCAACAGCGCAAACAACGGCAAGGAAATAAAAAGCATATATGGCAAACGGTGCAGCAGACTTTCCCCGAATTCTTTTGATGCTTCATCCGGGTTCTCTTTGAATCGTCTATTTAATTCTATTGCTTTTTTATTCAATCGATGTAAAAACCAGCCATCTCTTTGTGCTGCCGGAAGTAATTGCTGAACAGAATCATATTCTTCAGCCGTTTTGAATTTTGATCCCCCAAGATTAACGCTGAATCCACCTGTTTCTTCATTCAATACATCCTTCAATGTCACCATACATGAAGTATCTTTTGCACAAAGCAATTTTCGTTTCAATTCTAAATTAGCTGTATCTTTTGCCAGTTTGTATTCCAGAGTTTTTATATATTCATTACGGTCTTCAATTGTTACAGGAATATTAGCATTGGTTTTAAAGGCCTGGTTGGGCTTGAACAAACTAAAAAACAATAGGAAGAATATCGCAGAAGTAAAGACATACATTCGTACAGGGTGCAGGTATCGGGCTCTTCTACCCTTAATAAATTCATTCGACAAAAAACCAGGGCGAAAGATGAGGTCTTTTACCGTTTCAAAAAACTTACTGTCGAAATGAGTGATATCATAAAAGAAATGCAATACCATACTCCAGAACGTTTCTTTTGGTACGATGTTTTCCTGCCCGCATACATGACAAAACCTGCCGTACACCGTAGCGCCGCAGTTCAGGCAGTCTTTTTCTTTTCGTTCCGGAGCATGTGACACACTAAAATTTTTCTTAAAAATAAGTAGAAAAATACAAGCGGCTTTTCTTTTTCGTTACTGAACAATTCAACTACTTTTGATACTGAAATACCATCAATCAATGAAAAATCTGTTCCTATTCTTTTTTATTTCCGTATCAGTTCCATCTGTTGCACAATACTATTATAAAGATATTGTCAGTGCTGCGGAAGATAGTCGAACCATGAAAACCTATATGGCCAACAAAGTTGCTTCTGTCACTGCTACCGGTTACGATGCTGATGGGGTAAAGACCAACGACTTCTACGAACAAAAAGAAATTCTTCAGCATGGAACCATCTTAAAAACAACTACACGCCACAATACAGATATAACTGTGAGTATTTCCCGGTTCAATGATGAATCGAATCTGATAGAGGTAACAGATTCCAGCACCGGGCTTACCAGCATTACTACTTACAGGTATGATGCTACCGGAAAAATTATTTTTATTAAAAACACTACAAAAGATACCAGCGATGAAATCAATTCCACTGAAATTCATTATTGGTACTATAATGCTGCAGGCCAGCCTGAAAAAATGCTGCAGATCATCAACAGTACTGACAGCACAGAATATAAATTTCACACTGATGAAAAAGGGAATATTGCCGACGAGCAATCATTCAGAAATGGTGTAGCAGGAGAAATGATCTATTATTACTACGATGATAAAAAAAGAATGACTGATATTGTCCGGTACAATGAACGTTTGAAAAAAATGTTGCCGGACTATATGTTTGAGTATGACGAGAATGATCATGTGCTACAAAAACTCACTACTTTATCCAATATGCATTTAGGATACCTGATCTGGAGATATGCCTTTAATGATAAAGGTTTAAAGACTAAAGAAGCCCTTTATAACAAAGACAAAGTAATGACTGGGAAAATCGAATACACCTACAGCTTTATCGAATAGTATAGAAACAAGCAAATCATTCTCCGATCACTATCTTTTATTTATACGGAACAATTTCGTTCCTTAGCATAAAACATAAACCCCTGAAGCGGCGGTGATCTGCATGGTAGCCAGGAATTTCATATTGAAAAGCTGGGATGAGCAAATAAATGCTTTTTACCATAATTTACTTATTCTAAGAATACGGCCTACCAAAAATGCCGTGCATGACCTGAGAGTGGCTATCAAAAAGATCAGAAGTTATTTGCGACTAAATAAAGAGATCACTCACTCCCCAATAAATAAAGAATTTGATAACATCGATCTGCTTTTTAAAACAACCGGACGGCAACGGAATTTTGAAATGAGTGCTGCTTTATTATCAAGATATAGTCACAGAGAGAAGATCGATGCAGGTCATTTCAAAAAGATACTGCAAGTAGATTGCCGTTTAACCCGTAAATGGACAAAACAACAAGCACAAGGCTTTGAAGAAAAATGTTTAGAAATTTTGACCAGAGAAATTCACGCATCCTTATCTTCTTTCTCAGAAGAAGAATTAATTCAGAGAACAAAAAAGCTCCTGATTAAAATTTTTAAAAAAACTGAAAAACTTTCGGTACGGCTCAAAAAGAATGTACACGAGATCCGAAAGTTGCTGAAAGATCCATATTACTGGCTGAAAGCGCTACCCGAAAATAACATTATCGCTGATCCACGGATGAAAGCTTTTGAAAAACTGTTGGATAATCTGGGTGATTGGCAGGATCGTTTTATTTTTTCAAAAAAGCTAACATTTTATAAAAAAGAATTTGATATAAAACTTGATACTGATGATATAATTCTTAAAAAATTAGAGGGAATAATTACGAAAGAACAAAATGATCTGGTCTATAAAATAAGAGCCAACCTCAAAGAATTATTTTCTGAATGAAACACCGAAGCGTCTGCTTCGGTTTGTGCCCGAGACTGGATTCGAACCAGCACGCCGTTTCCAGCGCTACCACCTCAAAGTAGTGCGTCTACCAATTTCGCCACCCGGGCATTAATGCCTTAGTGCAAAGAACTTTTCCCGGATCAAATTAAATCTGCTTATGCGTCTACTTCCCGATAGCTATCGGGATTCGGCAGCCGGGCAAATGAAGAGTGCAAATTTAAGTGCTTTTATTTCTTCAACACAATTCTAAATGTGGTTCCTTTTCCGGGTTCAGAATTTTTCACAAAAATCTCTCCCTTGTGGTATTGTTCAATGATCCTTTTTGACAAAGTGAGTCCCAAACCCCAGCCTCGTTTTTTAGTGGTGAAACCGGGTTTGAAAACCTTTGAAATATTTTGCCGGACAATCCCTTTACCGCTATCCGTTATATCCACTGAAACAGTATCGGGCCCATTTTGTAGGTCAATATTGATATTACCTTTCCCTTCCATGGCATCCAGCGCATTTTTCAACAGGTTTTCGATCACCCAGTCAAATAATGGCGCAGAAATCTCTGCCGGAATTTTTTTCTCCCCATGTGTATCAACGGAAAAATTCACTTTGCCTGTAGCTCTTTTTCGGATGTAATCCACCATGTTATTGATCTGTTGCACCAGGTCAGTACTTTCTAATTGCGGAGTGCTGCCTATTTTGCCAAATCGGTCCGATACCAGCCGAAGCCGATTTACATCTTTTTCCAGTTCCTGAACCATTTTTTCATTACCGGGTTTTTCTTTCAGCATTTCCAGCCATCCTTCCAATGAAGAAACAGGTGTTCCTAATTGATGCGCTGTCTCTTTAGCCATACCGGCCCAAACCTGGTTTTGTGCAGAGCGATAACTGCTGCGCAAGGCAAGCAGTGTAACAATGATGAATAATCCGACAATAAATAATTGCACAAACGGATAATAGCGCACTTCATTCAGGAGTTTGGTATGGCCGAAATAATAGCGGTTGAACTTTTCAGGATGATAAGGATCTTTCCAAACAATGGGCTCGTTCAGCGATTTTAATTTAGATAACGTATTTTTTAAATAATCTTTTTTTGCAGCTTGAGAAGAATCAATATTAATATATTCAAGGATGCTGTCTTGTTCATTCGTTTCTATGATCGGAATGTCATTGTTGTTTTGGACAATGGTAAATGCCAGATCAGTGTTCAATGTATCTTTAGGATTCAGCAGCGAGTTACTTGCCTGAACCCATTCGGTTACTTTCTTTTTTTCTTCTTTCTCGATCTTCTGAGCCAGGTAGGTTGAATAAAAAATAGTGCCCGTCACGATGCAAATAGCGACAAAAGCCAGTCCGGTTCTCCAGTTAAATAATTGCTGAAACATATTTCGAATTTAACAAGGATAAACCGGCTTGCCTTATTTTTGAATAAATATTTTAATCGTTTGTCCGCATTTCCAAAAGTTGCCATAGTAATTCTGAACTGGAATGGAAGAACCTATCTTGAAAAATTTCTTCCTTCTGTTTTAGTTTCATCCTACCCGAATTTTGAAGTTATAGTTGCAGATAATGGTTCCACAGATGATTCTATTGTATTTATCAAAAAGCAATTTCCTTCAGTAAGGATCATCGGGCTGGACAAAAATTATGGTTTTGCCGGCGGATACAACAATGCATTGGCCCAGGTAGAATCAGATTATTATGTGCTTTTAAATTCTGATGTGGAAGTGCAGATCCGATGGCTGGAACCCATGGTAGATCTTTTAGAAAGTGGTGCTTCGATCGCTGCCTGTCAGCCTAAAATCCTTTCATATAACAACCGGGAACAATTTGAATATGCCGGTGCAGCCGGAGGCTGGCTGGATAAATACGGCTATCCTTTTGCCAAAGGAAGGATCTTTGATGTATGCGAAGATGATCATGGCCAATATGATCAATCAGAACCGATCTTTTGGGCAAGTGGAGCAGCACTTTTTATCCGGGCAAAAGTTTTTCATGAAGTGAAAGGATTTGATGAATACTTCTTCGCTCACCAGGAAGAGATCGATCTGTGTTGGCGCATCCAGTTAGCAGGTTACAAAATTTATTCCTGCCCGGCCTCTGTGGTTCATCATGTAGGCGGAGGTACTTTACCCAAAAACAATTCCTTAAAAACTTATCTGAACTTCAGGAATAATCGTATCATGCTATCGAAGAATCTTCCTTTTTATAAAAAAATATGGGTGATGCCGGTACGCAGTTTTCTCGATGGAGTGTCAGCATGGAAAGGATTGCTTTCCGGTGATGGCGGTTATTTTATTGCCATCATCAGGGCGCATCTGGCCTTTTTGAAGTGGTGGTTATTTTACAAGGATAAAAGCGTATTTCCAACAACAAAAAATAAAGCTCTTTCCGGATACCTGCATAAAAACATTGCCTGGTTGCATTTTGTAAAGAAGAAAAAGTATTTCCGGGAAATTGTGGGAAAATCTGACTGAACTTTTTTAATGAATCCTTATTTTTGTGCCATAATTGACAGCTATGGATCAACAACAGGAATATCAACAGGAGCTTCAAAAAATACAAGACAGGGATTTTACTCATAGTTGGGTTTCTTCATCTGCATTTCTTTTTTATCTGCAGGTGGCTTGTTTTGTTGCATTGTTTTTAGGTGGTTGCTATATGCTTTACACCAAGCGTGTCAGCAAACCGGATGTGAATGTTCAGGAAAGCACTCTCTACACGCCTAAGTATAAATAAGAAGGGTAAAATTTTTTTCGCAAGGGCTCAATCATTATTTTTGCAGCCCTCCAGTTCTTTATACATGAAAATGCGGAAGTAGCTCAGCTGGTAGAGCGCAACCTTGCCAAGGTTGAGGTCGCGGGTTCGAACCTCGTCTTCCGCTCTGCATCCATCAGTTCATCGCTGATGGATTTTTTTTAACTTCATTTCAGATTCCCGCCCTGGTGGTGGAACTGGTAGACACGCAGGACTTAAAATCCTGTGGGCCGCAAGGCCTGTACGGGTTCAACTCCCGTCTGGGGCACTAAAGCGTTCCGATAAATCGGAACGCTTTCTTTATTTATGCTCCGAAGATTTGCAAATTTGTAGTTTTGAAAAAATTAATTACTGATGCCTTCTACAATTAAATGTCCCAACTGCGGTACTGAGTTTGAGCCTGATGGATTGATCCGTGAAGAAATTCAACGGGAAGTAAATCAGAAAGCTGAGGAATGGAAACGAAAAAAAGAAAAAGAGCTGGAAGAAAACCTCCGGAAAAATATCAGCTCGGATTTTGAAACTAAACTCCGTATGCTGGAGCAATCCAACAAGGACAATGAAGAAAAATTAAAAGCAGCCCGGCAAAAGGAACTGGAATTCTTACAAAAAGAACAAACATTAAAAAACAAAGAAGCTGAACTGGAATTAACCGTTCAAAAAAAATTGCAAATTGAAAGGGACAAATTGTCCTCCGAAATAAGAAAGATCGAAGAACAAAAGATAGCTGCACGGGAAAACGAATACCAGTTAAAATTAAAAGAACTGGAAAAGCAGTTGGAGGATCAGAAAAAGCTGGCGGAGGAAATGAAACGCAAGGCCGAACAGGGTTCCATGCAATTGCAGGGAGAAGTGCAGGAACTGGCATTGGAAGAGATGCTCAGGGTCGCTTTTCCTTTTGACCTGATCAGTGAAGTCGGCAAAGGAGTCCGTGGCGCTGACTGCATCCAGACTGTCCGAAATAATTTCGGACAGGAATGCGGAAAGATCATTTATGAAAGTAAAAGAACAAAAGATTTCGTTACCGATTGGATAGAGAAATTAAAAGCAGATATGCGCAATCAAAAAGCTGATGTTGCTGTGATTGTAACGCAGGTAATGCCCAAAGACATGAATTCTTTTGGAGTAAAAGACGGCGTATGGATCTGCACATTTTCGGAAGTGAAAGCACTTGCCCATGTACTGCGTGATGGGATCATTAAAGTGTATCATACGGCAAAAACACATGAAAACAAAGGCGATAAAATGCATTTGTTGTATGACTACCTGACCAGCTCTGAATTTGCCGAACAATGGAAAGCTATCCGTGAAGGATTCATGAGCATGAAACTTTCCATACAGAAAGAAAGAGATGCAATGGAAAAATTATGGAAAGCAAGAGAAAAGCAATTGGAAAAGGTATTGTTGAATGCTGCTCACGTCAAAGGTTCCATAGAAGGTATCGCCGGAATGGATTCCGTTGATCTGAATTTATTGGAAAACGGCGATGAACAGGATGAAGAATGATCAGGAGTAAACCCAGGTTAGTAATAGATGATCCAATTTCCTATAATGAATCATCAATTCCTGGTTAGTTTTTGCAAAAAAACAATTGATCGTTTCGTTGCCTTCGTGAAGTTCTCTCAAACGGATATGTTCTATGAATTCCACTTCTCCATCCCCAAACCATTTGTAAACAGCTTCTTTGGCAGACCAAAGTAAAGTTAAAACCTTATAATCGGGATCAGGCAATTGAATGTTGAATGTGCTTCTCTCTTCATCAGATAAATATTTATGCTGAATTTTTGAAATTTTTTCTACAGGTATTTCAATATCGATACCCACCCTTTTGTCTTTACTTACGATAGCAGCCGCATAATCACCGCAATGAGAAATAGAGAAATGATATTGTTCATTTGGCAAAAAAGGTTTTTTGGTGTCGGCAATCTTGACCAGTTCGTAAGGGAAATCAGGAAAGAGAAATTGCAACAAAAATCTTCCTGCCAGGTGCTGAAGCCGTTTATGCGGATGCGTTACATCCCTGTGTTGCGGCACATTCCCCTTAAAGAATTGTTCCGTCTCTTCGATCTTCCAGATGCCGAGCCGTGTTGTATCGTTGATGGGATGTTGAAAAAAAATAGGCACAAATCAATTTAAAATTTAAAATTGCAAAATTAAACACAACCAGCCAATGATTTTATCTGATAAAAGAATTTTGGAAGAAATAGCAAAAGGCACTATAAAGATTGAACCATACCGTAGAGAATGCCTCGGCAGTAATTCCTATGATGTGCACTTGGGCAAATGGCTGGCAAAATACAAAGATGAAGTGCTGGATGCCAAAAAACACAATACGATAGAATATTTTGAAATACCGGATGAAGGTTTTGTGTTGCAGCCGCATGTATTTTATCTCGGCGTCACCGAAGAATACACAGAAACACATGCTCATGTTCCGTTTCTCGAAGGGAAATCTTCAACAGGACGTTTAGGAATAGATATTCATGCTACTGCCGGAAAAGGTGATGTAGGTTTTTGCGGACACTGGACTTTGGAGATCTCAGTAAAACAACCAGTAAAAATTTATAAAGGAATGCCGGTTGGCCAGCTGATCTATTTTCCGGTAGAAGGAGAAATAGAAACGAAGTACAATCAAAAGAAAGATGCCAAATACAGTGGCCAGCCTGATAAACCGGTGGAGAGCATGATGTGGAAGAATAAGTTTTAAACACGAATCATAATCTCTCTATTCCATATTTTTTATAATAAGCTATCAGCCACAATACCACTTCATCATAAGTTAGTTTTCCTGCCGGCTGATTGTTGGCTTTCAGGTAATGTCCATAAAACCACATGATTACCGGCTCAATGGGATTTTTATATTTTTTATAAAAATTCCGGTATGCCTGAATATCCCGGATCACCTGCGAGTCTAATTTTTCCTGAAACTGTTTTGCTTTCAAACTATCCTGTTGATATAATTCACCGATAGCGTAGAGATACATATTGAAATAAAGGGAATAGCGGAATTCTTTGGAAGCATAGGATCTGCAGGCAAGAAATGCCACAAAATTAGCTTCGTTTTCTTTAGCATAACCTAATTGATGGGCCATTTCATGCGTGGCAACATAGGGTTCCAAAAATGTAGGAATCGTAGTATTCACTTGTGCCTCGCCGGAAAAAGGATTGTAATAGCCCTGAAATCCTAAATAGTTCCCCGCATAACTGAAAATAGATGGCTTAACAGAAAGCATCTCATAGTTTAGAAATGGAAATTGTGCCTCAGCACTTTTATAGGCTTCATAACTTTCATGAAACAAATTTTTCTTTTTATTCAAAAACTTTCTTCCCGGATCGTTCACTGAATCTGCGTATTGGTTTAAACGATTTTCCAGGATCGACGTTAAAGTATCCAAGTCAGAAACAGTGTAAGGTTTTACTTCCAATTTAAGCTGGGCGGCAATTCCGCTGCGGTTATAATTTAATCCCCACAAAAGGTTGAAGACCACATAAAGGAACAGGAAGAAGAAGATCAATTGCTGCAAGCCACTAATAAAATAACTCCGGTTGATCTTTTTCTTAAAAAGCAATCTGAAAAATTGAACTGTTTTGAAAAGAATGACCAGGATCAAGAAAGCATAAAATACGTCCCCGAGACTGAAAGGTATCCACCCAAAAAGGAAACGCTGCAATTTTGATACAACCGGGTAAACACCCAGTGAATAATTTTTTTCAACCCATCCAGGATAAAATGAAAGCCACTTGATAGCAATGGTCAATACTATAAGTAAAACCCAACTCCAGCTCTTCATCAGCCGGATAAACAATCGGGATAATAGTTTTTGCAAATGTTCAGATTTTAAATATCTTCAAATCAAGCCGTTAAATTACATTAGTCATTCGAAAATAATCCAAATTAAGCCCCGAATTTCGGCATTATTCCCCTACCTTTGCGTCCCTGAATAATTTTAGGGCAAAAAGTTGGTCATGAACTTTCGAAGGGAATTTGAAATAGCATTTGTGGGACTTAAACCCGGCGTTCATGAGTTCAATTATGAGATCAATGATAAGTTCTTTGAGCATTTTCAGCAACAGGATTTCAAAAATTGCAAATCCAATGTAAAGTTGACATTGGATAAGAAAAATGGATTCATGCTTTTGAAGTTTGAGATCGGCGGCAGTTTGGAGGTCGTTTGCGACCGCTGCAACAACGACCTTCCTCTTCAACTGTGGGACGAGTTTAACATCACAGTGAAAATAGTTGAAGAACCAGAGATCATGAATTCAGAAGAACTGGATCCGGATGTGTATTATATCGGACGTAGCGACAGTCATATTGATGTTGCCAACTGGATCTATGAATTCATCAACCTCAGTATCCCGATGCACAAGACCTGCAACTATGAAAATATGGATGGCCCTTATTGCAATCCTGCAGCAAAAGATCTGCTCAAAAAATTAGATATAACGAAAGAGCAAACTGTAAATCCGATCTGGAAAGGATTGGAAAAATTCAAAGACCTTGACAATTGATTTAGAAAAATAAATTTTTTACTATGCCAAATCCGAAACGCAGACACAGCCAGCAACGCAGCGCCAAGCGCAGAACACATTACAAAGCTGTTGCCTCCACATTGAGCACTGATACCACTACCGGCGAAACTCATGTTCGCCATCGTGCCCATGTAAGCGAAGGAAAACTTTACTATAAGGGTAAAGTGGTTGCTGAAAAAGCCCCGGTTAAAAAGTAATAGCCGGATCTACCATACCTGATTCCAAAATCCAGTCGGCGCTGCTGATCGGAATTTGGAATTTTAATTTTAGCGCTTATTATGAATATTGGATTAGATATGATGGGCGGTGATTTTGCCCCGCTGGAAGCAGTGAAGGGAGTAGCCCAATATTTATCTGAACAACATCAGCCTGCCACATTATTTTTAATAGGCGATCCGAATGTCTTAGAAAAATTATTAGCTGATCATCAAATATCCGCAGATCGAATACGCATCATTGCTTCGGAAGAAGTGATCGGTATGCATGAACATCCTACCAAAGCATTAAAAGAAAAACAACGTTCTTCCATTGCGATCGGATATCACCTGCTCGCTTCAGGGAAAATGGATGCATTCATCAGCGCAGGAAACACCGGTGCTATGTTAGTAGGTTCGCTTTTCAGCATCAAAGCACTTGAAGGAGTGTTGCGGCCAACAATTTCAACCGTCATTCCCAAAGAAAATGGTGGCACCGGTTTATTGCTTGATGTGGGATTGAATGCCGATTGCAAACCAGAACATTTGAATCAGTTTGCCGTAATGGGTTCTGTATTTGCACAATTGATATTAGGTATAGAAAAACCAAAAGTGGGATTGATGAATGTGGGTGAAGAAGAAGGCAAAGGGAATATCCTGGCGCAGGCGGCCTACCCTCTTTTAAAAGAAAACAAACACATCAACTTCATAGGCAATGTAGAAGGACGGGATATTTTGATGGAAAAAGCTGATGTGATGGTTTGTGAAGGATTTACCGGAAATATTATTCTTAAAATGGCAGAATCGCTTTATGAGATTACCCACCGGAAAAAGATCCATCACGAATATTTTGAGCGCTTCAATTTTGAAAACTATGGCGGAACGCCGGTATTAGGTGTGACAAAACCGGTAGTGATCGGTCACGGCATTTCCAAAGCCGTTGCATTTAAGAACATGATTCTCGTAGCTCAAAAAATGTTGGAGAAAAAAGTGCTGGAGCGAATGAAAACCGAATTAGTGTAGAATAACAACAATACCTGAGAAAGAACAGAAAAGTTTTGGCACGAAGGCGACGGAACAGTATTTTTGCACTCCCAAAATAAAAAACCAGATCTCGTAGCTCAGCTGGTAGAGCACAACACTTTTAATGTTGGGGCCCTGGGTTCGAGTCCCAGCGGGATCACAAAGCCTCTCTTTCGGGAGGCTTTTTTCATTATCAGTCTTTCTGAATGACGATTTTTAAAGTAGGTTTGTAGCAATAACTTTTCTGCATGTCCACCTATTTCAAAGACAAAGTTGTGGTAGTAACCGGAGGAACCGACGGCATCGGCCGGGCACTTGTTGAAACATTACTAAGTATGGGCGCCAAAATTGCCACCTGCGCTCGCAATCATGATAAACTATACCAGTTGCAATCGGAATATGCTTCTTCTCCCCTGCACACCATGGTTTGTGATGTGAGTGTTGAAAACGATTGTCGTCGTTTTATCGAAACCACATTAAAAGTGTATGGCCATATTGATATTCTGATCAACAACGCCGGCATTTCCATGAGAGCATTACTGAAAGATGCCAGTATTGACGTTTTCAGAAAAGTGATGGACACTAATTTTTTCGGAACCCTGTACTGCACCAAATATGCATTGTCTTCTATCATTGAACAAAAAGGGACCATCGTCGGCGTTTCTTCCATTGCAGGATACCGTGGTTTACCAGGAAGAAGCGGTTATTCTGCCAGCAAGTTTGCCTTACAAGGTTGGCTAGAGGCCATCAGGACAGAATTAATTTCTGAGAAAGTTCATGTGATGTGGGTATGCCCGGGATTCACTGCATCCAACATCCGTAATGCTGCGTTGAATAAAGAAGGAAATGCACAAGGCGAAAGTCCGTTGGACGAAGGCAAGCTGATGACTGCTGCAGAATGTGCCAAACATATTTTAAATGCGATCAAAAACAAGAAGAGAACTCTTGTGCTGACTTCTCAGGGAAAAGAAACGGTACTCATCAATAAACTATTTCCCAGTCTGGCAGACAAATTGACAAGAAAATTTTTCTTTAAAAAAGGAGAATTAATAAAATGAACTATGAAGTAAGAAGCATGATGCAATTTTTTTAGATCAGGCTTCCGATTTTAAACTTCTAATTTGAGTATGCCCTTACTAACCCTCACATCAGACTTTGGCATCAGAGATTACCTGGTAGCAGCTGTCAAGGCGCAAATGCTTCAATACAATCCTGATGTGAACATGGTTGATATTTCTCATAATATTTCTCCTTTTAATTATCCGCAGGCAGCATATTTATGTAAAAGCGCAATAAAAAATTTTCCTGACTTCACGTATCATATAATCCTGGTCAGTTTATTTGAAAGCAGACCGAAACAATTATTGGTAGCTTTTCATAAAAATCAGTACTTATTATGTGCAGATAATGGATTGCTGACAATGATTCTGGAAGAAAAACCTGAAGCAGTTGCAGGAATTCCTTTGAATGATGTTGATATAAAAAACACGATTCACATTGTAAGCGCCATGGCACAAGCTATCCAGCGATTGGTTTCAGGCGAACCATTGCAGAATATCGGCATACCAGACGTAGGATATATTCAAAAAAATCATCTGCGCCCTCTATTGGGCAGCGACTGGATCGAGGGGCAAATATTGTTCATTGACAATTTTGAAAATGTGATCATTAATATCACCCGTGAGCAATTTGAAGAACAACGAGCCGGAAGAAATTTCCGGATCGTTTTTAAAAGAGAAGAAGTGATAGACCGGATCAGTGAATCTTATGCCGATGTTCCCGAAGGAGAAAAGCTGGCATTATTCAACAGCGCAGGATACCTGGAAATTGCCATTAACAAAGGCAATGCTGCCGGATTATTGGGTTTGAAAGGTTTTTCTGAAAGAGCAGGACAGGTTCCGGGCATTCTTCAAAACCAACTCGCCTACCAAACCGTACGGGTATATTTCGAATAAACCGAAAATAAAAGCCCGATAATTAGATTTTATTAACGAAAGCGAAGGCTACCGGAAACGCTAAGTGAACTGATAATCCCTATTTTTGCCAGACTTCAAAACCAACCCTTTATGAGCTTCAAAAAAGTTAACAATATTACCGGATGGGCGGTATTTTTTTTAGCCTTTCTTACCTACTTCCTGACACGGGAAGCGAGAGGAAGTTTCTGGGATTGCGGTGAGTTTGTTTCATGCGCTTTCAAACAACAGTTGCCTCACCCTCCGGGCGCTCCGGTGTTTGTGATGCTGGGACGATTGTTCATTGTCTTGCTTGGTAATAGCCCGCTTCGTGCTGCTAATGCAGTTAATACGATGAACGCTTTAGCCAGTGCTGCCACCATACTATTTCTTTTCTGGACCATTACGCACTTTGCCCGCAAAATGCTGGTGCAGGCTGGTGAAACACTCAACGGACAGCAAACATTCACTGCAATGGGAGCCGGCATTGTTGGAGCCTTAGCTTATACATTTTGCGATTCGTTTTGGTACAGCTCAGGTGAAGGTGAAGTATATGCTTTGTCGTCTTTCTTCACTGCGTTGGTATTTTGGGCAATGCTAAAATGGGAACATGCAGATGAAAAAGCAGGCAATGATGCTTTCTCAAAAGCAAAGGCAGACCGCTGGATCGTTTTTTTGTTTTTCATGTTAGGCTTAGCAATCGGTGTGCATTTGCTGGGCTTGCTTACGATCCCCGCCATTATAATGATCTATTATTATCGCCGCTATAAACCAACCACCAAAGGCGCAATACTCGCCTTCATTATTGGCTGTGCGGTTACCGGCATCGTCCAGGTTGGCGTAATTCAATATTCCATGAAATCAGCAGGTTTATTCGATATCTTTTTTGTGAACTCCCTGCGCATGCCTTTCTTCTCCGGTTTCGCTGTGTACTTTATTGCATTAGCGGCAGTGATTGCCTGGGGACTTCGATTCAATGAAAAAAATGTTCCCAAAACAAAACTTATCAGCTGGTTCATCATCTTCCTGGCATTATTTGCGTTACCATTCTTCACTACCACCGGCTCATTGCCTGGACAAGTGCTGAAATTCTTACTGATAGCAGCTATCGGCGCAGTGGCAGGATATTATATTAAGCCCAGCGCTTTGAAAGTGATGAAATTATTTCTCTGGTGTTTTGCCTTCATGACATTAGGGTATTTGATGTACATCACTGCATTGATCCGATCCAATGCAAATCCGTCCATTGATATGAATAATGTGGACAACCCTATTAACCTTGTTTATTATCTCAGCCGTGAACAATACGGCAGTGCTCCGATAGTATACGGCCCGCATTTTTTAGCTGATGTGAATTATGATCCAGATACCGGAAGTCCTTACAAAGACGGCGAAATGCAATATGTAAAGGGCAAGAATAACTATGTGAAGATCGGTTATGATCAAATTGTTCAATACAAAAGTGAGGACAAACAATTATTTCCGAGAGTCTGGGATCCCAGCAATGACCAGGGACATTTCGATTTTTATATCAGTTGGCTGCAACTTGGCAACATTGCTGCGAATGAGCCTTGCATTATCACTGCAGTAGGCGATAATGTGGTACAGACGCAAAACCAGGCAGGAAAAACTCAGAATTATAACATTGAAGACAACTATTCTATCCGGGTCAGAAGAGGGCAAGTGTTGAATCCAGGCGACCTCATAGCAGTCAAAAAACCTTCATTGGGTGATAACCTCAACTGGTTCTTTACTTATCAAATGGGATTGATGTACTGGCGATACTTTATGTGGAATTTTGCCGGTAAGCAAAATGATATTGAAGGCTTGGGCAATAAAAGAGATGGAAACTGGATCAGCGGTATTCCATTTATTGACAACAGGCGACTCGGCGATCAAAATGAATTGCCTGATACACTCAAGGCCAATAAATCACATAATAAAATGTACATGCTGCCCTTCCTGCTAGGAATTTTAGGTTGCGTGTATCAATATTTGAGAAACAAAAAAGATTGGATCGTTACCTTCCTTTTATTCTTCTTCACAGGAATTGCCATCGTGCTTTATCTGAATCAACCGGGCAATCAACCCAGGGAACGTGACTATGCTTATGCAGGTTCATTCTATGCTTATGCAATCTGGATCGGACTGGCTGTAGTTTCATTTTTCCGTTTAGCTCGTGAAAAAGAGGATAAAAAGACATATCAGAATACTTTATTATACGGAAGCGTTCTCACATTCCTTGTCACATTGATGAGCTGTTTGCCTTCTCCTTCCGGTGGAGATGTATTAATGACATCGCTTCTTGTAACAGCACTATATGCTATTCTTGTAACAGTAGTCACCCGGCTTTTACGTTTTATTTCATCCGGAGGACAAAATGCACGATTATTAAATATTGCGACCAGCGGGCTTTGCCTGATTGTTCCTATTATCATGGGACAACAGGAATGGAATGATCATGACCGTAGCACCAAGACATTGCCTCCTGATATGGCAAAAGATTATCTTGAAAGTTGTGCTCCGAATGCAATCCTCTTCACCTTTGGAGATAATGATACGTATCCGTTGTGGTATGAGCAGGAAGTGGAAGGAGTTCGGCCTGACATTCGCATTATCAATAACAGTTTGCTGGGAATTGATTGGTACATCAACCAACTACGCTATAAAGTAAACCAGGCAGATTCGGTTGATGTGATATGGAGCCCGGAACAAATAGAAGGACATAACCGGGAGATCATGTATTACCAGCCTGATCCCAATAATCACAACATTTCACAGGAAATGTATTATCCGCTCTATGATGCGATGAAAAATGTGTTGGGCAAACCTACCATTGACCCTACTACCGGAAGAGACAAAGGCCCGGAGACTTTCCCGGTACGACGTTTCAGCATTCCTGTAGATACGGCACTAGTGCGCAGAAATGGTACAGTGAATCCTGGAGACAGTGTACTCACTCAGGTAAAATTTGAATTAGGCAGAAGTTCTTTACAACGTAATGACCTGATGATATTAAACATCATTGCTGCCAACAACTGGAAACGTCCGATCTATTTCAGCATGCCGTATGCAAGTTCTGGCCTGGGCCTTGATGAATTTTTAAGAAAAGATGGATTGACGTATCGCCTGGTTCCTATCAAAACAAATAGCACCGGAAACAATTGGCTGGTTCGTACACAGGCAAGAGAAAATAATTTAAACTTCGAAAAGGATAACCTGATGAACAAATTTGTGTTCGCAAGTCCTAAAGGAACCTATTTTGATGAAGAGAACCGTCGTCATGTTCTTGAAATAAGAAATGTATATGCTGAAGCAGCCGGTAACTTAGCTGATCTCGGAAGAAAAGAGGAAGCCAGGCAATTGCTCAGGCGTTGTGATAGCCTGATCAGCACTCAGCACATGCCATATGCAATGCCCGACAGGGAAAATGAATATCATGATATCGTAGGAATGGTCTTTCTCGAGGCATGTTATAAAGCAGGTGATTCTGCTCTGGCCCAAAAGATCAAAACCGAACTGAAAAAAGATATGACGCAGGAGAAAAATTATTACGATTACCTCCGTAACAATCGAAGCGACCTATTTGCCCAGTTCGACGGATCAAATGGCGATGCCGCCAGAAATGAATCCTACCTGCAGTTGCTGGATCTTTTAGAGCAGCGATATGAGCCGAAGCCAATAGTAAAACCTAACACGTCAGCTTCTGCTACCGATTCAACCGGCGCAACAAAACCTGTTGACAGCCTGAAGAAAAAGGATAGCTCAAAGGGAAAGTAGAAATTAGGAACTGATTTTATTGAAAAAGCCTCTTAATCGGGGGCTTTTTTTTTGAACATTTGAGAAAATAAGTTGTTGTTAATTACCAAACCCCGCAAAGCTTTTTATTGTAAATTGCTCAATATAGAGGTATTACCCGGAGAGTAGCGTCATGAGAGGTTTTCATTTTACCAAATATGATCCCCGAGGCGAAGGCAAAAGCCGATTCGATCAATTGCTGGACATTTTCATGCAAATTCTTACTTACACCAGCGGTGATGTTGCAGAGGCGTTGGCGTGGTTAAATGAATTGGACAAAAAATATGAGTTGACCGATGAACAATACGGAATGGGTGATTTCATTGACGAATTGAAGGAAAAAGGTTACATAACAGAAGACAACCGAAAAGGCGAGATCAAGATAACTCCCAAAACAGAACAAGGCATTCGCAAAAAAAGCCTGGAAGAGATTTTCGGGAAACTGAAAAAAACAAAAAAAGGAGACCATCATAGTTTCAAGCCAGGATTGGGTGATGAAGTGAATCCTGAAACAAGGCCATTCCAGTTTGGAGATATGCTGGAGCAAATTGATTTTACGGAATCAATACGCAATGCACAGATCAATCACGGAGTGGAATTGTTCAATATGCAGGAAGAAGATCTGTCTATTCGTGAAACTGATTTCAAATCACAAACATCCACTGTATTGATGATCGACATTTCTCACTCCATGATCTTGTATGGTGAGGATAGGATCACTCCTGCAAAAAAAGTTGCCATGGCGTTGAGCGAATTGATCACTACAAAATATCCAAAAGACACATTGGATATTGTAGTATTTGGCAATGATGCATGGCCAGTGGAGATAAGAGACCTCCCCTACTTGCAGGTCGGACCTTATCATACCAATACTGTTGCGGGATTAGAGTTGGCTATGGACATTCTGAGAAGAAGAAAAAATCCGAACAAGCAGATCTTTATGATCACGGATGGGAAACCAACCTGTTTAAAGATCGGCAAGCGCTATTATAAAAATGCATTTGGACTGGACAGGAAAGTAGTGAGCCGTTGCATGAACCTGGCAGCGCAGTGCAAAAAATTAAAAATACCTATCACCACTTTCATGATCGCTACCGATCCATACCTGCAGCGTTTCGTCCAGGAATTCACTGAAACCAATAACGGTAAGGCATTTTTTGCATCGCTGGACAAATTAGGTGCTTTTATTTTTAAAGATTTTGAAAACGGTAAAAGAAAAACGGTGTATTGAAGATTAAAAAGTAAAAAATCAAAATACCTCTAAGAAAATCTTATCTTTTTTCATTTTGACTTTTGAATTTTTACTTAAAAACAAACATTTACTATGAAGATACAGAATATAAAAACTCTTGGTGAGCTAAAGAAAAGCGGCTATCAGCCCCGAAGCATCAAAGACGAGCTTCGGCAAAATCTTATTGAGAAACTAAAACGAAAAGAAAATACTTTTCCCGGCATTCTTGGATATGAAGATAGCGTCATCCCCGATGTGGAAAGAGCCATTTTGAGTAAACACAATATTCTTTTCCTCGGCTTGCGTGGGCAGGCAAAAACAAGAATGGCTAGGTTGATGACCGAATTGCTGGATGAATATATTCCAACCGTTTCAGGAAGCGAGATCAATGATGATCCGCTGAATCCTGTTTCTAAATATGCACAAGACCAGATCGCAGCTCATGGCGATGAAACGCCGATACATTGGATCCATCGCAGTGATCGCTATGGAGAAAAATTGGCTACCCCGGATGTAAGTGTTGCAGATCTTATTGGTGATATTGATCCGATCAAAGCTGCTAATCTTCGATTGAGTTTTGCCGATGAACGGGTGATTCATTACGGAATTATTCCGAGAAGCAACAGGGGAATATTTGTAATAAATGAATTGCCGGACTTACAGGCAAGGATACAGGTTGCATTATTCAATATTTTGGAAGAAGGCGATATACAAATAAGAGGTTTTAAATTAAGAATGCCGCTGGATATTCTTTTTGTTTTTACTGCCAACCCAGAAGATTATACGAATCGTGGCGCTATTGTTACTCCATTAAAAGATCGTATCGAAAGCCAGATACTGACACACTATCCAAAATCACTGGAAACAGCTTTGGAAATTACAGAGCAGGAAGCAGAACTCGATGAAGAGCAAAAAACGAAGGTCAAAATAAGTGATCTGGTAAAACGTTTAATCGAGCAGGTGGCATTTGAAGCAAGGGCAAGTGAATTTGTAGATAAAAAAAGTGGCGTGAGTGCCCGTCTTACTATTTCTGCATTTGAGAATGCTGTCAGCGCTGCAGAACTGAGGTCTATAGTAAACCAGGAAAAACAAACTCAGGTTTGGATATCCGATCTCATTGGCATCATTCCATCAATTACTGGTAAAATTGAATTGGTGTATGAAGGAGAACAAGAAGGACCTTTCCAGGTTGCAATGAATCTGCTGGATAAAGCGATCCGCACTCAATTCGTCCAATATTTTCCAAACCCCGAAACATTGAAGAAGAGACCGAAAGCAACTGCTGAAGGAAAGCCTAAAGAAGAAAATCCTTTCCGCTCCATCATTGGATGGTTCGATAAAGGAAATAATCTGAATCTGTCTTTTACTACCAGCGATAAAGAAAAAATCATGCTGCTCTATAAAGTGGATGGGCTTCATGCATTGGTGAAAAAATATTTCAGTCATGCCAATGAAGCCGAGGCAGCGCTCTTGATGGAATTTGTGCTGCATGGACTGGCTTCGCATTCGCTTATCAGTAAAAAAGTATTTGAAGGAAAAATTGAATTCAAGGACCTGATCGGAAGCATGATGAACCTGGGCAACAGGAATTACGAAGAGGAATTTGATGAAGAAAGTTAAACTCTCTCTTAATTGCATGAAACTTAAATTATGGTTTTTAAAGAACAGTTTGAACAGGCAGTAGCCGACAGCAAAAATTTATCTGAACGCCCCGATAACGAAACATTACTTCAATTGTATTCTTTGTATAAACAAGCAACAGAAGGTGATCAGACTGCTGATCCTCCTTCAAACCCCTTTGACTTTGTGGCCAAAGCCAAATACCAGGCTTGGGCTGCATTGAAAGGAAAAAGCGCTAACGATGCAATGACTGATTATGTGACACTGATCAAAAGATTGAAAGGCTAAAAATATTCTTCGTACACTTCGTCGAGCATTTTTCCGATGCGTTCAAACGAATAACGTTGCAAAGCGGTAGCGGATATTTCACTTCTTTCAAATTTATCTTTATTATTCAATAGTTCGATCATTGCGTCGCAGAGTGCCTTACTACTTTTGCCTTTAGCAATAATTCCATTTTTTTTATCCTCTATTGTTTCGTTAAATACAGGATAATCGCTGGTAATAACCGGTACTCCACACGCCTGCGCTTCTATCACTACATTACCAAATGTTTCATAAAGAGAAAAAAGGATCAATGCGTCACTGGAACGAATTGATTCTGCCAATTCGTTTTGAGGAACCTCACCTTTCAAAATAACATTTTTCTCCAACTGCAATTCCTGGAGTAGTTGATTTAATTCTTTATTTGGAGGAGCATGTACGATCAATTCGACCTGGTAA
>DASZXQ010000247.1:0-17731 GCA_035545755.1 Chitinophagaceae bacterium | reverse complement strand
TCTGCTGTTCTGAATGTGGCTGATTTTGGACGGCCAATGATCGGTCCTGTCAATGCATCCACTTCATCAATCGATAATCCCAATTGATCAACCAAACCAAATATGGCCATGATGCCATAGACGCCGATGCGATTGGCAATGAAAGCAGGAGTGTCTTTACACAATACAGTTGTTTTCCCCAGGTACAGATCACCATAATGCATCAGGAAATCAACAATGGCGGGATCAGTGTCCGGAGTTGGAATAATTTCCAGCAACCTTAAATAGCGGGGCGGATTGAAAAAATGCGTGCCGCAAAAATTCTTTTTGAAATCTTCGCTTCTTCCTTCACTCAATAAATGAATCGGTATGCCGGAAGTATTAGAAGTGATCAGGGTTCCGGGTTTGCGGAATTGTTCTACTTTTTCATAAACAGATTTTTTTATGTCCAATCGTTCTACCACTACTTCAATTACCCAGTCACAGTTGGCAATGTCTTTCATGTTATCATCAAAGTTGCCGGTCGTGATCTTCTTCAGCGCATCTTTCTGATAAAGAGGAGAGGGATTACTTTTTACAGCTGCAGCAAGGGAATCATTTACAATTTTATTTCTTGCTTTCAGGTCTTTGCTTTCAATTGCTTCTTTGGGTACAATATCTAATAACAAGACCTGTACACCAATTCCTGCAAAATGACAGGCAATTCTTGAACCCATCACGCCGCTACCTAAAACGGCAACTCTTTTGATTATTCTGTTCATATTTCTCACAGATTTCACAGATTGACACGGATTACAATGTTCTTTTAATTTATTATTCGGAAGATACTTTCTTTATCTTTTAACGAGCTAACATTAAAATTAACCAGTATTCCAATTTTCTTTCCAGATAATTTTAAGTATGTCAGTAATTGTTTTTTATGAACATCATGCAATGCCTCAACGGATTTTATTTCTATTATAACTGAGTCTTCAACTAAAATATCAGCCCGAAAACCTAATTCAAGCATAACAGAGCCATAGTTTACAGGCAAACCAACTTGTGTTTGGGTCTTCAAATCTGATTGACTAAGTTCATACGATAAGGCTGCTTCATATACACTTTCCAGGAGGCCAGGGCCCAACGTGGTATGAACTTTAAATATACAGCCTCTTATTTTATATGTAAAATCATTCGAATCCATTCTGTGCAAATCGGTGTAATCTGTGAGAAATCACAGATAGTTAGTTAAACAACTAATTCGAATGCCGAAATTAAGTGATTTTTCTTGTTTCGAGATTGATAGGAAATTATTGTTTCAGAGGTTCAAGGCTACAATCAACAGTGATCTTTATTGTTTTTGAGATATTATCTCTCACAATACGGGGAACAGTGATCTTGTAATCGTCCAGCAAAATATTGAAGACAGAATTGGCTTGCAGGTTTCCATCTTTTACCGTTATAGTGCCTGTAGTTTCAACATCTTTTGTTTCGCCATGAATGGTTAATTGACCTTTTACTTTAGCTGTGTAGGTTCCTTCTTTTGTATAATTGATATCGTTGTTGTTAGTGATCTGTCCTTTGAATTCTGACTTCGGAAATTTATCACTCTCCACGTAGTCGCTATTGAAATGCTCCTGCATCAGCGCTTTTTTAAATTCAAAACCTTTCAGGAGAACAGCAAATTGCAGATCACCGGTTTTTGTATCCAATACAGCAACGGCGTTTTTATTAGTGGCATCAATATTTTCCATATTGGTTGATGAGAAGAGAGATATTTTACCGCTCTTTGTATAAAATTTATCCTGTCCATTTACAATACCTGAAACCAGTAAGCAAACTATTCCTAAAATAAATCCTATTTTTTTCATGACCTAAGTTTTCATTTTTTAATGAGGGCACAACGATCTAATATTACATCAGAGCCTAAACCCATATCATCTTTATTAAATCCTGAACAATGACCTCTTAGAATTGCAGACGATCCTGCCTTTAATACAGCTGCATCCCGGTTATGTGTGGAATCCATGGCACAACGAACGGAAGAAAGACCTGTTGTATCTCCCAACACTACCACATAACCTCCGGAACGATCACTGTCAAGTTTTTTAATGGCTCCATCTACTTCAATAATCTTGCCGAGATATTTTTGATTGGCAAGAGAATCATTTGTTTCATATTCATGAATGAGGTTGGATGCAGAAATTTTTACATCTGCTTTAACATGGGCAATGTCAATATTAGTGCGGTTATATTCTTTCAGTCCCTGCCAGACGCCGATACCAATAGCTATTATAATGAGCAGCCCGATAAATTTTCGTTGTCTTTTCAAAGCAAAAAATAGGATCAACAAAAGGATTGTTAGGCCTGCTATTATTTTTAATGATAACGGAAGTAGCATAAAATTTTCCCGGGATTTTTTAGAAACTTAATCGTGTTTTGAAACGAAAAGGTTGCGTTAGTTATTTTAAGGAATAAAAGCTTTAAGGATCATTAACTAACCGAAGAGCCGGGCTCTACATTGTTTTCAGGTTTTAATAAATAAAGTTTACCGCTTTTATCTTCAGCAGTCAGGATCATTCCCTGGCTCTCAATTCCTCTCATTTTTCTTGGAGCAAGATTTACAACAACGATCACCTGTTTGCCTACTATTTCTTCCGGTTTGTAATGCTGCGCAATGCCTGACACTATAGTTCTTTTTTCAGAGCCAAGATCCACTTCTAATTTTAAGAGTTTATCGGCTTTTTCCACTTTTTCACAAGTGGTCACTGTTCCTGCTCTTAATTCCAGTTTTGCAAAATCATCGTATTGAATTTCCGGTTTCCCGTTACCGGTTTCAGGTTTTATTTCTTCCATTTTTACTTTTTCATTTTGAATTTTGGCATTTGCCTTTAACTTTTCTACCTGTGCTTTTATTTCTTCATCTTCAATTTTTCTAAATAGCAATTCTGGTGCACGAAGACTATAACCTACACTCAGCAATTTCATTTTACCGGCATTTTCCCAATCCAGCATCTTATCCACTACCTTCATCATGTACAGCATTTTCTTAGCAGTATTGGGTAAAAAAGGATTGATAAGGATGGCAAGATTTGCTGTCAATTGCAAACTTAAATGCAAGCAATTATCAATTAATTTTTGATTGTCTCCCGACTCCTGACTCCCGACTCCTGACTCACTGGCCTTCTTCCACGGCTCTTTCTCCTGCAAATATTTATTTCCTTTTCTTGCTAAATCTATCACTTCAAACAATGCATCCCGAAACTTGAATTGTTCAATCGAATTTTCAATTTTGACTTTTGCATTTTTAATTTCTTCAATCAGCATCCTGTCAGTATCATCCATCACATCTTCATGTAACTTCGGCACTTTACCTCCGCATAGTTTGTGCATCAATACAAAAGTCCGGTTCACAAAATTTCCAAAGATGGCAACCAGTTCGCTGTTGTTTCTTTCCTGGAAATCTTTCCACGTAAAATCATTGTCCTTTGTTTCTGGCATATTGGCACAAAGCACATAGCGCAATACATCTTCACAACCCGGAAAATCTTTTACATATTCATTCACCCATACAGCCCAGTTGCGGGAAGTGGAAACTTTATCTCCTTCGATATTCAAAAATTCATTGGCAGGCACATTATCCGGCAACACAAAATTTCCATGTGCCCTCAGCATGGAAGGAAAAATGATGCAATGAAAAACGATATTGTCTTTACCAATGAAATGGATCAATCGTGTATCTTCCTTACACCAATAATCAGCCCATTTATCAGTTAATTCTTTTGTGGCGCTGATGTAACCGATCGGTGCATCAAACCACACATACAAAACTTTTCCTTCGGCATCCGGGAGCGGAACCTTAACTCCCCAGTTGCTATCTCTTGTCATTGCCCGTGATTGCAAACCATTATCCAGCCAGCTCTTGCATTGTCCATATACATTATTCTTCCAATCTTTATGTCCTTCCAGTATCCATTCTTTCAGCCATGCTTCATAATTCTGTAAAGGAAAATACCAGTGTTTGGTTTTCTTTTTTACCGGCACTGCATCACTCAATGTACTTTTGGGATTGATCAATTGCTCCGGGCTCAGTGAAGAACCGCAACGTTCACATTGATCGCCGTATGCATTTGGATTGGCGCATACAGGACAGGTGCCTGTAATATACCGATCAGCTAAAAAAGTTTTTGCTTTTTCATCATAAAACTGTTCTGTTTCTTTTTCTTCAAACAAACCGTCATCATACATTTTTTTAAAAAATCCAGATGCTGTTTCATGATGCATTTTACTGGAAGTACGGGAATAGATGTCAAATGAAATTCCCATCTGAGCAAAACTTTCTTTAATGATCGCATGATATTTATCCACGATCTGCTGCGGACTTACTCCTTCTTTCATCGCACGGATGGTGATAGGAACGCCGTGTTCATCGCTGCCGCAAACAAAAATGATGTCTTGTTTTTTTGACCGCTGAAACCGTACATAAATATCTGCAGGAATATACACGCCGGCCATGTGGCCGATATGCACCGGCCCGTTGGCATAAGGTAAAGCTGCTGTAACTAATATTCTTTTAAAATCAGGCATTTCTTTTTCTTAATAATTTTTTGTTGTCATCTTCTGTGCTACTATGATCGTCTGTTGTGTCACTCACTTCATCGTTCGGTAATTCTACTGAGCCTGGCGATGTAGGAGCTTGACGAAGTCTCTTCAATTAAGTGTGCAAAAATACCGTAATAAGCGCCATTGCCCAAAATGGACGATTTCCAATATCTTTAAAACATGAAGCGAAAACAGTTCATCACATCAACAGCATCATTGTTTGCGGCTTCCTCTTTACTAACCCTGCCTGCAATAGCTGAAGGGGAGGGCCCCGATAGTGCGACTGCAATAATTCCACACTATTTAAAAAAAGGTGATACGATCGGCATTACAGCGCCTGCCGGGTACATTACTGCAGAAGAAATTGCTCCTTCCGTTCAGCTCATGGAAAACTGGGGATATAAAATAAAAGTGGGAGATACCATCGGGGAAAAGGATTTCACTTTTGCCGGTACGGATGAAGAAAGATTAACAGATTTTCAAAAAATGCTGGACGACCCGAAAGTCAAAGCGATCATGTGCGCAAGAGGAGGGTATGGTTCTATCCGGATTTTAGACAAGATAAATTGGACCCATTTCAAAACAAAACCTAAATGGATCATCGGCTTCAGTGATATTACAGTATTGCATGCGCATATCAACCGGAATTTTGGAATTGCAACCATTCATTCAAAAATGTGTAACAGTTTTCCTGATGATTGGAGCAAAGCAGAGCCGATTCAGGTAGAAACCATTGAATCTATTCATAAGGCTTTGAGTGGAGAAAAAATGAAATATGAAGCTATTCCCAATACTAGTAATCGCTTAGGAATTGCTGAAGGGACTTTGGTAGGCGGCAATTTAAAAACTTTGGAAACATTGGCAGGGTCAGCCTCTGACCTGTATACTGCCGGAAAGATTTTATTTGTTGAAGACACCGGGGAATACATGTATAGCATTGACCGGATGTTCTGGAGTTTAAAAAGAACCGGTAAATTATCCCGTTTGAAAGGATTGATCGTCGGAGGATTTAAAGTAAAAACTGACCCTGACACAGAAGATTTTGGAAAAACACTAGAGCAAATTGTTCTGGAAAAAATAAAGAATTATAAATATCCTGTGTGCTTTGACTTTCCGGTCGGGCATCAGAAAAATAATTTTGCGTTGAAGTGTGGAATGAAGCATAGGCTTCACATAAGTACAGATTCTGTAAGTTTGAAAGAAATATAGAGATTGTGTGATGACTAATTTGTTTGATTGTCTATTTAATAATAATCAAACAATAGAATAATTGTTATGATTAAAACACCACCATATTTACAAAAAGGAGATACGATCGGTTTAGTTTGCCCGGCTGGCTTTATGGCTTTAGAAAAGGTGCAGGCCTGTATCCAGGCTTTGCATGAATGGGGTTATCATATAAAAGTGGGTGCGACAGTAGGAAGCAATTCGGAAAATTATTTTTCTGGCACTGATGAAGAACGATTGGATGATTTCCAGCAAATGCTGAATGACGACCAGGTGAAAGCGATCCTTTGTGCGAGAGGCGGCTACGGAACTACAAGGATCATTGATGGGATCAATTTTAAAAAATTTGAAGAACAACCCAAATGGATCATCGGATTCAGTGACATCACAGTCTTGCACTCGCATTTATACTCCAATTATTATATTTCATCTCTTCATGCGCCGATGGCTTCTGCTTTCAGTAATGGCGGTGCAGAAAATCAATTTGTAGTATCATTAAAAAATGCGCTGGAAGGGAGAAAACTGAAATATCAATGTCCCGTTCATGAATTCAACAGAAAAGGAGAGGGAATTGGAGAATTGGTGGGCGGTAATTTAGCATTGCTCACTCATCTCATCGGCACGGATTCAGATATCAAAACCAAAGGAAGAATTTTATTCATTGAAGACACCGGCGAATACCTTTATAATATTGACCGCATGATGTATCAAATGAAAAGAAGCGGGAAGCTGTCAAAGTTGGCTGGTTTAATTGTTGGCGGATTTACAGATACAAAAGACACAGAACGGCCATTTGGGAAAACTGTTTATCAGATCATCAATGATGTGGTACAAGATTATGATTACCCGGTTTGCTTCGGTTTCCCGGTAAGTCATGAAAAAGAAAATTATGCTTTGAAAATAGGAGTGGGCTATAAACTGAAAGTGACAAAAAGCAAAGTACTGCTGGAGGAATAATTAAAAAAGGGACATGCTTGCATATCCCTTTTGCAGATATAAGATCAAAATCGGATAAAATATTCCCTTATTTTGTAAGGGAGGTTGTTGTTCATTTCTTCCGTCATACAATTAATGATTTCTTCTTCAGAAGGAGGTTTTTCCTGTTTGCGATTTACAATTTGTTTATCGTTATCGTTCAAAGCTCTTTCATCGCCAGTATAAGTAGCGAACTCGGTGTACCAGTCATCATTGCTCTTTAAAATATCTGACCATAGCCTGTTGCCTTCTGCATCCCGGACGCTTATCTGTAATGATCCTTCTGAATGCATAGATCTTTGAGTAGTGATAATCTTAGCTTTTACGGTGCCGTAAACTTTTACAACCGAATCGGGTTTATAAACAATTTCTTTTGTAACCACTTTTTGTGATACTTCCCTTGTCTTTTTGGTGTCATTGAATCTTCCAATAGTCATATTCATAAACTGCATTTCAACATAATTATCGACACGAATATTGAGGCTTCTTGCTTCTACGGCAGAATAGAATTTTATAAACTGGTTGCCACTGTTATTCTTCAGATCACGAATTAAACGCTCATCAACGTTTGTATAATCATAATTATAAGAACTGAAACTGAAATCATAGTGATTCATGGGAAGCAGAACAACATTAGTTACGGCATCATTATATGCTTCATTAATTTTGTCCATGATACCTATATCGCCTGGTTTGAATCTCAAAGCCGCCTGGAATTCACTGTACGCATTCTTAAAACTTTGTTTATCGTTTTTTCCCATCAATGTCAATCCTCTTTCATAGCGGGCATCGCCGGCTTTTTCAGCATAGGTAGTCAGGTACGAAGAATAATCAGTAGGATTTACCAATTGATATACCTGTGGCGATCTGTAAATGGCATCATACAGATTTTGCAGGGAAGCATATTCATTATACATCCATTCCCATTTCAGGTCATTATTGCTTGCAGAATAATTGGCAATATTTTTTTCATGATCGTTCACTGCAAAACGATAAGCATCAATAATTGTACTTTGTAGAGATTTATTGGTTGGGTCTTTCTGTAATTTTTTTGCAGCTACTGTTACTGCTTCATCATAATCACCTTTTTGATAGAGTTTGCTGGCCGATTTACAACTTACCAGGAATGTTACAGCAGCTAATATAAAAGTTGTGTAAAGTTTGTTTTTCATAAATTCTTCTGTTTAGGCATTGGATTTTCAAAAAAACTTCCAATTAAATTGCAAGAAGCGGAATTATACTTTAATTAACAAGAGGAAAATTGAGTAGGGAAATTACGGAACCGCTCTTATCAATATTTCAGAATATCTCTTATAAAATTATGATACTCGTCGAACGAAGGAAGATTGTTATGGCCACCTCCGTGTATCCGGATCAATGTGATCTTTCCCGGACTTAGTTTTTGTAAAGCCTCACTGTTCCGTATGGGAATAAGCCCGTCTTTTGTACCATGTATAATGTAAGTGTGACAATTTACTTTTTGGATCCACTTATCAGTTCTGAGGCGATAGCGCAAAACAAAACGAACGGGCAACACAGGAAGAAATCGTTCTGCCACTTTGGTGAAATTATAAAAGGGTGAATCCAAAATAAGGTAACGGGGATCATTTTCAGAAGCGATTTTCGTAGCAAAGCCACTTCCCAAACTTCTGCCATAAACAATCAGGTGCTGTTCTGTATATTTTTCGGCTAGCCGATCATATACATATTGCATATCATCCAGCATTTCTTTTTCATTTCTTTTGCCGGTACTTTTTCCAAAACCACGATAATCTACTAAAACCACATCATAGTCATATCTATAAAAATCACGGGCATATTTAGCCCAGCCTTTAATACTTCGGGTGTTTCCATGAAAATAAAGGATCAATCCTTTAGGGTTTTCCCGGTAAAAATGCAGGCCATTGATCCGCACTCCCGGCGCTGCGTCAAAAAAATATTCTTTGAAAGGAATATCGTATTTATATTGAAAGTCCTGCTTTAGTTTTTCGGGTTTGAAAATTAATTTTTCCTGGAAAAAATAAATGGCTGTGAATAAGAGAATAACTCCGGCGATAATATCAATGACCAGTTTTGGCACAGGAAATAAAATAAGATATAAAATCTCCTTTTCGGAGTAATGATTGTTATCACTCTTCCACCCGTTTCAACCTAAGGTTGGTCACAGGAGCTACGATCAACGGGAATTTTTCGACGGTAACATTGGCTACATCCAATCCAAAGCCTCTTTCTTCCGAAAGGCTAACTTCTTTGAGCCAGAAATAGATTTTCATGATGATACGTTCTGTAAAGGGTAACTCGTTATCCTGGCTTAAATATTTTTCCATTACAATAAATTGGAAATCGCCAACGGTATTGCTATTGGCAAGACTTTCATAACGGCTGGCAATATTGACTTCCTTATTGGCAACAAGATCTTCCACCACTTTCCGGAACATGAGATTAATCCGGGGCTCCATGCGGAAACCCAACCTGAAATCCACTCGTATGATGTCGTTTGGAATGATGTGCTCAACTTTATATTCGCAAGTGTATGGGTCGTCCATCGTGTCCACATGCACAAACCAATAAATATCGGCTCGTTTGGGTTTTTTATTTAAAATAGAATAAATGATCTTGTGTTCGATCTCTTTTGGATTATTGGCGCTGCTCAGGTAAACAAGATGCGTGGCATATTTTGGAACGGACCGGTCATTGCTTAGTTCCTGTATTTTGGGAATATAATGATCGAGCCTTACAAATTCCACGTACCGATTCTTGATCTTTCGGGCACGGAACCAGGTGTACATAACAACAAACAATAAGCCGCCTACAATAAATGCTACAAAACCTCCATGCGGAAATTTATCAAGATTAGCAAAAAGAAAACTGAATTCAATCGTCAGGTAAACTATGAGGTATAAATAAATAAAAACTGATTTCGTCCTTCGGGATACCAGGAAATTTGCAAACAAGATAGAAGTAGCGATCATACAAAGAGTAATGGCTAATCCATATGCTCCTTCCATATTGGTCGATTTCTTAAAATAAAGAACGATACCGGTACAACCAAGGAATAGCAGCAGGTTCACTCCCGGTACATACAGTTGACCTCTTTCTTCTGTTGGATAAGTAAGCTTGAGTTTAGGCCACAGATTCAATCGCATAGCTTCGCTGATGAGTGTATAAGAACCGGAGATCAAAGCCTGGCTGGCGATAATAGCTGCAGTGGTTGCTATAAAAATTCCGATTAATTTAAAACTTTGGGGCATGACACCATAAAATGCATTGAACCCGCCTGACTCGATCATGTCCGCAGTTATCACTTGTCCGTGAAAATGTGCCAGCAACCAGGCGCCTTGCCCAAAATAGTTTAGTAATAAACAGGCCTTGACAAAAATCCATGAATAGCGAATATTATTTTTTCCGCAATGACCGAGATCGGAATACAGTGCTTCAGCGCCGGTGGTACACAAAAAAACAGCTCCGAGAATGTAAAATCCTTTAGGATATGTGGTCAGAAGTTCAATGGCATAATGCGGACTAAGGGCTTTAAAGATTCCAAGATCATCCACAAGGTGCAGACTTCCCATCGCTGCTAACATCAAAAACCAAATCGTCATCATAGGGCCAAAGAGACGTCCTATAGATGCAGTACCGAATTGTTGAAGGAAAAATAAAACGGTGAGAATGCCCAATACGATATAGACGATCGTCCAGTCACCAATATCAGAAAATAGTTTGATCTGACGCAAGCCTTCTACAGCAGAAGTGACAGATATGGGCGGAGTGATCATTCCATCAGCAATAAGTGCAGCCCCACCGATCATTGCCGGAATCACAAGCCATTTGCGTTGACGACGTACCAGTGCATACAATGAAAAAATGCCACCTTCACCCCGGTTATCTGCCTGTAAAGTGAGGATCACATACTTGATCGTTGTTTGGAGCGTAAGCGTCCAGATGATACAGGAAAGAGAACCCAGAATTAATTTCTCGGTAATCTCTTTATCTTTTGTAATAGCATTTAAAACATACAAAGGCGAGGTACCAATGTCTCCGTAAATAATTCCCAGCGCTATAATAAGTCCTGCGAAGGTGACTTTGTTCGTCGGTATTTTCACTGTCTGGCGGTTGAGGTTTGGGTCCTGGTACAGATTTAATTCTGTAGGGATATGCCTGCAAAGGTATATGCAAATTTTTATTAAAAAGGCCGGAATAATTTTGAGCGTTTTTTTGCAGCTGCGGGGGAATAATCAGGTTTTTTTGCGGAATTGGAATAAATGGTTGTGTAGATGGTCCGATGGCTGCATCGTTTTCAAAAAAAATACAGGTTTTGGCAGGTAACTTGTAACTTTATTAGGTAAAAAAAGACGCACTATGATTACGGGAAAACGGATTCTTATTGTTGTGTTCTGCACGGTGAGTTCCCTGGTTTCAGCTCAAAAGATACTTTATTCTGAACCGGAAAAGGATGATACCCGCCGGATGAATTTTGATATTGTCGGTAAAATAGGCGGCAATTTTTTAGTGTATAAGAATATCAGGAATAGCAATTCCATTGTTCTTTTCAATGATGAGATGCAGCAGGTCGCCAAAGTGGAGCAGGATTACCTGCCGGATTATGACCGTATGATCAACGTGGATTTTTTTGCTTATAGCAATTTTTTTTACATGATCTACCAATATCAAAAACATAATATTGTGTATTGCGTTGGTGTTAAAATTGATGGTAATGGCAAAAGAATATCCGATATGATAGAAATGGACACTACACGCATCGGCTTTGCTGCCAATAATAAAATTTATACAGTGCTCTCCAGCGAAGACAAGAGCAAGATCATTGTTTTTAAGATCAACAACAAGAACCGGAGGTTGTATGCTATGACTACGATGCTGTATAATGATAAACTGGAATTATTGAAAAAAAGCCGATTGGCCATCCCGATGGAAGACCGGGATGATTACCTGAATGAATTTTATCTGGACAACGACGGCGACCTGGTATTTTCAAAATTTTTGCGTATCAATGATGAGAATATTACCGATGCTGCCTTTGTTATCAAACCTGCAATGGACGATACGCTTCTTGTGAACAACCTTAAGATCGACAAAACTTATCTGGATGAGATACATATCAAGGTCGATAATTTCAATAAACGATATCTGCTCACTTCTTTCTATTACCGGCAGCACAGGGGCAGCATCGATGGATTTTATTTTTATATCTGGGATAAAAAAGCTTCACGGTTGTATAAGCAGGATACCATCGTCTTCAGCGAAGATATTCGCAAAGAAGCAAGAGGAGATAATAGTATCAGAACGGCATTTGACGATTATTTTATCCGGAATATTATTATCAAGAAGGATGGCGGATTTTTGATCGGAAGCGAATGTTATTATACCACCTCCCGGTACAACAACTGGAACCGGTGGGATTATTTATACGGTTCGCCATTTAATTCTTCCTGGGGTTATTATTATTATTCTCCTTATTACAGCAATCTTTGGATGAATTCCCGGTATAACAGCTCACCAAATGTGCGGTACCATGCGGATAATATCGCGGTTTTTTCTTTTGACAGTACCGCAAAACTTCAATGGAGTAATGTGATCGGCAAAGGTCAATACGATGATGAAACTGATGATGAGATCTCATATCAGTTGATGAATACAGGAGGCCAACTTCATTTCCTGTTTAATGAAATTGAGCGACGAGCAAACCTGCTCAATGATTATACAATTTCTCCCGATGGGCAATTGAATCACAATCCGACTTTGAAGAACCTTGACAGAGGCTATGAATTCATGCCTAAATACGGAAAACAGGTTAGTGCCAGGCAAATCATCATCCCTTGCATTCACAGAAATCTTATTTGTTTTGCAAAGATTGATTACGATTAAATTGAATTGAAATCATCCATTATCCGTGGTCGGTATATTTAAACAGAAAACGCCTGCTAATATTTTAATACTGCTTGTATTCGGGATACTTATCAAGTTCCCGATGTTCCGGCATCTTTATATCCCGGTTTCTGAAACCAGCGATGGGCCATTATTCATGCGGATCCTGCAATGGTTGCAACCGTATAGTAAATCATTTGCATTATTTTTTCCCATTCTTGCTTTTGCATTATTATTTATCCAGGCTGTTTCATTAACTCAATTTATCAACAACCGCCGGCTTACTAACTTTCCAACCTATCTGCCCGGAATGTCTTACATGCTGATCACCTCACTTTTTCCTGAATGGAATTATTTTTCTGCGGCCCTTTTGATCAATACAATTCTATTGTTCGTTTTATCCGGCTTATTCAGGATATACAATCAGAAAAATGCAAAAGGAACGATTTTCAATATAGGTTTGGCATTAGGAATTGCAAGTTTTCTTTTTGTCTCTTCCCTGGCATTTGTGATATGGGTGCTATTAGCTTTAGCTGTGATGCGGCCTTTCAGGTTGAATGAATGGTTGCTTTGCATACTGGGAATTACTACTCCTTATTATTTCTACGGGGTTTATCTTTTTGTTACCGGAGAATGGAGTTGGAATAACCTGGTACCTTACTTGTCTGTAAGCGTTCCTGGAGTAAAACAATCAGCCTGGGTGGCTGGCAGCACTTTCCTGATCGCAGTTCCTTTCCTGGTTGGGGGATATTATGTACAGGAGAATTTGCGCCGTATGTTGATACAGGTGCGCAAAGGCTGGAGTTTGCTATTGTTATATTTGCTTACAGCAATGGTTGTTCCTTTTGTGAATACCAATCATAATTTTGAAAACTGGATATTGGTTGCCATTCCTTTTGCAGGGTTTCATGCCTCTGCCTATTTGTATTCAAAAATCAAAATGATTTCCCTGTTACTTTTCTGGCTTACTGTAGGCTTTATTCTTACATATCAATATTATGGCCCCGGTTGGTAAATCGTTCGTTAGCTTAACGGTTACTGTTTTATCTTTGTGCTTTCAGCAAAAATTCAACCATGAAATTCGGAGTTGTTGTTTTTCCCGGTTCCAATTGTGACAGAGATATGCAAGACGCATTGACCTACGATCTTGGACAAACAGTGATCATGCTATGGCACAAAGACAAAGACCTGAGCGAGTTTTCAACGGAAGATTGCATTGTGTTGCCCGGTGGATTTTCCTATGGCGATTATCTGCGTTGCGGCGCCATTGCACGATTCAGCCCGATGATGCAGAGTGTTATTGAATTTGCCAATGCAGGAGGAAAAGTTTTTGGCGTGTGCAACGGATTCCAGATACTCTGTGAATCTCATTTGCTTCCCGGCGCATTATTAAGAAACGGGAATCAGCAATTTGTAAGCAGAAATGTTTTCATCACTAATGAGTCTGGTAGTGTTTATAAAATACCGATTGCTCATGGTGAAGGAAGATATTATGCGGATGAAAAAACATTGGATCAGTTGGAATCCGACGGCCAGGTGATCTTTAGGTATTGCGATGAAAACGGAAATGTTACTCAGGCATCCAACCCAAACGGTTCTTTGAGAAATATTGCGGGCATTTGTAATGCTAACCGAAATATATTTGGCATGATGCCGCATCCGGAAAGAGCCTGTTCCGTTGCTTTAGGCAATACAGATGGCCGGGATATCATTAAAAACTTGCTGATCGCAAAACAACTCGTCTATTGAAATATACATCTTATCACTGCACAATCCTGTTTGTCCTTTTTCGTTAAATACAAACAGAATGGTATTTAATTTTAACAATTACTGATCTTATTAATTCAGATTTTTGTGAACAGAATATTTTGAATAAGCAATATGAAAAAACTACTCAGTATTATTTCGCTTTTTTTTATTGTCGCCCAGGCGCAGTCACAGGGTCTGAACCCGGTAAGTTGGAATTTCACTTCAAAGAAGACAGGTGATAAAACCTATGAAATTCATCTGACCGCAACCATTCAATCAGGATGGCACCTGTATTCTCAAACACAGCCCGATGATGCCATAGCTATTCCGACAGGAATAACATTTAATGCCAATCCGATATTGACTTATGATAAGAAAGTGAAAGAAGTCGGGAAAATGGAAAAATTTCATGACGAAAAGCTTAAACTTTCTGCCAATCAATATTCTAGCAAAGTGGATTTTATACAAGTGGTAAAGCTAAAAACTAATGCAAAAACTAATGTCAGCGGAAGCGTAGAATATCAAACCTGCGATGATAAGAAGTGCCTTCCGCCCAAAACGGTTAATTTTAGTATTGCGATCAAATAACATGAATCAATTCATCTGACGATACAACGGGTTCTTGAAAAAGGGCTCGTTATTTTTTTAATAATTAAAAGATGTATTCCAAACCAAGGCTCACAATAATTTTCTACTTACTGATTTGTTTTGCAACGAAAAGTTTTTCGCAGGATGTAGTTTCGCCTTACCACTGGGAGGTTTCGGCTCAGAAAAAAGGAGACGGGCTTTATGAAATTGCATTTACTGCAAATGCAGTAACAGGCTGGCAATTGTATGAACCAAACCAGGAGCTGGGTGGTGTGAAGATGGCGGAACTGGTTTTTACTGATTCGAGCATCAGGCAAACTGAAAATTTTACTGCGATAGGTTCAGAAAAAAATATCAAAAGCAGCATTTTTGATAATCAGAATGTAAAAGTTTTTGAGGGCAAGGTTCAATGGAAAACTGTTATTCACATTTCAGGCACAGTGCCGGCTCAATTGCAGGGAAAACTGAATTATTCTTATGGAAGAAACGATGAATTTTACCCTTCTACTCCCTTTTCTTTTGTAGTAAACCTCGAAGGGGGTGTTGCTTCATCTACGAGAATATTAATCCCCGGTATTGACATTGATCACCCGGTGAATGATTGCGGTGATACGATCAAACAAGACAGCAATCTTTTTGTCATCTTTCTACTGGGTCTTTTAGGCGGCTTCATTGCATTGCTGACCCCATGTGTATTTCCTATGATCCCGCTGACGGTTTCTTTTTTTACAAAGCGAACCGAAGAAAAAAAGAAGGGGATAGGCGGAGCAATGCTCTATGGTTTTTTCATTTTCCTGATATATGTTCTGATCACGGTTCCTTTTCACATTGCTGGGAAAACAAATCCTGATATATTTAATAACATATCAACCAATGTGTGGTTGAATCTTTTGTTCTTTGTGATCTTTGTTGTGTTTGCCATTTCATTTTTTGGCTATTTTGAAATTGGATTGCCATCGGGATTAGCCAATAAAATGGGTGCGAAATCAGGACTTGGAAATTTTGCAGGAATATTTTTCATGGCGTTGACATTAGCAATCGTTTCATTTTCCTGTACCGGTCCAATACTCGGAACTTTATTGGCAGGAGTGGCAGAGCAAGGCGCATGGCCACTTACCATCGGCGCAGCCGGTTTTGGATTAGCATTAGGGTTACCTTTTGCAATTTTTGCTTTATTTCCTAATTGGCTGCATTCACTTCCGAAATCGGGCGGATGGCTTACCGATGTTAAAGTGGTTTTAGGTTTTATAGAGTTAGCCCTGGCGATAAAATTTCTTGCCAATGCCGATAATGTAAAACAATGGGGATTTTTAAAACGGGAAGTGTTTATCGGACTTTGGATATTGATAGGAATCCTGATCGTTCTGTATCTATTAGGGTTAATAAAGTTTTCTCATAGTTCGCCTGTAAAAAAATTTAGCAAGACCAGAATTGCCTTTCTTGCGATTTTTATTGCTGCTACATTATATCTCATCCCCGGAACTACAAATACTCCATGGGCAAAACTGAAACTGATCAGTGGATTTCCGCCGCCGGTTTGTTACAGTGTATATAAACAACCGGTGAATTGCGATAAACCATTGTTGGATTATGAGCAAGCTATCCAGTTGGCAAAAAAAGAAAACAAACCTGTGCTGATCGATTTCACCGGCTGGGCTTGTGTCAACTGTCGCAGGATGGAAGAAAAAGTCTGGACCAAACCGGATGTGGAGAAAATGATGCGCAATGATTTTATTCTTGTTTCATTATATGTGGATGAACGAACTAAGTTGCCTGCTTCGCAGCAAATTGTTTATAAAGCAAAAAATGGCAGTGAAAAATCTATCGTCACGATCGGGGATAAATGGACTGCTTTCCAGATAGATAATTTTAATGCTACTTCGCAACCGCAATATGCCATCGTAAGTCCTGATGAAAAAGCATTGGCTAAAACAAAATTTTACACGCCGGATGCTCAGGAATTTGCTTCCTGGCTTGAATGTGGATTAGAAGCGTTTAAGAAGAATGCCACAAAATAAACCTGGCTAATTTGATTGTATGAAAAAGTCCCGAAAGCAATTCCAGGACTTTTTAATTAGGTGTCATTCTGTAGCAGCCTACACTCGGCAAACAATCTGGAAAAACTCCTTTTCGAAATAAGAACTTTTCCTGTTGAGGTTGGAGATACAGAATGACAAGAGCGACCTCTCCTTAGCCTTCTCTAAGGAGAAGGAGTTAGAGAGCAATTTGTTTTTGCATCATCAGTTTTCTCAGGTTAATGAGACCATACCGCATACGGCCCAGCGCTGTGTTGATGCTGCAATTGGTAGCTGCAGCAATTTCTTTGAAACTCATATCTGCGTAGTGGCGCAGTATGATCACTTCCCGCTGATCTTCCGGCAGGCGTTCCAGCATTTCACGAACACGGTCGTGGCTTTGACGACGCATCATCGTGGTTTCGGCGCTGTCTTCAGAGAAGTTCAGCACTTCAAAAATATCTTTGTCTTCCCCGTTCCGGATCGTTGGTGTCCGTTTTACTTTACGGAAATGATCCACGCAAAGATTATGAGCAATACGCATGGCCCAAGGAAGGAATTTACCCTCTTCGGTGTAGCGTCCGCTGCGCATGGTGTCAATGATGCGGATAAAGACATCCTGGAAAATGTCTTCTGCCAGGTATTTGTCTTTTACGAGGAACAGGATGGACGTGTACAATTTGTCTTTGTGACGAAGCACCAGGGCTTCCAAAGCGTCCAGGTTTCCATCTGTA
>DASZXQ010000246.1:0-1886 GCA_035545755.1 Chitinophagaceae bacterium | reverse complement strand
GTTGAAAGAGTGGAACTCATTTCAGGGCTTTGCATATAGATTTGATTGAGCCAATCCTGTTCATAACAAACAACACCTGACTTCATAATATAATCCATGATCTCTTTCCAATATCCCGGGTCAACTGCAGCAAATTTTGATATCTTAAATTTTTTCTGATAAGGACTCATCGGATCCACCCAACGATTGTGAGTGACCATTGATAATCCTAATTTTTTATTGAACGCAGCCAACCCATCCGGAAATAAAAAAGGATCAGCTTTGTATTCCATCAAACCTCCATAGCGATTCCATGGACCGGATGGTAGCTTAGGGTTTTTATGATCTGCTTTCGGTTCGCCCTTGGGATTGTAAATAGATTTCTCATACCACCAACTGTCCAGTTGCATATAGCCTAAAGGAATACCTTCTTTTTGATAATGCTGCCGCAAATCGAGCAAAGTATTGATATACCCTTTCGTGGTATCATAATTGTAATAGTAGTCGGCACCGTTATCAGTCCAGTAACCAAAGTATTTTAAAACTTTATCTGCATCATTAGCGGGGCGCCGACGATGATAGAGGTTTCTCAATGCGGTTCCCCATACATCCCAGGTGTTGCGAATGCCTTTGTCAAAAACCATGATCGTAGAGTGAGTGAAATGAGCCGGTAATTGCTGTACTTCCTCATTCAATCCACTGCTGATGCTGGTTATTCCATTTCCACTCAGTTTTGCAACAATAAAATCCGAAGCCGGAGAGATTACACAGGCATTTTTATTTTCATCAAACAACAACCACGGAGTTGACGTTTCATTCAATGTAAATTCAGGAGTAGAAAAATCCACATCGTGATAACTGAAATGATACAAAGAAGATGGAATCGTAGTAAATTCAGGAAAAGGTTTCAGCGATTGACCATTTATGCCACCAGGAACAGATATTGAAAAAATGACAACAGGCGAATTGTTATACCAGCGTATAGTGCCAGTGTAATCATTATCAGTTTTCCATTTAAAAGAGTATGATCTGTATGCACCAATTGCATCTGCTCCATTTGCAGCAATCAAACCGTTCATAGGTTGACCGATGCTTCCGGCAAACGTCCATCCCAATTCTGAGGAAGTAATTGAGTAGTCACCGGATTTAGCATCCACTTTTACCGTAATACTTCCTTTTTGTTGTGCAGACACAGCAAAACTTATCCCCATGAATAAAATAAATGACAGCAAGTTCGTTGTGATCTTCATTGTTCGTTTCTTTAAAATTGTAATAGTTTAAATTGATATTATTTGCAATCAATATAATTGCAAGGTCAAATTAGCAATAGCTTTTTAGTAATAAATAATTTTCTGCGCAAACGGTTTCGGAGAAAGATCATTACTTTTTTAATCAGAAGAAACGCATCTGAAACCAACATTTTCCAAACCTGTATCGGGAGAACTTTTCATTCTTGAAGAAACTCTATATCCTTTGCAATAGGACGCATTACACATAAATGATCCGCCTCTTGTTACTCTTTTTGGCACTGTCGGCTCCATCGGATCATAACTTCTCTCAGGCCCTGTGGGATTCACGGTTGTTTTATCTGCTAACGATTCATAATAATCAGGAGCATACCAATCCGCACACCATTCCCAAACATTGCCTGCCATATCATATAACTTATATCCATTAGGGGCAAATGATTTCACCGGCGCCAATCCTTTAAATCCATCCCAGTCATTATTATAGTTTGGAAAATTTCCCTGCCAAGTATTTGCTTTTGGTTTTCCTTTTTCCACAGGCTCATCTCCCCACGAATACGATTTATTCACCAATCCGCCACGAGCTGCAAATTCCCATTCTGCTTCTGTTGGTAATCGTTTTCCTGCCCATTTTGCATATGCCACTGCATCATCCCATGA
>DASZXQ010000245.1:0-27223 GCA_035545755.1 Chitinophagaceae bacterium | reverse complement strand
AAGCAACCTCTGAACCATAAGGTACATCTGTCAGAAGAAAGACAGATATTTTGAAATATTTTTTAAAAAAATAATAACAATGCAAAAATTAGTAGTAACGATGCTGCTGGTCTTCATGTCTGCCAGCCTTTTTTCACAAACGCTTGACGACGTAAAAAAATTTGCGGTATTGCAAAAATGGGAAGATGCCAAAACTAGTGTGGACAAATTCCTGGCCGTAGATAAGAATGCTAAAAATGCTGAAGCCTGGTATTATAAAGGATATATTTATTCCGAGCTGGCAAAATTGCCCAACTACGCCACTACAGATGCCCGCATGCAATCTTTTGAAGCATTTAAAAAATACCAGGAACTGGATCCTAAAAATGCCCTGATGAAGGATAATGAGAATGTGGAGTTTTTCGGATTGTACAATGCCTATTTTGATGATGCGGTTGCAAAATACAATGCTAAAAATTATAAAGATGCGTTCAATGATTTCAAAGATGCGCTCCAGGTGGAAGAATATGTAAAATCCAAGAATTTTTCTTACAAAGGATATTCATTCCCTTCTTTAGATACACAGTTGATTCAAAATACTGCTCTCGCAGCCTATCTTAATAAAGACAGTGCTAACGCCGCTACATACTACCAGAAACTGGCCGATGCAAAAGTGAAAGGAGATAATTTCTTTGATATTTATCAGTTTCTTATTGAGTATTACAATGCGAAAAATGATATAGCCAACAGGGATAAATATTTTGCGATCGGTAAAGAACTATACCCGACCAATACATATTGGGAAGATTATGAATGGAAATTAGCCGGAGAGGATCCTCAAAAGAAAGAGCAGGTACTTGCTAAATATCCCAAAAGCTATGAACTGTATTACAATTATGCTGCGGAATTATTCAATGGATTGTATACTACCGATAAAAAACCTGCTGATTATGATGCTAAACAGGCTAAGCTGGAAGAGATCACACAAAAAGCTATTGACATTGATAAAACAAGGCCTGAAGCCAACCTGCTGATGGCAAGACATCTTTACAATAAAGTGTACGACCTCGAAGATGCTTATGGCGCCATTAAAGGAAACAAACCGGATGATGTGAAAAAGAAAAATGATCTCGTTGCACAGATGAATTCGGCCTATGATGGCATGCTGAAATATGCCAATGCTGTTTACGATATTTATGAAGGCAAGGCAACATTGAAACCTGGTGAAAAGGGTAGTTTTAAAGTAGCTGTGAACCTGATCCTTGGTTATTGGGAATACAAGAAAGATGCTGCAAAAGTGAAACAGTACCAGGATAAAATGAAAACATTAGACTAATTAGTTCCTATAGCAGGAGAGTTCCTGTATAAAAAAAATAAAAGGCTTCAACATGAAGCCTTTTATTTTTTGAGTAAATCATCAATAAGTTATTTAACATAATGTCAATTATAAGAAAAGAATGATTGTATTTATTCCTGAACTTTTTAACTTGAACAATGGATCTAAGGAAAACCATTTTGACAGAGCATTCCAAAAGCAACTGCGATCGCATTGTGAAATGGGTAGGTAATTCACAACAACGATTTGATGAATTGTTTTATCTTTTTTTGAATGACGAATATCGGGTGGTGCAGCGGGCTGCATGGGCGGTAAGTTATGTTGCCATGAAATATCCAGGCCTGATGAAAAACAATTTCGGGAAATTGATTCGTAATCTTCGCAAGCCAGAGCTGCCGGTCGCTGTTAAAAGAAACGTTGTCCGGTTGCTGAAGGGAATTCCCATTCCAAAACAGTTTCATGGTGAACTGATGAGCAGCTGCTTTGAATATTTGGTTTCTGTAAATGAAACTGTGGCGGTAAAAGTTTTCTCAATGACTATCCTTGCAAATCTTTCCAAAATTTATCCTGAAATAAAATCTGAATTGAAACTAATTCTTGAAGAACATTGGGACCAGCAAACTGCAGGCTTCAAAAGCCGTGCGAAGAAAACATTAAAGTCATTGTAGAAACTCATCTTTTTCTTGGCCTATAAAATTCTTTAAAGATCAGTCGCAGGTTTTGATCATAGGTAATGTAATTATATAACCAATTACTGAAAACAAAGAACCGGTTCTTCACACCAAGTATCAGCATCAGGTGCAAACCCATCCAGATCATCCATGCAATAAAACCACCAAAATGAATCGGAGGCCGGGGCACATCAACAACAGCTAGATTCCGGCCAACGGTTGCCATAGAACCCTTGTCTTTGTATTCGAACTCAGCAAAACGGGAGGAGCCCTCCACTCCTCTTAGTAAATTTTTTGCCAAAAGTTTGGCTTGCTGAATGGCAACCGGCGCCACCTGCGGATGTCCATTCGGATATTTTGGAGTTGTCATATATGCAAGGTCGCCGATGCTGTATATATTATTGTAGGAATTCAGGCGGCAGCGGCGATCCACGATCAGGCGATTCCCTCTGGCGATAAGGGTTTTATCCATGCCTTCTGGAATATTTCCTTTAATTCCGGCTGCCCAGATCACGGTGGCCGCCTGCAGCGGCGTCCCATCCTGCAACAAGACCTTTCGTCCGTCATAATCTTTTACTAATTGCTGCGTCATTACCTGTACCCCGAGCTTTTCAAGATATCGCCTGGATTGCTGTGATGATTTTTCACTCATTGTTCCCAAAGTCTTCCCGGTTCCTTCCACCAGGTAAATATTCATTTTAGTAAAATCAAGCTCCGGGTAATCTTTTGGTAAAACATATTTTTTCATTTCTGCCAATGCACCGGATAATTCAACACCTGTTGGCCCACCGCCAACTATCACAATATTCATGAGTCGTTGTAACTCGTCTTTGTCTGTAACCGTCAAGGCATCTTCAAAATTCTGAATAATGCGATGCCGTATCTGCAAAGCTTCCACGGTGGATTTCATCGGGAAACTATTGGAAGAAATATTCTGGTTATTGAAAAAGTTAGTATCGGCGCCCATGGATAATACCAGCACATCATAATTGATATCGCCGGTATCTGTGATAATTTTATTTTCTGCCGGAACGATCTGTTTCAATTCAGCGAGCCGTATCCGTACATTTTTGCTTTTTTGGAAAACTTTTCGAAGCGGAAATGAAATATTGCTGGCATCAAGCCCGCCGGTTGCTACCTGGTAAAATAATGGCTGAAACTGATGGTAATTGAATTTGTCGATCAATAAGACATCAAATCCTTTCTTATTATTAAGCATTCGGGCCAGTTTTAATCCGCCAAAACCTGCGCCTACGATTACAACTTTCATAGAACTATGATTAAAATCACAAAACTGTATACTAAAAAATCTTCGATGTAAAACTATAACAGAAACCTCTTATGATTGTTCCGAATCCCGAAAATCATTCCATATTAATACAACATGCGCACTTTGATCGTTTGTTTCACGTCTTTCAATAACTGGAATGCCTGCGTTGAAATTTTCTTGTCCACATCCAGCACCACATAGCCAATATCGTCATTCGTTTTTAAATACTGCGCCAGGATATTGATGTTATGTTTTGAGAGTTGTGTGTTGATCTCTGATAATACACCCGGAACGTTATTGTGAATATGCAAAATGCGATGTGCTCCTTCCTGCGGCGGCAATGATAAAGCCGGCACGGTATGCGATCCATTCGTAATTCCTTTTTCCAGGTAGTTGAATAATTTCACACTTACATCTTCACCGATATTCTGTTGTGCTTCTTCCGTCGATCCGCCGATATGTGGCGTCAGGATCACATTCGGGCAATTCTGTAATGGCGTATAAAATTTGTCTCCATTCTTTTCCGGCTCCACCGGATACACATCCACGGCAGCGCCACCGATATGACCTTCCTGTATCGCTTTGCTCAATGCATCAAGGTCCACCACTTCACCTCTTGCATAATTGATTAGTATGGCGCCTTTTTTAAAAACCTTAAGATTGGTTTTATTAATAAGGTTTTTTGTCAATGCCGTTTCAGGAACATGCAGTGTTACCACATCCGCACGACTCAGCAATTCTTTCAATGATTTGGCATCTTCCGCATTGCCCAACGGCAATTTTGTTTCTATATCATAAAAAATAACTTTCATGCCCAGCGACTCTGCCAATACACTCACTTGCGAACCGATATTTCCATATCCAATAATGCCCAAGGTTTTTCCACGTAATTCATAACTGCCTTTTGCTTCTTTCATCCAGACGCCTTCATGCGCTGCTTTGTTTTTATCCGGAATACGACGGATCAGCATGATGGAGGCGCCGATCACCAATTCAGCAACAGACCTTGTATTGGAATATGGCGCATTGAAGACCACCACTCCTTTTTTCGTAGCTTCTTTCAGGTCCACCTGGTTCACGCCAATGCAAAAACAACCAATGGCCTGTAATTTTTTTGCCGCTTCTAAAATATTTTTCGTGATCTGTGTTTTGGAACGGATGCCCAGAATATGTACATCCCTGATCTCATCAATGAGTTCCTGTTCCGTCAACGCTTTGCTGATCTTTTCCACCTGCACATATCCCTGCTGGCGAAAATTTTTAACTGCTATATCACTGATATTTTCCAAAAAAAGAATCCGGATCTTTTCTTTCGGATAACTGGTACTTGAACTTGCTGCCATGTTACAAATATACTCTCTTAGCAATATGACAAATTAATGATGGGGAAAAGTTATGCCGCTATGTAAACTTCCTCTATTTTACATTTGCTCAAACCCGACTTTGTGAAAAATCATTTTATTATCCTGATCAGCTTACTTACGATTGTTTGCAGTTGCAATGATCCTTTGTCAAAAAAAACGGGAAGAAAGCCTGCAGATCCTATCATTGAGCTTCACTCCGGGCCGCTTCATGATAAGATCAGTGATTTCATGAATGATAAACTACTTACCAAAGGATTTAACGGCAGCATACTCATCGCTCAGAACGACACTATTGTTTATGAAAAATATTTTGGAAAGATTGACCTGAGAAAAAAAGATTCCATTACTGGGAATACGGCCTTGCATCTTGCCTCTACAAGCAAAACGTTAACATCCGTTGCTATATTACAACTGGTGCAGGATGGTAAACTTTCTCTCGAAGACAGTTTGCAGAAATTCTTTCCCGGCTTTCCTTATTCCGGGATTACAGTAAGAATGTTGCTGAGCCATCACAGTGGTTTACCCAATTATCTTTATTTCATTGCTGACAGCATTTGGGATAAAACAAAAAATGTAACCAACAAAGATGTATTGGATCTTTTATATTCAAAACAACCAAAGGCTTATTTTCCTCCGGGTTATAAATACGGATACAGCAATACCAATTTCGTATTGCTGGCATTGATCATCGAAAAACTCAGCGGTGAAAAATACCCGGAGTACATGAAAGAACATTTTTTCGAACCCCTGCATATGGACGATACCTATGTGTTCACACCGGGAGATTCTGCAACAGCTACCCCATCTTTTAATTACAATAATCGCCTTTGGCAAAATGATTTTTTAGAATGGACCTATGGCGATAAGAATATTTATTCCACTCCCCGTGACCTGTTTCGCTGGAGCCAGGCTTTATTCAATGGTAAACTTATCAGGCACTCTTTGCTGGATTCTGCATTTACACCGCAAGAATTTGAAGCGCAACCAAGATCAAAGTTCATATCACCCCTTCATAAATATGGATTAGGTTTCCGGCTGCTGTTCGCTCCTTCCGGCAAGAAAGTCATCTATCATTTCGGACGCTGGCATGGATTCAACGCTGCTTTTGCAAGATTGCCGGATGAGAAAATAACGATCATCATTTTAGGCAACCGGTTTAACAAAATGATCTATTACGCAGCCCGGTTGGCTTATGATCTGTTTGGCGATTATTTTGCGGAGCCGGATCATGATGAAGAAGACCTTGCCGGGCAGGATCAGCCAAAAGAAAGAAAGGCGACTCATCCTCATAAGATCAAATCAGTTCATAAAATCCATCACTCAAAAAAACTAAAACGCTGATCATTTCTTTTTTCCAAATTGTTTCTCACCTTTATGGTGCGTGAAACTACTTTCTGCAATACAGGCCCGGGATTGGGATCAATATACCATTCAGCATGAGCCGATCGCTTCTATCGACCTGATGGAAAGAGCTGCAACAAGATGTGTGGAATGGCTGGAGCAGCATCAATACCCGGGAAAACATTTTATCATCTTTTGTGGCAAAGGAAATAATGGCGGCGATGGGTTGGCGATTGCCCGGATGCTGGCAGAACAAAAAAATTTTGTCACGGTTTATATTTTAGAATCAGGACATAAGGGTTCAGAAGATTTCCAGATCAACCTGACAAGGCTGCAACAATCATCTCATAAAGACATCCATTTCATTCAAACTGAAACTTTATTTCCTATTTTACCATCACAGGCCATCATCATTGATGCATTGTTTGGTTCAGGACTCAGTCGCCCATTAGAAGGAATTACTTCAAAATTGGTGGAGCATATCAACCATTCCGGTTGTGAGATCATCGCCATTGATGTACCCAGCGGCTTGTTTGTAGATGTTTCTTCAAAAGGCAATGCTATCATCAAAGCCACTCACACATTAAGCATTCATACTTTCAAACCGGCTTTTTTAATGGCAGAGAATGCCGCATTCATCGGGCATGTTCATATCATTGATATTGGTTTGAAGCCGGAGTTTTTGTCAACTATTTCCATACATAAAGAATTACTGGATGAGGCAATGATCCGTTCCGTATATAAACCAAGAGATCCCTTTGCTCACAAAGGAAATTTTGGCCATGCCTTATTACTTGCAGGAAGCTATGGAAAAATGGGCGCCGCAGTGTTAGCGGCAAAAGCTTGTTTGCGAAGTGGTGTGGGACTGATCACCTGTCATATTCCCAAATGCGGTTATGAGATCTTGCAAACCGCATTGCCGGAAGCGATGGTGCTTACCGATTTTAATGCTTCGTTTATCACAAATATTGAATCGGATCTTTCTAAATACAATGTAATTGGTATTGGCCCTGGCATCGGCACTGCCAGAGAAACGAGAGCGGCGTTGAAACAATTATTGCCACAATTCAAAAAGCCGGTGGTGATAGATGCCGATGGATTGAATTGTATTTCCCTGGACAAAGAATTACTTAACTCTCTCCCACCCCACTCTATTTTGACGCCGCATCCCAAAGAATTTGAGCGGCTGTTTGGTGAAAGTGAAAATGATTTTGAAAGAATAGAAAAGGCTTTGATAAATGCAAAGCTGTTTAATTGCCTCATCGTTTTAAAAGGGCATCACACATTCATAGCAACTCCATCAGGTTTTGGATATTTCAACAGTACCGGCAATCCGGGAATGGCAAAAGGCGGCAGCGGCGATGTGTTGACCGGAATATTGACCGGCTTGCTGGCACAGGGTTATAGCCCGACAGATGCAGCTATGCTCGGAGTATATCTTCATGGATGGGCCGGAGACATTGCTGCAAATAAATTTTCAGAAGAAGCGATGATAGCAGGAGATATTACTGAGCATCTCGGCGAAGCATTTTTAAAACTTGCCACAGCTTAAGCACATTTTATTTTACGAAAGCGAACAGACCCAGGTCAAATTGTAGTTCCTGTTTTTTACTCTGGTGCAGGTGAAAAGAAAACAGGTATCAAATAAGGAGTTGATCATTTCTTTTTCATCAGACAGAACCAGGTCGCCGTTAGCATACCCTTCCAGTGAGGATGTAGTGATCGGTTGCCATTCACAGGCTAATGATTCAAAATCGAAGCCATCCTCCTCCCTGCGGGCCAGTTTTTCTACCAGGTTTTGAAGTACGCCCGGTTCCTCCAGGTAAGCGCTGACGGCGACTGTGGATTTTTCAATACTGTTTCTGCTTGCTGGTTTTTTCATTGTTGGCCTTTTAAAACTTTTCCGTATGGACCTTCGGGGTTCTGGTGCGGATCAGATTCATTTCAAAGGATTAGGACTCATGGTTCTTTTCAGTGGATCAGTTGGATCGGTCTTTCACAGGTTTTAATCTTTTCAAAGGATGGGGCCTTGCCTGAATTCTTATGCGAAATACGGCCAGAATCGGGCCAAAAAAAATAGAACTCTGATTCCTTTGACTGTACTTAAATTTTTTAACCCCATGTAGAATTTCCACTACGACAAATGATAAGTATGCAACATCTTCCAATTATGTATGAAGGCGTGAATATCCGCATCGCACCGCCGAAAGGTGTTTTTGGTTCCAAAAATTTCAGTTCGCTGGAGATCCGATATGGACATTACCAGCAAACCACGGGATTATTGTCCAACAACATTTCGCTGAACCTGACCTTTAAGTAAGACAGGGTTGTTTTGCCGCCAGTTCAGGGTTACTCCCGACGGGTTCAATATTGAAAAAGCTTTTTTCTTGTTAACTCCCGCCGAATTCAATATTGAAAAACCATTTTTCTTGTTTACTTCCGCCCGATTCAATATTGAAAAATCTTTTTTCATGTATGAACTGCCGCAGTTTAATATTGAAAAATCATTTTTCATGGTTACAAAATCTTTTTTCATGTCTACTTTTCCCAGGTTTAATATTGAAAAAACTTTTTTCATGCATGAACCGCCGCAGTTTAATATTGAAAAAGCATTTTTCTTACCCGAATTGCGGCGCTTATTTCAAAAAAAATGGAAGTTGTTGGATGATAAGCTATTGAAATTGAGCGAATTTCTCCAATCGGATTTTGGGATTTAGCTTTTCCGCCCTTCTGCCCTGCCCGCCTGCGACGAATTAGGGGAGGTTTATAAGCTTTTTGATGGTGTATATTTATGTGATCTAAGTAAGCTAATATGAAAATTCGACTATTAATTGCAATTCTCTTTCTTCATTCAATAATTTTTGCACAGGTTAAATCCAATTTCAAAATAACTGGAGTGACGGAGGGGGACTACAAGGGACCCATATTTTTGGGCTATTATGATAAGGACAACAATTTTATTAAAGACTCAACAGAAATAGTCAATGGCAAATTTGTTTTCGATGGAGTTTTAGCAGAACCTGTGCAAGGTCGGATATTTTTAGCGGAGCCTTCAGAAATTGGATGGATTTATCTGGACACTGGTTTTATTTCTGTAAAAGCGAGAATTGCTATTTCAAGTCCAAATAAGATAACATTGACGTCTGTTTCAGGTTCCGTAAGCGACAGCCTATTCAATCAATTTGGAAATTTTCTGCTTTCACTATTACGATTACATTTAAGTGATAGTGCGAAAAATAAACAAATGTTCGAGAAAGTAGATTCATTCGTGACTTTCCACCCTAACTATAATTTATCATCTGTTTTTTTGGACAATGCAATCGGGGCCAATTTGCTATCATTCAATCAAGCAAATCTGATATTCGATCATCTATCATTAGAACAGCGACAAAGAGCAGAATCTAATGGTTTAATGCGACAAATTGAAAGGCTTAAAAAAATTGAAGTTGGCTCACCCTATTCCTTCTTAAAAGAGCCCGACACATCGGGGAATCTGATAAGTGGAGAAAATCTAATTTATCAATACTTGTTAATAGATTTTTGGGCCAGTTGGTGCGGGCCATGTAGGGAAGAAAACCCGAATTTACGTTCTCTTTATAAAAAATATAAATCAAAAGGATTTGAAATTTTGGGTGTTTCTCTCGACGAAGATAAAAAAGCATGGATGAGGGCTATACAAAAAGATAGCATCCCATGGTCACAGGTTTCAGACCTAAAAGGATATGATAATGCAATTGCTCATTATTATTCAGTCACTGGAATTCCGTTTAACCTGCTTGTTGATAACAAGGGAAAGATTATTGCTTCAAACCTTCATGGCGAAATTCTAACTACGAAATTAAATGATCTATTTGCGAAATAGCTTTCTTACCAACTTCTGCTCATGGGCAATGTGAACAGGCAAGCAATGTTGCTGAGAAAATCATTTGACTTCAGTGAAATAGATTGCTTCAGCAACGGAGAATTCTTAACCACAATACAACGATCTCTATGTTGCTTCGCAATGACTTCGAAGATGCGAAAACGGATAGAGAGTTCGTCGTCTTTGCGAGGAGACAAAAGCGGCTTTTCATTATGTATTGTCGGCTTCAGTCGACGAAGCAATCTATATTCAGAAAGCCGGATTGCTTCAGCAAAAGGGAATCAGCAAACACAATACAACGATCTTTTTCCCATCCGAGTCTCACCGCTGGGCTTCTGAATAGCTGTGGACCCGGCGTCAGGAATGTAAAGTAAATGCCAGGCTGAATAATAATGCAAAAAGAATTTACGCCGATCGTCTTCACCCGGAGACATCTTCTCATATAATAATCAGACCAACAACCGGACTACATGCAAATTCCTTTAATTTCATTTGTTGCTGCAATAAATCAAAATGAAAGGGTGTTTAGCTGAACACGAACAACGGCGTAAGAACATAAAGAATACCAATTTCAAAGTGGTACCTTTATAAGGATCAATTTCTACTTCAAATAATTTAAATAAACTAAAATGAAAAATTTAGAGAATAAAGTAGCCCTTGTCACAGGAGCAGGTTCAGGCATCGGCCGGGAAATAGCACTGATATATGCATCCGAAGGAGCGAAAGTAGTAGTGTCAGATATTAACGAACAAGCGGGTAAAGATGTCGCTGCCGAAATTGAAAAAAGAGGCAGCAAAGCAATCTTTATAAAAGCAAATACCGCAAGTCCTGCGGAGCAGGAAGCGTTGATAAAAGAAACAGTAAATCATTTTGGAGGTTTGCACATTGCCTGCAACAATGCAGGCATAGGTGGTCCATTGCTTCCTGTTGGTGAATATACTATTGAAGGTTGGGATAAAGTTATCAGCATAAATCTTTCTGGTGTTTTTTATGGAATGCGTTACCAGATACCAGCCATGTTAGCAAGTGGTGGCGGGAGCATTGTAAATATTTCATCCATTTTAGGACAGGTTGGAACAAGAAACTCTCCTGCTTATGTTGCAGCTAAACACGGCCTTATCGGTCTTACAAAAGCTGCTGCGCTGGAATATGCAACACAAAAAATACGTGTGAACGCAGTTTGTCCGGGATATATAATAACGCCGTTGCTTACTAACACTTTGGATAAACCAACGATGGATGCCTTGGCCGGATTGCATCCTATTGGTCGTTTGGGTGAATCATCAGAAGTGGCTGAATTGGTTTTATGGCTGAGCTCTTCTAAAGCATCCTTTGTCACGGGTTCTTATTATGCAGTAGATGGAGGATACTTAGCCCAATAATAACTATCGGGTTAAGTGAAGGAAGAACAGAACTACATGAAAGTTCCTTTAATTTCATTTGTTGCTGCAATACATCAAAAATGTAACTGTGCTTTAGCTGAACAGCAACAAAGGCGTAAAAGATCAATTACTTTACAAATTGCGGTTTCAATCCTGCTTTTGTTCCTGCCCGGGTTTTATCATCAAAGCAACTACAATTCCAAAGACTACGTGCCCTAATAAACTACCAACGATCATCAGCATTTTATTTCCCATCATCGGCGCTGCATGAAATAGTGAACCCATCAGCGGGATCATTATCTGTGCTACGATAAATAGTGTGATGCCAAATACCACTCCCCTCACAACAAGGCTTTGCATTTTCTTCAGCATATCAATGAAAATATAGGTATACACTAAAGCAAAGATCATCCCGATCATGAAATGCATGATCCAGCCCACTACTACCGGCACTCCCATCATCATTGCAAGCATTTCGGGAGGACTCATTTTGGGCATGCCCATCAATGGAGCTATGAATGTCATCAGCGTAAATGCAACAGTGGCAACAAGGCCTCCTGTTATTGCCTGTTTGAATTTTCCGTTCATATAAATTATTTTTTGGTTTTTAAAAATTGGGGACTATACGTAAGCATAATCCCCTTTTTGTTTACATCTTCCCGTGCATGGGACAACTATCCGTACACACATGCCCTTGCTGTCCATGAGGGATCATGGCCACCTTACCACTCTTATCGATCTGGTATCCTGCCATCAATTTCATAGAGGTGCCATCAGGTTTTGTAACAGTGCCATCTGTAGAAACTTTACAACCGTCAGAACAGGTGTAGGTCTGCGTCAATGGAGCACACTTGCCGTTCTTACACAGCATTGGTTTGTCATCAACGATCTTCACTCCGTTTTTCAAGACCATGCTTTTCATCTGGTCTTCTTTTTTGCCCTGCGACATTTGCGCATGTCCGGCTGCAGAGATCCCGAATACAATGGCTAAAGCCAGGATTACTTTTTTCATGTTGTTGTTTTTAAAATTTTGTAAACTGGTTTACACTCTATCAGTCGCAGTTATTGTAACATCCTGACAACTACTCTTAAAAAAAATTCTAAAAGAAAATAATAGAAGAAAGATTACGCCATGTGATCGGCGCAGAAGAATGTTTCCAAAAATTATGTTGCTGATTGTATTAAAGGGATGACAAAAATTTCAGGGATTATAATCCTGAAATTATTTTATCCTGCAAGTCTTTATTGTTGATGAGAGGAGTCCCTTCATCTTCGTGATCATGCAAGTGTTTGTGAAGTGCTTCGCTGATCATCTTGCTTTGTTTCAAATAAGCAGTGCAGGCATCGCACATGGAAGTATGCAGGTGCAGCTGAATGTTTTCTTTCACGGACAACTTTGTTTCAGCCTTTTTGTCGATCAATGCTGATGCTTTTTTGCAGGAGAGCATCAGGAAGTTCATTAATTTTTTCATTTTCTAAACCAGTTTAGATAAAGGCATTTTCTTAATTGCAATTTTGCCCGGTGAAGCAGCTGCCAGTAATTAGTCGCAGCAATTCCCAACTCCTGACAGACCTCGTCACTTTCTTTTTCCTGCGAAAAACGGAGGGTGACCACCGCTTTATAATTATTCTGAAGCCTGTCAATACAATTATCCAGCGCTTTTTTGAAATCGGGATCGTCGAGTAAATGAGTTTCGTCCTGCTTCCAGGCTATGGGCCGGTGCTCCTGGAGCCAGTCTCCATTCTCGTCAAAAAAATCATTGAATGAAATAGTTTGTACTCCGCCTTCTTTGAACAGTTTGCGGTAATGGTCGGCGATCTTATTTTTTAAAATGGAAAAAAGCCAGGTCTTGGGATGGCTCTTGCCTTCGAATTTTTCAAAATTCTGAAAAGCGACGAGGAATGTTTCCTGCACCAGGTCTTCGGCAGTTTCTTTATCAGATGTTTTCCGGAATGCCCAGGTATAGAGATGATCGGAATATAATTCAACCCAGCACTTGACCGTTTCAGTTGAATTAGTGCGATCCATTACTTTCTCCATGTTACAAATGTATCAATTTATGCAATTGTGCTGTTGCTGATATCAACCCCGAGCACTTCTGCTGCTTTTAAATAGGTAAAGCATCAAGAGAACTATTTGAAAGTTACTTTGAATTCATTGGTTGCTGCAATAAATCAAAAATGAAAGGGCGCTTTAGCTGAGCACTAATAAATGTTTCAGCAAAGGTATTCCGTCGTCAATAGGAAGAGAACGTTATTGCTTCTGAGAACCTGTTATCGGATCAACCGAAAGCGGTTTGGGTAATGGTTTTCTTGGAAAGTTTTGATCCCACATGGCAGCATCGTATACCAATCCGGCCACAACGGTAGCTGCCTGTTTGAGATCGTCCGGACTCAGATGGTCGTAGCTGTCCATATTACTATGTTGCGTTATTAATGGGTCCTGGATAAACTGGAATGCAGGTAAACCTACCGCATCAAAAGATATATGATCCGTGCTGCCTGTATTGCGAAGTGTAATAGTTTTAGCACCCAGGTCATTGAATGGAGCAAACCATTGTTCAAAAATGTTTCGGGCAGCTTTATTCCCCTGCAGATGAATGCCCCGAATTTTTCCGGTACCATTATCTAAATTAAAATACACATAAAACTTATCATGTGCCGGCAATAGTTTCATGGTGGCGGGGTCGCCAAAAGTTTTCTTTACATACGCTCTTGATCCCAGCAAACCTTCTTCTTCCCCACTCCACAATGCAATACGGATGGTTCTTTTAGGTTGTATTCCGATAGCTTTTAAAATGCGTACTGCTTCCATCATCACGCAGGCGCCTGCAGCATCATCGGTAGCGCCAACAGCAGCAGGCCACGAGTCGAGATGAGCGCCAAGCATTACTACCTGGTCTTTTACATTTTTATCCGTGCCGGGTATTTCAGCAATAACATTGTACCCTTTAGTATCAGCCGTTTGAAATTTTGTTTTGATATCTACGTCCATTTTTACAGGCGTATTATTTCTCAATAAGCGGACAATCATATTATAATCTTCCAGGCCGATAGCTATGTCCGGAAAATTCGCCGGGTCATCTATTTTATAAGGGCCTGCCTGCAGTACCAATATAGTTCCGCCATGATCTTGAGGGGCGGAACTTAACAAAGCGATCGCACCTTCTTTTTCAGCCATTTTTTTTAGTGTAGTGATCACTTCCCTCGGAACAACATTTTGTTCTTTAGATCGCTCACGCCTTCTGCGCATGGCAGCAGTGTCTTCAGCCTCCGTTACCGCACTCATTTTTTCCAATTCTTCATCCGTAAAACGACTACCGGCCGCTTCAATGCCTGCTTGGTAGCTTATCAGATTATCGGGTATTAAAACTTTACCCTTAAGTTTACCACGATAAGCGTCGAGTGCTGCAGAATCTTTAGCAGTAATTAAAAGCACTTCTCCACTTTGCAAGCCATTGGTACCTGCGGACCAGGTTTTAGGATATGCAATTAGAGTCCGGTACCATGGTGAAGTAATGGCTATATAAGATTTTTGCAATTCCCATCCTTTCCCGAAATCGCCCCAGGGATCCAGTTGGGAATTAACCAATCCCCATTGGGTGAATTGATTTTTGGCATAATTGGCGGCCCGCATAAATCCGGGGGAATTGGTAACTCTCGGGCCACTCAATTCGGTAATATGAAACGCAATATCCATTACTCTGGAATTTTGTAAACCTTCATTGCGGATCTTAGTCATTGCTGCCTGGTCTATATTTTCAGACTGGGCAAAGAGAACAACAGGGGAAAAAAAACAAAAGAAGAAAAAGGAAGTTTTAATGCGTTTCATATAAATAAATTATCAGACTTTAAAAGAAAATGATTTTGAGAAAAAGATTCTAAAATAAATAATTTTAAGATGCGGCACGTTTTCAATGCACAGCTTTTTGTGCCTCACGCATAAATTAGGCTTCTACTGCGAAACAATATAGGTTCATGGTAACGTGAACAGGCCAGCGATGTTGCTGAGACCACTTTTGACTTTAGTGAAATAGATTGCTTCAGCAACGGAAAATTATTAAACACAATGCAACGATCTGTTTGTTGCTTTGCAATGGCATCTTTATTGCGAAGTCATCAAAAAAACTATGGAATCAACTTTATCTCCACTCCTTTTCTTAGTGTATTATGTATCTCGGCAATGCGGTCGGTGTGAATGATCAGTTCTTTTATCTGTTCTTCCGGAGCATCGGAAAAAACTTTTACCGTATAGGAGAAATCAGAACCGGGCTCACCGTCTGCGCCAAATTGAGCACTGCAATTCACTTCCACAGCAGTAACGGGGATATTTCTTTTTGCCGCTTCCCGGTAAATATCGTTGCAAAAGCAGGTGGCTAATGCAAGCGTTACTAGTTCGGCACCATTTACAGAAGAACCATAACCGGAAGGCCCGGAAGGTATCTGTACTGTTTTTATGGTTTCGTTGGTTTGCACTTCCACTTCATGATGATTCATTGTATTATTTATCCGGGCAGAGATCTTCATATTGAAAAGTTTTTACTTTTTTTATAATACGTTACTCCAGCAATTTTTATCTAAAATATTATATTTCGCAGTTGCCTGTTCAGCAGAATGAATCCTGATAAACCTTTTGCTAAAAAAAAGTCGATGAAAGTCGGATTATGCGCTAAGAGACAGGGTCTTCTGATAAACAGAAGTCCTTTCTATAAATTATAAAATTTCCCCTTCATCCCCTATCTTTGCCGCCCCAACCGAAGGAAAACCTTCATTAAAAAAAGATTAAGAATCAACGTTTATGGACAAATTGATTTACCTCGTTCCTGTGATGGGCGCCATCGGATTGTTTTACACGTTCATTAAGTCAGGCTGGGTATCCCGCCAGGATGCCGGCACCGACCGCATGAAAGAGATTAGTAATTATATTGCCGAAGGCGCAATGGCATTTTTGAAATCCGAGTGGAAAATACTCGGGTATTTTGTGGTCATAGTTGCCATCTTACTGGCAGTAATGGCCAGCGCCAATCCTCATTCTCATTGGCTGATTGCTGGTTCTTTTATTTGCGGAGCAGTACTCAGCGCCACTGCCGGTTATATCGGTATGAGGGTAGCAACCAAAGCTAATGTCCGCACGGCACATGCTGCCCGTACCAGTTTAAGTAAAGCATTACATGTTTCCTTCACCGGTGGTTCGGTGATGGGAATGGGCGTTACCGGTTTGGCGGTTTTAGGTTTGGGTGGATTGTTCATTGTATTAAAACAAATTTTTGCTCCCGATGCACCGGTGCATAGTGAAGAAATGTTGAGAACGATCGAAGTGCTGACCGGTTTTTCTCTCGGCTCAGAATCCATTGCATTGTTTGCCCGTGTTGGCGGAGGTATTTATACAAAAGCAGCCGACGTTGGCGCTGACTTGGTTGGTAAAGTAGAAGCCGGTATCCCGGAAGATGATCCACGAAATCCTGCTACTATCGCTGATAACGTTGGTGATAATGTTGGTGACGTTGCCGGTATGGGTGCCGACCTGTTCGGCTCTTATGTTGCTACAGTTCTTGCCACGATTGTATTAGGACAGGAAACAATTGTTCAGACAGATGATAATATGGGCGGATTCTCCCCCATTCTGTTACCCATGTTGATAGCTGGTGTTGGAATTTTATTTTCCATTGTAGGAACCTGGTTTGTTCGTGTAAGTGATGCCAAAGGCATCAACACTGCCAATGTTCAAAAAGCATTGAACATGGGTAACTGGGGTTCTATCGTTCTCACTGCTATTGCTGCAGCCGTGTTGGTATATTTTGTTCTTCCGGAAAATATGATCCTTCGCGGACATGAATTCACCAAGTGGGGTGTGATGGGCGCAATTGGTGTTGGTTTATTAGTAGGAACATTGATGAGTGCTATCACTGAATTTTATACTGCCATGGGTAAATGGCCGGTGAAAACAATTATCCGGCAATCAATAACGGGACATGCTACCAACATCATCGGTGGATTGGCTATGGGGATGCATTCCACTATGTTTCCGATTTTAGTATTAGCTGGTGGTATCTGGGGTTCGTATGCGTGTGCCGGATTGTATGGTGTGGCAATTGCTGCCGCCGGAATGATGGCAACCACAGCAATGCAATTAGCTATTGATGCATTTGGACCAATTGCAGATAATGCCGGTGGTATTGCAGAAATGAGTGAATTGCCGAAAGAAGTCCGTGAAAAAACAGATGTGCTCGATGCTGTTGGAAATACAACTGCTGCAACCGGAAAAGGATTTGCCATTGCTTCCGCTGCGTTGACGGCATTGGCACTGTTCGCAGCATTTGTTGGCGTGGCGGGAATAGATGGCATCAATATTTATAAAGCAAAAGTGCTGGCTTCATTGTTTGTAGGCGGAATGATTCCTTTCATATTTTCATCTCTAGCCATACAGGCTGTTGGACGTGCTGCTATGAGCATGGTAGAAGAAGTGAGAAGGCAGTTCAAAGAAATACCAGGCATCATGGAAGGAAAAGGAAAGCCGGAATATGATAAATGTGTTGCTATTTCCACTAATGCATCTATTAAAAAGATGGTTGCTCCCGGAGCTATTGCCATTATTTCTCCATTAGTGATGGGATTCCTTTTAGGCCCTGAAGCATTGGGAGGTTTCCTGGCAGGAGCTACGGTAAGTGGTGTATTGATGGGAATGTTTCAAAACAATGCCGGTGGTGCCTGGGATAATGCCAAAAAAAGTTTTGAAAAAGGAGTTGAGATCAATGGCGAAACTTATTATAAAAAATCAGAGCCACATAAGGCATCTGTTACGGGTGATACGGTCGGTGATCCTTTCAAAGATACCTCCGGGCCATCGATGAATATTTTGATTAAATTGATGTCTATTGTATCTTTGGTCATCGCTCCCACACTGGCACAGATACATGGTAAAAAAGAAGCGCCGGTGACGAACGATAAAAAAGTTGAAATAAAATCTGAACCTGTTGTTTCTGTAAATACTAATACTACCAACACGGTTCAATATAAATAACCCAAGAGCTTAATCAGAACCATTACTTAAGTCCGGCTGTGTCTACAGCGGGACTTATTTTTTGTGCAAACCAGGTAGCAGTTATTTCAATATTTTTCACTCAGAACAAAAAGGATTTATTTCCAATCCTGGCTGTTGCGCAGATCGAAGAAGAGGGAATACAAGAGCCGCAATCCAAATGTTCCTTTCAATCCATAGTCGCTGATCTCTTTTATGCTTCCATCGCTGAAACGGATACGCAACCAGCAGGTTTGATCATCCGTCCAGCTTACTTTATAATTATTATCAAGTTCTTTGACGCTGATATAATTGATGAGACCAACAATATCATTGAAATTTTCTTTTTTGACAACCGCAGTAAATTTTCCACGTTTTGAGTTATACACTTCCGCGTCGTACTCTGCGTTCCCATTTTTATCCATTACAATGCTAAAAACCGGGCAACTTCCAAAACAGGCGCTGGTACGATATTCTATGGAATCGATGGCGTAATCGGATGGATGCCGGTTTCGTTCTACAAACCCACCATATTGATAGATCAATGTGTCAATTTCAGGAACAGATTTATAACCTCGATTATTTTTTACCTGCACCTGCTTCTGCACTTTCTGATAATATAAGAGCAGTTGCTGATCGTATTGCAGGAATACTTTTGCCAATTCGCATTTTTCATAAATGTTATAAGACAACGTCAGAAATTTGAAAGTACCATCGCCATTATCAATCACTGAATACACACCGTAATCATACCAATACAACAATACAAGCAGATCCGTTCTTCCATCTCCGTTGAAATCCGCTTTTTCCCAGTTCTGAATTTGCCATTGCGATGAAATACCATCGCAGTCGAGATCTTTTCGGACTTGTTCCGTGCTGTGCAATTCTATCTGTTTGTATTTATCAGATCTGAAATCGGGGTTAATACTTTTAAGAAATGCCACCACATCATCATCCGTTTTCAAACTGTCGATCCTGTTGGCATTTGAGTCAATAGCCAACAATCCGAAAAGAAAAGTGGCAAAGAATATTTTTAAGAAATGCTGCATAGAGTTGTTTCGAAACTACGTTAAATGACTTTGACCCCGGCTTCTTTATTGGGTATGGGAGTTACCGTATAACCCTCGTTGCGCAGCAAATTGATCACTCCTTTCTCTCCCGGTAAATGTCCCGCTCCTACTGCGATCACCAATGATTTGCCAGGCATCAGCGTTTTTAATTTCTTCACCCAATTCCTGTTCCGGTTATACAATAAAATATCAGTGTAGCGACTCATACCTATATCACTTTCTTTCGTAAGTTCTTCCAACTTGTTCAGGTCTTCCTTTTTGTAAGCATCCACCAGTTCATTGAATTCTTTCGTTTCATCCACTCCTTTTTGTACGCTGTCAATATAATTAACGAGTTGCTTTGCCTGCAAGGTATAAGGAATGCTGTCGAGAATGCCGGCCTGGTACGCCATTGTTTCCAGCCCTTTGATCTCTTTCTCATTGTTCTTTGCCTCTTGCATGATCAATTGTTCCATGGCAACAGGCGTGCCGCATGGCAATGTTGATTCTTCCAATGTAGAAGCGGCAAGGATCGGCTTGAATGTTTCCAGCATGGAAAAAGGGATCAATGATTGCTTTTGTTCAAAATAATTTTTCACTTTTTCATAATCTTCTTTACTCAACAGATCTTGAAGCGTGGTATCGCCATTCATTTTCATTTGGCCAAGAGCACCGATCATTTCAAACAAATCATCCATCTGTACTTCCAGGTACACATTATCGCAATGGCTGATCGCTTTTTTCAAACTATCGCTCAGCACAGCATCATCCTGGCAAAGCATATGAATTGTACCGAAGAGATAAGAAGGTTTGGTCAACCCGTTTCCGCTGATTCTCCACAGCAGCGCCTTGTTTTCATTTTTTGAAGTATTGTTGCCCTGGGTAAATCCGGCAACAGCAAGTATACTCAATAACAATACAGCACTAATTCGTTTCATGAGGATCAATTTTCAGCAATTTACATTGTAAAACTAAATTTTGAACAAATAGCAGGATCATCGTACCGCTGCTTCTTCACCATACAACTGGCCTTTGAATTTTAAAGAAGGGGAAGGAATGAAGGGCCCGATACCCAGTTGTTCCCATTTTTCATCAACATTTTTTATTGTGGTATCATCTGCAACAATGATATTCGGCCAATCCCTGTTGAAGTCGTCATACTCTTTTGTCTTTCTTGTTCCATCCAATCCAATGCAAGCGGAATAATTGCCGGTTGCCGGTTTCTTAAAAAGAATATGATCTCTTTTTGGATCAAGATTATTGCAAAAGCGCCATAGTGCAGTTGGCAAGTCGTTAGCATCAACTGTATGTTCAACATAAAGGATCATTTTTACACCATCAAGCTCTGGTAAAGAACAAACTTGTTCATGCAATTCTTTAATATGCCCTTTCCTGTTTTTCTGCGCAGCGATAATCAGACAGGGAATTTCTTTTTTCAACAGCGATGAATTAACTTTTTTGATCTCAGAAAATTTATTCAACAAAACAGACTCATCAAATTCGTAACTCGTAATTCCCAATTCGTAATTATCATCCGTTTCTTCCTCAAACTTTTTTGTTCCATCTATGCACATCTTTCCTCCAAAACCCAATTTGCTGCAACTATGATCCAGCACATCCATTGGCCCTTGTGAAAAGGAAATATCTGTGGCAGGATTCAGGTTTTGAAAAACATATCTAGCCACAGCTTCATAATCCGTGATACTAATGCCCTGATCGATCAATACTAAAATTTTATTGAACATCATTTGGCCGGCGCCCCACATGGCATTCATCACTTTTAGTCCCTGGCCTGCATAATCTTTTTTGATCTGTGCGATGACAAGGTTATGAAATACTCCTTCAACCGGCATTTCCATATCAACTATTTCGGGAACCAATGTCATTTTGATCGGCGCTAAGAAAATTCTTTCCGTTGCTTTTCCTAACCACGCATCTTCCTGTGGCGGAATACCAACAATGGTTGCCGGGTACACTGCATGTTTTTTATGTGTGATGGCTGTGATATGAAAACGTGGATACCAATCCGGCAAAGAATAATAACCGGTATGATCGCCAAATGGCCCTTCCCAGATCAATTCATCATTTGGATCCACATAACCTTCAATAATGAAATCTGCATCAGCAGGAACTTCCACTTCCGGTTGCGTAATGCATTTTACCAGCTCCACCCTTTTCTTTCTTAAAAAACCGGCAAGCATATATTCGTCTACGTTTTCCGGTAACGGAGCAGTGGCAGCATATGCATAAACCGGGTCGCCACCTAATGCAACAGCTACCGGCATTCGTTGATTTAATTTTTTGTATTCCTGGAAATGTTTGGCGGACACTTTATGTTTATGCCAATGCATTCCTGTAAGCGTCGGACCAAATACCTGCATGCGATACATGCCTACATTTCGTTGTCCGGTATTCGGATCTTTGGTATGAATGACCGGTAATGTAACAAATGGTCCGCCATCTTTTGGCCAGCAAGTGATCACCGGAAGTTTGGTGATGTCTGCTTTCTGCATCACAATTTCCTGGCACTCTCCTTTCCCGCTTTTCACAGCAGGCATCCAGGAAGAAAACTGCGCCAGTTTAGGCAGCAGTTTTAATTTATCCATCAAACCTTCTTTCGGTGCAGATAAAAGTTGGAATAATTCTTCGATCTCTTTAGCCACATCATCCAGGTGCAGAACCCCCAATGCCATGCACATTCTTTTTTCACTGCCGTATCCATTCATCAACACCGGAAACTCATAGCCTGTATTTTCAAACAATAAAGCTTTGCCGCCACCCGGTTGTTTACTAATTCGGTCAGTGATCTCTGCTATTTCAAATTTCGGATCCACATAGGATGGGATGCGGAGCAATTCACCTGCTTTTTCCAATGCTGCAATGAATTCCTGGAGATTTTTATATGCCATTATTGTAAATGTTGCTGCAAAGTTAACCTGCAATAACCTGAAATACGCAAAATTAAATCTCAAACAAAACAAACACCGTCCGTCAAATATATTTTTGCCTAACGATGAGTTTAATTATTTTTAAAAATTGTAAAATAAAAATTCTATGCGCCTTAAACTTTTTTTTGTTCTCATTGTTGCCGTTCTTACTGCAACTTCCTGTAAAACCAAGCAATCCGAAACTGCAAAAAAGGATATCCTGATTGATGACATGGATACCACAGTAAGTCCTGCCACGGATTTCTTTCAATATGCAAATGGCGGGTGGCTGAAACGTAACCCTATTCCTCCTGCATACAGCAGCTGGGGAATCGGCAATTTAGTTGATGAAGAAAATAACAGGCGTTTCAGGGAGATCAATGAAAAAGCTGCAGCCGCTAATGCCGCCAAAGGAACCACCGATCAGAAAATAGGAGATTTTTGGAAAACAGCGATGGATAGTGCCAAAGCTGACGCTCTAGGTCTCAAACCGCTTCAGCCCTGGCTTGATAAAATCAATGCAATTACTGACGTAAAATCCCTGGTGAGTACCGTAGCGCAGTTGAAAAAAATAGGTTCTTCGGCTTTATTCTCTGATTTTGTAAACCAGGACAGCAAAAACAGCGAAGTGATGACCTATTATCTCTGGCAGGGAGGGATTGGTTTGCCGGAAAGAGAATATTATTTCAGAAAAGATTCTGCTACTGCCAACATCCGTAACGAATACGTAAAGTATATCGCAAAAATTCTTACCATGTCTGGTCAAGACAGCAGCCAGGCAAAAACTGTTGCCAAAGACATCATGACATTGGAAACAAAACTGGCCACTGCTTCACGTACATTGAATGATCTTCGGGATGATTATAAGAATTATAATAAAGTCGCTATTTCAGATCTTCCGAAATTATCTCCCGCCGTTGACTGGACCTCTTATCTTGGATCCATCGGTGTAAAGAGCATTGATTCTGTTATCGTGGGACAACCAGAATTTTTCAAAGCGCTGGATAATGTTTTGAAATCAACACCAATTCCTGTCTGGAAGAGTTACCTGAGATTTAACCTGATCAATGATTTTTCTAATGAACTTTCTGATGCTTATATACAGGCCGCATTTGATTTTGGAAGATTATTCAGCGGCGCAAAAGAAAGAAGACCACGCTGGAAAATTGTGATCGGACAGGAGAATGGATTGATGGGACAAATTTTAGGACAACTGTATGTAAAGGCATACGTCAGCCCGAAAGATAAAGAACGCTATGAAGTGATGACCGAAGCTATCCGTGATGCGTTGAAAGATCATATTAGCAAACTTACCTGGATGAGTGACAGTACCAAGCAGAAAGCGTATGAAAAATTGGCTACGATCAAAAAGAAAGTATTTTATCCTGATAAATGGAGAGATTATTCGGCACTGGAGATCGGCACCGATAGCTATGTGCAAAATGTGATCAATGCCAATGAATGGAGACACAATTATCAATTTAACAAATTAGGAAAACCGGTTGACAGAGATGAATGGGGCATGAATCCGCAAACCTACAATGCCCAATATGATCCTTCCAACAATGACATTACTTTACCTGCTGCTCAATTCATAGTTCCCGGTTTTAAAGATGACGAACTGGATGATGCGATCGTATATGGTTATGGAGCTGCTTCCACCATCGGTCATGAGATCACTCATGGTTTCGATGACCAGGGAAGAAAGTTTGATGCAAAAGGAAATTTAAAAAAATGGTGGACAGACGCTGATTCCGCAGAATTCACTAAAAGAGCTCAGTTGATCATAAAACAGTTCAATGAATTTGAACCGGTAAAAGGCTATCATATCAATGGAGATGCTACACAAGGTGAAAATATTGCTGATCTCGGCGGCATTGTATTAGGGATTGATGCGTTCAAAAAAACAGAGCAATACAAAAAGGGTGAAAAAATAAATGGGCTTACCCCTATGCAACGATTCTTCCTTGGTTATGCATTAGGATGGTTATGGCAAGGGCGTGAGGAATTGTTGAGAAGACAACTTTTGACAGATGTGCACTCTCCTGCTAAATATAGAGTGAATGGACCATTTATGGATGTAGATGAATTCTATGAAGCGTTTAATATAAAACCAGGTGATCCGATGTACCGGGCGGATAGTTTGAGAGCAAGGATCTGGTAGACACGAATTGCACGAATGATATTTACCAATAGTGCCGGTGCTGCCGGCACTTATTTTTTGTACAAGCTTAAATCTTTGTCAAATAGAGTCCAGTAGTGAAATAGAAAACGCTTCATTACCTTATAAGCATTACTGTGCCTTTTTTCAAATTTTTATTCACTCCATCTAGTTCATATGTACATTCCCATACATAAACACCACTGTTTTGCATTTGTCCATTGATAGTTCCATCCCATCCTTTGTTTAATTCAGTTGTTTCGAAAACAATTTGCCCCCAGCGGTTGTAAATTGTGAATTTATACTGCGTTAGGTCCCCGAATATTTGAGGCCGGAAAAGATCATTTTTGCCATCACCATTCGGAGTGAAGGCATTGGGTATATAGAATCCATATAGGCAATCATTTAGTTTCACAACAATTGTATCACGGCCAATACAGTCATTGTTATTTCGTACTTGCAACCAGTACACTCCAGGATCTTTAATTGCTATTGATGCTGTGGTATCATTGTTACTCCACAGATAGCTGTTAAAAACTTGAGTTGCTTCAATATTAATAGTACCAAAACTACACTTCGCTGTATCCGGGGGAAGAAAGTTTACAGGAGCCTGGGAAGGATCTATATTGATCACGATATTATTTGATACTGCTCTTGGAGTATCAATGCAAGTCAGACTGCTTTCAAGTACACAATTCACAACATCCCCATCGTTCAGAGTATTGATGGCAAATGAATTACTATTATTACCAGTAGGTATTCCATTTACCTGCCATTGATAACTGGGAGATTGTCCCCCTAATACAGGAGTAGCAATAAATTCTACTGCTTTTCCTTTGCAGATCGTAGTAGCGTTAGATATAATACTGACTTTTGCGACGAGTGGTACTCCCGGGAAGTTCACTTTTAGTACCCAGGCATCACGGTTACCATGATTTCCAACCACATCGCCATCATTTGATAAAGTTTGCCCAGCCATTATAAAACCGCCATCGGTGGTCGGCACAAAACCAGAACCCATGTCACTATTACTCCCTCCATACGTCTTTTGCCATTCAATGGTTCCCGAATTATCCAGCTTCACTAACCAAAAATCATAATCGCCATTATTAAGACAAACATCCCCATCGGATGAATTAGTAGCTCCCGCTACAACATATCCAAAATCGGGAGTTTGCTTGACACTCGTTATTTGATCCCAACCACTGCCACCTAAACATTTTGTCCATTGTAAATTCCCACTTCCATCAATTTTCAAAACCCATCCATCTTCGCCTCCGTGAGCTCCTGCAATATCGGTTGAAAATGAAATAGCTCCAATAATATACCCGCCATCATTTGTTTGGGCGACTGATTGTGCTTCTTCTCCTGCATTACCACCAAAACATTTTTGCCATTGTATATTTCCTGTTGGGTCCAATTTAACGATCCATAGATCCTGCATCTGATGTGGAACAATTACATCTCCATCGTATGATTCGGTGTTTGTAGCAAATAAATACCCTCCGTCATTCGTTTGTATAATAATAGTGGGTTGTTCCGGTTTGCTGCCTCCGTAATCCCTGTGCCATTGAATATTTCCGGTCGCATCTAATTTTAGAAGACATGCATCATCATTGCCATGATTTCCTACAAAATCTCCATCGATAGAGTTGGAATATGAGGCGACTATGTAACCACCATCTGATGTTTGTTGTATATTATCCACTTTATCATCGGAGCTTCCTCCATACGAATTTTGCCATTGGATGTTCCCGGTTACATCAAGCTTTACAATCCAAAGATCAAGACCACCATGATTACCGCTTACATCACCATCATTAGAATAACTGCCTCCAAGAAAGATATATCCTCCGTCAGTTGTTTGAATGATGCTTGATGCATAATCGATTTTACTGCCTCCAAAAACTTTTTGCCATTGTATATTCCCGTTAAAATCAATTTTAATAATCCATGCATCTTGTAATCCATGATTATTTAATCCGGTAACGGTACCATCGGTAGAAGCTGTAGATCCAGCCATAATATAACCGCCATCAGACGTAGGATAAATATCATTTATGGCGTCGTTATTAGTGCCTCCAAGACATTTTTGCCATTGCAGTGCCGGAGGAAACTGGGCGTTTACGCTGATAGAACCTAAAAAAAATATAAGAATTGGAAGTCTGATATTACAGTAAAACCGGATGATCGTAAAACGTTTGTATCTATTTATTTTACTCGTATAAAAGAAATTTACTTTACTTAAAAAGATCTTCCAGGATATAATCAGAATAAATAAGCAAATTCAAATATAGAATTTATATTGAAGTAATTAATCAAGACACATTAATTGATTTAGGAACTCACGACAGTTATTACGAATATTCTGTATGGGTTTTAAATCTTTTACTTTGTTGACTAAATATTTTTATGAAATAAGCCAATATATTCAATTCCCAATCCCGGTTTGTTAGAATAACTGATCTTTCCGAAATCATACTGAAGGCCCGTAGCAACATCTTCCTGCAGCAATAATGGCCCGTCCATATCTACATGATCAATGAAAGGCAATAAATGGGCAATGGCAGCAGAGCCGATCGTTGATTCATTCATGCAACCGACCATGATCTTCAGATCCAGTTCTCTTGCCCGTTTGATCATTCGTAATGCCGGAGTAATGCCGCTGCATTTGGTGAGTTTGATATTTATTCCATGAAAATGATCTTTGCACTTATCAACATCACTTTCAAAAACACAAGCTTCGTCAGCGAATAACGGAATCGGAGATTCGATGTACAATTTTTTCATTCCTTCCCAATTATCTTTTGCCAATGGCTGCTCCACCAGTTCCACTCCTAATTCTTTTAATTTTGGGATAAGA
>DASZXQ010000244.1:0-5334 GCA_035545755.1 Chitinophagaceae bacterium | reverse complement strand
TCTTATCGGTAACTCAAACAAAACCGCCTCGTGGTCTAGACGAAGCGGCGGAGTCTTGGGTTCACCCGAATAAATAAAACTGTTGAGGAATCATCTATTCAAAACCCAAAACAAAGCAAAGTTATGCTATTGACTGCTCTTATTAAACAAGGGAACTTCTTCGTTCCCCTCTCTTTCAGGAGAGGGGTTAGGGGTGAGGTTCATAAACTGCTTCTCACTATGAAGCTAACCGTATTCATATTGCTCAGTGCCTGCATCGGCGCCAGCGCAAAAGGTTATTCCCAAACAATAACCCTTTCAGAAAAAAATGCTCCCCTGGAAAAAGTGTTCAAGGAAATTAAAAAGCAAACCGGCTACAATTTTCTTTATACGCTGGAACAATTAGACCAGGCTGGAAAAGTAAATGTGGAATTGCGTAATGCAACTTTACAGCAAGCCCTTGCACAATGCTTGGGAAACACAAACCTAACTTATACAATCGTAGAGAGGACTGTAGTTATAAAAAAGAAAAGTCTCCCTACCTCCGACTCTCAACTCACGACTGAACTCCCTCCTCCAATTGATGTGCATGGAAGAGTGGTAAATGAAAAAGGTGAACCTGTTGCAGGGGCAACTATAAAAGTAAAAGGTAATAATAAAGGAACAAGCACCGATGAAAATGGTGAGTTCACATTAACTGGAATTGATGCAAATGCAATATTACTAATTAGTGGTACTAACATTGAAAGCTTTGAAGTGAGGGTTGCAGGAAAGTCAAATTTAGAAACCCTTATAGTAAAAACGAAAATAATTGAAGGCGGAACTGTAACAATCAGTACCGGTTACCAGGATTTGCAGAAAGAAAGAAGTACAGGTGCATTTGAAAAGCTCGATGTGGATTTATTAAACAGGAGCGTTAGTACTGATTTCTTAAGCCGCCTGGAAGGTGTTTCATCCGTTTATTTTGATAAACGGGGAACTGCTAGCGGGGCATTTACCATTCGTGGGCGCAACACCATTTTTGCAAATGCTGTTCCGCTTATTGTGATAGACAACTTTCCGTATGACGGAGACATTAATAATATAAATCCCGATGATATCCAAAGCATCACTATATTAAAAGATGCTGCTGCGGCTTCTATATGGGGAGTCAGAGCTGGGAATGGCGTAATAGTGATCAATACAAAAAAAGGGAAATATAAAAAAAGTCCCTCTCTTGAATTTAACTGCAGTTTCACCATAGGAAAAAAACCGGATTTATTTTATGCTCCCGCAATTTCTTCATCTGATTTTATTGATGTGGAAACTTTCTTGTTCGGTAAAGGTTTTTATAATGGTGATATTTCAAACACAACTACCCGTCCGCCGCTCTCCCCTGTAGTGGAGATTTTAGCGGCAAGAAGAGCAGGACAGATTTCATCAGCTGATTCCGCAGCGCAAATTGATGCATTGCGGAATCTGGATGTTCGTAATGATTTGATGAAATACTTTTATCGCAATTCTTTTATTCAGCAGTATGCACTTAATTATAGTGGCGGTTCGGATAATCTGAGTTACTTCCTTTCAGCAGGCTATGACAGGGTCTTTCCAAACCTGCTTCATGATAATAGCAGCCGCATCACTTTTAATTCAGCAGCATCTTATACGCCGGTGAAGTTTTTGGAATTTAAAGTATCGGCGGTTTATACCGGAATGCAGTCATTATCGGGTAACCCGGCGCAGAATATTACTTCAGGCGGCAATAAGTTTTTATATCCCTATGCGCAGTTGGCTGATGAAAACGGGAATCCGTTACCCATTATAAAAGATTATCGCTACTCTTTTATTGATACAGCTGGCGGAGGAAAATTATTGGATTGGAAATACAGGCCCTTACAGGAACTGGATGAAGCGGATAATAAAGCAAACCTGTCCGATACAAGATTTGATTTTACAACTTCTTTTAAATTCAATGATCATCTCAGTGCTGCATTATTGTACCGGTTCGAAAAACAAACAGTGGAAAATAAGAACCTGTATTCACAAAATACATACATGGTTCGCAACTTGGTTAATCGGTTTTATAACCCGGCGACAAATAAATATGGAGTGCCGCTTGGGGAGATTATGGATCGTTCTTTTTCTTCGCTCTTGTCACACAACGGAAGATTGCAGGCAAACTATGCTCAAACATGGCAGGGTGTTCACGATATCACAGCTATTGCAGGGGCCGAATTAAAACAAACGCAAATGCAATCCTCCCTGTATCGGGTATATGGTTATAGTGATGATGTATTGACATATACAAATGTTGATCTTATTGACAATCTTCCTGTATATGGAGGTTTGGCATCTTCGCAACCGATTCCTAATCCTGAGAATTTTTCTTCAGGAGTTCTTAGGTTTGTTTCTCTGTTTGCAAATGCCGCCTATACTTATAATAAAAAATATACGGCTTCTTTCAGCGCCAGGAGAGATGCCTCCAATTTATTTGGTGTGGCATCCAATCAGAAATGGGTTCCCCTTTGGTCGTCCGGGCTCAGTTGGCAGCTCGATAAAGAAAAATTTTATAGATGGAATATCCTTCCTTATCTCAGGCTCAGGCTTACCTATGGATATAACGGTAATGTTGACAATTCACTCTCTGCTTTTACAACCATACGTTATACCTCGAATGCATTATTTACTTCACAACAATATGCGATCGTTCAAAACCCGCCCAATCCTGAATTACAATGGGAGAAGACCGCGGTGCTCAATTTCGGTCTTGACTTTTCTTTTAAAAATGATCGTATCTCTGGCAGCTTTGATTATTACAGAAAGAATGGCAAAGACCTGATCGGCTTTTCGCCAGTTGACCCTACAACTGGGGTTCAGTCAAACACACTCACCTTTTCTTTCAAAGGTAATGTAGCTTCAATGAAAGGAAACGGTATCGATTTTATCTTGAATACACGGAATCTTACCGGCAAATTAAAATGGACATCAGATTTAATTCTTGACTACGCTGCATCTAAAGTTACGAAGTACATATTGGCCAATACGAATGCATCTTCACTCCTGAATTATGGAACCATGATCAATCCGGTGCCCGGGAGACCGTTATATACCATTTATAGTTATCCCTGGGCTGGTCTCGATCCTGCAACGGGCGACCCGCAGGGTTATTTGAACGGCGTGGTGAGCAAAGATTATACGGCATTGACCAATGTTAAAGTCGATGACCTTGTTTACAACGGTTCTGCCGTACCGCTATTCTTCGGCTCTTTACGTAATACGTTTAGTTGGAAGAATTTTTCCTTATCCGCAAATATTCTCTTCAAACTGGACTATTATTTCAGGAGAACTTCTGTTTCGTATACCTCGCTTTTTAATAATTGGAACGGCCATTCGGACTATACAAAACGATGGCAAAAACCCGGGGATGAAAATTTTACAAACGTCCCGTCTCTTATTTATCCGAACAGCAATGTCAATCGGGATAATTTTTATACGTCATCGGAACCACTGGTGGAAAGAGGTGACCATATCCGGTTGCAGGATATAGCGCTTTCATATAGTATCACTGGAATGAAGAAGAAACTTCCTTTTAAAAAACTTCAGATATATACATATATGAATAACATTGGCATTTTGTGGAAAGCGAACAAAGCAGGCCTTGACCCTGATTATTTCTCCGGCGGTTATCCGCTGCCATTTACAATTTCATTCGGAATTAAAACAAATTTCTAAACAACTCAATTCTATTTCTCTGCCTTTAGAGGGGTAGAAGTGGTAAAACGATAAACAATGAAAACAACATATTTACTTTTGCTTGTCGGAAGCCTGTTATCACTTGCTTCCTGCAAAAAATTTCTTGATGAAAAACCAGATCGGTCATTGGTCGTTCCGGAGAATGTAAAAGATCTTCAGGCCCTTCTCGACAATACGAATATTTTTAACGCAGATTATCCTTATGCACTCGATATTGGCGCTGATGACTATTTTTTGAAGACCGCTGATTGGCTGGCTCGTTCAGCCTCTGAAAAAAACGGTTATATATGGGAAAAAGATGTGTTTAATGATAATCCCAATAATCCCTGGTCAATTTCTTATGTCATTGTGTACAATAGCAACGTAGTCTTGGACCAGTTGAAAAAACTGGGAACATCTGCAGGTACGCAGGAGGGGATAAATAATATAAAAGGTCAGGCCCTTTTTTTTCGCTCTTTTGCTTTTTATAATCTCCTACAGGTTTTTGCCAAGCCCTATTCAGTTGATTCGGCAGCTTTGCAATGGGGCATTGCTCTCAGGTTGGATGCCGATCTCAATAAGCCCACAACTCGGGCAACGGTGAAACAATCCTATGACCAGCTTATTGCTGATACAAAAGAAGCCAGCACATTATTACCGGATTTTCCTGCATTAAAAACTCGTCCCTCAAAACAGGCGGCATTTGCTTTGTTGGCAAGAACATATTTGTCAATGAGCGATTACGAAAATGCCTTGCTCTATGCTGATAGTGCTTTGAAGCTGTATAACACATTACTTGATTATAATACGTTGAATCCCGCCGCAACACGCCCTGTTCCCCAATTTAATGCAGAATGCATTTTTCATTCAGTATATGTCACTACCAACACACTGAACATTTTAGCAAAAGTTGATTCGGCTTTATTTTCATCCTATGATGCAAATGATTTACGCCGTTCCGTTTTCTTTAAAAACAATGGAGATGGTACATATTCCTTCAAAGGCAGCTATGATGGCTCCGCCCGCTCTTTTAATGGATTTGCTATTGATGAAATGTATCTTACGAGAGCAGAATGTTTTGCAAGAGCGGGAAATACATCTGCGGCAATGAATGATTTGAATGCCTTGCTTGTTAAAAGATGGAAAACAGGCACTTTCATTCCATTTACCGCATCAGATGCAAATCAGGCGCTCGCCGAAATTTTAACGGAAAGAAGAAAAGAATTGTTGATGCGGGGTATCCGATGGTCAGATCTTAGAAGGCTCAACAAAGAACCACAGTTTTCAAAAACCTTAGTAAGGTTTGAGGATAATCAAATCTATTATTTATATCCCAACGATCCCCGTTATGTATTTCCTATTCCACTCTTAATTATACAAATGACAGGCATCCCGCAAAATGATAGATAAAACAGTAGGTTAAAATTTTTAATAAAAAAAATGAAGATAAATATTTCCAGGACTCTAATTTGGCTTTGCATATTTATTTTAAGTATTGATTTTCGAGCCAAATCTCAGCAAGATAAATTAAAGCCCTTGACAACTGGAGATTATTTCAGTGATATATCATTAAATGATATATTCAATCGTTCTTTATCAAATGAAAAGACTTTTGAACTTAAAAAGAAGTTCTTGATACTTGAC
>DASZXQ010000243.1:0-16715 GCA_035545755.1 Chitinophagaceae bacterium | reverse complement strand
CGGTTTGAAATCCGCCATCAGCTAAACTTTCATAGGTCATCAGCCGTGTTTCACCTTTTGCAGTTTTCAATAAAAGATTAGCAGGCAAAATAGGAACTGATGATCCACCCGGCACACAAGCCTTCAATCTTTTTCCGTTGGCAATACCTCCGCAATATTCATCGCTGTAAATAAATTCTTCTACTGATATATTCATCTCGATCTCATACACACCGGGCTTATTGATATTGCCGCAGGCAGAAATTAATTTCGTTCCCGTAGATTTTCCAATACCAATCTTTGCATATTCATCACCGCCTATATTTACTATTGGAACCACTGCAGATAATGTTTCTACATTATTCACTACCGTCGGACAATCATACAATCCTTTCACCGCAGGAAAAGGAGGTTTGATCCTCGGGTTTCCTCTTTTTCCTTCTAATGATTCCAGCAATGCCGTTTCTTCTCCGCATATATATGCACCGGCACCGGGATGAACATATATTTCGCAATCAAACCCGGTTCCTAAAATATTTTTTCCCAGCCAGCCATTATTTTTTGCTTCCGCAATAGCTTGTTCCAGAATATCAACGATCCATCCGAACTCACCACGTATATATATATAGGTGCGGTTGCTGCCGATCGCATAAGAAGAAACGATCAATCCTTCAATGAGCAAATGCGGGATATGTTCCATCAAATACCTGTCCTTGAAAGTTCCTGGCTCTGATTCATCTGCATTACATACCAAATAACGGGGAACTCCGGCAGGTTTTGCCAAAAAACCCCATTTCATTCCGGTAGGAAATCCGGCGCCACCTCTTCCACGCAAGCCACTTTTCTTTACTTCATTTGTTACATCATCCGAGCTCATTGTTTTCAATGCTTTTTCCACTGATGCATAACCTCCATTCTTCCGGTATACATCGTAGTAGCGGATGCCTTCAATCCCGATCTTGTCTAATAATAATTTTCTTGACATTCTTTTATTATCCTACGTAATAAATAATCTTATGTTATTAAACACTTATTGCTTGTCGTCCACATAACCTCCACTTACCTCTCTCCTTCACCCACACCAGCATCATGGAAAAGTTCAATGGTACATTTCTTCCATCCTTTGTGTGTTCTATGGTTTTGAACAAATACCTGACGATCGCTGTATTTTCATTAATAGGTATCACTTTTATATTGCTCACTGCTGTATCAGAATAAGTAGATTGATTATGGCAAGCGCCGTCTATCGCTTCTTTCCTCGTTTGTATTCTGCCGGTTGAATGTCCATACGTAGCATTTGTTGCAAAAAGATCCTCCAGGATCAGGCTGTCCTTAGTTCCAAAAACCGTATGACTCAACAAATAGGTCCTTGCGATCAATTCCTGTTCAACTTTGTTTTGTGCATTCACAAACAAACCACATAACAAAAGAGAAACAAGAAATGTGCTTTTCATGATCTTAATTATTCTTTTCGGCATTTTTCCGGCATTCATCAATGATAGCATCCACTTTTTCTTTGGTCAAATGTTCCCGGTATGATTTTCCCATTTGCATCATCGGTGCATAACCGCAAGCGGCCAAACATTCCACTGTTTTTAATGTAAACATTCCGTCAGCAGTAGTTTCACCGGGTTGTATTCCCAATCTTTCTTCGATATATTTAATTATGTTTTCACTTCCTCTTGCCATACAAGGCCCGGTCTGACAAACTTCAAAGACATATTTGCCTACCGGTTTCAGATTATACATGCTGTAAAAAGTAGCTACTTCATACACTTCAATGGGAAGAATATTCAGCAGTGAAGCCACATAATCCATTGTTTCCACGCTTAACCAACCGCCAAATTCTTTTTGCGCCAGGTGCAAAACAGGCAGCACGGCGCTTTTTTGTTTGCCTTCGGGGTAAGCCGAGATCAGTCGTTGTACTTCTTTTAATTTATCGTCAGAGAACCTGTTCATTAATTTTCTTTCTTTAAATATTCTTTTGGTATAAGATTATCTTTTCTTTCGGAATCGAAAACCCATGTAATGATCCAGAATCTTTTTCCATCAAAAAATAATTCTATGCTGTTTATCCCTCTTTCAATTATTTTTCCTCCTGCTGCATTTCTTGATTCGTATGTACTCCACACATGATAAATGTTGCCAAACTTTTCAACCTTACGGCTTATCTCTTTTTCATCAAAGCCATTTTTTTCAAGATAAGGATCGCTTTGTTTGTGGTATTCTTTTAAACTTGTCATGGTTAAAAAAGGTTTACCATCTTTACCGATTTGTGACCAACCAACCTGTGCATCCGGTAAATGTAAAAGGCTGTCCCTTTCATAACTTACTTTCTCGCCCTGCTTCACAGAAACCACATCATAATATGCTTTTATAATACCATCCAAAGAACTTACATCATCACCAAATTTAGTTATCGTTTGTGCAAAAGAAGTTTGTCCTCCTGTTACTATTAAAAAAATGATCAGCATGAACCCTGAGATCTTTTTCATAAAATACTTTTTATGCATCCATTTCTCCTGCTATCAGATTCAAACTACTCATTGTAATTATCGCATCACTCAACATACTTCCTTTTGTCAATTCTTCATACGCCTGGTAATAAATAAAACATGGCCGGCGAAAATGCAAACGATACGGCGTTCTTCCTCCATCACTGATCAGGTAAAAACCTAATTCCCCATTGGCTGCTTCAATAGAATGATACACTTCACCGGCCGGCATTGCAACTTCTCCCATGATAATCTTGAAATGCCAGATCAACGCTTCCATTTTCGTGTACACATCTTCTTTCGGCGGTAAATAATATTCGGGCACATCGGCATGATACACTTCCGCATCAGCGCCTTTGAATTCCTGAACTTTTTGATAGGCCTGTTCAATGATGCGCAGGCTTTGCCACATTTCCTGGTTACGCACCAGCCAGCGATCATAATTATCACCGGTAGTTCCTACAGGAATTAAGAAATCAAAGTCTTCATAACTGCAATACGGAGATTGCACTCTTACATCATAGTCAACTCCGGTGGCACGAAGATTCGGCCCGGTGAATCCGTAATTCAATGCCCGTTCTGCGCTGATGGCTCCGGTTCCGATCGTTCGTTCCATGAAAATCCGGTTGCGCTGAAACAAATTTTCAAACTCTTTCAGCACATCCGGGTATTCCCGGAGAAATTTTTCCAGTTTCTGAAATGCGATATCATTAAAATTTCTTTCAAAACCGCCGATCCGTCCAATATTAGTGGTCAATCGTGAACCACACACCTCTTCATAAATTTCATAGATCAGTTCCCGGTATTGCATCACATACAAAAATCCGGTGTATGCTCCGGCATCCACACCAACAATGGAATTGCAAATAAGATGATCGGAAATTCTTGCCAGTTCCATGATGATCACCCGCAAATAATCTACCCGCTTCGGAGTTTTTATTCCAAGAAGTTTTTCGCAGCTCAAGTGCCAGCCCATATTGTTGAGCGGAGCAGAACAATAATTCAAACGATCAGTAAGGGGAGTGATTTGATAAAGAGGACGACGTTCTGCAATTTTTTCAAAAGCCCGGTGAATATACCCTACTGTTTGTTCCGCAGAAACAATTCGTTCACCATCCAATTCCAGGATATTCTGAAACACACCATGCGTTGCCGGATGCGTTGGCCCCAGGTTCAACGTAGTCGTTGTTTTCTCAATACTTCCTTCCGGTAATTTTATATGATGCTCTGTCATACCCCAAACCCCTAATGGGGATTTATAAAAAACTATCTTTTATAAGTTCATTTGCAAATTTGCAAATCGGCACATTGCTACATCACCCTCTTCCAAACATTTCATCATCTTTATCGATCCTTACCTGGTCTTCCAGTGGATATTCTTTTCTTAACGGAAAATATTCCATCTCGTCTACATTCAAAATCCGTTTCAGATTCGGATGACCGATGAAATTCACACCAAAAAAATCATAGGTCTCTCTTTCCATCCAGTTGGCGGAGGAAAACAAACCTGTTGCTGTGTATACGTCGGGTTGATTGATATCAGTAACTACTTTGAATCGGACACGAATATTATCCTGCATATTATGCAAGTGATACACTACTGCCAATTCTCTTCCTTTTTGATCCGGATAATGCACAGCACAGAGATCGGTGAGGAAACGGAATTTCAATTCCTCATCATCATACAAAAAATTAAGCACCTTAAGATTTAGTTCTTTCGGCGCTTCGAAAGTGAGCAGCCCGTATGGTTCGATAAAGTTTGTAACCTGCTCCCCAAACTTTTCAGTTAGCTTTTGTTTTACTATATCGTTTGTCAATGCCATTCCAGCTATTAGCTTTTAGCCTTTAGCAATTAGCCAAAGGCTTTTTGAAATATCATATGCTAACCGCTAATCGCTGACGGCTAACAGCTTTATTGAATCCCGTAACTCTCTAAAAGTTCTTTATACTTCTCACTATTTCTTCTTCTCAAACTTTCTTTTCCCACCAGGTCCTGAATTCTCATAAATCCATCCAGTATTGCTTCCGGCCGTGGCGGGCACCCGGGAACATACACATCCACAGGAACGATCTGGTCAATGCCCTGCAACACGCTATACGTATCAAAAATTCCTCCACTGCTGGCGCAAGCACCAACTGCGATCACCCAACGGGGTTCTGCCATTTGCAGATACACCTGTTTCACTACAGGTCCCATTTTTTTTGCGATAGTGCCCATCACCATCAGCAGATCGCATTGACGTGGCGAAAAGCCAACCCGTTCCGCACCAAATCTTCCGAGATCATAATGTGAGCCCATAGTGGCCATGAATTCGATTCCGCAACAGGAAGTAGCAAATGGCAACGGCCAGATAGAATTTTTTCTTGCTAAGCCTATCACTTTGTCAAATGATGTTGCAAAGAATCCTTCGCCCTGGTGACCTTCCGGCATTTCTGCCATACTGATATCACTTTCCAGCGGTTTTACTTTAACATTATATGATACAGGACGAGACATAAAATTTAAGATTTTAGATTTCAGATCTACGATCTATAATATAAAACCATTTCTTCCTTCAATTGTTTACCAAAAACCTTTTAATCGTACATCTGAATTCCAAACGCGTAAATCAATTCAATCTTCCCACTTCAATGCTCCTTTTTTAATGATGTAGATAAATCCGCAAAGGAAAAAACCTACAAACATTAATACTGCCCAAAAGCCGCTCCATCCAAGCCCTTTAAAATTCACAGCATACGGATAAAAAAATATCACTTCCACATCAAACAACACAAATAATATCGCTACTAAAAAATATTTTATCGCCATGGGTTGGCGGGCATCACCATGACTTTCGATACCGCTGCTAAAACCCTGAAGTTTGTCCGTCGTTTTTCTTTTCGGTCCTAAAATATGAGTAACGAACATGAGGAAAGCCACCAATCCTGCTGCACAAATGATCTGAATGCCTATCGGGAGATAGCTGCCGGCATCATTGGCATCAACAATATTTTTTGACAAACCAGCCTGAAGAAGATGAATCATAGGCTATTATTACTGAGCTGCAAAAATAAGACGGTAACATCAAATTACCGAAGAATTTATGTTTCGGGTTCACTGATTTTTATCATAAAAAAAACTCCCATGAATGTCCGGGGAGTTTTTCTGTAACATATATGAAAAAATAATTGTTATTGCTTATTTCCATTTGTTGCCGCCTGGTTCGACGTATTACCACCATTGGTGTTTTTTTGATTGGGTGCTGGCTTTTTCAATGAATCTTCCAGTGATTTTTTTACGTCATTCAGGTTTGCATTACCAGGATCCAATGCCAGCATCTCATTGATATATACCAATGCTTTGGTTGCATCTTTTGCAATATTGGCATAATACTGTGCTAAATACCCGGCTACGCCCATAATACTTGTTTTGTTTTTTAATGAATCTTTCGCCAAAAGCTCCAGGTATTTCGTTGCAATGGGAACAGCCAGACCTTTTTCCATTGAAGTATCCATTTGTCGCTCTGAATTGAACTGCCATTGCCAACCGAAAGTTTGATCAGGGTATTTTGCAGAGTACAATCCAAATACACTATCGGCTCTTGCATAGGAACTGTCAAAAAATAAAGCTAAGCCCCAATTAAAAATATCAAGGTTGCTTGGCGAAGGATTCGTTTTAAAGATCAGTTCTCTCAAATTTGCTTCTTGCGCCCGGTTCCCTTTTGTCTTCATTAGGTCAGCTCCTCTTTTCAGCAAGTTTATTTTTCCGGTAATGGTAGTATCGGCATTTGCTGCTTCGATAAAAGTTTTTACAACTGCATCCGGATTATTTCCGACCCCTGAATAAATATTTGCCTTTAACAAATAATCCAACGGAATGATCTTTTCTGGTTTTTCTTTTGCAAAGTATTGGTCAATGTAATTTTTTGCCTGAAGTGTGTCGCCCTTTTCAACAAAACAATAGGCAAGTAGCTTATAGGTACGGGGTAATGTTTTATCACCCGCTTTGCTCACGATGCCTTGTGCAATGCTGATTGCTTCATTATAATTTTTTTGTGCCCATAAAGTCTGAGCTCGCAGGTAATCGTTCTGAACATCAGGATCGGTGTTGGCAATATATTTTTTTGCATAGTCATCTGCTTTTGCAAAATCAATTTTACCGGTAGAAGGATCCACTTTCAATAAATAATAATAATACAGATCATAATATGCCGGGCCAAAACCGGGATCTTTAGCCACGGTCTGATCGAGGTTTTCTATGAATAAATCCCAATTTTGTTGCGTTTCAAAAAGTTTGGCAATGCGATAATAAGCTATTGCAAAATTTGGATTGATATCAATTGCTTTTTTATAATTAGTGTAAGCCAATCCGCCATTTTCTCCCGGCCTTGCTTTGCGGTAGGCATTACCAAGGTTCAGGAAGATGTCCGGGTTTTTTGAATTTCTCTGAGCCGCCGCTTCTAATTTATCGATGGCATAGGCTAAATCACCGGCTTTCGCATCCACATTAGCACGGCCAATAGCATTTAGAATATCGGGATCATCTCCTTTTTTCGTGTGTGTCATTGTGATTGCTGTTTCAAACCGCTGACGAGCATCAGATGGTTTGTTCTCCAGCAATTCAACATGGCCCAACCCAACAATTAATAACGGAGCATTGGCACTTGCAGCTAATGCCTTTTCATATACCTGGCGTGCCGCCGGTATATTATCCATGGCAATATAGGTTTGGCCTAACCAATATGTTGCTTCTATATTATTAGGATTTACCTCTAATAATTTGTCAAACACGCCTTTGGCACTTTGTTCCCTTTCTTCATATAAGAAGTTAATTCCGTCCTGAACCGTTTGTGCCCTCAAACTACCGATCAGAACCAGTACGGAAGCGAAAAATGTAATTATAATTTTCTTCATGTTTCAATACACATTTAAGAGATGTAAATATAGCTGTTTTGTTTACTCGTTCAAACGAACTGCCCTGACCCCGAAATTCATTTGTGCCGGCACCAGGTAAGCCCTTTTAAAAATCAATTGTCCTTTTTCTCCACTCAAAAAATCAGCAAAACCGTGCCCAAGTCCTCTGAAATTTTCTTTTAATATATATGTAACATCCCGGATCATTGGGTAGCGGCGCAAATATATGTTTGCCTGTACAGGTAAGATGTAATTTCCCGGAATATTCACACTCTCCAGCTGAGCCATTTTAACTTTTTTTAAGAAACTAACCTGCATGGTATCGTCCTTGTCTCCTACCCAACTGACGCCAATAAATCCGATAGCGTTGGGATTCTTGGAAATATAATCTATAACTCCAGGGCTTGACTTTGCTGCAACTGCATTAGGTGTCAATGATTGTCCATGTAATACCGAATCAATAACAAATCTGATCGTGCTGGTTTCTTTGGTATTATCAAAAACAGGCACCAGATCCTTTTTGTATTTCCCTGTTAAAATTTGCCTGATCTCATCCATGGTAAAAAGCGAATCCGGAGATTTCGGATTGACAATTACAGCGATCGCATCCAAGGCCACCACCATTTTTTCCGGCGCTACCTTTACAGAATCCACCATAAAATTTTCTTCTTGTTCGGTATAACCACGGGTGGCAATGACCATTCGTACACTATCCACGGCAAAATCTTTCAAACATTCTGCTTCTGGCTTATAGGTGACAATGATCTTGGTGCCCGGATGCTGTGATTCATACACCTGCACCTGCGAGTCAATGATCGGCTTGAACGATTCATCAGCACTGACATATATAATGCCCCGATCCGGTGTGTCTTTCAGCTTTGCCTTTTGTTCATCATACGACTCACATCCCATAAGCCATTGCAGCACGAATGCTGACAGAATAAACTGCAGCAAAAACATTCGGATCATGATCTGTTTCATCTGAAATAATTTTTTTTATATCCACGATAAAAACGCCAGGCCGCATACGCCATGCACATTCCCCCGAAAATTTTTTCAAAGCCCTTATCGAGATTAGTTCCAACATGAATATTTAATTGTTCATTGAAAAGAAAAAATACTCCGACCAGTAAAAAGATCGTACCCATGCCGAAATCCAGCAATGATTTCATCAGGATGATCTGCCTTCTCTTTTTCTTTTCGTAGTCTTCAAACATTTCGTTCTTTTTCAGGGATAGCAATTTATAACTTTTTTATTGTTCAACGCCGATAAATGTTACCGGTAACACATAGCTAACAGCCACATTAGAACCATTCTGAAATGCCGGTTTCCACCGGGGCATTTTTTTACATACCCGCATCACTTCCTTGTCAAACTCACTTCCACCGCTTTGTACAATTTCCAGGTTGGATACCGATCCATCGGTTCCCACAAGAAATCGGATATGCACCGTTTTTGTTTCTCCCACCTGCAGATCATCCGGTGTCTTCAGATTATTTTTTAAAAAACGGATCAACGCTTCCGGTCCGCCCGGAAATTCCGGTTCTCTTTCATCGGCACTGAAGCCGGATTCATTTCCCTGTGTCCCGCTATTTTCAGTACCTACATTTGTTATTTCAGTTGCTTCCGTTTTACCATCTGAGGGAAGGCCCGGAGAATTTACATTGGAAATTTCTTTGTTCTCTAAATCTTTTGGATCGGGCACATCTGTTTCTTTCACAAGAGGATCTTTTGCGATCACAAAATTGCTCACCAATTTTACGCTCGCAATTTTAGGAGCAGGTCTGCTGATCGCTTTTGATTTTTGTGGTTGCGCTGCTTTTTCCGATGGCAAGTCAACCTTCCTTATGATGACAACGCCGCTTTCCGGGATCTGGTTCGTCACTTCCGGGTTCTTTTTGTTAAACGAGATCAGCATTAAAAGTAAGAACGCCGCAACTATAGCGTTGCAGGTAGCTACCAGTAAACGGTAATTATAATCCCTGCGAAGTACATAAGCGCCGTAATCTTTATTACGGTTGTCAAATAAAATATCCAGCAGGCTGGCCTGCAAAATTTCATTTGTAGTCATGGCGCTGATTTTAAAAATGAGATGCGGATCCATTGAGTTTCCACAGGATCATTGCAGCAACAAATAATTTTTATTAATAACTGTTAATTCTTCATTTTGTCTGACCTTTGCCCCATGAAATTCCTGATGGTTTGTCTCGGAAATATTTGCAGAAGCCCGTTAGCCGAAGGGATCTTACAATACAAAGCACAGCAGGCAGGATTCGACTGGAAGGTAGAAAGCGCCGGCACCGGATCCTGGCATATCGGAAATCCACCGCATCCGCTCAGCCAGAAAGTGGCCGCATTCCATGGTATTGATATCAGCCGGCAACGATGCCGCCAGTTTCAGAAAGAAGATATGCTGCTGTTTGATTTCATTTATGTAATGGATGAAAATAATTATGACGATGTGAAAGCAATGTGCCGGGAATTGTGGAATGAATCAAAAATAGATCTGCTGATGAACGAATTGTATCCTGGACAAAACCAAAGTGTGCCCGATCCTTATTTGGGAACAGAATCAGATTATCACAGGGTTTTTGATTTGATCGATAAAGCCTGTGATAAAGTGATCGAAAAATATTCAGCAGGCAAACCCGGTAATTACAAAGATCATTTTTCAACACTCAGCTGACCGATAAAACCCGATTGACTTATTTGACCATTTGACTATTATGACCAAACCTTCTTTACCTCAGGGCACCAGAGATTTCGGCCCGGATGTTGTCCGCAAAAGGAATTTTATTTTCAACACGATCAGAAATGTTTTTGAACGATATGGATTTCAGCCATTGGAAACTCCGGCAATGGAAAACATCGAAACCCTGATGGGAAAATATGGTGAAGAAGGAGATAAATTGATCTTCAAAATACTGAATAATGGATTGGACAATCCGTCAAAACATGATCAGGCAAGAAAAGATTTTGAAAAAATTTTAGAAGGGAAAAACTCTCCGGGTATCACTGAAAGAGCATTAAGATATGACCTCACCATCCCTTTTGCCCGTTACGTAGCGATGAATCACAATCAACTTGCCTTTCCATTTAAACGTTATCAAATACAACCTGTTTGGAGAGCAGACCGTCCACAGAAAGGACGTTATCGTGAGTTTTATCAATGCGATGCTGATGTGGTGGGAAGTGATTCATTGTTGAATGAAATGGAATTAGCCAACATCTATCAGGATGTATTCACGCAATTAGGAATTACAAATTTTGAATTAAGAATTAATCACAGAAAAATTCTGACCGCTTTGGCAGAACTATGTGGCGGGGCGGAAAAGATGCATGACATTGCCATTGCAATTGACAAATTAGATAAGATCGGTCTGGAAAAAGTAAAAGATGAACTCGTTGGAAAAGCTTTTACTAAAAAACAAACCGATACGATAGAAAAATACCTTTCCATTTCCGGAACGAATGAAAAAAAATTATCTCAGCTAAAATCGCTGTTGCATGATAATGAAACCGGGAAAAAAGGAATTTCAGAAATCGAAATACTCACGACTCACAACTCACAACTTACGATTGACTTTACTCTCGCCCGCGGGCTGAACTATTATACCGGCATCATTTTAGAAGCCAAAGCCAAAGATGTAAATATCGGCAGCATCGGCGGTGGCGGACGTTATGATGATCTCACCGGTTTGTTTGGCGTACCCAATATCCCGGGTGTTGGAATTTCCTTCGGCGTGGATCGCATTTATGATGTAATGGAGGAATTAAAATTATTCCCTGAAAATATTGCGATCGGTACACAGGCTTTATTCTTTAACCTTGGAGAAAAAGAGAGTTACATTGCATTCGGCCTGATGCAGCAACTTCGTCAGAAAAATATCCGTTGTGAATTGTACCATGAAAAAGCGAAATTTGATAAACAATTCAGATATGCCGGGAAGAAGAATATTCCTTACGTCATCATCATCGGTGAAGAAGAAATAAAGAATAAAAAATGCAGGATCAAAAACCTTGCTGCAGGAAAACAGCAGGACGTATCGTGGAATGACCTCTTGGAATTTTCGTTTAGCTGACACTTAAAATAAAACCTCATATGAAAAAGATCTTTTTAAGTCTCATAGTGATCGCATCACTTGCAGTAATTATCAGTTCCTGCAAAAAACACGATAAAACAGGTTTGCTGATACCAAAAGATGCAGCAATGGCGGTGCATTTCAATGCAGCATCCTTTTCTTCCAAACTCAGTTGGGATGATATAATAGCCACAAATTGGTTTCAGAAAATGCAAACGGAAAGCCATGATAGTTTAGCCCGGCAATTCCTGGCCGATCCTGCCATCAGTGGCATGGACCTGAAATCTGATTTTGTGTATTTCATAAAAATGAGAACAAACGGTGCGTATTTCGTGATTGACGGAAAATTGAAAGATGATGCTGCATTTGCAGCTTATTGCAAAAAACTCTTTCCCTATGGCACCCTGTCGCAGGATGGCGCTTTTAATTTCATCAGCAGAAATGACAATGGCGCAGTAATATGGAATAAAGAGCATTTTGCATTTGTGATAAACTCGCCGCGAAACCCTTGGAACCGCAATATTGAAAATCAGAATCCCCCCACCGATCAAAAAACGATCACAATTGACAGTGTGAAAAAGTATGGAAAAGACGTGCTGAGTCTTTCCAATACGCAAACTTTGGGCACCGACGATCATTTTGCTTCATTGGTTAGTGAGCCCGGTGACATTCATATGTGGCTGGATATGGAAAAAATCTATACCGGTAACAATATGATGGGCGAAATGTTGTCTATGATGAAAGTGAGCACTTTTTTCGAAGGCAATACCTATGCGCTGACCCTCAACTTCGACAATGGAAAAATAACGATGAATGGAAAACATTACCAGGGAAAAGAATTAACCAAGCTGCTGAAAAAATATCCGCCTCAACCGACAGATGCGGCACTGATCAACCGGTTGCCGTCAGAAAATGTGATGGCTGCATTTGCAATTAATTTCCATCCGGAAGCGATCAATGAGACAATGAAAATTATCGGCATGGACGGAATGGTCAACCTATTGTTAGGCAAAGCAAATCTGAGCCTGGATGATATCAGTAAGGCCAATAAGGGCCAGATGCTTTTTGCATGGACAGGTGTTGATATAAAAAACGTAATTGATACGCTTAGTGCAGAACCTGGTAAAAAACCTGTGACTGTCACTCATGCAGGCAGATCACCAAAATTCATCTTTGCCAATGCGATTAACAATAAAGGAGCATTCGACAGGTTGTTGGATTTCTTAAAAGAAAACAACGGTAGACCTGGAAGCCCGGCTGCAAACTATACATTCCGTGTGAAAGACGATTGGTTTGTTGCAGGTGACTCCGCAAACGTCGCTGCTTTCCTGTCAGGCAATTCCAATGCAGTTCCTTTTGCCGGCCGTATCAGCGGACATCCTTTCGGCGGCTATATCGACCTTCAAAAGATAATCAGTCATTTGGCAGAAAAGAATGCAGACAGCAGCAGGATGGCCGCTCTTAACGCTTCAAAAAATATGTGGCAGGATATGGTAGTGACCGGTGGAGATTTTACCGGCGACGCTGTAACGTTTTCCATGGAAGTAAACCTGGTAAATAAAACCACCAACAGCCTGAAGCAATTGAATACTTACATGGACCAGGTCGCTTCAGCGTTTAAAGATCGTTTGGCAATGAATAAAGAGGAATTGGATGCTATAAAGGCCGATGATAATAAAATGAAATAAAAAGCATAACACAGCAGCAAAACTGTTTTTAAAATTTTCCCGGAATCTACTTTACCGATCATGCAGCTGGAAATTCACAGTGTATTACCTTCCTATTTTGATGAAAGCAAAAAAAAGCTTTCTGAGATCTGGGGCAAAGAATTGCTTTTTACAAAAGGAGAATTTATAAAGATCGTCGCTCCGTCAGGCAGCGGCAAAACGTCTTTCATCCATTTCTTATATGGAATGAGAAAGGACTATTCCGGTGCTATTTCCTTTAATGGAAAAAACATTGCCGGCTATACTCCTCAGGATTTTGCTGACTGCAGAAAAAACAACATGAGTATTATTTTCCAGGACATGCGGCTTTTCCCAAAACAAACAGTATTTGAGAACATCGAGATCAAGAGACAGTTACATCCTTTTCATCCGGCAGAAAAGATCAGCGAAATGGCGGAACGATTGGGTATCGGGGAAAAACTCCGGTCAAAATGTGAGACTTGTTCCTATGGAGAACAGCAGCGGGTCAGTATCATTCGTTCATTGATGCAGCCTTTTGATTTTTTGTTAATGGATGAGCCCTTCAGCCATTTAGATGATAATAACGCACAAAAAGCAATGGAATTGATCCTGGAAGAAAGCCGGAGAAGGGAAGCGGCTATCATCTTTGCCAACCTGGAACGGGTAGATTTCTTCCCTTTTACCAGGTTGCTTCATTTGTAAATACATGAGCGTATCATTTAAGATCATAAAGCCGTTATTGCAATCCGGGAGCGGAAGGCTTTCCCGCTGGTTCTCCTTTATCGGAATGGGAATAGGTGTGTTGCTGCTTTTATGCTCTATACAAATGTTCATCAACATCCGGCAATTACTCAAAGGAAATACAGCCCGTAAAAATGGTTTTGATTACATAGCAGTAACAAAAAAAGTAACAAATGAAAGCATGGGACAGACGGAAAAAAACCTTTTTACCGGATTCGATATAGCTGACCTGAGATCTAAATCGTTTGTGGAAGATGTGGCGCCGCTGGTGGCCACTGATTTTAAATTGGATTTGAGCGGCGGAACGATCCTGCCTTTCAGTACAGACCTGTTCCTGGAATCTATTCGTCCGGATTTCCTGGATACACTGCCTCCGGATTTTGAATGGCATGAAGGAAAAAATGAGATCCCCATAATTGTATCATCCGATTTTTTGGAAGTATTCAATGTCTTTGCGCCCGCCTACGGTTATTCTCAGATATCCCGTGAAACCGCTTCCGGTATTCCGGTAACGATCACTTGTTACGGAGCCGGGGGGATCAAAGAAGATTTTACTGCGAAAATTGTGGCATTCACAGATCGCATCAATTCTACCTTAGCGCCATTATCATTCATTGAATGGGCCAATCTAAAATTCGGTGGTCAGCAGGCAACACATTATTCAAGATTGTATATCAAAACCAAAGATGCCAATGACCCGGCATTGTTGAATTTTTTAGACCAAAAAGGTTTTGAAGTAAATAAAGAAAAAACACGATTCGGAAGAGTAAAACAAATAATGCAGGCTGTCATCAGCGGGTTGGGCTTGTTTGGGTTGGTGGTGGTGATCCTCGCTTTTCTGTTATTGTCATTTTATCTCCGGTTGGTCATCGCCAAAAGCAAAGAAAACCTGCAACTGCTTCTGGCATTAGGTTATGCTCCTAAATGGTTAGGCCAACGGATCGTGGGACAAATGGTCCCGGTTTATATTTTCATCATCTTACTGGCATTACTTACCGCTCAAATGCTACAGTATTTCTTTCATCATACTGTAATGAATGACCAGCCGGGTTTATCTTCAATTGTAAGTATCAATGTGATTGGAGTTGCCTGGGCAGTATTCTTTCTCTCTCTTTTTGCCAATTACAGGTTGCTAAAAAAAATGCTTTATGACCTGCATTAAAAAGCAACGTTGTTTTTTGAATAAAAAAACCTCGTCAAAAGACGAGGTTGTAAAATGATAGTAAGTTTCTAATCGCTGTTCAATCAATAGCCGGGATTCTGCGTTATATTTTTATTAGCATCCAGTTCGCCCTGTGGAATTGGATATACCAACTGAGTATTGGATGGAGTAACTGATATTGTTGCTAATGGGCTTTGATTCTTATACTTCGTCCAGCTTCTTTGTAAACGTATAAGATCCCAAAGACGGCTTCCTTCAAAAGCAAACTCTTTTCTTCTTTCAGTAAGAATATCTTCCAACACCTGGGTTCCGGTATCTGAGTAACCTGCAAACGAAGGATCTCTTTGCTGGGCAACTTTATTCAAATAAAGATTGGCATTCGGGATATCGCCCAGGTTATAATAAGCTTCTGCTAAGATCAATATCACGTCAGACAATCTTATGATTTTTGTATCGTCTTTGTCAGCGCCGTTTGCAGGATTCGGGTATTTATAACAAAGGTTAATATTTCCGGCCTGGCCGCTTCTATATTGTCCACTACAACCCGACGGAGTCGCTGGTGCCCGGGGAATTAATCCTCGCCTGACATCTGTTGGCGAATAAAGGTTATATAGATCATCTGTCGCTAAAACATCACCATAACCTCCTCCGATTTGCGTATAGATAAATCCAATCTGATCGAATCCATTATTGGAAAGCAGATCGCTGGACACTTCAAAGAATGTTTCATTCTTGGTAGCTGCTGTTTGAACACTAGGATTTGCCCAGTATCCGCCAGGAGAATAAGTATTGGGCACTTTACAAGGAGGGGCATTTGTGGTTTCGCCAGATGAAGTACCTAAGTTGCCGCTGGGATTCACGTAAGCAGTAGCAGGAAGCATGGTCCAGCCACTATTATTAATTACATCCAACGCTACGGTTTTGGCATTGGTCCAGTCTCCCATATTTTGATACACTCGTGCTTCCAGCGCTCTTGCTGCATATTTGGAGAAAAATGCTGTTCCCCGATAGGAAGTCATTAAGCTATACGCTTTTTCAAGATCTGAAATTACTTTGGCATATACGTCCTTTACAGCGCTCCTCGCCGGTTTATAATTAGTAATGCTGGGATCAAAAACAAGACTATCTGATACAATAGGAACTCCGGGATCATTAGGAGCTGCCGTGTAGGGATGAGCAAAATTTCTGACCAATTCAAAATACATTAATCCCCTGATTGCATAGGCCTCGCCGATATATTGATTTACTGTACTTGTGTTAGGCAGTGAAGCTCCTGCTTGAATTACTGTGTTGGCGCTCTTAATAGCAACATAGGCAGCTGCCCACATTAAACCACCATAATCTCCCGATACAGCAGTCATGGTAAAATTATTCATGGTGATATACCTGTTGGAATTTGATGTGGTGATAAATGTATTGTCCGCCATCAGGTCTCCCTTAACAGGTAAGTCACGACCATACAGGTTGGTGCTCCGTAAACTGGAATAAGCCCCATTAAGAGCCACTGAAAGATCAGATTCAGATTTTATGGCCGTGCTGAGAGATACAGCATTATAAGGATCTCGTGTTAAATAATTCTTTTTGCAGGAAGCCAAAAGCAATAAAAGAATTAATGCTCCAAGAAAATTTATTTTGTGTTTCATATAAATTAAAAATTAAAGATTAAAAACCAAT
>DASZXQ010000242.1:0-2067 GCA_035545755.1 Chitinophagaceae bacterium | reverse complement strand
TGCAGGTAAGCCCGTTGCGTTTTTACAGTGAAACCAATATTGGAAGCCGCCCTGTAGCCAGGGGAGTGGCATCCGGATTATCATTGAAAGATTTGAGAGCTATTCCTTTTTCGGGATCCTGGAGCCAGTTAAAACAAAACGTTCCGGGATTTTATGGTGTTGGTTCTGCATTACGGCAAATGGAGCAACAGGGAAAATTTTCCCGGGTGCAACAATTATATCAGCATTCATTATTTTTTAAAACATTACTTGACAACTGCGAGATGGCCATGATGAAATCATTTTTCCCGCTCACAGTATTTTTGTTGCATCACAAACAATTTGGCGAACTGTGGAAAATGATCTATGAAGAATTTGAGTTAACAAAAAAATACCTGTTTAAAATAACCGGTCATTCCGAGCTAATGGCGGACTATCCCGTAGATCATTTATCTATTCAGATGCGGGAGAAAATAGTATTGCCATTGGTAACGATCCAGCAATATGCATTGACTAAGATCAGGGAGATTGATGAAGCGATGGTGCAAACGCCGGATAAAAAAATCTATGAAAAGCTGGCCATGCGATGTTCGTTTGGGATCATCAACGCCGGTCGCAATTCTGCCTGATAATTTAAACGAGCCCAAACCTTCAAACTGTTATTTTTGCACTTTAATCATAACTGATGAGTAAAGTAAAAGTCGGCCTGGTACAGATGAGTTGTACCAATGATAAATCTGCGAACCTTGCAAAAGCCATCGAAGGAATTCAAAAAGCAGCTGCCGGCGGAGCGCAGATTGTCTGTCTGCAGGAATTATTCACCTCTTTGTATTTCTGCGATGTTGAGGATTATGAAAATTTCAAATTGGCAGAAACCATTCCCGGTCCTTCGACAGAAGCGCTTCAGAAAGTTGCCAATGACACGGGCGCAGTGATCATTGCCTCATTATTTGAAAAGAGAGCGCAGGGAATTTATCACAACACTACTACTGTGATTGATGCAGATGGAACCTATCTTGGAAAATACCGGAAGATGCATATACCGGATGACCCGGCTTATTATGAAAAATTTTATTTTACTCCTGGTGATCTTGGTTATAAAGTTTTCAAAACAAAATTTGGCACTATCGGCGTATTGATCTGCTGGGATCAGTGGTATCCCGAAGCTGCACGGATCACTTCATTGATGGGAGCTGAAATATTATTTTATCCAACAGCTATCGGTTGGGCCAGTTCACAGGACGACGCTACCAACACTGAACAATATGAAGCATGGCAAACCATTCAACGAAGCCATGCAGTGGCAAATGGCGTTCATGTGGTTAGTGTAAACAGAGTGGGAGTGGAGCAAAACGGCACTATGAAATTCTGGGGAGGATCTTTTGTAGCCAATCCATTTGGAAAAATTTTGTATAAGGCCGCTCATGATAAGGAAGAAGTGAAAGTGCTGGAAATCGATCTTGCAAAAACGGATCAATACAGGACGCACTGGCCCTTCATGCGGGACAGAAGGATTGATTCCTATCAGCCCATTACTGAAAGATTCATTGATGAAAAATAAAAAACCTTCACTGCTCAAAAGTATTATCTGCAACAATAGATTATAAAATGGAACATTGACAATCGAATGTTTGAACAATGATGCATCCCACACCCAAAGAACTCGGCTATTTTTTCCCTGCTGAATTTGCACCACATATTGCCACATGGTTGAGCTGGCCGCATAAAGAAGCTTCATGGCCGGGAAAAATTCATACAATCTATCCTTACTATACTCAGTTCATAAAAGAATTGACCAAGGGAGAAAAAGTAAATATAAATGTGAATGACCAGGCGATGAAAGATTTTGCAGTCCAGCAATTACAATTGGTGAATGCAGATTTTTCTAAAATCGAATTCTTTTTTCATCCTACCAATGATGCGTGGTGCAGAGATCATGGACCGGCATTTCTCATCAATCCAAATGCGGTGGTTAAAAAAATCATTGTGGATTGGAATTACAATGCATGGGGCAATAAATATCCGCCTTTCGATCTGGATGATGTGATACCAACATTAATTGGAAAGTATTACAACATTCCGGTTTAT
>DASZXQ010000241.1:0-9511 GCA_035545755.1 Chitinophagaceae bacterium | reverse complement strand
CGTTTCGGTTTTTCATAGGATATTGGATTTTAAAAAAGGGGCTGGATTTATATCCGGGCCCCATTTTTTTTACAGCAAAGTCTGCATCAGTTATTGAAGTATTCGTAAATGATCTTTGCTTTTGATTTACCGGCAATTTTTTCAAGTTCCTGCAGTTTTTTTCCCCTTATGTTTTTTACAGATCGCAATTCTTTCAGCAACAGGTCAGCTGTATTTCTGCCGATGCCTGGGATGGCTTCTAATTCGTTTTTAAACGTAGCTTTACTTCTCTTTTTTCTGTGAAAGGTGATGCCGAACCGATGCACTTCATCCCTGATCCTCCGGATCAGTTTCAGGCTGTCGCTGTTAAAAGGAAGTTTTAGGGATTCCTTATCTCCTGCAAAGAAAATCTCTTCTTCATTTTTTGCCAACCCAACCAATGTGGTTTTAGAAGAAGCATTTAACTCTTTTAAGGCTTCAATAGCGGCATTTAGCTGGCCTTTTCCACCGTCAATGACCACTAATTGGGGAAAGGGAAGATTTTCTTCCAAAACCCGTTTATAACGCCGGTAAACCGCTTCTTTCATGGTTGCAAAATCATTGATCCCTTTTACCGTTTCCACATTAAAATGCCGGTAATCTTTTTTACTGGGTTCAGCATTTTTGAAACAGACCATAGCAGAAACGGGATTGCTTCCCTGGAAATTTGAGTTATCAAAACATTCAATATGTAAAGGGATGGATGGCAACTGAAGGTCTTCCTGAAGCTGTTTCAGTAAATGTTCTGTTTGAATTTTGGGAGCATTAAGTTGCAAACGCTCTTTGTTTTTCAATTCTTCGATGAAATAGTTGACATTTTTTTCAGAAAGTTCCAGCAGCTTCTTTTTGGTACCGCCTTTTGGAACGGTCAGGATAATACCTTTTTCTGGATAAGCGATAGAAAAAGGAATGATAATCTCTTTCGCATCACTCTTGAAAGTTTCTCTGAGCCGGGGAATAGCAAAAGAAACGATCTCATCTTCTTTTTCATCTAAATGCGTTTCTATTTTGCTGGTGTGGGTTTGAATAATGGTGCCATTTCGCACTATCAGGTAATTTACATAAGCAATCGTTTTATCTTTTACAATTGAAAATACATCCACATCGATCTCTTTTACACCGGCTATTACAGACCGGGATTGATAGTTTTGCAGGAATTCAATTTTCTTTTTCAGTATGGCTGCCTTTTCAAATTTGAGATCAGCGGCAAATGATTTCATCTCATCTTTGAAATGCCTGATAACCGGAGAGAGATTTCCCCTCAATATATTCTTTAGTTGTTTGAGGTCTTCCGCATAATCTTCTGCGGTCTGCAGTCCTTCGCAAGGACCCTTGCAATTACCTAAATGATATTCCAGGCAAACTTTGAATTTTCCTTTCTGTATATTTTTTTCAGTTAGGTTCAGCGAACAATTACGAAGCTGGATAGTTTGCTTGATAAAATCGAGCAACTCTTTTACTTTTTTAACGGAAGTATAAGGGCCGAGATATTCCGAGCCATCATTAATGATCCTGCGGGTGAGGAATACTCTGGGAAATGGCTCATTTTTAATAACAATATATGGATAAGATTTGTCGTCTTTAAGATTGATATTAAACCTGGGCTGAAATTGTTTTATAAGAGAATTTTCCAGCAAAAAAGCGTCCTGTTCCGAATCCACGATTGTGAACTCTATGCGTACAATGCGGCGCACCAATTCATGGGTTTTGTAGGTACTGAAAGTTTTTATGAAATAAGAACTTACCCGTTTGCGAAGGTTTTTTGCTTTACCTACATACAATAACTCGCCGTGGGCATCAAAATATTTATAAATGCCCGGCTGTTGCGGAATGCTTGCTGCAATATGTTGAAATTCTTCCTGTGTCATTCATCAGGTCTCTCATTCCAGGCTATTTTAATAATATGAGTGGTTTGTGGCTGTTCGGGCTTTTGTATCAAAGTGGCAACCTGGAAACTTTCATCCACTTTCCAAAGCATTTTTTTCTCCACTAAGCTGTCTTTACTTGAAATTACTTCGTCAATGAAAAAGCTTTTCACTTTGTCGCCGGAGGGATCAGGGGCTACCTGTGTCTCTTGTTGCTGAATAATGGCAGTATCTGTTTTATGAGGCTTGCAAGTAAACACTATCCGGTTCAATCCCTGATCAAAGAATTTTTCTTCAGTATATAGTGATTGGTATTTTTTTTCTGTCAGATCAGGAATTTCCAGAAAGTCTTTTGCGAGCTCTCTGAATTCTTCCCGCTTAACATATTGTGTATCCATATGTGTACTATCCCTCCAGGTAATCTTAATAATCGGGTACAAAGAGGTATCTACCTTTGCTACCTGGCTTTTGATGTAAGAAAGCACAGGGAAAAAATCTTCTTTCTTTTTGCTGTGGCTACATGCCAGTAAAAACAATAAAACAAATCCTGCCCAATGTTTTTTCATTTTATAAAATTAACTGAAAACAATGCTGCAAAAATAAATATCCCGACATCTCTTTTGGAATGCCTGGATATTTATCAGGCAGAGCCAGTACAGCTCTTTTTATTTGTTTAGCATGATACCTACTTTGAGGCCAAAATCGAATAAGTTTTCCTTAACCGGGTATTTGTTCTGGAAACTGGATAATAACTGGTAACGAACCTGCGGTCCTACCTGCCATTTCAATTTGCCGGTAGAATAATTTACAAACATTTCTAATCCTGTATTCATATTCCACCTGCGAACAAGCCAGGGAACTTCTACATAATTTTTATAATCGGTAGTGATCAGGTATGCTTTATCACTGATAATATAAGTGGGCTGGATTGTGCCTGCAATTCCAAATTGGGTTTTGTTATTTCCCGCATAATTGAACTCTATACCAACCGGAGCTGAAACCGAGAAATAGAAATTTTGCAGCCAGTCAGATTTATAACCACCGAAATTGCGGTATTGAGTCACTTCTCTCAAAGAATCTTTACCCTGGTTGCTGTTGAAAGCAATAGTTGCAACCTCGTTAGAGTAGGAAAATGCTTTTATGCCATAGCGGTTAATATTGAATTGCATGCCGCCGCGAATCTTCAAATTCTTTGTAAGCGGATAGCCGCCAATCAATCCCACTTCAAAACCCATATCGGGCTTGTGAGTGACAACGCTATTTACATTATATAAATAGGCATAACTATAATTTGCGGATGCAAAGGAAACGTTGTGCAGGAATGATTTATTCTCAGATAATCTTCTGTAGCTGATAGTGGGAGTTATTGCCAGCTGCCAGCTTATTTTTCTATGTTTTGCAGAAGATTTGTAGGAATTCAAAACACTTTCAATGGTCAATGGATAAACGTTCCTTTGACCAGCAGTTGTAAGATTAATTGATATGGGACTTCTTGCAACCTGGGTGGGGTCGTACTCATTGTCGGTAGCCTGATCCAAAAGGTCATAATTCCGGAAAACCGAAATAACATTTTGTTTTTCTACTGGGGAAACTCCTTTTGAGTCTATAGTAATGGAATGATCATTTCTGGCAACGGGATTAGAATTGATCTTCGGGCTTAGAGTTTGATCTGCTGTTTCTTCCAAAACTGGCGCATTCGGATCATCAACCGGACTGTTCTTTGCCACTAAAGGCTCCGGAAATTTATTGTCCTGGATGGAAGAAGCAGAACCAATGAACTGATGTATCTGTGCTTTATTATCAGTTGTTGACTGATTTTCTTTTGTAGTAGTTACAGGAGAAATGATGTTGGTATTATTTGCTTGTTGTTTCACCTCGGGTGAACTTACCATCACCCATGTAACAGCGACAGATGCAAGAATCAATAAAACGAAACCCAAGCCATACCAAGTCCTCCGGGTATGCAGTGAAGAATGAATTCCTTTCCATACCTTTTCGGATGGATACATCCGGTACTGATCTGCATTTTGCTTTACAAATTGTTCAAAATCATTATTGTTGAAATTTCTCTGCATAACCAGTCAGCGGTTTGGGATACGTTTAAAATTATCTCTGGCTAACGGCGGCAAGCCAATCCAGTTGTTGTTTTGGTTTTTGTAATATTCTTTTCCGCACCAGTATCTCCTCCAGCATTGCTTTTGCTCTTGTATACTGGCTACGACTGGTGCTTTCTTCAATGTCCAGCATATTGCTGATCTCTCTGTGACTATATCCTTCAATAGCATATAAATTCAATACGGTTCGATATCCAATCGGCAACAATCGTATACATTCTACCACTTGCTTTGCCTGTATGATTGACGGAACACTTTCCTCTCTTACCTGGACACTGGTAGCATGAATTATATCAACACTTTCATTGAACTTTTTATTTTTTTTCAGGATGTTGATGCAGGTGTGGACTATGATTCTGCGAATCCATCCTTCAAATGCACCCCGGCTTTCAAAGCTTCTTATCTGTAAGAAAACTTTAATAAAACCTTCCTGCAACATATCCTCAGCGTCTTCCCGGTTATGGGCGAAACGATAACATACTGCAAGCATTTTAGGACTGTAGCGATTGTACAATTCCCTCTGAGCAGCAGCATCATTGTTCATACAACCTTGTAAGATGGCTTCCTCGGTCATAATTACCGTTTGGTTGCCTGTAATTTAGACAATTTTCCCATACGAGTGCTGCACAATAATGTAAAATTTATGATCCAGGCAGCAATAAAAATGCTTGAAACCCTGACTTATTACGCAGAAACTATAGTAAAGAAAAGACAGGATTTTTTATGTGTGAGACCGTATTTTATTACTGCGGTCTTTTTCTTATCAGGCTATCTATTGGATACTTCGCTTTCATGCTGTCCCTGATGGCATCAGTCCAGGCATAGATCTTACTTTTTTCAGCATCAGTAAGAATGGCGTCTTTGTGGATCCAGGTGTAAGAGTTGATCGGCATTTCCCCTTTTTTAATTTGTTCGGAAACTTCACCGATTTTATTGTATTGATAGCGCAGGGATTTATTGGAAAATTCATCAAAGTTTAAATGGCGCATTCCGTCTTTTACATGATTGTTGGTCCACCAATCAATAGGTTGAAAGTTGCAATACCAGGGATAGCGGGTATTATTGCTATGACAATCATTGCAGCCTTTTGCCAAAATGGATTTTACATCATCTGGAACTGTAAAAACTTTACCAATATAATTGGCTTGTTCTCCTTCAGCTTTATTTCTTTTTGGGTGAAAAAATTGAATTATTACTAATGCGATCAATAAAACGATCATGATTTTTCTTATCATACGTGAATGTTATGGAATAAAATTAAGGTTTGTCAATTAAAATATCACCAGTCATTTCTTTGGGAATGGGAATTCCCATCATAGTTAAAATAGTAGGGGCAATATCTCCGAGTTTACCTTCTCGGATCGTTCCTTTCCAATTTTTATCAATAATAAAGAATGGAACAAGATTCAATGTATGAGCTGTATTGGGAGAACCATCTTCATTGATCATATAATCAGCATTACCATGATCAGCAGTGAGGAAAATTGTATAGCCATTTTCTAATCCAGCCGTTACAACCCTGCTGACGCATTGATCAACCGTTTCCACTGCTTTGATTGCAGCTTTCCAAACGCCTGTATGTCCGACCATGTCAGCATTGGCAAAATTCAAACATATGAAATCAGCTGTTTTATTTTCAATTTCCGGGATCAACGCATCGGTAACTTCATAAGCACTCATTTCAGGTTTCAGATCATAGGTAGCTACTTTCGGCGAAGGGATCAATATTCTTTTTTCTCCATCAAAAGGTTTTTCTCTGCCACCACTGAAAAAGAAAGTGACATGCGGGTATTTTTCTGTTTCAGCAATCCGTATCTGTTTCAGGTTATTATTCTCAAGCACTTCTCCAAGCGTATTTTTCAGATCATCGTTTTCGAAAATTATATGAACGTTTTTAAAACTGTGATCATATTCAGTCATTGTAGTATAATCCAGTGCTAATTTTTTCATTCCTGCTTCAGGCATATCGGTTTGAGTCAACACCTGGGTGATTTCCCGGCAACGGTCAGTACGGAAATTAAAACAGATGGCAACGTCACCGTCTTTGATAGTTGCCAATGGCTGCTGCCCTTCATCAACAATAACTGTTGGTTTTATGAATTCATCAGTAACACTATTGTTGTACGAATTTTCTACTGCCTGCAATGCATCAATTGCTTTTTCTCCTTTCCCATTTACCAATGCATCATACGCCAGCTTAATTCTTTCCCATCTTTTGTCCCGGTCCATGGCATAGTAGCGGCCGCAGACCGTTGCGATCTTTCCAACGGTTTCATTCATGTGCAATTGCAGTTCTTTTATAAATCCCAAACCACTTTTTGGGTCACAATCACGGCCATCTGTGAATGCATGTACAAAAACACTTTCTAAACCTTCCTTTTTGCACACATCAAGAATGGCTTTTAAATGATCGATATGTGAATGAACGCCGCCATTGCTTACCAACCCTAATAAGTGCAACGGTTTGTTAGTTGCTTTTGCATGACGAATGGAGCGAAGCAAAATTGGGTTGTTTACAAATGATCCATCTTTGATCGCTTTGTTGATGCGTTGCAATTCCTGGTAAACAATTCTGCCGGCACCAAGATTTAAGTGACCAACCTCTGAATTTCCCATCTGCCCGTCCGGTAGTCCTACAACTTCTCCGCAAGTGGTCAAAGTGCTATGTGGATATTTTCCGTATAAAGACTTATAAAAAGGAACATTGGCATTTTGAATAGCATCAGCCGAGGCAACTTTTCCTAATCCCCAACCGTCCATTATAAGCAAAATAATTTTTCTGGTACTCATCAAAAACTATTTAAAATTGGTATAAACGCATTTATTTTCAAGGAGAAAGCCTGATTTTGATAGGATTTATCCTCTTTTCGGCGTGTAAATCTACACCCAAATAATCTATTACCGGTTTGTCATCCGGAAAACGATTGATTTTTAGTATTTTGTGCTTTGAAAATTACGCCGGGAATAGTGGCATATTTTTAGATTAATACACCTGTGAAAAACATTTTTTATGAAAGCATTATTTACTTCTCTTTTAGTAGCTCCGTTAATACTCTTATCTGCTTTTGCATTGCAGAATGATATTGATGGAGTGATTGGAGCCTTACGTTCCGGGAATGCAGAAGAATTATCAAAGTACTTTGATGATAATGTGGAGCTCACTTTGCCTGAAAAAAGCGATAACTACAGCAAAGCCCAGGCTGTACTTATATTGAGAGATTTTTTCAATAACAACAACGTGAAAAATTTTGATGTAAAACACAAAGGCGATAACGGAAGCGGCCAGTTTTGCATTGGTACATTACAAACCAAATCCGGGAATTTCCGAACTACGGTGTTCATGAAGTTGAAGGGGGACAAGCAGGTGGTGAAACAGATTCGTTTCCAGGCAATCGAATAATAATTTATTTCAGATAGCATGCTCCGGCAATTACTGCCGGAGCTTTTTTATTTTTGCCAGAATGGATTTTGACCAACAACTATATTACCTGATCGATGAAGCACTGAAAGAAGATGTCGGCGATGGCGATCATTCTACGTTGTCCTGCATTTCGCCAACGGCAAAAGGAAAAGCTGTTTTAAAAATTAAACAACAGGGAATTTTGGCCGGAGTATCTGTCGCTCAAAAATTTTTTTTGTATAAAGAGCCCGGTAGCATTTTTACTTCATTTAAAAAGGACGGTGATGAAATGATGCCGGGTGAAAAGGCGTTTGAGATCGAATGCTCTGTTTATACGTTGTTGCAATGCGAACGGTTGGTATTGAATTGTATGCAACGAATGAGCGGTATTGCTACACTGACTCGTCAATATGTAGACAAATTGAAAGGATATAAAACCAAAGTGCTGGATACAAGAAAAACAACTCCGAATTTCCGCTTACTCGAAAAAGAAGCTGTTCATATTGGCGGAGGCATCAATCACCGGTTTGGATTATATGATATGATCATGCTGAAAGATAATCATATTGATTTCTGCGGTGGTATTGAAAAAGCAATAGAGAAAGCGGCTCAATATGTGGCGAACAAAAAACCCGGTTTGAAGATCGAAATAGAAACAAGGAGCCTTGAAGATGTAAAGAAAGTAATTGCTGTTGGAAAAGGAAAAGTATTTCGCATCATGCTCGATAATTTTACCCCGCAACGAATAACTGAAGCATTGGCGATCATTGACGGCGCATTTGAAACCGAGGCCAGCGGCGGTATCAATCTGGATAATATTATTGACTATGCCAAAACAGGTGTGGATTATGTAAGCGTTGGAGCATTGATCCACCAGGCAAAAAGTTTGGATCTTAGTCTAAAAGCAGTAATTATTTAAATGAGTAAGAAAAATAAACATGATAGCCGTGGATTTGTATACAGTACTAATCCCAATTTTCAATTCGAATCTGAATTTGAAAGTTCTGAAACACTTCCCCCATCTCAGCAAATATTAAAAGTAAAACTCGATACAAAACAACGGGCTGGTAAAGTTGTTACGCTGATCGAAGGATTTGTCGGAAAAGATGAAGATTTGAAAGGGTTAGAGAAAAAATTAAAATCGTATTGCGGAACCGGCGGCTCTTCAAAGGATGGCCAAATTATTATACAGGGAGATCAGAGAGAAAAAGTGATGCAATGGTTGCAGAAAAATAATTACTCTAAATCAAAGAGAATAAATTAATCATTTTTATTTTCAGGTACAATCGTCTTCTCATTTTCAAAATAACTCAATGCGCCACTTGGGCATTTTTTTACCTGTTCAATGATTCGTTTCGTAGTTGCTCCGTCCATTTTTATCCAGGGCCGTTCTCTTGGATTGAAAACTTCAATGAGTCCTTTCCAACAAAGGGTGGAATGCTGACATACATCAGGTTTCCATATAACCGTTATTTCTCCATTGCTGTATTTAAAAGTTTTTTGCATCAACAAAAATTTTAACAGGCAACCATAAACTGGTAACCAGAAGCTTCTATTGCCCTTGTGCCAAACTATAAGCCCTTTTATCGCCCCACATATTTAATAAATCTAATGAACAAACTTTGAAGTCGCCACTTAAACTGATATAGAGACTGATTATATCCTGCTGTCGCACCGGTTCGGCATCAACACTTTCAAAGCGGGCATTGTATTGATTCACGAGATTGGTGTAAACAGATCCCGTAGGCCACACTTGTGTACCACGATTACTGAGGTTGATGAGTTTGAATTTTTCCCCTGCATGGCGTTCACACTTATGAGCAATCATTTCAGGCTGCTCAATACTTTCAATAAAAAAATCAGCGCCGATAATTTTTTCCTGCTCCATTTCTTCTGTTACGATCAATGGGTTTTTTTCCAGTTTAAAATGAGTGTCTGTCATGGGCATATTCTCCATGACCGGTTTGGCGCCTTGCGCTGGTAGTTTTCCAAAATTACTGATGATAGTTTCTGCAAATTCTGTTGTATTAAGAGACGGTTTGCTTTTTTCACCAAAATCTCCGGTGTGAATTCCTTGTTCCAATGTATAAAGCAATGCATTTTCAATTTCGGCC
>DASZXQ010000240.1:0-1537 GCA_035545755.1 Chitinophagaceae bacterium | reverse complement strand
GCTGAACATGCTGGCTGAATTGGACAAAGACCTTTTTGATGTGTTGAATGTTTACAGCAAAACAAAAAGTATCAGCGATAGCGCAGTGGCTTACCTTACTACAATGGCACACCGCATTTGGTACATGCACAAACTTTTAAAGAATAGCGGAAGCTTTTATTTGCATTGTGACCCTACTATGAGTCATTATCTAAGATTAGTTTGTGATATGATTTTCGGGGAAGATAAAATTAGAAATGAAATTATCTGGAAACGGACAAATGCAAAAGGCTTAGCATTTACAAGATTTGCATCTAATCACGACGTTATATTATACTATATAAAATCCAAGTCATATACATGGAATCCTCAATACACAGAGCATGATCCAAATTATATTGAAAAATTCTATCGCTTCACTGATGAAAAAACAGGTAGAAAATATCAACTTGCTGATTTAACAAATCCTAATAAAGATCGTCCAAACTTAACCTATGAATTCCTTGGAATTAAAAGAGTTTGGCGGTGGACTAAGGACAGAATGGAAGAAGCTTATAAAAATGGTTTAATTGTTCAACAAACTCCTAGCTCTGTTCCCAGATTAAAAAGATATTTGGATGAGCAAGAGGGTAATCCAATAGATGATACTTGGATTGATATTTCTCCGATTCAACCAAAAACTGGCGAATCTTTAGGTTATCCCACTCAAAAACCTGAAGCTCTGCTTGAAAGAATAATACAAGCCAGCAGCAACGAAGGCGATGTAATAGCTGATTTCTTTTGTGGCTGCGGTACTACTATTTCGGTGGCACAAAGATTAAATCGCAAATGGCTTGGCGCAGATATTTCTCATTTGGCAATCCGGCTCATCATAAAAAGATTGGTAGATACTTATGGAGAAGGTGTAAAACACAATATAAAAGTTCACGGCTTTCCAAAAGATGTGGCCAGTGCTAAAATGCTGGCGCAGGAAACAGAAGAAGGCCGTTTCGGATTCCAGGAATGGGCTATTGAAGTGTTATTGCATGGTGTAGTAAATCCAAAGAAAACTGCTGATGGAGGATTTGATGGTTACTTAACTTATCAAACCGATAAAGGAAAAGAATTTGTATTGATAGAAACCAAAAGCGGCGGAGTGAATGTAAAGAATATAAGAGAGTTCATCCAGGTAGTAGAAAAACAAAAAGCTGCCGCAGGAATTTTTGTTTGCTTTGCCGATACCGTCACCAAAGAAATGCTGAAAGAAGCCAAAGCCGCCGGGCATATCAAGCTGGGCACAATGGATACCGGCCTTGATAAAATCCAGATACTTACTATCGATGATCTCTTAAACGACAAAAAACCCAACCTTCCCAATATCAGCAGCACATTTAAAAAAGCGCAGCGGAAAGAAACTAAAAGTTCAAGTCAGGGATTGTTTGATTGAAAAATTTAATTATGATTTTCAAATTGTCAACTTCAAATATTGAATCGTTGCTGACATTTCCAGAAACAGGAATGGGTTATCAGATTGTAGATGCAATTGGCCCAGATTATACAAAAGGTCCCTTTTTGGTAT
>DASZXQ010000239.1:0-3202 GCA_035545755.1 Chitinophagaceae bacterium | reverse complement strand
CATTTTAAGAGATAGCCGATGTTCTGATTATTTTCTTCTACCGATGCAATAACCGGAAAGAAAATAGAATCTTTTAAAGAAATCAAGTTGCCGATCTTGCAGGATCCCGGCTGCAGAGAGGAAGATGCGATTACGGAATCCAGGTTCAGGGGTATGTTTATTCCGGGAAGCTTAGATTCGAGCAGGGGTTTGAAATCGTTATTCAATAATTGCACAGAGACCCATGTGCTATCAGTCCGTAGTTTTTGTAAAATTCCGAGTACTGCTGAGTCAGATTTAGTTTCGCCTGTTTGAATGTATTTTTTTAGAGGTTCTACGTTTGCTGCAGCCTTCGTGTTTGCAGTAATGGCCTGAGCCGATTGACCGAGCATAGCGCTTAATTGACCTGATAAATTCTTCAATCGTTGTTCACCAACCTCCAGTGACGCATTTTTGACACCCAGATAAGATGCCAGGCTGAAGACGAGTATGAGGATGAACAATAAAATACATATTAATAATGGCAGTCGTTTCCGGATGGAAAGATTAGAGAAAGGACTTTTGTTTTTATGTGGAGTTATAGCATTATCCATAGCCCGGAATTTTTATAAGATTTACAGAAGAATAAAACTGATTTGGCCAAAAACTGAGCCACTAAATCCGGCAGGATAATGGATATTTGCAAATTAAAGATACAAAAGTCGTTTTTTCAATAGTATTTGCCCTTAGAAAAAACGTTGTCCTCGCTTTGTTTTATGAATTTTTATAGCGCCTTAGCTTTGTAATTGGATTTTAATCTATAACCCATTGTGGGGTGTATAGATAAAAGGGCATTGTGATTTCCAAAATTAATTTTCAGAAACATTAAGCCGACTTTTTATTTGAGAGCGGCTTTGCAGAGCTGATTTTCTTTTGCCACGAATGGCACGAAGTATGGTTGTCGGAACCCGGAATTGATTCGGGACAGACCAGGATTTGGGTGGATGAAAAGATTGAGAGGATTTTAATTTGTTGGGTAACGATAGTTGCAAAAAGTTTAACGGAGCAACGGTTTGAAACCGATCGCATAGGGCTGCGAAGTCTGGAGACTTTGCAGAGCTTTTGTTTTTAATTTTATAATATAAACTTGGGAGAGCCGCTTTTGCAACTCATGGGTTTATTAAAAAAGTTGACAAAGTGCCGGATAACGAAATCGAACGGGCAAAAAACATAAGAAAAAAATATTTTGAAGCTAAAAAATAAAAATATGGCAAAGACACAAATAAAATCCTACTCTCTTGCAGAAATGAAGGATAAGTACATTGGGAAAAAAGGGACACCTGCGAGGGACAGATATGAATATGAACTCAGCATGGATGTATTGGGGCATATGATAAAAAAAGCAAGACAGGAACGCCATTTGACACAAGAGCAACTTGGGAAATTAGTAGGTGTACAAAAAGCACAAATTTCAAAATTAGAAAGCAGCGCCAATAGTGCGACAATTGACACTGTCCTTAAAGTGTTCAAAGCATTAAAAGCTGACATCCACTTCAATGTAAAAATAGAGAATCGACTTTTGCAACTCGGGTAACAAAAAAGGCGGCGTGCAACACCGTTGGCTGTTGGATTTCGCCGCTCTTTATCATGACTCGTATCGACCCACATCAATCAAACACCACTACACTAGTTCATTATTCTCTGTTCGCCAAATTTTCACCGATTCCGATTTCGACCTTGATGATGATTTAATTTGAGTCCCTTATAAACCAGGTTCGAATCCCATTAGGATCATTTTGAATTAAAATACCTGATATAATCCCGGCTTATAATTCCTGACTCTTTAAGATCGCTTTTGGTCCAATTTCCTTTGCTGCTTGCACTTTTTTTCAATACGGAACAAGTCTCGTCTTTATCTGATACGGACCATATGATCCAACTCAATTTATTTTTCTCCGCCCAATCCAGCCATTTTTTCCATTCTTCATCGTCAATCTTTCCATCGCCACTTGCTTCCATACCGGCAGATTCAGAAATAAAAACGGGCAACCCCTTTTTTAATGCAGAATCGGTTCTGTCCCGAAGCCATTGTTTATGTGTTGCCGCATAAAAATGCATCGTGTACATTATATTTTTAAATCCGACGATAGGATCATTTGCAGGTAGATTGATATCCTGATCCCAGTGAGGACTTCCAACCAGGATGATATTATCTGGATCAATAGCACGAATAGCAGTAATTATTTCAACCTCATATGCTTTGACTTCAGTCCACGATTCATAGTCAGGTTCATTGAATAGTTCGTAGATCACATTCGGATAGGAACCATATTCTTTTGCCATTTCAATAAAAAAATCTTTTGCCTGCGGCATATTTATATTATGACTATGCCAGTCAATAATTACATAAACACCTTCTTTTATCGCAGCATCAACCACTGCTTTGATGTTGTTTTCGGACCATGCAGGATCTTTAAGATACCCACTGTCAGGCTCAACTCCCATGGCCGCCCGAATTACCGAACAATCCCAGTCTTTATACAACCAATGAACTACATCTGCATTATAAAAACGTGGCCAGAAGTTATGCCAACCAAAACTCATTCCTCTGAGCACAACAGTTTCTCCTTTCTGATCTACTAACTGTGTTCCGCTGACGGAAAGTTGCCCGTGCAATTTCACCGGTTGAGTATGCAACAGTGAAGTGAAACCAAGCGCCATTAATCCGCTGATCCATTTTTTCATCTCTATTCTGAATTTTAAATGAATAAGAATTATTTATTCTTTTGAAGTATCTACCTCCCATTCATCAGTACGAAATGGACCAAGAGGAATGCCCTTCTTATTAAAAATATTTCCGACAGCAGTATTGCTGAATGCATAACGAACAGCCACGGGCTTCTGAACTTTATCACTCCACACGATCATTTTGCTTTGTTTAAACTCCGCAAGAGCCGGGTAAAATTGTTTATCCGATCCAGCTATAAATAAACCAGTAACTGCTTCTCCTTTTATTGTTAAGTCACTATCCGCATTGTTAAAAGAAATAACGACCTTCCCATTTTCAATTTCCATGCTTTTGTATTCCGGACTTTTTACCCCGGGTAAAGTATATCCATACGTATCCACCAGAGCAAGGTTCGCAAGTCTGAATCCCACATCACGTTTATCTTTAGGATGAATGTTTGTTGTATCATCTGCCAGATCTGTAATGACTACCATGCCTACGTTGGCCTGCGAAAGA
>DASZXQ010000238.1:0-5000 GCA_035545755.1 Chitinophagaceae bacterium | reverse complement strand
CAGCCCAGATGGAGAAAAACTAGCTATGATGAAAGATGATGATGATGCGCCACGCTGGTATTGTACAGATACTATAAAAAAAATTTCCCGGATAGAATATGAAGTGAATCTTGATAAAATGGAACGGCACGAATTGCCGGGAGATGCATCGATCATTCGTCCTGGTTTCGCAGGGCTTCTTAATTATTCAATTTTTGGATGGATAGATGGAACAGAAAGACAACCGGTTCAATGTACGATACAAACATTTGACCAATGGCCCATCTTCAGCACCATTCAGCCGGATGCTTACCCTGAAAAAGGGCAACTAATATTCAATACCGATAATTTTTATACTCTCGCAGACGGACAAACTTTTTTGGGTCCTCGTTTCCGGGTAAAAGAATATAACGCACTTGTCCCTCTGTTTGTAGTATCATATTGCCAAACTGCCGACGAATACCTGGATGATTATGCTGAACAGGAAAAAATCAGCATGGGAATATTGAGAGATTATTTTGGTGAACTTCCTTTCGCTTATTATTCCATAATGTTACGAAAAGCGATTCCGTTGGAAGCCGTGAGTGCCCCGTCTCTTGCTATGGAACATCTGCAAAGCTCTACTTTTTTTGGCGACACTTCAGGCATTCGAACGAAACCGATGAGTCAAGAACGAATTCTGCAAACTCTTCCAACTTACCTGCATCACATGGGACATGCATTTATACCGCTACGTTGTTTTGGTGACACATACAAACCTTATGTTATGGAGATCCCTCCCATCATCAATAATATTTGGTTCAATGAAGGTTTTATGTGGTTTCTTCCTTATGATACACTAAAATTGAAAGGAATGAAGAAGCGTTTTTATAAAAACGTTTATGAAACTTCATCTATCATAAAAAAAATGTCGCTGCAACAACTATCACAAATTGCTTCAACGATGTACGGGATTGATTTCAGGTTAGGCCAGGCGGTCTATTCCCGTGGCGCTATGATGGCAATTGAGATGAATGATTATATTAAAGAAAAAACAGGCGGTAAAAAATCTATGAAAGATGTTTTCCGCTATTTGTATCAATGGGCAAAAGAAAATAAACGGCCTTTTACAATGGAAGAATTTCCCTCATTGGTCAATAAAGCAACAGGAATTGATATTGTCGATATCTATAAGAAATGGGAAAAGCCAATTGAATACTAATTTTCCTGCTTCTTATTACATTCCGGATACCCGGGTTCTTTCATCTTAGATGCTTTGAAAATATATTACATCGCACAACCGGTATAAAAATGCTATTGATCAAAACATTTTCCAGTCTTGCCGCTAAACATGAACATCTTATCAGTTGTCTTTTAAGAATGACTTTCAGTAGCGTTAATAAGATAAAGCTGAAATATCAGTATAATTTAATACATTTAGAATAACCAAAACTACTTATATGGCTATTTTACCCCTGATCATTCAATTAGCTGGCGGCGCAGTTGGCGGTAATGTCGCAGGCGGCCTGATGAAAAAATTTTCATTAGGAACAATCGGAAATTCCATTGTTGGCATTTTAGGCGGAGGATTGGGGGGCCAGCTTCTCGGGCCCCTGGGAATCTCAACCGGTAGTGGTTCTTTAGATATTGGAAGTATTCTTGCCAATATTTTAGGAGGAGGCGTTGGAGGAGGCATCCTCATGGCCATTGTTGGCTTTATAAAAAATGCTATGAAGAAGTAGCCACTCCATTTCGATTTATGGAGCCGTTTAAACAATCGACGATTCTGTAGAAGAGGACATTAGCATATTGTCTGCATGATAATGGTATGTTCGTCCCGCTCCTATATTTTTCTGTTGTTGGTATAGATAAGTAAAAGAATTTCCCATAAAAAATTCCTGCCGGGATCTTTGAAACCGGCAGGAATGGAAAATTGTTTATGAAATTTATTTTATGGAAACGGGCACTTCGAGGTTTTCCCAAACAAGAGCAAATCCCTTTTTATCGACCGTATAAGTCAAATGTTCAGTGAAGCTTTTTGCTTTTCCAGGTTTTACCGTAACACGTATTACATCTTTTGCAGGGTCCTCAGAGGTTGATCCATTCATCTTGATGCCCCATTGTCCAGTTTGTGAATTGAGGATAAATGTCCATTCCTTTTCTCCAGGGATAGCATACAAACTATATTTTCCTGCAGGCAAAGATTTTCCTTCCACTTTGATATCCTTATCAGTTGTAAACAAAGTGGCTTCGTTAGCACCTGCTCGCCATACTTTATCATACGGGACCAGGTCACCCCAGATCTTTCTTCCCTTTACGGAAGGGCTACTATAGTCGATAGTAATGGTAGCGTCTCCCACTTTGCCAGTTGCTGTAGCTGGTGGACTGGCTCTTTTGGATTTATCTGCTTGCGCAAATACGGCCGAAGACAGAAACAACGAACCTATTGTCATCATCAGACAATATTTTATCAAAACATTTTTCATTGTAAAGAGTTTTTGATTAATAAACTGATTCAATATTAAAGTTAGTGTTTTATTGAAATACAGGCGATCTTTTACATAAACGGCAGATAAGTATGCCGGTTTGTTAATACTCCCGGCAGAAACTAATATCCGGATTCAATTCTTCTTCATAAATTTATTCTTCAAATTTTTTAACATGAAAAAGCCTTTCCTGAAACAACTTTTTGTCCTGTTATTGGCTCCGGCCTTTCTTTTATCCTTTACGCTCAAACCGGATCATACAAATTTTTCCGGCGACTGGAAATTAAACGAAGGTAAAAGCGACCTTGGCCAATTCGCCAGTTATGCGACCCGATCGATAAAAACAGTACAGGACAACGATTCAATCAGTATTGCAAGAACAGCACCATCTATGAACGGTGACGACTTTACTTCGCACGAAACTTTAACATTCGATGGTAAAGAAACGGAAAGCCCTTTGTTTGGTGAATCAAAAAAGATCGCATCAGCAAAATGGGCTGACGATGGCCAATCTTTTACCATTACCTATAAATTGATGCTGGATTTTAACGGGCAGCAAAATGAAATAGAAGGTACCGAAAAATGGAGCCTGGCTGATGGAGGTAAAACATTGGTGCTGGAAAATAATTCTTCGTCCTCTTTCGGGGACCTATCCACTAAAGCCGTGTACGATAAACAATAGATTTTAAGTAATACTTCAGAAACCTTCATTGCGTTCTGCAAATTGTTCTTCTTCCACAATTTGTCCAGGTTTCTTTTTATAAAATATCATACCCAGCGTCATGATAATGCTTGTAAGTAATATTACAAAAAGAATAATGCCATCATTAAATGAATCCAAACGGTAAGCCGCTGGAATTTTATAAAAGAGAACGATAGTGATCAATCCACGTGGAATGAAAAAAGATTCCGGAAACATGTTGGTTCGAAGAAAAAAACGCAGGTACAATAACCTGACGACAAATAAAGCCAGTACTAACAGACTCCCCACAACGATCACTTCCTCCTCACTCAGAAAATTCAATGAAATGGAGAAGCCAAAGAGCACAAAAAAGAAAGTGCGTATCAAAAAAGAAGATTCCGCTGTAATAGAATGCAGGAGGTGATGGAGTTGCTCCACCTCATTGTTGGGGAAAAAATGCTGCAATTTTTTTACCAATACCTTATCCCAGTTGTTGATCAGCAATCCGAACACAAGAATTATCAGCAAAGATGGTAAATGCAATAATTTCCCTCCGCTATAGATTAGTACCAGCAAAGAAAAGATCAGAAAAAATTTGATATTGAGTTTTGTTTTTGCCAATATCATGAATAAAAGAAAGGACAAAACAACAGACAGTAATATGGAGAGCAATAGCGTTCCCCCAAAAGAAAAAGCAGATTGCAGGGTCAAGGTATTTTCAGCAGTGAAATAATTGAATGCAAGGATCCCCAATATATCTGAAAAAGATGCTTCATATACCAGGAATTCTTTTTTGGCTTCCGTGAGGTGATGAATACTGGGAATGACAATGGAACTGCTCATTATTGAAAGCGGGATAGCATAAATGAGACATTTCTTAACTGGTTCATCCAGCCACCAATACAAGATCAAAGTGAGCAACCCTGCAGAAACAATCAAAATGATAAAAGCGGATAGAAAGGAATTCCGGATAAGTTTTAATTTTTCTTTTCCGAGTTTCAGATCCAATCCTGCTTCTAATACGATCATGATCAAACCGACCACACCAAGCGCTTCAATTAATCTTCCGGGAAGATTCATCTGCACATTGTAAGCATCTGCAGCCAATCTTAAACCAACGCCTGCAAATAACAGCAGTAACACAGAAGGCACTCTTATATACCTGCTGATGATCGAAAATAAATAAGATAGCACCACCATGCTGCACAGGACGATCAGTATTTCTTCTGCGCCGATTTTACCCATGAAATGAAATTAAAGGAAAAGTTTTAAATCAATTGTCCATTGATCATTACCTTATCAATAAGATTCGTGCCAAAAGAATAAGGCAGATAAGAAAGTGATGGGATTTGTTTGGTAAAAATGAGGTTTGCTCTTTTACCGATCGTAATACTACCGGTTTGCTTTTCTAACTCCATAGCAAAAGCGCCATTGATCGTTGCAGCATTGATCGCTTCTTCAGGAAGCATTTTCATCTGAATGCAACTCATGGCAACAACCAAATTCATATTACCACTTGGTGATGAGCCGGGATTGTAATCACTTGCCAATGCAATAGCCCCATTGGAATCGATCAATTTCCTGGCTGATGGAAAATTCATCCCAAGAAAAAATGCTGCTGATGGCAATAAGGTGCCGATCGTACCGGAAGCAGCTATATTTTGTATATCCTCATTGGTCATGGATTCTAGATGATCCAGAGATACTGAATTGAGTTGAATCCCTGTTGCTATTCCACCAATGGAATTTAATTGATTCACATGAAGCTTCGGTTTTAACCCATAACTTTTTCCTGCCTTGCAGATAAGTTCGGTTTCTTCAACAGAAAAAAATCCTTTTTCACAAAACACATCTATATAATCCGCTAATTTTTC
>DASZXQ010000237.1:0-4510 GCA_035545755.1 Chitinophagaceae bacterium | reverse complement strand
CAGAGGTATGGCCGGATTTGGAACTAAATGGAATGCGCAGGTGAGCAAAGATTGGGGTGGGTTGGTGATGCAGGATTATTTATCTGCAATTGATGCGATCAGTAAAGAAAAATTTGTAGATAAAAATCGCAGAGGATGTGTAGGCGCCAGCTTCGGTGGTTTTTCAGTTTTTGAATTGGCCGGAATGCACAATGGCCGATTCAAAACTTTTATTGCACATGATGGTGTTTTTGATTTTCGCAGTATGTATGGCACGACGGATGAAATGTGGTTTGAGAATTGGGAGAAAGGCGGCCCTTATTGGGATAAAAAGAACGCAGTGGCACAAAGAAGTTTTTCTCAATCACCAAGTAATTTAGTTGCTAAATGGAATACACCGATCCTGATCGTGGAAGGAGGTAGAGATTTCAGGGTGCCGGTCGGCCAGGGACAGGAAGCATTCCAGGCGGCTCAGCTCAGAGGAATAAAAAGTAAGTTTTTGTATCTGCCTGACGAAAATCATTGGGTACTTGCCCCGCAAAATTCGCTGGTATGGCAAAGAGAATTTTTCAAATGGCTGGATGAAACGCTGAAATAATTTTAAAAAACTACCGGAAAAAGAGATTTGCTTTGACTTTAAAATAGGAAGTGGAGCGTCCTACATAATTAGATAGGATCCCATCAATTTTCAGGTTCCAGAGTTGGGTTTCATTATCGAAACTGCAATCAACCGTTCCGCTGGTGACGGTGACATAAGAAACCTGGTCATCTGCCCGGAATGAATATTTAACTGCTACTTCGTTTTTGGAATCGGCATTACTTTCTATACGATATTTTTTATTTTCCAATCGCTTTTTCCCAAAAAATAAAGAGAGGAATTGATCTTTTTGACTAACAACCACAGAAAGAATTCCCTTCGATCTATCAACCGTTATTTTAGCCGGCAATGCTTCAATAAAATAATTGTTATACCCCGAAGTATCTGTGATAAAGACGGGACAACGTCTTAAAACCGTATCGCCTTCGTGCTGTGCTGCTGCGGCAACTGAAAGTGAAACAATCAAAGCTGTTAAAAGAAAATTCCTGATCACCATAATTTAAACCCAAAAAGTACGAATAATTAAGGATATATCTGTAAGTTGGTATCGTTTCAATCCTTTTTGTCTCTTTCACCGAAAATTAAACTACCGATACGAACCATGTTACTACCTTCTTCAATTGCAATTTTATAATCGGAGGTCATACCCATGCTCAAAATTGAAAATTGAATATTGAATATTGAATATTTTGACTTGATTTTCTCATATAATGATCTCAAATACGAGAATTCCTTTCTCACTTTATTCATATCATCAGTTAATGATGCCATTCCCATCAGGCCTTTAACTCTAACATTTTTCAATTCGTGTAATTCGCTCAAATTCGTGTTAAATAAATCCTCTAATTCTTTTTCACTAAATCCAAACTTGGTTTCTTCCTGCGCAATATGAACCTGTAAGAGACAATCGATCACCCGGTTATTTTTCAAAGCTTGTTTATTTATTTCTTTCAGAAGCTTAAGACTATCCACAGCATGGATCAGTTGCACAAATGGAGCAATGTATTTTACTTTATTGCTTTGCAAGTGACCTATGAAATGCCAGCGGATATCGCCCGGAAGTTGTGGTTGTTTATCTGCTAATTCCTGGACATAGTTTTCTCCAAAATCTCTTTGGCCCAGATCATATAATTCTTTAATGTCTTCAATAGGTTTGATTTTCGACACCGCAACCAAAGTAACATTCTTTGATTGCAGTTCTGAGATCAAACTTAAGTATGAGTTTCTTTGTACCGGCATGATATCAAACAAAAATGTGCAAATGAATCGCTTCATTGGCACATCATCATATTTACAATTTAAGATATTATTTTAAAATACTCCTGCTGATCACGATTCGTTGTACTTCGCTCGTGCCTTCATATATCTGTGTGATCTTGGCATCACGCATCAACCGCTCCACATGATATTCTTTAACATATCCATAACCGCCATGGATCTGCACTGCTTCGGTTGCCGCCCACATGGCTGTTTCAGATGCATAAACTTTTGCCATGGAGCTGCTCAGCGTATAATCCATTTTATTATCTTTTTCCCAGGCTGCTTTCAAACAAAGTAATCGTGCCGCTTCAATTCGTGTTGCCATATCGGCAAGTTTGAATGCAATAGCCTGGTGATTCATGATCTCGGTTCCAAAAGCTTTTCTTTCTTTAGAATATTTTACTGACAATTCATAAGCACCTGCCGCTATTCCCAATGCCTGTGATGCAATACCGATTCTTCCGCCTGCCAACGTTCTCATGGCGAATTTGAAACCAAAACCATCCGCACCGATACGATTTTCCTTCGGCACTTTTACATCATTAAACAAAATGCTGTGTGTATCACTGCCCCGGATACCTAATTTATTTTCCTTAGCTCCTACTTCTACTCCCGGCCAATTTTTTTCTACGATGAATGTGTTGATGCCGTGACTGCCTTTTGCCGCATCTGTCTGCGCCATCACCAGGTAAACGGAAGCAGAACCGCCATTGGTGATCCAGTTCTTTGTTCCATTCAATAAATAATGATCGCCTTTGTCTTCCGCAGTTGTCCGTTGGGATGTGGCATCGCTTCCGGCTTCGGGTTCGCTGAGCAAGAAAGCTCCGATATATAACTCACCATTCTTTTGTCCCTGAGCTAAAGGTGTAAGATATTTTTGTTTTTGTTCTTCTGTTCCGTACGCTTCCAATCCATAACAAACCAAACTATTGTTTACACTCATTACCACACTGACGCTGGCATCAACTTTTGAAATTTCTTCCATTGCCAACACATAACTAATTGTATCCATACCTGCACCTCCATACTTCGGATCCACCATCATGCCCAAAAATCCGAGGTTGGCCAGTTGCATTACCTGGTCATGCGGAAATTTTTGCTTTTCGTCCCGTTCAATAACGCCGGGTAAACATTCGTTTTGTGCAAAATCCCGTGCCGCTTTTTGAATCATCAGGTGTTCTTCGCTTAGTTGAAACAACATAATTGAATTTTGATCGGTAAAAATAGTTTAAAACTGCAATTTATAGTTCGATGAATTACTTTCTCTATGTATTTTAAACATGCCGAGCTTAAATAACCCTAACAAAAATCAATTTAAGGATTGATAAAAACCCGGTTTCCGATGTTATTTTAGCCTAACTTTGCGGTGCAAATAAAAGCTATGAAAAAGGTTCATATTATATTATTGGTGTTAGTGGCCGGTGCCATAGCAGTGCTGATCAGTTTTCTGAAAGCATCTACTACGTATGATACGATTGATTCCGCAAAAGCGAAACCGGGAAAATTTGTGCATGTGATCGCCAAACTGGATCACACCGAGCCAATAGAATACGATGCGATCAATAATCCTAATTATTTAAGTTTTACGGCGATTGATTCTTTGGGTAAAACAGTGAAAGTTGTGTATCGCAATGCAAAACCCGATAACCTGGAAGGCAGTGAACGTCTTGTTTTAAAAGGCGATTACGAAAATGATCATTTCGAATGTAAAGAGATCATGATGAAATGCCCTTCCAAATACAAAGACGATATGAAAGCTGCGGAAAAAAATATCCAGGAAACCACCGAAACTTCACCTGCTGAAAATCAGACTGCAGAAAAAAAATAGAAAAAAATAATGGGCTATATCGGCGAGCATCTTTTGCCCGGACAACTTGGGCATTTTTTTATAACACTTTCTTTGGTTGCTTCTGCTATTGCCACCTTTGCATATTTCAGATCCACCAGATCATCATCTGAAGCCGATGCTGCACAATGGAAAAAACTGGCCCGCTATGCATTCATTACTGAAGTTATATCTGTCTTTTCCATCTTCGCTACGTTGTTTTACATAATTCACAGCCATTACTTCGAATATAAATATGCGTGGCAACATACCAGTTTATCGCTGGAAGTGAAATACATGCTCGCTTCATTCTGGGAAGGACAGGAAGGAAGTTTTCTACTGTGGACCTTCTGGCATTGCATTCTTGGATTAGTATTGATGAAACGAAGCAAAGAATGGGAAGCACCGGTAATGACTATTTTGAGTTTTGTTCAATTCTGCCTGGCTACAATGATAGCCGGCATTTATATTTTCGGATGGAAGATGGGTTCCAATCCCTTTATTTTATTGAGAGATTCCGGTGTACTCGACAATGCTCCGGCTTTGCACATGAATTTTGATGTCAGCCAGCCTCTGAAGCCTGATTATTTATCTTCCATCACCGACGGTAATGATCTGAATCCTTTGTTGCAAAACTATTGGATGGTGATCCACCCTCCAGTACTTTTTTTAGGATTTGCATCCAGCATTGTTCCGTTTGCATTTGCGATGGCCGGATTATGGAAAAAGAAATTCACCAAATGGACAAAACCTGCATTGCCCTGGGCATTATTTTCAGCGGCAGTTTTAGGAACAGGTATCATGATGGGTGCGGCATGGGCTTATGAATCGCTGACATTTGGCGGCTA
>DASZXQ010000236.1:0-2277 GCA_035545755.1 Chitinophagaceae bacterium | reverse complement strand
ATTGTCTTCCGAAGAAAATTTTATCGCATTGGTCAAAAAATTATTCAGCACCCACCCCGTTTTTTCAGCATCCGCATTTATTTGCGGCAATGAAGTATTGAATTGTTTCTCTACCCGGATATTCTTTTCTTTTGCAGCATTACCAACAGCGAGGATCGCAGTTTCTGCAATTTCCAGCGGCTCCACTTTTCTAATTTCCAATTGAATTTTCCCCGCCTCCACCTGTGACATATTCAGCAACTCACTCAAAATGCGCAGCATTCTTTGGTTATCTTCTTTCAACTGCCCGATCAGTTCTTTCTGTTCACCTGAAAGTTTCCCGGTCCGCTCATCTTCGAGGAGTTTTAAGCTGAAATCAGAAGATGCCAGCGGTGTTTTCAATTCATGGGAAACAGTAGCAATGAAATTTGTTTTAGCCACATCCAACTCTTTAAATGAAGTAACATTCTTTACAACGATCACCGAATTTTTAGAATCATCCTGCGGTATTTCAACCATCTCTTTCGTAAAATAGTTCTCTTTACCGTCCAATACAATTTTGAAAGGAATATTGCTTTTATCAGTCAGTAAAAAACGAAAAAGATCATTTTTTTTGCTCACTTCATCCGTTGATCTTCCCACTATGTCCGTTGCTAGCAATCCTAACAACTGCAATGCCTGGTTATTTGCAAAGAGTATAATATTGTTCCGGTCGATGCCGATGCTGGCATCTTTCAGGCTGTTGATCACTGCCTCTGCCCTGTGCTTTTCAAACATCAGTTTATTGAGATTACTATTCTCAAAATCTTCCAAGCGCTCTGCCATTGTGTTGAAGGCATTAGCCATTTGTCCAAACTCGTCTTTATTCTTTATATGGATCCGGTGAGAATAATTTTTCCTGCTGATCTGTTGTATTGCTTCGTTTAGTTCGCTGATAGGTCCTGTAACAATAGATGGGAAATTGAATAAAAAAGTGATCGATATAATAAAAATAACAGTGGCCAGGATCGAAATATAGGTCAGGGTGTCTTCCGCTCGTTTTTCCGTTCTCTGATTTTTAGTTTTGATCGCTTTCATGTTGAGAGAAAGAATAGATTGTATTTGTGATGAAATTATTTTTTTAAGCAGCTGTGTCGTATCACCCGCTTTCCATTGATCAAACTCCCTTCGAAGACTTACAGTGGCAGAATCCTCGCCGGATTCAGTAATATTTTCTTCCTGCTGTTTTAAATAAAAATCAAATTGCTGCATTGCATGTACCGGTACAATCGAAAAACTGTCCAGTTGCTGTTGCATTCCATGGCAATAGGTCAGCGTTTCATAATTATTTTTGATAATCTTATTGGCATCGTTTTTAAGCCGCACCAAAAAAAAGATTGACGGGCCTCCCAACAGTATCAATAGAACAAAGAAAAAAATCGTTCCCAGTTGTATCTTATTTTTTACAGTAACTGCCATCATGATAATATTACAAGGTCCACATCATTTTTTGAAAGCGTTGTAAGCAACTGGTTAAATACATTTGTCCGAAGGATCACCTGGAATAAATTCAGGTGCGGTTTGCCTATACATACAGTTGTGATCTTTTTAATTTCTACAATTTCCATGATCGCTTTGGCGATGTTATCGTTTTTTACCTGGATCACTTCGGCACCGAGTTCCGTTGCATTCTTAAAGTTATTGATAAGATGCCTTTGTTGTGCTAATGGTATTTTATCCGGCGATTCTTTAGGCGTTTGTACATACAATACATACCATTTGCTGTTATAATAAGAAGCCAATCTTGCCGTTTTGCGAATGATATGCTGCGCCGTTTCGCTATTAGAAGAGATGCAGGCGAGGAAATGTTCATGCCGCCATTTGGTTTCTTTCGATTCTATTTCATAATCCACTTTTCGTTCGACCTGTCCCGCCACTTCTTTTAACGCCAGTTCCCGTAATTGCAGGATCTTTTCGGGTTTGAAAAAATTCTGCAGAGCCTGTTGCACTTTTGTGTGATCGTAAATTTTTCCCTCTTTCAGCCTGGTGATAAGCTCATCAGCAGTGAGATCAATGTTCACGACTTCATCCGCCATCTGCAAAAGTTTGTCCGGTACTCTTTCTTTTACCTCAACACCGGTTATTTGCCTCACATCTTCATTAATGCTTTCAATGTGTTGAATATTCACAGCGCTGATCACATTTATGCCTTGTTCAAGGATATCCACAACATCCTGCCATCGTTTTTCATTTTTGCTTCCCGGAATATTCGTGTGCGCCAGTTCATCTATGATCACAATATCCGGATGCAATAATAAA
>DASZXQ010000235.1:0-20116 GCA_035545755.1 Chitinophagaceae bacterium | reverse complement strand
GGTAAATACTTCGGTCTCTTCTTGCTTATTGGTATTAATATCGTTGTTGTAAACACCCATCGGGGGTAATAATTCTTTCTACAAAAATATAAATAAAAATTTTCTGCGGTATCGTAATTCTACAGGAGAGATGTTTTTTTAATTCAAATCATTAGAAGAAAAGAGTTGCGGGCATCAGAAGTTTGTGTGTTACAGCGAGACATCCCTGAGTGTTAGCAGTCTTGAAATAATAACAGTTCGGCATCTCGTATGGACAAGATCTTTACGTTTTTTTTCAATTAGGACACGGATCCGGAAGGCAACGAAGCCGAATTATAGATGCCAATGAGAAAAAAGTTATAGTATCAGAAAAAGTTTGTGTGAAATGACTCTGTCCTTATCTTTGCAGCCCTGTTAAAAAGGGAGTTTAGCTCAGCTGGTTCAGAGCATCTGCCTTACAAGCAGAGGGTCGGCGGTTCGATCCCGTCAACTCCCACAAAGCCCCGGATCTTTCGGGGCTTCTTTTATATGTCTTATTGCGAATTTATTTTAAGAGCCGGTAAGGATTCCATTCATAAACACTACCATGACCATGAATACGGTTTTCCCATCCATGATGACAATTTGCTTTTTGCACGGCTGGTATTGGAAATAAACCAGGCAGGATTAAGCTGGGAAACTATTTTGAAAAAGAAAGATAATTTCTTTAAAGCTTTTGATGATTTTAATATCGATAAAGTTTCCCGCTACTCCGAAAAGAAAAAAAATAAATTGTTGCAGGATGCCGGTATCATCCGCAACCGGCTGAAAATTGAAGCGACCATTCACAATGCAAAACAGATAAGGCAAATCCAGAAAGAATACGGCTCATTCAAAAAATGGCTGGATCATCATCATCCGAAAACAAAGGAAGAATGGGTGAATATCTTCAAATCCACCTTTAGGTTTACCGGCGGAGAGATCGTCAATGAATTTTTGATGAGTACCGGTTATTTGCCGGGAGCACATGTTGAAACTTGTCCCGTTTATAAAAAAGTGTTGAAACAAAATCCGAAGTGGGCGGAGTGACAATTATGAAAGAAAGGAGTGTATTGAAATAATTACATTTGCGATTGCCGGAACGTTAGCTCAGTTGGTTCAGAGCGCTGCTTTGACAGAGCAGAGGTCACTGGTTCGAGCCCAGTACGTTCCACTTTCTATTTAAGGTGCCACTATTTAAAACCGTAGCATCAATATTGTACTCTTCAATAGGTGCATCGAAAAGAAAATCGTTGAATGCTCCATGTGGCCGGAAGCTTTTTAGGAACTCCCCGGCTGCCGGCGTTACCCATATCAAGCAGGTCAGCAAGCGGATTGGAATCGTCTCTTAATCCTCTTGAAGTTATTCCGGAATAAACACCTTCCTGGTTTAAGATCATAGAAGCATTTGGAATGGGTTCATCGCTGGCTAATAAAAAGAAATTATCAGTTCCGCTGGGTGCAGGAACCGTGTAACTGATGATCGGAACTTCCTTGATGATATTGTTGTTTTCAAACTTGGGAAATTTATTCTCTACATTTCCATCCTCTCCCGGATAATACAATTGCATGGCGCCGGATTGATCCACTGCAAAAATATAAACGAATTTCGGCCCGTTCAGCTGCTTATAATAATCGTCATTAGCGACTAATTTCAATGAAATATTATCGCCGATATGATAATGGCCATCCGTGATGGTTTGTTTTTTGTCCTCATTGTATAATTCCAAATGATAAGAAAATTCTTTTTTGGAAGCATCAGGACCGGCAATATTCAGCCATCCTTTTAGTTTAGAAAGTTTCAATGCAATATCAAATAAACTGTCGGCAATATTTCTCTGCTCATTTCCTTTGCTACTTGTAAGTTCAAAACAATCAGTTTCTATCGGCATTGATTCGAGGCTGTCACTTGCGGCTACCTGTGTTTTTCTGAATCCATAAGCCGGCAGGCCATTAAGTCCTAAACGGCCAAATAATGAGTAATTGGAATTATTGATGCTGTCAACTAATTGCAAACTTTTATTTTGCGATAAGCGGTTATAATATTTATCAGAATTCTCTTTTGAAATAGGCAACTCAACATACAATGTGGAATCCTTCTTACAGAATTTTAAAATATTGGGAGCAGTTATCTCTTTTAATTCCACGGGCTCACCAATATCGGTTTTTATAAAACATTTATTGTTGTTCCAGAAAACAGAAGTGTATGGCGCATTTTCTCCTTTGCCAATAAACGGCACCCATTTGATCTTTGCTGAATTCTTTAATTCTTTTGCAATGGTTGTAAATTTTAAAACATCTGCATCTGATAGATCAGATTTTGGAATATATAATTTTATCAAAGGCCGGCCTGAAGAAACCCAGTTGGTAACACGGAACTGGTAGCCGGGTTTTATATCTTTTATATCTCCTTTTATTACAGATGCCAGTGATTTTGTAACTCCAAGTACTGAATCAACTCTTAGTTTGAAAACAGTGTCTTGTTTATCATTGATCATCGCCAGCTCATTTTCTTTAGCAAGCCCTAATGCAAATCCTGCCTGCAGTTGCACCTGGTTCCGGATAATGCCTGACACAGCTACCAATGAGTAATCGGAAAGCTTGCCTTTTTTTATCCCAAACAAAGTTTCCTGTTGCCGGTCAGCACTGCCGCCGATAACAGGCTCCTGGTTTTTACCATTACTTTTTAAAATTGCCCGTGCAGAAGTAAAAATATCCAATGCACTTGCATCGACTGATTGTTGATTCAACGCTTCGGTCAATGCAAGTGTAAATGCTCCGTGATGTATGCCCTGGTCGTCTGTTTGCTCTGCAGCATTTTCATCAGATTGCGCCGCAGAAATAATGAGAAAATCATCTCCTGGTCTATTCTCCGGTATATCAAACTTGCTTGGATCTTTTGCATCCCAGTTTGACATGGGCATGAATCGTATTTTATCCGGGCTTACATTCGGCCCGCGGGAAATGGAACCGCTGTGGCAGCAATCGAAGATGACAGTGAGTTTTACTTTTTTATCAAGAAAATCATTGAAGATTTTAGAAAGCTCTTTATCCCGTATATCACGGACCCCTTCTTTCCAGGCATCGGAAGGAACAATGGTTTGATCTTTTTTATCCAGCTCAAATGATAAACTGTTTTTTACTTCGCTGCCGTGACCAGCATAATAGATAAATGCTATATCGCCGGCATTGCTGGACTCCAGCAATTTTTTCATGGCATCCAAAATTCCATCACGGGTCGCTGAGTTATCAAATAATGTATCGATGTTTTGTGTTTGGAATCCGAATTTGGAAGTGATGATCGAATACATGGCGGAAGCATCATTTTTGCAGCCGTCCAGGTTCCGGTAGTCCATTCTTCCTGCAGTGGTAGAAGGTGTGTACCCCGGTGGTGGAGCATATTGATTGATACCAATGATCAAGGCTCGTTGCTGTTGGCAGTAAAGAGATAAAGAGAACAGAAATGCGATGAACAAACTGGCAGTCTTTTTCATAACAGGTATAAAATATCAGTTACCGTTTTTTTGGGTTGGAGTAGCTGTTTTGGAGCTGCTCGTGGATTTGCTGCTGGTCGTAGCAGTACTGCCGTATTTTTTCTGTAAAGTAGAATTCCCCAATGATAAAATGTCCCCATAACTAAAGATGACAAGTTTATCAATGAATTTATTTCTGGAGCATTCCTTCACTGATACTTTTACAGAATAAAGGCCTTCGCCCCAGCATTGCTCAATTTTTTTGGTATCGTCATTTTTAAAATACCCGGCCGATCTTGGTATCAAAAAAGATTGCCCGGTACATTCAGGACGCCTCTTTGCGAGGTTTGCGTAAAAAGTTTTATAGGAAGGATCATCAGGATCCATCGGTGCATTTCTTATTGAATAAATGAATTTGCCTATCGGCACATCCTGGAATATCTGGCCGGTGCTGCTGATGTAGGATGATAAAAAGGTTATTTCAAAATCCAGGTTCAGGTCTTTTACATGTTTGGGCAACCTGACCCTTGAACTTTTTATGGCGAAACTATCGAGCTTCAGCCTGAAGATCCCATTATTTAACATGTCAGTGATCCTGTCATCACTGGTATCTATGCTGAATCGGGCAACGAAAACGGTATCACCACGATTATTATCACTCTTTGAAATTCTTGCAACAGTAAAACCTTTAAAGCGGATACCCGTGGGATCAAAAGGGCCTTGCGTGGAAACCTGGTCATAAAAGCTCTCATCTTTTATCGCAAACGAATAATCGGCAGAATATTTCTTTTTCCGGTTATCGATCAGGCTTTGAATGCCCTGAACACCTTTATTGATCAGGAAGGATGCGACAATACCACGACCGCTTCTTTCATCCATAGTGTACGCCTTTTGATAAGTGATCTTGTCAAATGGCAATATATTCTCGCTGGTGTCAATCTTCATTTCTAATTTTTCTCCTCCCCCGGCTTTGTTCTCCTCTTGTGGGAAACCGGGGATCACAGCAATGAGCATAACAGCCAGCATCACTGTTGTCAGCATCGTATGTTTTCTCAGCATAATTGTATTGATTAAATGATAGTAAAGGGGTGACAAATATTTATTAATACCGTAGTTACTAATTTACTTCTTTTTTAAGAAAAATACTATCTGTTGCAAAGGGAAGGATTATTAAACATGATGCCTGGGAAGGCAAGTTAAGAAATGCAGCTGGTATTAATTGATTCTTCAGCACCCTGTAACTAAGAGAGAGAATAGTACAGTTTCTTACCGTCAACTCCTTAACAAAGATAATCAGAGATTTTATTTTTCGCAGGGCAAACTGTCATGCTGACCAAATTTAACTTAATCTTGGAGGCCATTACTTAGTGATTCTTTGCGTAATTTGTGAGAGCAAAAATATGCCATGACTCTCCGCCTGTTCTTCCTTTCATTCATTTGCCTGGCTTTATCTGTTAGTGGAATTTCGCAAGACACTAATGCAAGAGGAATACCCCAAAAGGCTGATAATACAGCCGCTGGCGGAAATACTTATGCGATCATCATTGGCCTCAGCAAATATAAAAATGTTACATCCCTGCAATATGCCGATAAAGATGCACAGGCTTTTGATAATTTCCTGCTAAGTGATGCAGGTGGCAAAATTCCTTCGGCAAACATCGAAATATTTTTGAACGAGAATGCTACCCGTACAAACATCGGGGATGCTATTTCTGAAATAGCAAGAAAGGCAAAGCCCGGCGATCGTGTTTATTTTTTCTTTGCCGGTCATGGTGATATGGAAGACCTGACACAGATCGAGAATGGATTGCTGTTATTATACAACAGTCCTAACGGAAATTATTTCGGTATGAACGATGACGTCTTGGAGATACTGGATCTGAAAAGATATCTTTCCCCATTGTCGGAACATGGTGTGGAAATGATATTTATTGTAGATGCCTGTCATGCCGGTAATTTAAAAGGCGGGGTCCAGGGAATTGAACAAACAGCCTCGGCTTTGGCAGCATCATGGGGCAAGGAATATAAAATATTGTCCTGCCAGCCCAACCAGCTTTCATTGGAAAGTTCGGAATGGGGCGGCGGCAGAGGATTATTTTCTTATGAATTGGAAGACGGAATGAAAGGATTGGCTGATATGAATAATGATGGTGTAGTGAGTATGTATGAACTGCAGAATTACATTCAAACCAATGTTGCGAAATACAGCGAAGGCAAACAAATTCCGATGATAACCGGCGATCTCAGCAAACCTTTCGTTAAAGTGGTTCCATCCGTGCTGGCAGCTTTGAAAAAAGAAAAACAGGAAGAATTTCCTATGCTGGGAATGGTTGCTGCCAAAGGAAATGAAGATAAAGATGTGGACTCTCTTGATGGAATTGGCAAAAAAATATACGCTTCTTTCAATAAAAATATTGCTGATACACAATTGATCTGGCCAAGGGATACGAATGCTATGCGGGATTACAGGATGTTTGAAAAAAGATATCCGGATAATCCGCTGATCACTACTATGCGACGTAACCTGGCTGCCAGCCTGAATGACCGGTTCAATAAAATTGTTGGCCCTTTGCTGAAAGGAGAGACAAGTTATTCCAACAGGGATGAGTGTTATTACGCTTCACTGGAACTGGATAGTTGCATGCATTTGTTGGGTGAACAGCATTATATGTATCAAAACCTGAAAGCCCGGAAATTATTTATGGATGCTATGTCTTATACATGGGCCATAAATGAAAATGAATATAATGTTGGCATGAGGCCAACGGTGTTGCATTCTATCAAATTACTGGAAGAGTCAGCAGAGCTCGAACCCAATGCGGCATATACTTTGTCAGCGCTTGGCGTACGTTATACTTATGTTTATGAATACGATAAAGCAGACAGTGTTTTTCAAAAATATCTTTCCCTTCGTCCTAATGATATATCTGCAAAATATTCGCTTGGCCTCATCTATGCTCAACTGAAACGATACGATAAAGCGGAAAGCATGTTTGAATCTTTATTGGAAAAATATCCTACTGATATCAATATCAAAATGCAACTGATAGAAGCTTACCGGGATGATAACAAATTGCAAAAATGCATGTCGATGACGGATGAACTTTTAGCTAATGACAGTACCAAAATGGAAGGATATTTCAGTAAAGGCGTTTTGTATTCAACAGCTATCAACATCGATAGTGCTGTGCATTATTACGAGCTCGCTAAAAAATATTATCCTGGATATTGTTCAGTATGTGATAATAATATCGGGCAAATTTATTTTGTTACAGACCATGTTGATTCATCAAGAAAATATTTTAAGCAGGTTTTGGAACATGACAGCACCTATGCATTCGCTCATTTTAACCTTGGTACCATTGACCAAAAGGAAGGAAATCTCCAGGCTGCCATGAAAGAATTCTATGCCACTACACTGTACGCTACGGCTTCGTTGCAGGGCTTTGTTACTAACCTTCAATTGTATTTTGGAAAAACCTATGATACTACTGATGCAGCGGCATATAAGAAATTTTCGAAAGAAACATTTTTATTCAACATGCAGTATGTATCGTATCTCTCCATGCTGTACACATACATACGTGTACCGGGATTGATCGACAGCACCCGTAACATCGATTTTCTTTTTGACCAGCTATTTAATTATAAAACTCATGATGATCTTACCTGGTTTCATAATGCCTGCTATAAGGCAATGAAAAAGGATACTACGGGCTCTCTTGAAAGCCTGGAAAAATCACTAAAGCTTGGCTTTGGAAATTATTTCATGCTAACCTGCGACAATGACCTGGCGATACTCCGGGATACACCGGAATTCAAAGCATTGGTAAAAAAATATTTTCCGGAGCAATCCAAAAAGAAGAAGTGATAGAGAAAAAAAACTTAATGAAGGATTTCTAGTTGTCTGGTACTGATAGCTTCTATATTCTTTTAAAATAATTTTCAAAGCTTCCAATCCACGATCTCATTCACCCATTCTTCTTTATAAGGAGCCGTGATCTTGATGTAATTATCCGTGTAGCCTTCCATCATATTGTTTTTTACATGCCCTTCAAACAATACTTTCCTGGTTTGGCCTTCATGCTGCTGTGTAAAATATTGCATCTTCATGTAAGAGAGATTGCGCAGCGTTTTATTTCGTTCATGGCGGACATTCATAGGAACAACCGGATGGATAGTCAAAGCATGCGTGTTATCTCTTTCGGAGTACGTAAACACATGCAGGTAAGAAATGTCCAGCGAATGTAAAAAGTCAAATGTTTCTTTGAAATCAGCGTCGGACTCTGAGGGAAAACCGACGATAACATCCACACCAATACAGCAATGCGTCATCAGTTTCCTGATCAGTTGCACTCTTTCGGCATACAATTCTCTTTTATATCTCCGGCGCATCAAACCTAATATGCGGTTGCTGCCGCTTTGAAGCGGTATATGAAAATGCGGCATGAACTTATCGCTGTTTGCGACAAATTCGATGATCTCGTTGGTAAGCAGGTTCGGCTCAATAGATGAAATGCGGTAACGTTCAATACCATTAACTTTCTCTAACTCTTTAATCAGTGAAAAGAAGTTTTCTTTTTCAGAAGTTTTGAAATCGCCAAGATTTACTCCTGTCAGCACAATTTCTTTTACTCCCTGCTCAGCTAAAAGCCTTGCATTGCGGACCACATTTTCAATAGTATCGCTTCTGCTTTTTCCTCTCGCCATCGGGATGGTGCAGAAAGAACAATTGTAGTCACAGCCGTCCTGCACTTTCAAAAACGTTCTCGTTCGGTCATTAATGGAATAGGAGGAATGAAAACTGTTCACTTCATCAATATCACAGGAACAAATTTTAGCAGCATCGTTTTTCGATAATTCCCGTATGTGCCGGGCAATATTGAACTTTTCAGCTGCTCCAAGCACCAGATCCACTCCCGGGATCGCCGCAATTTCTTCAGGTTTCAGCTGCGCATAGCAGCCGGTAATTACCACTAAACTCTCCGGGGATTTTCGTTGAATGCGTCGAACGATCTGCCGGCATTCTTTATCCGCATTGTCGGTAACAGAACAGGTATTGATCACATACACGTCAGCCTTTTCATCAAACTCTTTTTTTTCAAAACCTTCATGTTCCAGCATTCGGGAAAGAGAAGAAGTTTCTGAAAAATTGAGCTTGCAGCCTAATGTATGAAACGCCACTGTTTTTGCTGCAGACATGGGCGGCAAAATTAAGATTTTTGCGTGTAGATTTCATTTCGGATATTTATCGGCATCATCTTAAACCTATGCCGAAAAAAGCAATTCCCGTTCTGTTTCTTGTTTTAGCGGTTGCCATATTACTCCTGGTAAAACGAGGCGCTGATAGAAACACCCTTTCAAAAACGAGTGTAACCCATACCGATCCTTCGCAACAACTGAATCGTGATCATGGTTTCAATCGCCGTGTGGCTGATCTGGAATATACAAAACATGCCAAATGCCGGATGGATTGCCGGCACATCACACAGGAAGAAGTGCAGGAGATTTTGCAGAACGGAGCTATTAACGAGCGAAAGAGTAACGAGAATGACAGGCCTTGTCCCACTTACGCCGTTGAAGGAACTACTTCCGAAAACCAACGATTACGGATCGTGTTTGCGCAATGCGACAATACAACAAAAGTGGTGACCTGCATTGACCTCGATAAAGAATGGGAATGTCACTGTCCCGGCGACGATAAATAATTACCACAATAAAATTTGATGCGCAGCCTGCTGAAACCGTTTCATTGGATCTATTGTCTTTATGCAATGATCTTGTTCGTCAGCATCATGCTGCTCATTTTCCCGTTTGTGATCATCGCCAGTTTTTTGGGACGCATCAAAGGCGGCAATATCATTTATCGCCTGTGTATGGTATGGGCCGACCTTTGGTTTCCCCTGGTATTTATTTATGTTGAAAGAATTTTTGAAGCGCCGCATGATAAAAGGAAGTCTTACATTTTTGTCAGCAATCATAGTTCCAATTTAGATGCTGCAATAATAGTAAAAGCATATCGTCAGCCTATCCGTCCATTGGGGAAGGTGGAAATGAGCAACGTACCGGTGTTTGGATTTATTTATAGAAATGCCATTGTAACTGTCGACCGCGGCAATGCTGCCGACCGGATGAAAAGTGTCAGAATATTAAAGTCCATTATCAGCAAAGGAATATCCGTGCTGGTTTTTCCTGAAGGCACTTTCAATATGTCGAATCAACCGCTGAAAGAATTTTATGACGGTGCTTTTCGTGTAGCGATCGAAACACAAACTCCCGTTAAACCGGTTTTGTTTCTTGACGCTTATGATCGTTTGAAATACCATCATGTATTTTCATTAACTCCGGGACGATGCCGCATTCTATACCTGGATGAAATTCCGGTAACCGGATTGACCACTGCTGATACGGCCATGCTGAAAGAAAAAGCTTATAAGATCATGTCAGAAAAACTGCGGGAATATAAAGCAAGCTGGATCAAGACGTGAAACCTGGAACGGGAAACCTGAGGTGATATTCACTAAATTGCGAAAAACATTCACAATTCACTATTGGCTATTCACTAATGCAATTCGCAGAGATCATCATACCATTGGCGCTTCCCAAAAATTACACCTGGTTCGTTCCTGATCATTTAATAGAAACAGTGAAAGTGGGTTGCAGGGTGGAAGTGAACCTGGGGAAAAATAAAAAGTATGCCGGTATCATCAAGCGTTTGCATGGCGACAGGCCTGAATTATTTGAACCCAAAGAGATACTGAATGTGCTGGATGCAGAACCGGTCATTTTTGAAGAGCAACTGAAGCTTTGGGAATGGATGGCTTCTTATTATATGTGTAGCCAGGGCGAAGTGATGGCAGCAGCCCTGCCTTCTCATTTCAAATTATCCAGTGAAACGATTGTGGTGTTCAATGAAGAGTTTGGAGAGGATTTTTCTTCATTGGAACACGATGAATACCTCGTTGCCGAAGCGCTGTTGCTCAAAAGAGAACTGAAGATTTCAGAAGTGCAGCAACTACTCGATTCTTCGCATGTATATCCGGTCATCAATCAACTCATCAATAAAAAAGTTTGTTTCGTATGGGAATCACTGAAACAAACCTATGCTCCGAAAAAAGAGATCTATGTGTTGCTGAATCCGCAATTCGATAATGAAGAAGCCTTGTCCGTATTATTGAATGAAGATAAAAAACTGCAAAGAGCCGAAAAGCAAATGGAACTGCTGCTCAGCTATCTTCATTTAATAAAAACACAGGGAGAGGTTACAAAGAATGAGTTGCTGAAAAAATCCGGCGCCTCAGATGCTCAATTAAAAGGATTGGTAGATAAAAAAATTCTACGGACAGAGAAAAGAAATGTGGATCGGCTGCAATATCTCCCGAAAGATATTCAGATAGATTTTGAGTTGACCGGTACTCAGCAAAAAGCATATCAGGAAGTACAGCGATCGTTGCAAACGAAGCAGGTTTGTTTGCTGCATGGTGTCACCTCCAGCGGGAAAACGCAGATCTATATTAAATTAATTGAAGAAGTTATCAGGAAAGGAAAGCAGGTATTGTATATGCTGCCGGAAATTGCATTGACCTCGCAGATCATCCGGCGGTTGCAAAAACATTTTGGCGGTTATATCGGGATCTATCATTCTAAATTTTCTCAGAATGAAAGGGTGGAGATATGGAACAAAGTAAAGACCGGTGAACTGAAGATCGTATTGGGCGCCAGGTCATCCGTTTTTTTACCCTATTCTGATCTCGGATTAGTGATCTGCGACGAAGAGCATGATACTTCTTTCAAACAACAGGACCCGGCACCAAGATATAATGGCCGTGATGCTGCTATTTATCTCGCTTCGTTGTTTGAAGCAAAAACTATTTTAGGCAGCGCTACGCCGTCGCTGGAAAGTTATTATAACGCCGCCACGGGAAAATATGGATTGGCGGAATTGATGCAGCGGTATGGCGATGTGCAATTACCGCCGATAGAAATTATTGACACAAAAAAATTTCCGCAAAAAGATAAAACGAAACTTATTTTATCTCCCCGGCTGATCGAATCAGTGCAGGATGTCCTCGCCAGAGACCGCCAGGTAATATTATTTCAAAACCGGAGGGGATATACGCCCTACCAGGTCTGTAATGTCTGCGGATGGATCCCCGAATGCAAGAATTGTGATGTATCGCTCACCTATCACAAGCAGAAGAATCAATTAGTCTGTCATTATTGCGGCACCACCTATGCGCCCTTGCATACCTGCCTGGTTTGCGGCAGCCACAATTTTGTACAGCGGAATTTCGGAACCGAAAGAATAGAAGAACAATTGCGGGAAGTGTTTCCTGGTGCAAAAGTGGCAAGAATGGATATGGATACTGTAAGGGGAAAAAATGCACATGATGTATTGATCCAGCAATTCGAACAGCGGCGCATTGATATTCTGGTAGGAACGCAGATGGTGGTTAAAGGACTGGACTTCGATCATGTGGACCTTGTCGGCATTCTCGATGCAGATGGCTTATTGCATTTCGCAGATTTCCGGGTCAATGAAAGAGCTTTTCAACTGATGGAGCAGGTGAGTGGAAGAGCAGGCAGAAAAGAAGAGACAGGGAAAGTAGTGATCCAAACGTCCAATCCTGCTCATCCTGTTTTGAAATATGTACAGGAGCATGATTATAAAAAAATGTTCACGGACGAACTGGAAAAACGAAAACAATTTTTTTATCCTCCTTTCTCAAGGATCATCCAGTTGACCTTTAAACATAAAATAAAAGAAGTGGTAGAACGGGCTGCGGTGCATTTTGCAGACGCATTAAAAAATAAGCCTGCTGGTCCGGCAGGCGGGTACGGGCAATACATAGTTGGACCTGCTGAACCTGTGATCAGCCGTATCCGTGGCCAACACTTAATAGAACTACTATTAAAATTGCCAAGAGATACTAAAACTATTGCCCGATGTAAAAAAGATGTACTGGAACAGATCGCTATTCTTCACCAGGAAAAAAGTTTCCGGAGCGTAACAATAATTCCGGATGTGGATGCCAACTAAATAAGAGCAATTGAATTCGTATTGCAATTATTCCGGCATTCCTTTTCCCTCATTAATGAATTTTACCAAACTGTTTGTGATATGGCCGGTCCATCCCACTTCACAGTCATTATAACACTCGACTCCGGGAACTAAACCAATATGAGTAAAATCGATTTGGGTCGCATTCTTTTTTTCAGAAATTTCGAAAACGACCTCTGTGCCGTTCCATTCTTTTTTGTTTTTTATCCAATGCAGGTTGCAATCGGTTACTTTCCACACCACTTTTTTGCCGGGTATTAATTCGCTGATCTTAAAATCAACAAATGTTTTACCAAAGTGCACACTGAATGTATCATTCAGCTTTTCTGCTTTGCCGGTAAAATTCTTTGCCCACCAACCATTAACCTGGCTGATCTTTTTCATCGCTTCTTCTGCTGAAGCATTTACTGTAATGGTTCGGTGATAATTATTTTTTTTCATTTTTGTTTATTATTATTTCGTTTAGTAAACTATAAAAAACGTGCATTCACTTTGCCTTCCGTTATGTAATTAAACAACCAGTCTGTAATTACCATGGTCCAGCCCTGCCTGCATACTTCATAGCATTCCTTTGAAGGCACCAGTCCGTAGTGTGCAAAGTGGAGAATGGTTTTACCGCCGGCAGCGTTTATTTCAAAAATCATTTTTGTATTGGTCCACTCTTGCTTATCGTTTTGAAGCCAGTAAAGACTGCTTTCAGTAACATGCCATTCCACTTTTTTTCCGGGGATCACTTCTGTCAGTTTTTGTTTTGAATAATGGGCGCCTTTATGGTGAACGACAAATTCATCATCGATTTTTGTGGTCCTGCCGCTTAAGTCTTTACCTCCCCACCATTTTGAGACATCCTCAGTAAGTATCTTAAAAACCTCCTGGGGTGATGCCCTGACTTCAATGGTTGCCATAAAACTTTCAAGATAGTTATACAGTAAATTCCTGATGCAGAAATCGCATATCTCTTTTAGCCTGTCCTGCTCATCCTCAGGAACGACGCCGTCATACGTGAATGTTATCCTTGTGCCCTCGTTCTTCGGAGATAGTTCAAAGATCATTTTTGTTCCGGTCCAGTCGAAGTTATCAGCCCTGCGTTTACTTTCAGTGGTAACCCAAACAAATTTCTTACCAGGGACAAATTCAATGACCTTGTTTTTTGAAAAGTGCTCGTCTCCGTTTTTTAAAATGAATTCTGAATTGAGTTTGAGTTCTTCGCCAGCAAATTCTTCTACCCACCATTTTGAAAGTTGGATGATGCGATTGAAAACAATACCCGGAGATGGTGAAACTTCAATGGCTACTGTGTATGCCGTATTTATCATCTTCTTTAAAATTTATTGGGAAGCCCCTTGCCTTCGGTTATCAGCTTGTATAAACTTTGCTTAATGTAGCCACCCCACGAATTCATGCATTGGTCACCACAATCCAAAACCGATAAACCAATATGCGAGAAACATATTTTAGTTAAGCCATTGTCACCGGAGACCTCCCACACTATATGAGTTCCGTTCCACTCTTTTAAATCGCTGTTCCAGGGAAGATTACAGTCGGTTATTTCCCAAACAATTTTTTTGAACGGGTTTAGTTCTTTGATTTTAAATGCCACCCAGGTAGTGCCAAAATGAACAGTAAATTCATCGTTCAGGTGTTTGGTTTTCCCTTCCACATCTTTTACCCACCATGCAGAAATGCTGCTGATCATTTCAAACGCTTCCGCCGGCGTGATACTTACTGCAATGCTGCAGCTGAATTCTGTGTTTGTCATATTCTTCGAATTGTTAAAGATTTATCCAGGGATCAGGCTGTCGTTCCAGTCACGAATGGAGAATGATTTTACAAGCCCTTCCAAAATGAACGGATCTTCTTTTACAAATTCTTCGGCTGCTTTCCGGGTTTTAAAAATTGCCATATTACCTCTGTCGCTGAAAGGCCCGATGCCGATCACTTCTCCTCTGGCTATGTATTTATCTACAACTGCTTTGTGCCTTGGGTAAACATTCATAATGGTTTCCATGGTGGCTCCCGATGATTCGCCAATAACTACTGTTTTCATTTTCTGAATTTATTTTAAGAATTTGAATTACTCGTACCATTGCAACTGCCCTTTGCCGGTGCTGATCAGGCTGTATAAACTTTTCCGGATAAATCCTGTCCAGGCCCATTCGCAAGACTTGTAACAAGCATAGGCGGACACTAGTCCGATTTGAGTGAAGGCCAATTTCGTTTTGTCGCCTTGTTTTGAAATTTCAAAAGTTATTTTATTGCCAACCCACTCGCTTTGGTCTTTCGCATTTTTGAAATAATTTTCTTCTACCAGCCAAACTACTTTCCGGCCCGGAACCATTTCAATGACTTTCATTTTGCTGCGATGATTATCTCCGAAATGGTAATGCCATTCAGCATTGAGTTTGTCGGTGGTGCCTTCAATTTCTTCGCTCCACCACGCACGGGGATTATTGATGGCTTTAAACACTTCGGAAGCTGATTGATCCACCAAAATGGCCGTTGTAAAATTTTGACTGTCCATTGCGTTTATTGTTTTGATTTTTGATTTAAGAGTGATTGAAGCTTGCCAAGTTTTTCTATCCAGAATTTATCAAAGTAGTCGATGAAATCCTGCAGCTCATCAAATCCATCCTGCTTTAAGGTACAATAGCGCTCCCTTCCTATATCGGTGATAGAAATAAAACCTGCCTGGTACATGACCTTGATGTGCTTTGAAACAGCAGGACGGCTCATATCGAAATTCTCAGCAATAGAATTTATTGTCATGCTGTTTTTGGAAAGCATCATCAGCATTTGCCTGCGGCTGGGATCAGCAATTACCTGGAAGGCATCCAGTGGTTGTGCTTTCATGTTGTAACGGTGTTTATCTGTTCTTCCAATTTTTTGAAGCAACTGTTCCATCCGTTTGTGTGGTTGAGAATATCTTCCAGCACTTCAAATCCATTATGCTGCAACTGCAGTTCTGTTCCGTTATCTTTTGGAACAAGTGTCCAAACCACTACGGAATTAAAGTTCCTGCTTTTGTCCTGGGTGCTGCCGTTCCACGAATAGGATAGCCGGGTAAAAGGTTTTATTTCCTTCACTTCGCAGTTGACCACGCCTGCATAGGGGCTGCCGGGTTTTGGCGTAAAGGTGAATTGAAATTTGTACCCCTTTTCGGGCTTGAAATTGTTTTTCATCAGCCATTGCTCAATGAGCTCGGCCCTGGTCAGGTATTCCCAAACTTCCTTCGGAGATTGTTTGAAAAACCATGTTTGTTTGATCTCTTGTTGCATAATAGGTAACTTTTAAGTTACTCAAATGTATATGTAACTTTTGAGTTACCCAAATATTTTTGAATTTATTTTTTAAAAAAAGTATAGAACGGATATTTATTGCAGGCTTAAGGCATACAGGGCAAAGCTTGCCAGCCAGTGATCACCGCCGTAATTGCCGCTGGTGACATGGATCAATGCTTCCTGTAAAAATTTATTGGCGGTGGTAGTAAAAAGTTTTTTCCATGGATGAGCGGCCGGCAATACGGATGCAATTCCTTTCATGCACCAGGCACGGCTGATCGCTAAACCGTCCAGGTGAACGATATACATATCGGTGCGGTCGCTTACTACCGGCATTTCGGTGATCCGTTTGATGCTGCGGGGTTCATAAAACTGATCCAGCCAGTTGATGAATGTTTGTTTCGGTAATACCCTTCGCATCAGGTCGGCTATTTCAAGGCTGGGGCTTAAAAAATCGGTTCCATCCGGTTCTAAGTATGCAGGTGTTGCTTTATTATCTGAATAGAATTTTTTTGCATGAGCGATGATCGCTTTTTCAAAAGCGGTATCATGCATCGTTCTGGCCCAGTCCAGTGCAAACACTAATCCGAAAGCCGTGTTCGGATGCACGCCTGTTCTATTGGGATAAGTTTCTTTGGGTATATACGCTTTCCACAAGGAAACTATTTCCCGGGTCAGCGGTTGCAGGGCCGCATACCATTGTTTCGCCATGGGATCATTCCAGGTATATAATTCTTCATCTAATTTCAGCAGCCAGGCCCAGCCATAGGTTCGTTCATAGCTGGATGTGGTTTTGTATTTGGTAAAATAAGCAGCTTCTGCTTTCATTTTTTCCAACTGGAAGGTATTGCCCAGTGTTTGCATGATGCTGTCTCTTATCGCAATATTGGGAAATAGTTTCAGCACTTTTACCAACAGCCAGTGCCCATGTACACAACTGTGCCAGTCGAGGCATCCGTAAAAAGCAGGATGCAATTGCTCCGGCAACAGCGCCGCATCTTCCGGCCCGTCTGCAGTATGAGAAGTTTTATTGGGAAATTCAGTGACAATGCAACGCAGCGGCAACCTCGCCAAACGAATAGCCTCGGTTTCGGTTAAAGATTGAGCCACTACAATAGCCGATACGCTAAAAAATAGTATTAGCAGACTTATTTTTTTCATACGCTAAATATAGAGATTGTCCCGCAATCAGGTTTTGCCCCGCTGTGCCTGTTCTTACTGATTCAATATCCGGGAATGGGGCTGTACTTCTATTAAAAGTATCATTATGAATAGTTCATGCAATGAGAACGGCTGAAGAATATTTTTTACATACCAAAACCACCTGATGTACGTTATATATTCCGCACCGGTGCGTCACCGGTGCGTCAATTGACGCAGAGATGACGCACCAAAGCCGAAGATGGCCTTTGCAAAGCAGGGGCTATAATACTGTTTAATGTATCGTGTGGTTGAAGGGAAATAGGGATCAGGAATAATTTTTAAACAGAGTCTTCGTTTTTGCGATCCCGATTTGTCGGGAGAAGCGATCTGTTTTTCAATACTTAGATTGCTTCGTCGATGGAGGAGTTCCTGGCATAGATGAAAGGCTCTTCAATCTTCCCGCAAAGTCAGTAGTGTGATAATATCGTAACGAGTTAAGCTTAAACCAATATCTTATGGCAATACAGGCAGCATCCTACCTGAAAGGAAAATTGGGCAATATTGTTTTTTACCGCCGTTCGGGCAATTATATAGCAAGATCCCTTCCTGATCGTGTACATCAATCTCCTGCCACCCGGCAGCGCAGCATCAATTTCGGTATTGCAGCTTCTGCCGGCAAAACATTGCGGCAATTATTGGCAGTTTCCATTGCAGATACCAGGGATAAGAAAATGCAGAGCCGTTTTTCCGGCGCCATTTCCCAATGGCTCGGTACCGCCGACCTGGCAACACTTCAACCAACGGATAGCATTCCGTATGTACTGAATTTTTCTTTTAACAATAGCGTCGGCGTTGCAGAGCGGTTTAAAGTGCCCATCAGCATCACGCAACCTTCGGCCAATATGCTGCGCATACATATTCCTGCATTTATTCCCACTCTTTCCATTGCGGCGCCTGTACATACCAGCTCCGTAGAATTCAGCATCACCGTGGCTTCCTGCCGGCTTAACGATGCGGCGGCACAGGGAAGTATTTCGGAAAAACTCATCATTCCTTATACGGATGAGTTGTATAATGAACAAACACTTTTGTTCCCGGTGAATACGGTACCTGGTTCTGTAGTGATAACAGCCGGCTTATTGCATTTCAAATTAAATAACGGCCAAACCGATCAGCGTCCTTCTTTTATTTCTTCATCAGTTATGGATGCGAGGTATTATTGATTGGGTGAAGGGGAGCTTTGATTTTTTTGTTGGAGGAATAAATTATTTAGGGATGAATTATCCAACGGAACAGTGCTTTGCGTTCGGCGGGGCATTTCATGTTCGCCAAGCTCGGGCAAAAGCTGACGATTGCAATATTGCCGGTGTTTTGTTCATAGCCAAATTTATAACGTCAAGCAGGGACTGAAGCTCAATAGCGAACAAAGAGCTGAGGATTTTTTCGTCAAGCCCCAATAACGCCAAACCCCATGTTAGCGGCTTGTGCTTCGTTGTCAATCCATTTAGTTTTTTCCTGAATTGGTTTTCTTTTTGATATTGCTGTTACAGGCTTTCCAATATATCCGATGTAAAAAAAACCAAGTAATTTATCGTCTTGTCCTAAACCAAAATTTTGTTTGGCTTGTTCAAAATATGTTATGCCTGCCGTTGTCCAATAAGAGCCTAAATTATATGCAGTAACACTCAAGAACATATTTTGAACAGCACAAGCTACTGCTTCTATTTCTTCAATCTCGGGTAATTTTTTTTCTTCATTTCTTTTCATTCCTATTGCAATTACATGAGATGACATTAAAGGATAATTGATAAGCTTCTGGTATCTTCCTTCATTAAATGCACTACCTGCAAATTTTTTGTAAATTGAAGCTTGCAGTTGTCCGAAATATTTTAAGCCTTCACCAGAAAAAACACTAAACCGCCAGGGCTCTGTTTGCTTGTGATTGGGTGCTCTGTTTGCATTTTCTAAAATTTGCCATATGATTTCATTTGGCACTGCTTTTCCTTTTTCATATTGATAAGGATAAATGCTTCTTCTTTTTTTTATAATTGCATTAAGAATAGCCGCATTGTCAATATTTAATCCTTCAAGTGTAGCAGTATTAATACTTTCATTTGCCAGTTTGAAGTCAATCAAGTCTTTACCCGAACCTTTGATTAAATCAATTGCCCATTTAGTTATTACGATTGAACTAAGAATGCCACTTAAACTGTCAAGCGAATACAAATTATAAAACATTCCCAATAGCAAAGCAATGATTGCTGTTACACCTGTTAACGTGTCGGCAAGAACGTGTAAGTATGCAGAACGGATATTGTGGTCGTGGTTTTCGTGGTCGTGTCCTAAAAATATGGCACTGACACCGTGAACAGCCACACCAATAATTGCAACAATAATGGCTTCTCCAAATCTTATGGGAAGTGGATGTGTAAGTCTTTGCACCGATTGGATTGCCATAAAGATTGCGACCATTAATAGAACCACAGCACTTGCAAAACCTGAAAGTGCAAGCAATTTAGTTTTGCCAAAAGAGTATTTATCGTTTTGAGAATATTTACGTGCTATAATGTATGTAACCCAAGTAAGTCCTAATGCAAATACGTGTGATGCCGTATGCCAACCTTCCGCAAGCAAAGCCATAGAATTTGTCCAGTAACCAAATATAATTTCGCCAATCATAGTTGCAGATGTCAGGTAAACTACCCAACGTGTCCGCTTTTCGTGATCGTGTTCCTTTTCTAACGTAATAGTGTTGTCAATAGCGGACTCTTTTATATTTTGATTGTCTGGCATACAAATAATTTGGTGTGTATGTAAAATTAGTAGTCATCTCGCCTTGAAGGTTTTCCAAAAAGGGAAATAATCTGTCGGCTAAGAAAGTATTAATGCCTGAAAGTTTGAATTACAGCGAGTGCCTAATAGCATATCGGCTAACGTTCGAGGCTTGCCACAGGACTGGTATTTTATAACTGTCTGCCCGGCAACTGAAGTCGATTAGAATCACTGATGTTGAAGTTAATAACTAAAAGCCAAATAGAATTCGGTCAAGCCCGATATTAGGTGATAGTAGTACAACTGCCGATCGCTTTTCCGTCCGCCAGCCTTGCGGCAAACCTTTTGTTGGCGGTAGTCCTTCGTCCTTCAGCAATCAAAACGGCAAAACG
>DASZXQ010000234.1:0-19858 GCA_035545755.1 Chitinophagaceae bacterium | reverse complement strand
TTTTCATCACTCATCACACCAAGTCGCTGATTACTGACCATCAACAATGTTTGCTCCGCAAAAAAATTATCGCTGCGATGCATGGTGATCTTAAGAAGAGAATCTGTTGATTGAGTTTTTATAGGATCTATTTTAAAATTCATTTGATGGAGAACTTGCTGAAATTTTTCTGTATCCAGCAGCCCAATCGTCCTATGAATAGTGTCTGGCAACAATTCGAGAGCGGCTTTTATCCCATTGGTCACAAACGGAACTTCCACTTCTTTATATTTTTCTTTTCCCTGGGTGAGCAGATAAACATTCTCTCCGATATTTCTCTGCACCAAAAAATTTTTAGCATTGGTGGAGTTAAAATCAACTTTCCAATCCACTTCGGGAATGGAATAAATGACTGCCGGTTCTTTTGTATTGCTATTGTCCTGAACCCATTTTATAATATTACCATATACCGGCATCGGGCTTCGCTCCGCCATATAACTTTCATTGTAATCACTCCACGACCATCCCGAACCCCAGGCATCGTCTTTCCAGTTGACATCTGTAGTATAAATTTTCTTATTCGTGTTTTTTAAAAAATCTATTACCGGCTGGTTTTTAAAATCCGGATGAAGCAATGTGGGATCAGCAGTTGGCAGAAAAAAAATAGCCGTGTCATTTTCCGCTTTTAAGATCCCCACCAAACTATCTCCCAGATATTTCATCGCTGCATAGCAAGTTGCTAATTTGGTATTGCTGGCCGGAGTAAAATATTTATCTCCCTGGTAATTGAACCAGTATTTATTTTCCCCCGGTTCATAAATGCTAATGCCGACATGAGCCGTGGCCAGGGAAGGATCATTGATAACCTGTTGTGCAGATCTCGAGATTTGTTTTGTAACAGAACAGGAAGTCAAAAGTAAAAAGTCAAAAATCAAAAACAACAGCGAGCACAGGTTGAACTTATGATTTTTCATTTTGAATTTTGACTTTTTAATTTAAAGAGATCACTCTTCCTTCCTTCGCACTTTGAAAACCGGCTTCAATAATTTTAACCGTTTTCAATCCATCTTCCGGCGGAACAGGATTTTTACCCTGGCCAGTCAAAGATTTATAGAGATCATCAAACAAACCCATATAATTTCCCGGTGTCATGGTGGTTTCTTTTCTTATTACTTCGCCATTGATCTCCGTATGCAAAATTCCATCGGGTTTATCTGGAGCGGGACACCAACTTTGCATGGAGGGAATAGCTCCGGCCATTAATTGTTCTTCCTGCAAGTCAGATCTTTTTTGCAGAAAACTTCCTTTCATACCATGTAAAATATATCCCCAGATAGATTCACGGCTAACGGAAGTCGCAGTTAAATAAATATGCAGTTTTTCATAATAAAAGATCAGTTTGAAATAATCGGGCGGGACCACATCATCCCGCATTTTCCATATATCTGCAAATATTGCCTGCGGCCAACCGAATAATTGCAAAGCCTGGTCCACTAAATGCGGGCTGAGGTCATACATATTTCCGGCGCCGGGCAGTTCACCTTCTTTATGTGGTTTACCTCCATACTTCGGACGATATCTTTCATATCGTATTTCAACATAGCGCAAATCACCCAATAATTTTTCTTCAATAACATTTTTTACAGCACGGTAATCGCCATCATAACGCCGGTTTTGATAAACCGTGATCTGCAGTTTCTGTTTTTTCGCCAATGCTATTAATTCTTCCGCCTCTTTTACAGTGATGGTGAAAGGCTTTTCTATCAAAATATTTTTTCCGGCTAATAAAGCTTTTTTAGCATGTTCAAAATGCAGATAACTGGGCGTATTAACGATTATCAATTCAATAGCAGCATCGGCACATAATTCTTCAATTGAACGATAAATTTTCGTCTTGGGATATCGTGCCTGTGAATCATTATTATGCCTTTCTACAATTGCGGTCAATTCAAATCCCGGATGTACATCGATGAAAGGCGCATGAAATGTTCTGCCACTTAATCCGTAAGAACAGATGCCCGTGCGTATTACCTTATTCATAAAGTCAAAAGTAAAAAGTAAAAAGGCAAAAAGTGGGTTTGTAACCAAAGAATCGTTCTTAAATTTTGCCTTCTGACTTGTCAGCCTCTCTCCTGAGCTCTCAGCCATCGTTCCGGAATTTCATTACTGCTGGCTAACAAATAATCTTTGTAACTGCACGCAATAAATCTTTTGTCCGGCAATTGCATCCACCAGCGTCCGGTCTTACGGCTCTGGAGAAATGTAGTTTCTACTTCTGCAAAAGCGGTGTGATATTCGTTGAACGATTCTTTTTCATCCAATGCTGCTTCTCTCCTTCCACGGCTTCTTCCATCCAGCAAATACCAAAGCATGTGTGAAATTTGCTTTGCAGTTAATTCATCTTTATCGTGCTGCACATCGTATCCATAAATACCGATGCTGCTCACATTCGGGCTCATACCGGCATACCGCATCAGCATACAGGCTTCTTCTCCGTTGAGTCCGTTTGGTGAAACGGAACTTGCAGGTGCGTAAGCATGTGCAATAGCAGAAATATCAAAACTGAAAAGATTACTGTTGCGGATCACCGGTTCCATTTCATCAATATTTTCTTTCACACTGCCGACACGGTAACAATCAAACCGGAGTTTATCCATCGTTTCCAGCATTCGGGGATGAACATAATAACTCTGAAATGCGATATGATTATAATGACGGACATAATTCGGTTCGCCTGTCAGCATTTCCATTAAAAAATTCTCATGATGAAATGGAGAGCCAAGGTCGAGGTCGATCAATGCATCTACACAAGATGCTTCAATCGTTTTTTTATTTTCTGCATACGCATTGTATTGCGCTAATGTCAGGTCATGTGATCCGCCAAGAATGATCACCGTTTTCCCATCATTGATGAGTTCGTGAACCACTGTTTTCAAGGCTGCATAAGAATCAGTGTAAAGCGATCCGGCTTTTATGTTCCCGATATCTGCGATCTTAACATCATGATGCCAGTAATATAAAGAATAAAACTGGCGGCGGATCATATCCGGCGCATTGCTTTGACCATGGATCAATCCACTTCCCCGCTGTTCTCCGCATCCGATCAACACCAGTTGCACTTCATCCAGGTCAGGAAATTCTTCCTGGTAGGTAAAAACTGTATAACCAATCTGTCCATCCTTGTAGGGTTCGTCATGAGAGATCTCATGAATATTTATCGGTGCAAGAAAATCAGAAATATTAAGATAATCAGACATTCCGGATTCTTTGGCGGCAAACTTACACAAAAGACGCAGTAATGCAGCGCATATTGGATATTCTTCTTATCTTGGTTGCAGTGAAAAAGGGATTCGCATTCATATTGTCTGTATCTTTTTTTTTCAGCACCATCATCATGCCTTACGCCAATTTTGATGACAATGATGCTACAAAAGAAGTGTACGATCAGCAGCAGCAAAAAGATCCTGACCTGAATCTTGGTGAATTTATTTTTACAAAACTGCTTTGCATAGGCCAGTTGTTCGATCCTGGTGATGACGATGATGATGATACTTTACCGCAAAGCTTACCGATCAAGAATCAACAACCGCTTCAAACATTTCAATTACAAGCAGGATTCTTAGATTGCAACCGGCTTGTGATCAAAGTACAGGATGCTCCCGCTATTGCAGAAAAGCCGACTTGTACTTTCAGAGAAAATAAGTTCTCATTTGATTTTCATGCTTCTGTTTTTCATCCGCCAGCATTCGTTGGTTGAACATAGCATCTTTCAACGGCACGGAAATATTCTTCCGTGAATGATTTCATTAATTGATCATTTAACTTCAAACACAATGAAAAGAATGTTTATTGTGTTGATTACTGCTATTATTGCAGTCAGTTCAGCACATAGCCAGATAAAAGTTACCGATGCTGCAAAAAAAGCGTTTGCAGCCAAATTTCCCAATGCCACAAATGTAAAATGGGGAAAAGAAAATGCCAGCGAATATGAAGCAGAATTCAAACTAAATGGCCAACCGGTATCAGCGAATTTCAAACTGGACGGTAGTTGGGTAGAAACAGAAAGCAGCATAGCTGTTTCTGATTTACCGCCTGCCGTAACGAACGCTATCAAGGCAAAATATCCCGGCACTATTCTCAATAAAGCCGAAAAAGTGGAAATGCCCGGCGGTAAAACAGTCTATGAAACCGTTGTTAAAGTAAATGGCAAAAAGAAGGAAATAGAAATAAATCCTGACGGTACTTTTGTCAAATAGGTTTCTCATTGCAAGCATCAGTGTTCAGGCCGATGCTTGCAATTTTTAAATTAAAAAAAATTTACATCCCAAAAATCAACAAACATGAAAAAGTCAATTTTTTTAATGGCGCTTTTAGCGGCATTTGCGATCCAATCTTATTCCCAAAAAGAATTTCACATTATCAAGACCTTTCACATCGCCAGTTCGGGCGGTTGGGACTATATCGCTGTTGGTCCGGGAAATAATCGTCTTTACGTTTCTCATGGCACTCAGGTGAATATCCTGGATGCTACAACCGGAGATTCCATTGGTGTGATCGAAAATACTACTGGGGTCCACGGAATTGCATTCGATAAAGAACATGGAAAAGGTTTTACCAGCAACGGACGAATCAATACTGTAACGGTATTTGATCTTAAAGCCAACCAGGTCATCACACAAATTCCCGCAGGACAAAATCCCGATGCGATCATGTACGAACCTTTCTCCAAAACGATCATTACCTGCAATGGCCGTGGAAAAAACCTGACGATCATCGATCCGGTAAATTATAAAGCAGTTGATAGTATACCAGTAGATGGTAAGCCGGAAACCGCTGTTTCAAACGGCACCGGAAAAGTTTATGTGAATATTGAAGATAAAAGTGAGATTCAGGAAATCGACATGAAGACAAGAAAAGTAACAAACACCTGGTCCATCAAACCGGCTGAAGAACCATCGGGTCTGGCAATTGATACAAAAACCAATCGCTTGTTTGCCGGATGCGGAAATAAATTAATGGCTGTGGTAGACGCTACAAATGGCAAACTCATTCAAACATTACCAATCGGCGATGGTTGTGACGGGGCTGCTTTTGATCCCGGTACAAAAAATGCTTTTACTTCCAATGGAGAAGGCATCTTAACGATATATCACGAAACATCACCTGATAAATATGACCTGGTAGCAAATGCTCCTACTAAAAGAGGCGCCAGAACTATTGCTGTAGATCCGATGACACATCTCATCTATCTGCCTACTGCAGAATTTGAAGCAGCTGATCCCAATCAACCGAGGCAAAGACCGAGGATGATCTCAGGAACCTTCCAGGTTTTGGTTGTGGGGCAATAACTAATTTGACCGTTGAAATAAAAAATTAAAAATGAAAAAAATTGTCAGCTTATTTTTTTTCATATTGGTTGCAGCCGCTTCGTTTTCACAAAACAATACACTGGATTATTTTATCAACCGGGCTGTGGCCAACAGCCCGTTGATAAAAGATTATGCTAACCAGGCAGAGTCTGTTTATGCCGATAGCCTACTGGTCCGGGCTTCTTACAAGCCGCAGGTTACAGGAACCAGCTTCAATTCTTATCCTCCCGTGATCAAGGGAGTTGGATATGATGAAGCCATTACCAATGGAGGAACATTTAGTTCACTGGTAGGTGTCAACAAGTCAATACCAAATAAAAAAAACCTGGAAGCGCAATTCGAAAGCTTGCGGCTGCAACATCAATCTATCAGCAATGCGGCCAGCATTTCTGAACAGGATCTGCGAAGGACAATAACTGCTCAGTACATTACAACATACGGCGATCTGTTGCAGTTAAACTTTGCAAGAAGCATTGATTCTTTTTTGGCAAAAGAAGAGATCGTATTAAAAAAACTGACTGAACAAAATGTGTATCGGCAGGTGGATTATCTTGCTTTCCTAGTTACTCTTCAACAACAGCGGCTATTGATACGGCAACAAGCTATCCAATTTCAGAATGATTATGCCTCGTTGAATTATCTATGTGGCATCTCCGATACAGCTGCTGTGGAATTGCGAGATCCCGGTTTGCAACTCAGCCATCTTCCCGACATTGAAAATTCCATTTTCTTTAAACAATTCGGAATTGATAGCCTGAAGCTGGTGAACAACAAAACACTGGTGGATATGAATTATAAACCAAAGTTCAATGTATTTGCTGATGCAGGATTTAATTCTTCATTGGCATACAGGGCTTATAATAATTTTGGGACCAGTTTTGGGATCAGCGCTACGGTACCGATCTATGATGGCAAGCAACGAAAAATACAATACAGCAAGATCGCTATTGCAGAAAGAACCCGGCAGAACTATCAATCTTTCTTTACCAGCCAGTATAATCAGCAGATCGCACAGTTGACACAGCAACTGAAAGCAACAGAGTCATTGATCAATGATATCAATGACGAATTGAGATATTCTGAAAGCCTGATCAGGGTGAATGAAAAATTGTTGGAAACCGGGGAGGTGAAGATCGCAGATTATATCCTGGCGTTAAACAATTACCTGAATGCAAAAAACCTGGTCACTCAAAATAATATCAACCGGTTGCAGATCATTAACCAGATAAATTACTGGAACAGATAAATTGAATTACATGAAAAAAAATATTTTTTATATACCACTGCTTTTCCTGCTCTGTTGCAAAAGCAAAGAAGTACAAACCGATGAAGAAAAAACGGAAGTGCAGACACCTGTTACTGTTACTACCGTCAGCCATGAGCCGATGGAAGATTATGTGGAACTGAATGCCACGTCAACGTTTCTTCAAAAATGGGATGTGAAAGCAAATATCACCGGCTATCTTCAAACGGCTAATGTGCAATTGAACCAGCCCGTTACCAAAGGAGAAATTTTGTACACAGTAAAAACGAAAGAAGCAGAAAGTATCGGTAACACCATTTCTATACTGGATTCAACATTAAAATTTACCGGCATCAACAAAATACCTGCTGTCGCCAGCGGGTTTATTTCACAGATCAATCACCAGGCCGGCGATTATGTGCAGGAAGGAGAACCGTTAGCTGTGATCACTGACACCCGGAGTTTTGTTTTCTTATTGGACATGCCTTACGAACTAAGACCGTATGTGATGAATAAAAAATCACTGGAAATGGTTTTGCCCGATGGCGAAAAATTAAATGGCATTATAAGCGGAACCATGCCGGGTATGGATCCGGCATCACAAACGCAAAAGATAATTCTGAAAGTAAATGCTCCGCATTTTCTGCCGGAAAACCTTATTGCAAAAGTGAAAGTGGTTAAATCCGAAAAAAATAACACTGCTTCGCTTCCTAAATCTGCATTGCTTACCGATGAAACGCAATCTGAATTCTGGGTAATGAAATTGATTGATAGCAGCACAGCAGTGAAAGTTCCGGTCAAAAAAGGAATTGAAACTGGTGATAAAGTAGAGATCCTTTCTCCTCCGTTTTCACCAAGCGATAGAATAGTGGTCACCGGCAATTATGGTTTGCCCGATACGGCAAAAGTTAAAATCGTTCAACAATAATTTCATGAAACATTTTTTTCATACGCATAAAAACCCGGTTGCAGTATTGCTGGTGCTCATTATTGGCGGAGGCCTTTTTGCATACAGCAAACTTCAAACGTCTTTGTTCCCGGAAATCACTTTTCCCAAAATAAAGATCATTGCTGAAGGCAGCCTCCAGCCGGTAAATAAAATGATGGTGTATGTCACAAAGCCTTTGGAAAATGCCATCAAACAAATCCCAGATCTGCAAGATATCCGAAGCACAACCAGCCGCGGCAGTTGTGAAATCTCTGCTTTCATTAACTGGAAAGCAAATGTGGATCTTAGCAAACAACGAATAGAATCCAAAATTGCTGAGATCAGGAATGATCTTCCAAGCGATCTGCAAATCACGGTAGAAAAAATGAATCCCTCCATTCTGCCGGTAATGGGTTACACACTGGAAAGTCACACTAAAACACCGATCGAATTAAAACAACTTGCTTTATATACCATCAAACCGTTTTTATCACAGGTTGATGGCGTTTCCGAAGTGCGGATCATTGGAGGCAAGCAAAAAGAATATTGGTTGCAACTGGACCGCCAGAAGATGAGTACACTTTCCATCACTCCCGATCTCATCACAAATGCGCTCAGCCAAACCAATTTTATCCGATCGAATGGATTTTTGACGGATTACCGCTTTTTATATCTCACGGTTACAGATGCGACCGTTCATTCTAAAGAAGATCTGCAAAATATCGTTATCAGCAATGATGGAAAAAGGATCGTCCGTTTAAAAGATATTGCTGATGTAGAAGTAAAAGAAGCGGTAGAATATATCAAGATCAATGCTAATGGGCACGAAGGATTGCTGATCGCTATCATTAAACAGCCGAATGCCAACCTGGTGGAACTCTCAGCCGCCATGGAACAAAAAATAAAGGACCTGAAAAATATTCTTCCGAATGATGTAACAGTAAAACCTTATTATATCCAGGCGGATTTTGTAAATGATTCCATCAAAAGTGTAAGCGACAGTTTATGGATAGGTTTATTGCTGGCCATTTTTGTGGCGATACTTTTTCTGCGTTCTTTAAAAGCCAGCGCCACTATTTTGATCACAATTCCTGTTACGTTGGGTCTTACATTGATTGTATTTTATGTTTTAGGATACAGTTTTAATATCATGACGCTTGGCGCCATTGCTGCCGCCATCGGCTTGATCATTGATGATGCTATTGTGGTGATGGAACAAATACATCGCACCCACGAAGAAAATCCCGAAGAGCCTTCCACCTCATTAGTTCATAAAGCCATTCACTATTTATTGCCTGCAATGGTCGGATCTTCATTGAGTACTATCGTTATCTTCTTTCCTTTTGTTTTGATGAGTGGCGTAGCCGGCGCATATTTCAAAGTAATGACGAATGCCATGATCATTACGTTGGTCTGTTCTTTTTTTGTAACGTGGGTCTGCCTTCCGGTAATTTATTTATTGCTTACGAAAAAGCAAATTGATAGTCCGCGAAAGAAAAAAGAGATAAAAATTCATAAGGTCAGAAGTCAGCGATGGGTTTCATTTTTTATCAGGAGACCATACCTGAGTTTTATTATCGTTGCTGTTTTAGGATGGTCCATTTATTTTTTATTACCACGGTTGGAAACAGGTTTTTTACCAGAAATGGATGAAGGAAGTATTGTGTTGGATTATTGGTCACCACCGGGCACTTCGCTGGACGAAACGGATCGTATGCTGCGGGAAGCAGAAAAAATTATCATTAGTGTTCCTGAAGTAGAAGCCTATTCAAGGAGAACAGGAACGGAAATGGGATTCTTTATTACAGAGCCAAACCGTGGAGATTACCTGATACAATTGAAAAAGAACCGAACCAGGACAACTGACGAAGTGATCTCAGATATTCGGCAAAAAATAGAATCTACTCAGCCAGCGCTACGCATTGATTTTGGACAAGTGATCGGAGACATGCTCGGCGACCTGATGACCTCGGTACAGCCTATTGAAGTAAAAGTTTTTGGCGATGATCAGAAAAAATTACAGGAACTATCCAAACAGGTCGCTGCTATCGTATCCAATGTAGAAGGAACTGCCGATGTTTTTGATGGTATTGTCATTGCCGGGCCATCTGTAAGTATTGAGCCGGATTTTGTAAAGCTGGCACAATTTGGAATTACGCCGGCTAATCTGCAATATCAATTACAAACTGCATTGGAAGGAAATGTTGTTGGCGCCATTTTAGAAAAAGAACAATTGACCAATATTCGTATCGTGTATCCCGGAAGCCGGAAATTAAGTGTGGCAGACATTGATAAGCTACAGATCTTTTTACCAAATGGAAAATTAAAACCTATCACTGAATTAGCCACTGTGCAGATCAATCCCGGCGATGCCGAAATACAAAGAGAAAATTTACAATCAATGGGAGTTATTACTGCAAGATTGGAAAACAGGGACCTTGGAAGTGTAGTACGGGACATTCAGAAAAATGTAAATGCAGGGGTCAACCTGCCACAGGGATATCATATTGAATATGGTGGCGATTTTAAAGAACAACAACAATCGTTTTCAGAATTGCTGATGATACTGATCACAGCGGGTTTGTTGGTATTTGGAGTGATCCTTTTTCTCTATCGGCAGTTCAGGGTGGCGTTTCTGATCATTGTAATTGCAGTGTTGGGCATTTCCGGAAGCTACCTGGCTTTATACCTCACCCATACACCATTAAATGTGGGCAGCTATACCGGCCTGATCATGATCGTTGGTATTATTGGAGAAAATGCCATTTTTACTTTTCTGCAATTCAGAGAAACAATGCAAAGCACAAACAATGTGGATGAGTCTATCATTTATGCTATTTCTACACGGTTGCGGCCAAAGCTGATGACAGCGCTAGGAGCTATCATCGCATTAATGCCGTTGGCGCTTGGCATTGGTACCGGCGCACAATTGCATCAGCCGTTAGCAATTGCAGTTATCGGAGGATTCATCATTGCTTTGCCTTTGCTGCTGATCGTATTGCCTTCCATGTTAAAGATCTTGTTTAAAAACAAACCTGCATAGCATGAGTAATCCGTTGTAAGAAAGGAGCAGTCCGTTTCTTATCTTTGGCACTTTATGGAACAATTAGTAAAACAAATAGAAGCCTATAAAAAGGATATTGAAGCTTATACCGCATCGGATGCACAGGCAGCGGAGAATTTCCGCATCAAATATCTCGGCTCCAAAGGCATTGTGAAAAATTTGATGGCCGAAATGAAAAATATTCCGGCTGAGAAAAGAAAGGAATTTGGACAGTTGATGAATGAGCTGAAAGTCGTTGCTGAAACGAAATATGAATCACTGAAATCAGCAACAGAAGATTCACGACTCACGGCTCACGACTCACAACTAGATCTTTCTCTTCCTGGCGATCCAATGACTCCCGGCAGCCGTCACCCGATCAATTTGATGCGCAACAGGATCGTTTCTATTTTTCAACGTCTCGGCTTTTCTGTAGCAGATGGCCCCGAGATCGAAGATGACTGGCATAATTTCACTGCATTAAACATTTCAGAAAATCATCCTGCCCGTGATATGCAGGATACCTTTTATATTCATCAAAACCCTGATTGGCTATTACGAACACATACCAGCAATGTTCAGATACGTGAAATGGAAAAAGGAAAATTGCCGATCCGTATTATTTGCCCCGGTCGTGTATACAGGAATGAAACGATCAGTGCTCGGTCTCATTGTTTCTTTCACCAGGTTGAAGGATTATATATTGACGAACATGTAAGTTTCGCAGATCTGAAACAAACACTTTATTTCTTTGCCCAAGAAATGTATGGCAAAGACATCAAACCAAGATTTCGTCCTTCTTACTTTCCATTTACTGAGCCCAGTGCCGAAATGGACATTAGTTGTTTCATTTGCGGAGGCAAAGGTTGCCGAATCTGCAAACAAACAGGTTGGGTAGAAATTTTAGGGTGCGGTATGGTACATCCGAAAGTTTTGGAAAATTGCGGTATTGATTCTAATAAATATACAGGTTTCGCATTTGGAATGGGCATTGAACGTCCGGCAATGCTGCTCTACGGCGTGAATGATATTCGCTTGTTCAGTGAAAATGATGTGCGATTCCTGAGGCAGTTTACCAGTATGACCTGATTGATCAAACTTAAAAAATAAAAAAACCTCCTGCAATCGGGAGGTTTTTCATTTGCTATAACTAAGAATCAGCTTTTCCCCATGGCACTCATGTGCCGGTAGCTGAAGAATGCTGCGGCTAAAAAAGCGACCATCGCCACATAAAACCACGGAGTGAAGTCTAATGTGGGTTTTATATCGTTCAAAGTATTTCCCAGTTTGTCAAGCCCAAAATTATCTGTGTTATTCTGGGTTTGATTTATTGCATCTTTCGCTAAACTGTCATTAAACCATTTTTTTAATTCTATCATCATTCCGATAAGGGCGCCGGCTGAAAGTACGCCTGTAACCACTCCGGCCATTCCTCCGCTTTTGGCATTTGAAAAAGACAATAACAGTCCCAACAAGCCTAAAGCTAAAGCAGCTATTGCGAAATATTGAGTATTGCCCTCTTTATCTTTATTCGTTTTGGTGGTCGTATTTTCCTTGTCTCCGAAATTGTTTACAGCTTTCCAATCACTTCCTATCACAAATCCCAATCCTGATTTATTGGCAAAAACAGTTTGATTACATTTTATTTCTGAAAAAGGAAGCAGAAATAAAAGTATCCCCACGGCAAATGCTATAGTGGAAGGGATTCGGGTTCCGAACATTCCCGGCGCAGGAACATATGCAGGATTGTTCGTTGGTGGAGGGGGTGGTGTTGGTATGGTTTCCATAAATAAATTTTCATTCAAGATAAGGGAATCTTGTGAGAAATAACCCGTCAACAATCAACTTACAATATCTTTACGGCTTCAAGGTCATGAAAGAATTAATGAATAATACAATCTGCATTTGCGGAGCCGGAACTATGGGCAGTGGCATTGCACAACTTGCAGCACAATCAGGATTTAAAACAATACTATATGAACTGAATGCAGAAGTGCTGGGAAAAGCAAGGATAAACATCGAAAAAAGTTTATCGGTATTAATTGAAAAAGGAAAAATTTCTGAAGAACAGAAAAATAAAGCGATCAATAGGATCCATTTTACGAATGATATAAAAAATTGCACAGCTGATATTTTTATAGAAGCGATCATTGAAAAGGCCGAAGCAAAAATTGAATTATTCGATCAGCTTGTACGGATCAACCGGGATGATTGCATTTTTGCCAGCAATACTTCTTCACTTTCCATTACAAAAATTGCTCAACAGGTAAAAAACCCGGAAAGAATGATCGGCATGCATTTTTTCAATCCGGCACCAGTGATGAAATTGGTGGAAGTGGTAAACACAAATTACACGAATGAAAAGACTACCCAGATAGTTACCGGGCTTGCCAAACAAATGAATAAAACACCCGTGGTATGTAAAGATTCGCCGGGATTTATTGTAAATCGTGTGGCAAGACCTTATTATATCGAGTCGTTACGATTAGTTGAAGAAAATATTTCAGATTTCAATACAATCGATTCTTTGCTGGAAGCTACCGGTTTTAAAATGGGGCCGTTCCGGTTAATGGATCTCATCGGGAATGATGTGAACTATGCAGTAAGCTGTTCTGTTTATGAACAATTGGGAGAACCTGAACGGTTAAAGCCTTCCTTTATCCAGGAACAAAAAGTGAAAGAAAAAAAATTAGGGAAAAAAACAGGCGAAGGATATTATAAATATTAAATCTCCAATTTAAATTTTTCAATGGTACTAGTTACAGGCGGAACAGGTTTTGTGGGCTCTTACATCATTAAAGAGCTGGTTGAAAAAAATTATACAGTCAGGGCAATCCGTCGCAGCAATAAGCTTCCGTTTTATATACCGAATAAAATATGGGATAAAGTAGAATGGGTGGATGCAGATGTTTTGGATGTGATAGCCCTTGAAAATGCCATGACCGGCATTGATGCAGTGATCCATGCAGCAGGCGTGGTATCATTCATCAAAAAAGAAAGAAAGCATATGTACCGGGTAAATGTGGAAGGAACAGCGAACGTAGTGAATATGGCATTGGAAAAAAATATCCGTCGTTTTGTTCATATCAGTTCAGTGGCTGCGCTGGGACGCAGAGAAAACGGCGCCCATGTGAATGAAGAAAAAAAATGGGAAGAACACAAATCGAACACTCATTATGCCAAAAGCAAATACAAAGCGGAACTGGAAGTATGGCGTGGCATTGGCGAAGGCTTGAATGGAGTCATTTTAAATCCTTCAACGGTTCTGGGTTTTGGAGACTGGAATAATTCGAGCTGTGCGATATTCAAAAAAGTTTTTGACGAATTTCCATGGTATAGCTCCGGGGTAAATGGTTTCGTAGATGTGGAAGATGTTGCTAAAGTAGCAGTGTTGATGATGGAAAATGATAGTTGTGAGGAACGATTTATTGTGAACGGCTATACCTGGCCATTTAAAAAACTCCAGGAAACCATGGCTGAGGGCTTTGGTAAAAAGCGTCCGTCAAAGCCGGTTACTCCGTTATTGATGTCGATAGCCTGGCGGATGGAACAATGGCGTTCTCTTTTTACAAAGAAAAAACCATTGCTCACTAAAGAAAGTGCAAGAGTAGCCCAAAGCAAAACCTATTTTGAAAACGATAAAATACTGAAGGTCCTTAAGGGATTTTCCTTTACGCCATTGGAGCAAACCATTCAAAAAGCCTGCGAAAGATACCTTGGCACAATAAATGCCTCCCAATCGTAGTTACAAAATGGTATCTTTAAGAACAATACTGTCTATGAAAATAATTTATTCTGTTTTCTTACTTGTTTTCACTTGTTGTTCAATAATTCTTCATGCACAATTTTCCGTCTCAGGAAAAATAATTGATTCTGCTTCCGGCGATCCTTTGCCCGGCGCTTCTGTATATTGTCATAATACAACTATTGGAACAGCCAGTAATAAACAAGGTGAATTCAGCCTGCAAATGAAAGCCGGTGGTTATGACCTGATCGTTACCTATACAGATTACCAGACAAGGTTGATTCGTGTAAGTAGCGATACCAGCAACCTGATCATACCCATGGTAAAGCAGGAGAAAAATATGGCAGAAATCGTGATACGCAGCAGTAATGAAGTAACAGATGGCTGGGAAAAATACGGATCTTTTTTTGTGGAGCATTTTATCGGCGCCACTCCCAATGCAGCGCTTTGTAAAATTGAAAACCCGGAAGTATTGAAATTTTATTTTTATAAAAAAAGTAATAAACTCAAAGTATTGGCAGATACTCCATTGATCATCGAAAACAAAGCATTGGGTTATAATCTCCGTTACGAACTGGATTCGTTTGTCTACTATTATACAACCGATATTAACTCCTACCGTGGCTATTGTCTTTATTCGGAAATGGAAGGAACCGACCAGGAGAAAAGAACCTGGGAAGCTAATCGTAAAAAAGCTTATTATGGTTCCAAGCTACAATTTATGCGATCCTATTACGACAGCACTTTAACGGAAGATGGATTCACCATTGATCTGCTCGATGAAAATGACAGTACCAAATTCGACAAAGTGAATGATCCTTATGACACCGCTTATTACAGTGGTCTTGATGACAGTACCACGGAGATCGAAATATGGTATCCGAGGAAAATAAGTGTTTCTTATCTCAAGAAAAGACCGGAACCGGAGTATATAAAAAAATTCGGTTTACCGAAAAATGTAGCTTCACAGATCTCGTATGTTGATCTTAATGATGCAATAGCCATCAAAGAAAACGGATATTATTACGACCAAAGAGATTGGGTGAACCAGGGTTATTGGAGTTGGAAAAACTTAGCGGACCAGTTACCCTATGATTATGAACCGCCGGAATAATGATTATAATCTTCAATCTTTTTTCTCCATTACTTTCTTCCATAATTCCGGAATTCTTTTTATCCAGACGATCTCTTTCTTTTTAATAGAAGCATCTTCGGCAGGATAACCAAAATAAGTTTTTCCTCCTTCCAGCGATGAAGGCACACCGCTTTGCGCCAGCACTATTGCATCTTTTCCGATAGTCAGCGTTTTACTTACTCCAACCTGTCCCCAGAGTATGACATTATCTTCAATAGTCGTTGCCCCGGCAATACCCACCTGGGCCGCAAACAAACAGTTTTTACCGATCACCGTATCATGACCAATATGAATCATGTTATCCATTTTGGTACCGGCGCCGATAATAGTGTCCCCGCTCACACCCCTGTCAATAGTACAGCCGGCGCCGATCTCAACAGCATCTTCAATCACCACCCGGCCGCAACTCTTCATCTTTTTATAATGAATATCCCGGTTTGTCTTTTTATTATAATAGAACGCATCGCTGCCGATCACGGTTCCTGCCTGTATGATCACATCATCCCCGATGATGCAATGATCCATGATGACCACATTGGGATGAATGATGCAACGGTTGCCAATGCGTACCTGATTGCCGATATACGCATTGGGAAGAATGACCGTATCTTTTCCTATGATCGCCGAATCACTCTGCATTTTCATGGAAGGCGCAAAAGGCCGAAAATGATCTACGATAGTTTGATATGCTTCAAAAGGCTCCGCTACTATCAGTAATGCTTTGCCCGGAGGGAAATCCGTTTTTTTATTGATTATAATAAAACTGGCAGCAGAATGAATACATTGATCGTAATACTTGGGATGATCTACAAATACAAGATCACCTTTTTCCACTTTATGAATCTCGTTGATGCCGGTAGCCAATGTAGCAGGATCGCCGATAATTTCTGCACCGATCAATTGTGCTATAAAGTGCAACGCAACAGGTTTTTCAAAACGCATATCCAGTAGTTTGTATAAAGGTAATAAGTCTGAATTGCTTCATTCATCTTCTATGCTGTAATTATGCTATTGGTTTTCTCTTATGAGTTTTGATTTCAACATGAAAAAATCAAAATGAAATTCAGTATGGGAGCAATGAATTCTATCGGGAACCTTTTTTATCGAATGATCAGGATCATTTTCAGATTTCATAAATCAACTACAAGTAACAGATGAATAATGCTGTGATTATCCACAGCAAGCATTGGGGTGTGAATAAAAAAAATCAAAAAAATTTTTTTGTTAGCAAAATTTATATTTAATATTGCGTTGGGAAATTCGTTTCCCGGTACTTACTAACCCATCCATATAAATGATCCCTCCGGTAAATCGGGGGGATTTTTGTTTTACTGCTTTTTCATTTTTCCCAATGAAATCGCATCAGAAAAATAGCAGTATCGCAGTTAAAATTAAAACCATAAAGTCTCAAAGACACTAAGTTTTACAAAACATTCTTAGTGCTCCAGATTTATCTGAACTTGCCGTCTTCCTGCCTTAGTGGTTGATATTTCTCAACCATGAAACTGAGCACCGTCGAAAAAACAGTTTTAATCATGAATGAAGTATTTAAAATATCTTTACCAGAATACTTCATTAAAGCAATCACTCATGTTGAAATCAATGACTGGTTTTGGAAGAGCAGAAGGAAATGCTGGAGATAAAACGTTTCTCGTGGATATTAAATCACTGAACGGGAAACAATTTGAACTGATCCTGAAATTGCCGGCGATCTTAAAACCTTTTGAGTTTGATATACGGAAAATCCTCTCGGAAAAATTGGGTCGTGGAACTATTGATTGCACCATTAGCCTGAAAGAAACCGGTACTGCCAAGCCGGTAACTATAAACACAGACCTCGCCAAAGCTTATTATAAACCTTTGGCTGAGCTGTCAGCAGCGCTGAATCTTGATCCTTCACATATTCTCAGCACTTTGGTAAAACTGCCGGAAGTCATCACTCCTACCAGCGAAACGCTGACACCAAAAGAATGGAATGATCTTCAAAAAATATTATTCTCTGCATTAGACGATCTTAACCTGCATCGGCTGGAAGAAGGAAAAGTCATGGAACAAGATCTGATCTTAAGGATCAATAACATTGAAAAGCAACAGCAAGAAGTGATCAAACTGGAACCGCTTCGTCAGCAAAAGATCCGGGAAGGACTCACAAAATTGTTAGAAGAAAATGTTGGAAAAGAAAATTATGACGGCAACCGGCTGGAGCAGGAGCTTATTTATTATATCGAAAAAATTGACATCAGCGAAGAACAGGTGAGGCTGAAAAATCATTGTGAATATTTTAAATCAATATTGCAGGAACCCGACGACACAAAAGGCAAAAAACTTTCTTTCATCCTGCAGGAGATCGGAAGGGAGATCAATACTTCCGGGTCCAAAGCCTATGATGCTGCTATTCAAAAATGTGTGGTGCTGATGAAAGATGAATTGGAAAAAGCAAAAGAACAGGTGCTGAATGTATTATAAAACCTGAAACTACCTATCTCATTATATACTTTCCGGCAGGATAATATCTTTGCATTATGAAGCGGATAAAAATTCTTTTCTTAATACTTACCTGCTGTACATTATACTTTTTATCCTGTACCACCATTGATCTTTATGAAAAAGAAGTCGCTATTCCCGGTCATGAATGGAAGAGCAGTTTCAAACCCGTTTTTACTTTTACTATAAAAGATACTACTGTTCCGTACCAGTTCTTCCTGGTGTTGCGACACACAGAAAAGTACAATTACACCAACATTTACGTTAACCTGTATATAAAAGCGCCGGGAACGGACAGTACTACTAAAATTCAACGTTCGCTGATGCTTGCAGACAATAACGGATGGTTGGGTAGCGGCATGGATGATATTTATGAACACCGGATTCCATTGGGAGAACCGCAATCATTGAAAGCAGGTACTTATACATTTACATTGGAACAGATCATGCGGGAAGATCCGCTGGAACACGTTTTGAACGTAGGTCTTCGTCTTGAAAAGAAACAATAATTCAAGTTTATTCTATGCCAGATGCCGGCCGCAAAAGATTAAGAAGGATCACCATCATTTACTGGACACTTCTGTTATATATTATTGCGGCGCTGGTGTGGTGGTTTATTTCATTGGAAAAACAGAACAGCATGATGGAAGGGTTCAAGATCCATCAATTGAGCAACACAATAGACAGCACCCAAACTCCCCAACTCTACCAGTCAGAACTCGCTAAAATACATGAGGACCATGGAAAAAACAGAACCAAATACATTGGTGAAGGAAGTATCTTTTTCCTTTTTATAATCATTGGAGCTGCTTTTGTATATCGTTCTGTACGCCGCCAGTTTTATATGCAGCAGCAGCAGCAAAATTTCATGATGGCTGTCACGCATGAATTAAAAACACCGATCGCCGTTGCCCGGTTAAACCTTGAAACCTTGCAGAAGTACTCTCTCGATCCGGACAAGCAGAAAAAAATTATCAGGATGACATTGGAGGAAACGGCACGGCTGAATTTTCTTACCAATAATATTTTGGTTTCTTCCCAGCTGGAAGGTGGTGGCTACCAATCTTCACGTGAAGAATTGGGTTTTTCTGATTTGTTGAAAGACTGTATCCATGATTTTCGAAATCGTTATCCTGAAAGAATTTTCACCGAACTGATAGAACCGGATATGGAAGTAAAAGGCGATCCCTTATTATTGCAAATACTCATCAATAACCTGATTGAAAATGCGCTGAAATATTCTCCGAAGGAAAGCCCGGTAAAAGCTATTTTAAAAAAAGAAAATGCCAGCGTTCAATTGCAGATCGTTGACGAAGGGCCCGGTATTGCGGAAAATGAGAAGAAGAAAATTTTTACAAAATTTTACCGGATCGGTAATGAAGCAACCCGAAAAACTCAAGGCACCGGCCTTGGGTTGTATCTTTGCAGCAAGATCGCCATGGACCATAATGCCGACATTCGGGTGACAAACAATATTCCTCATGGCGCTAATTTTATCGTCACATTTTACGACTGAATATGAATAATGAAACTAAAAAGCCATCGATCCTGCTGGTAGAAGATGAAGAGAACCTTCATGAGGCGCTGAAGCTAAACCTGGAGTTAGAAGGATATGATGTTACATCCGCTCACGACGGAGCGGCAGCTATTAAGGCGTTACAGGCGGAATATTTTGATCTCATTATTCTTGATGTGATGTTACCTGAAATTGATGGGATCAATGTAACGGAGACCGTTCGTTTGAACAATAATGAAGTGCCTATCCTAATCCTCAGCGCCAAAAACAGCAGCGCTGACCGTGTATTGGGATTGAAAAAAGGCGCCGATGATTATCTCACCAAACCATTCAATCTGGAAGAACTTTTGTTAAGAGTTCAAAAACTCATTGAAAAAAATAAAAAGCTGCAGGATAAATCCACTCTTGCTGACAGT
>DASZXQ010000233.1:0-8311 GCA_035545755.1 Chitinophagaceae bacterium | reverse complement strand
ATTAAAGTTGGTAGGAAGAACCACAAATAAAACTCAGTATTTAATAGCACGGTTACTTTTTTATTTTCTCGTTTAATAAATTCATGGCGTCGAATTTCATTTTGTAAACTCGGATGATATAGTTTGTCCTGTCTTGTAGTCAACAGTTACTGTGAACCCATGCCAGCTTGAACACATAAAACTCTCTGAATTGTCAACAGTTTCAAGTGTCAAATAGCCATCGCTTTTTCGTCGTCGTATAGTCTGCTTGTTCCAAACAATAGGGTTAGGAAAACTGTCATCTTTGAAAGGTGCGTCAATTGTCCAAACAATTTGAAAAGCGTCGTCCAAACAGTAAATGTTTGCATGTCCAGAATTGTCTGCAAACTTTTCGTCGCTTTCGCGAACAATAGTGCAGTCAAGTGCAATACGTTTAAATTCTTTGAACTCTGTCCAACGTGGTTTATATGTAGCAACAAGCCTGTTGCTACTATCGAACAAGCAAAGCGTTTTGTCGTCTGTCAATTTTATCGAATAGTCCATTTGCATTGCCACCAACGGACACGGCTTGGCGATGTGGCGGAAGTCCGTGATTCGTCAGCCCGTAACCGCTGCTAAATTTATAACTAAAAGTTCATTGTTTATTCTATTGCTCGGCGTTATTCGTCGGCTGAAACTGAAGCCCAATAGCGAACAAAAAGCTGAGAATATGTTCGTCGCCCCGCCATATAGCCAAACCGCCTGTTGTAGGCAGCCCATTACTCTTCTCTTTTATATCTGTCCGCATAATATTTTACTCTTTCAATGGTGTTTTTTGTCAAAACAGTTTTATAGTCTCTGTGCCCGTGAACAATTGTATTTCTAATTGTTCGCAAGTCGTTAAGCTCTTTCAATTCTTCGTCCTCAATTAATCCTGCATTTCTTAAAAAATTCATAGCGTCAAGAACGGAATTTCGTTTTGTCCCTAATAAAGAATGTGTCTGTGCCAAATCATGTAACCCGATTTCAATAAATACCCATTGAGATAGAAACTCGCCTAACAGTTCTTTTGGGTCGTGTGGTTGAATTACTAAGTCTTGTCCAAAAAGGTTTTTAAACAAGAGGTTTGCAAGTTGGGCATACACTTCAACATTTGTTTTTTCAACAGTCAGCCCATTGCCCTGATGATATAATTGATTACGCAGTCGGTGATACCATTCAATATCGCCTAAGTCTAACCCTATTATTTTTTTTGGTGCATAATTTTCTAAGGCGTCCAAAAGTTTTGGGAAGCTTTCAGAAAATTCATTATACTCTTTTCTTGGAATTTTTAAGCCGTTAATTCTACTCGGAAGTCCCAAAAAGGTTTTTATCATTAGCTCAACGGCATTGTCAATACTAATGATTGCTAAACGTCTATTTGTGTCGCTGTCTTTTTGAAGAAGCTCAAGTCCGTGCTTTAATATTTCTTTTGGTCCATTTGCCCAAGGGGAATTTGTCATTTGTTCTATTAATAGTAGGATGTGTCAATTGGGTTGCCTACAACTCTTAAATATACGCCACTTCTGGTATAAATTCTTATTGATAACCATAGTAAATTTATGCCAGCGAACTGCGTAAATGTCATTTACAATTTTGTCCTCCTTAATTCCCTTCTCTCATATCATTATTTTTTTCTAATCGCATTTTAATCTCCCGTTTAAAATCCTCATAGCAATTTTAAAAACAAATACTTGCAAAAAGCATATACCCGGAAAGTGGTATTGCAGATTTATTTCACCCATTTTATCTTGCGGCTCAATCGAATTTTTTTATCCTAAACCTTACCTTATGAAACAAAAACCAATCTATCGTCCTATTCTATTCTTTCCCGTTTTTAGTCCTTCTTCTTCCGTTGACGACTGGTAAGCTCCTTCCTAACTTCTTATAAGAACCGGCACGTTTCTACCCAGAAAAAAGTTTTCTCTACCCGTAAACGTCAAGTATCTATCCAGAAAAAAGTTTTTTCTACCCATAAACGTCAAAGTTCTATCCAGAAAAAAGTTTTTTCTACCCATAAACGCCGAAGTTCTATCCAGAAAAAAGTTTTTTCTACCCGTAAACGCCGAAGTTCCACCCGGAAAAAAGTTTTTTCTATCCGTAAACGCCGAAGTTCTACCCAGAAAAAATTTTTTCTATCCGTAAACGCCGGGGTTCCGATAAGAAAAGTTTTTATTCTCAACTGATTTTTTAAATAACCAATGAGGCGATGCCTCCCTGGCATACTATGTATTTATTCACAATTAAACCTATATTAAATGAAAACAAAAAAAGTGCTGATTGATTTCAGCAAATTCTCTGATTCAGAATTGGATCAGCAGGCGCAAGCCATTGTAACCGCTATGACGGGAAATGCCAACTTCACTACTCCCGTTCCTGCACTCACTGTTGTGAGTGATGTCATCAGCAGCTACCAGGAAGCAATGAGCAATGCTGCCAAAGGAGATCATACTGCCGTTTCCATCAAAGATGAACAGCGCAGCGAACTGGAGTCTGTATTGCGTGCCCTGGGATTGTATGTGGAGTTACAAAGCGGCGGCGAAACTGCAGTGATGCTGAGTTCCGGTTTTAAGATCAGCAAAACACCATCACCCGTGGGCCCGCTGCCGAAACCGACGGGATTTAAAATTACTCCGCAGGGAAAAGGCGAAGTAAAAATGGAACTGGATAAGACGGATGGCGCCAGCGCTTACCAGTTTGAATTTCGCCAGGCTACGGAGACGCAATGGTCACTGCGCATGAGCACTAAAACAAGAGTGTTGCAAACCGAACTGGAAAGCGGCAAGGAATATATTTTCCGTGTGGTGCCTATCGGCGCCAGCAACATTCGTGAATACAGCGATGAGATCAGCAGCTTTGTGATTTAACAAGTGATAGTACCCACACTTGTAACGAGCCTCTGAAGCGGGGCTCGTTTTTTTAAACCTCTCCCCTTTTTTATTTATTAAAGTTGTGATGTCTTTCTTCCCTCTCCTGAAGGAGAGGGGCAATTTGCTGGATAAAAACGCCTTGATAGTTACAGGCTGTCATGCCGGGAGCAACGAGGCATCTCAGGGAAATGGAATTTCAAGCTAAATAAAATCTTTGGGATGCCTGCGACATGACAGAATTCCTTACAATAGAAAAAATTTTATCCATTATCTGCATCATGCTTTCATCGCTTATTTCCCGGCGGCGTTGCGTGATGAATATTGTTTTTACAAAGAAAGGAAGTATATAATCCAACACAATGTCCTTAGTTCACACACAAGGCTCAGGAAGATATGTTGCTGAGAAGATATCATTCAAACTTTCAATGCCCCACGAAATCCCCTCGCTGCATAATAGGACTCTGCACCATTGTGATATACAAACACCGTATCGTATCGACGATCACAAAATAGAGCGCCGCCTAATTTCCTGATCGTCGCAGGTGTTTTCACCCAGCTTGAAGTTTTCAGATCAAAATTTCCTGATTTTTGTAATGCACGATATTGTTCTTCAGTAAGCAGTTCAATACCCATGGCAGCAGCCATATCCATGACGCTGTTTTTAGGTTTATGCTCTTTTCTTGATTCCAATGCGTCACGGTCGTAACAAAGACTTCTGCGCCCTGCAGGACTTTCTGCTGCACAATCATAAAAAATAATTTCGCCTGTTTTTTTATCTGTTGCCACAACATCCGGTTCTCCACCGGTTTGTTCCATTTCATAAAGCGACCACAATTTTCGGGGATGACTGTGCAATCTTGCCAGTACTGCTGCCCATTCTATACTCTTGTGCCTGGTTTTATTTTTTTCAAAACGGGTTTTTAATGTTTGCACTAACGCTTCAGTTTGTTGTGCAGATAATTTTTTACCTGTGCTAATCATATTGCCCTCATTTTAGTTTACTAAAATAGCAAAAGCTACAGGTTTTACTGATACAATTAAAATGGATTACAAACAGAGAACTTCCCTCCTATAGTTTTATATGGAGAAACACATTTTCCAGGATACACTCAGAATTAGTTTGGAATTTTTAAATTTCACATAATTGCAGCGTACAGTTCCTTTCATATTGAATGGGGTATTATTAAATGTTGTTTTATAAAAATTAAAATAAACGGTTGCTATGCTATATTTCTTCCATCTTGAAGACCGGGAATCGTAACGTGAAGATAGTGCCTTCATTTTGCCTGCTTATGAAATCAACACTGCCGTTTAATAAATCTGTATATCGCTTCACGATGGTGAGCCCGAGGCCGGTGCCCTGCACATAACTGGTATTGGAAGCACGGAAAAATTTTTCGAATAGTTGTTGCTGCTCTTCCTGCGGTATGCCGATGCCTTTATCCTGCACGGTGATGATGACCTGCCCTGCATTTACTTCACTACTTACCTGTATATCCTGGTCGGAATATTTATTAGCATTGGAAATAAGATTGATCAGAATGTTATGGAGTATCTGCTTGTCCAATACAATGCGTTCACCGCCTTTATGGTCATACCGGATCTCTTGCTCGGGCTTCAGTGCTCCATCAAAATCTGAAATGATATCCAGAACCAGTTCATGCAGGGAAAACGTATGCAGTTGCACCGCCACTTTTCCCTGGTCCAGTTTATCTAATGATAAAAAATCATCGAGTATCACTCTCATATTTTTTACCGCCGAACGGATCCGTTCCACATGCTTATGTTTTTTATCAATTTGTTCTTTTCCGATATATTGTTCGATCAAACCAATGCTGGACAGTACCGTACTCAGCGGCGCCCTGAATTCATGTGAAGCCATAGATACAAAACGGCTTTTCATTTCATTCAATTCTTTTTTAACGATGAAGGGATTCCTTCAGTTCTTCGGTACTTTCAGCCACCCGTCTTCCCAATTCCTCATTTAGTGTCCTCAATTCAATTTCCATCATTTTTTGAGGAGTAATGTCAAAAGAAAAGATCAGGGCGCCTTCCTCCACCGGTTGAATACGCAGTTCAAACCAACCTGTGGTTCCATTGGGAAAATTGAATTCATTTTGAGGTTGAATGGCGATCCCATTAACCAGACAATTTTCAATATGCTTATACAACAAAGTATTTTCAATACCGGGAAATTTTTCCGTTATGGTATGTCCAATCAACGCCTCTTTTGATAAATTCACCTGGCGTTGCAATGCATCATTGACATAGACATATTCCCAGCTTCGGCTGATCACCTGGACCCCTTCCAGCAGGTTATCAAATACACTATACATTGTTGCGGTCATTTGCATGGTCGCTTTTAAATTGCTACTTTAATTTTTGCCTTAATAAAACAATTGATCCTGGAAATGAAACCTGTTTGAGCTACTGATCTCTACCGAAGTTTCGTAAGGGGAAGGAGAATATATTCAATTTAAATAAATTTTCTGAATCCTGTCCATGATATTGAGCAAACCAGTAACTTTTTTTATTCCACTTTAAACTGCTTAAGTGTTGGACGATAAAATATTGGCCTGCTTTGCGGAGTAAGTAAAATTTAATACTTGTGGCCGGCTCTTAGCATTACCCGTTATATCTGACCTTGTTAGGAATTGAAGAACAGGCAGATGCAATAGTTATGCCGGGCTTTTCAGATCATTCCTTTGTCGATCCGCTAAAGGAGAATGGGCGTAGGAACAAAGCAATAGATATGTCCTATTTTTTCCTTTCATAAATAAAATCATAGTTGGTGGTCCATGTCTTTCCGCCGTCGTGAGAAATTTCATTGAACTGCCTGACTTTATCAGGCCCGAGATTGTAGAAAATAAAACGTCCGGTGTAATAACCATTCTGATCTTTTCCAGAAAATTCAAAGCGCATAGCGCCGTCTTTGTATTCACCATTGATGAAATGATTAGGCCGTTGCGGTGCTCCTTCGGAGCCGATCCATTCCTGTTCCCATTTGCCCGTTTCGGGAGAATAAAAGTTAATGCTCTTTCCGCTGTATGTATTCACCAATGAGGTCCAGTTCTCTAATATCATACAACCGCCGCTGGCAATTTCAATTTTACTTTTGCCAACAATAGTGTTGGTTCCGTTAGGATGCACATCCCACTCTCCCAACCAGAAATCAAATTTTCTTGAATTGCTATCGGCCATGCAGGGATACACACGATAATACAATACATCATGAACTTTTTTATACCCGGGTTCTGTTCTTATTGAAGCAAAATCAGCATTTGATTCCAATTCATTTAAATTGAAATAACCGTAAGCCAGGGCACTGTCGAGCCATTCAAAAGATTTGGAACTGTTATGTTGCAATGCATATATGCGGGCAATTCTTGATTGCACGAAAGGTTTCAATGCCTGTGAAGGATTGTTAGCTAATGATCGTTTATAACAATTCATGGCTTCAGTATAGTTGCCGAGGTTATGATAGCAATATCCCATACGGTTCCACTCCAAACTGTTTTGCGGAATTTGTTTCATCAGTTTTTCATAAAGGGGCAGTGCTTTTTTCCATTGTCCGATAGTGAACAACGAGTCGGCGATCTGTTGTTCTGGCAATACAGAAGCGCTGGAATTACCGGTTTGCGCATTCAGAATGATAGAGGAAAGTACGGCCAGGCAAAAGAATATTTTTTTCATAGCTCGTTTTCTTTTTATGACCTGAATTTACTTTGATATGATGCGTGGTAAGAAGCCGTCTACACAATTCCCTTTCCGTTCTTATAGAAAAAGCGAAGTACATCATGGATTGGCAATGACGATGAACTCTCTAACGGTTGACGCATCTTCAACGTCCTTGCGAGGCAACATTTAGGTCGCTACATTGTGTTTACTAATTTCCTGTTGCCGAAGCAATCTATTTTTCTGATATTAGATTGGTTCGTCGATGGAGAATTTCCGGACATAGATGAGAGTTTCATTGATCTCCTCGCAATGACATACTAAACCCACAACGTTTTAGAAAATAAAAAAGCCATCCCGGAATGAGATGGCTATTGTGTGCAGTTAGTATTGGATTAAACAAACTCTTCTTTAGCCGTTTTGCTGTAATCGTCGATCAGTTTACGTTGTATCTCAAATGGCACCGGTTCATAGGCCTGGAATTTCATCGTGAACTTAGCTCTTCCTTGTGTGATAGATCGCAATGAAGAAGAGTAACCATCCATTTCTGACAGCGGAACTTTGGCGATCACTTTTTGAAAATGTCCTTCATTGTCTATTCCTTCTACAATAGCACGACGGCTTTGCAGATCACCCATCACAGCGCCGGTAAGATCATCGGGACATAATACTTCCACATGATAAATAGGCTCCAGTATTTGCGGATCAGCTTGCTGGAATGCCTGGCGAAATGCCTGCAGCCCTGCTATTTTAAAAGAGATATCATTGCTATCAACCGGGTGCATCTTTCCATCATAAACACATACACGGATATCACGGGCATAAGAACCGGTGAGCGGACCGTTGTGCATTTTTTCCATCACTCCTTTTAATATGGAAGGCAAAAACCTTGCATCAATAGCACCGCCGACAATGCAATTATAAAATACCAGTTTGCCGCCCCATGCTAATTCATGTACATCTCTTCCTCTCACGGTAAGGTCGGATGGCTCCGGCATACCTTCATACCACGGTTCTATTCTCATATATACTTCTGCAAACTGTCCTGCACCGCCGGATTGTTTTTTATGACGGTAACTGGAGTCAGACATTTTTCGAATCGTTTCCCTGTAAGGAATTCGTGGTTTTACAAATTTCACTTCCAGTTTGTGATTGTGTTCGATTTTCCATTTAGCAACGGCAAGATGCATATCACCCTGGCAATGGATCAGTGTTTGTTTTAATTCCTGTGAAACTTCCACCAGCAATGTTGGATCTTCTTCACGCAATTGGTGTAGTGCCTGTGATAATTTTTCTTCCTCTCCTTTCTTCAATGTCTCAATAGCCACTGTCATATTGGGAGAAGGAAATTCGATAGAAGGTAGTTCGTAATTCTTTCCTCTTGCATGAAGTGTGTTGTTGACATGCGTATTCTTCAGCTTTAATGTAGCGCCGATATCGCCTGCCACCAGTTCATTGATATTGGTTCGTTTGTTTCCTTCTACCAAAAACAATTGATTGATCTTTTCAGTCACACCGGTAGATTCATTCTCCAGTTCCATTCCGCTTTTTATGGTTCCGGAATATACTTTGAAAAATGAAAGTTCGCCAACATGTGGTTCTGAAATTGTTTTATAAATAAAAATGCATGCAGGGCCGTTGGCATCGCAAGGCAATTTCTCCCCGCTCTTCGTGGTTTGCGGAGGCATTTCATTGGCGCTGGGGCACACATTGTCGATAAAACCCATGATGCGGCCGCTGCCCATATTGCGAACAGCAGAAAGACAGAA
>DASZXQ010000232.1:0-33431 GCA_035545755.1 Chitinophagaceae bacterium | reverse complement strand
TCCGAAGAGGACAGATTTACAGTCTGTTGCCGTTGGCCACTTGGCTACTTGCCCTTGACGAGCCACTTGTCGGAATCGAACCAACGACCTACTGATTACAAATCAGTTGCTCTACCAGCTGAGCTAAAGTGGCAATTTCAGATGCCGCCTTTGCTCATCCATATTTGCCAATTTATGGCCTATGGGCTACGGCGGTCGAGACAATAAAGAACTACCCCAAATTTTGGGAAGGCAAAGGTAAAGGAATTTACCTATTCCCAAAATTTTGCAGGGAATTTTCTACTGACAATCAAAAACAAAAAAGACCTCCGAAGAGGTCTTGTAATTTTTTTAAGCTGCTTGTTTTTCCTTTTTTCGTTTGATAAGTGTTACGATGGAGTCAAAAGCATCATCAAATGATGACTCGAATGATTTGCTGGTTGATTTTACAAAAAAATGATGCCTGGGTACGTGTACTCTGATCTCAGCGAGTTTGTCCTTAATAGCATGAGCAACATTGTCGAGTTTCAGAAACACATTTACTTTGATGATGCGGTCGTTAAAGGTGTGTAGCTTTTGTAGCTTGCGGTTGATGTACTCGACCAACCTGCCATCCGCATCAAAATGAACTGTCTGAATGTTTACGTTCATAATAATCGCATTTAAAACGGTGAAACAATAAATAAAGAGCTTTTTGATTTTAAAAAATTCGCTGAATGAACTGCCTGCAACGGCTGAGTTGAAGTTACTAAAAACCTATATTCAATAAAACTAAAATCTTCAAAAATTTTATTGTGCGGGAGCTGCAAAAAATCATGCCTTGGGATGAGCTTTTTTATACACATCCTTAAGTTTCTCAATAGTATTGTGTGTATACACCTGGGTGGCAGCAAGACTGCTGTGTCCCAGCAGTTCCTTTACAGCATTCAGATCGGCGCCATTGTTCATTAAATGTGTTGCAAAAGTGTGGCGAAGTACATGAGGGCTTTTTTTATCCAGCGTACTTACTTCCCCTAAGTATTTTCGCACCAGCAGATAGGCATACTTAGGATACATCTTCTTCCCTTTTTCTGTTACAAGGAGTAAATCCCCCGTATGTTCAAAATCTTTTTTCTTTAACCGTTGATATTCTTTTACGATCTCACAAACCTCTTTGTTCAACGGGATAATTCGTTCTTTGTTACCTTTTCCGATCACTTTGATCTGCAGCCTGCCAAAATCAATTTGCTTTTCCTTTAAGCTAATTAGTTCATTTAACCGCATGCCTGTTGCATAAAAAAGTGTGATCAGCATTTTACCATTCAGTGTTTTCCAATCCCCGGAAGACCGATTCAGCGTCTCGATCAGTTTTTTTGTGTCCTCTTCTTTCATAAATACCGGCAACCGCTTACTGATCTTTGGAGCAATGATATTGGTCATAGGAGTAGTATCAATTATACCTGTTTTAAGCAAATACTTAAAAAATGATCGTAGGCTAGATATCTTCCGATTAATGGATTTGGATGTCAGATCGGCTTCTTTTAGTTGCGCTAACCAACTCCGTATAAAACCCGAAGAGACCTCCTCTATAGTAAGCTTGCCAAACTGAGTATTTAGATAAATAAAAAAATCAGCAAGATCGGCCTGGTAAGAAATGATAGTGTGTATTGAGTACCTTTTTTCAAAGCGGAGGTAATCAATGAAGGATTGGATTTCCGGGGATACTGATGGCACCATAAAATAGAATAGCTGCAAAGCTATAAAACTTTGCAGCTATCTCACAATATTAGAAATCTCTTTGAGAGAACTATTCTTCTATTTTACCGCTAGCGATCTTTTGCTTGTAAACAGCTTTTAAGATCTCATTGCGACGCCTTACTGAAGGTTTGGTAAAACTTTGACGTTCCCGCAACTGAAGGAGAACTTTAGATTTTTCAAATTTCTTTTTGTACTTCTTGAGGGCTTTGTCAATGTTTTCGCAATCCTTTGAATCAATGATGAGCATGTAGATACCTCCTTTGGTATTTTTTAGGGGAGCAAAGATAATGGGAAAATTTGAATTAGAAAACTCCGGGAAGAAACGACCGGCCTTACTTAAAAAGCAACTTGCCCGGCAAAAGGTAGAATACCAGGCTCAAATATCAGGTATTGCTGCCACTTAAGGATTTAGGTAACCGCTATGTTTATTCCGCAACAATAACCAATAAGAATAATTCGCTGAAGAAGGTTATAAAAACAACAGCACTTCCTTAAATCCGGACAATTTCTTAAGGGTTACACTATTATAAAAATACAAGTTCTTGCCGGCAGGATTTATTCAGCAAATCCGGTAATGAGCATAGATCTGATTTCAGCTTTTATTTGCTCTTATCTTTGTCCGGATGAATAATAACGATTCCTCATTGAAGGGCTCAGTATACCGCACATTTATTTCTGAGCATACTCCGGAGCTAGTACTATTCTTCATATGGATTTTCATTCAAGCCCTGGTATTATATCAATTCGGGATTGTAACAGATTTCGAAGCCAAAAAATACATAGCAGAAGCAGGAAATCTTTTGAAAAATGGAACTGTAAGTTCCCCCAATTTCTGGTTGTATTCTGTGCAAATATTTTTGATCGCAGCTGCAATGAAATTAAAAACCGGATTTGTAGCACTAATCATATTTCAACTTGCTTTCAATGCCCTGGCTACTTACACTTTTTTCAGATTTAATTCGAGAATAAGTGATCGGGTAACGGCATCAATCATTACTCTTTTTCTCATTTGCAATTATCCCTTGCAGACCTTTAATACTTCGCTGCAGACTGAGTCGCTTTTCTATAGTTTCATTTTATTGTTTAGCTGCCACCTCCTTCAATTGAAACAGCTTACTGTAAAAAATTCTTTTATCATTTTATTATTTATCATATTAATTTGTTTTACGAGACCGACAGGACTCTTTTTTATACCCGCCACAGCGTTCTATATTGCCTTTCGTTTTTTTCATCATTTTTCCACTTTGACGAAGTTTTTCATGATTGTCGTTTCATGTATTGGTTTTCTTTATCTTCTTAATATAGCGATTGGAAGCGGAGGGGAATTTGACTTTATGTTGCCTTTCCGGGACGAAAACATTATCTGCGGCGTGCCTTCAATCCCTTACCACAATAACATTAAAATCGCTGCAAACCCAAATTCCCTTTATGGGCTTCTATACTATATTACCCATAATTTCGACCAGTTCATCAGTCTTGCATGGCTCCGGTCAAAAGCGTTCTTTGGATTATTCAGATCATACTACAGTTTTGGCCACAACCTATATCTCGGGATCTATTTCCTGCCTTTCTATATTTTACTGGTCATGAGTATCCCTGGATGGATAAAAAGAAATAAATATCTTTTGCTGTATTGCATGTCGCTGATAATAATAACATGGGGAAGTGTTATTTTAACCTGTGATGACTGGCACAACCGATTTTATCTAAGTATTGTCCCATTTATTTACATTCTTTCAGTGCCGGCAGTGCAAAAATCCGTGATGAAATTTTCAAGCAAGAACCATGCTCATTGAAAATAAACGGCCACTTTTAAAAATACCGGGATTATTATCAAATTTTTTTCCCCTTCATTGCATGACTTATAGCTTCATCCATTATTCTCTCTGCATAGGGCCTCGAAATTTCATTTAATGCTTCAATCGCGGATTGAATTTGATCTTTGGTTCCAGATTGCATCAGTTCCTGAAGTTTTGCAATGGCTGCGTGTGTTTGAATTGTTTCTTCATTGGTAAGAAACGACTGGTTTTTGGAAAGAAAATTATGCGTGGTATCAATAAGTTGCTGTGCTTCGGTTCTTGCCTCTACTAACGCACGGGTCTGCATATCTTCTTTAGCATGAGTTATGGAATCTAACAGCATTTTTTCTACTTCTTCGTCAGTCAAACCGTATTGAGGTTTTACTTCAATGCTTTGCTCAACTCCGCTTCGCAGTTCTGTTGCTTTAACTACTAAAATTCCATCTGCATTCACCAAAAAAGAAACTTCTACTTTAGGCAACCCTGCCGGCATAGCAGGAATACCGCTGAAAGTAAATTCTGCCAACTTTCGGTTGTCTTTTACCAAATCCCTTTCGCCCTGGTACACTGAGATCCTCATTCCACTTTGACCATCTTTCTGAGTAGTATATTGACGTGCCGCTTTTGCAGGAATCTTTGAATTCCTGGGAATAAGAACATCCATCAAACCACCCATTGTTTCAATGCCCAGTGAAAGAGGTGTGATATCTAATAGCAGGAAATCTTTGTTATTACCGGCCAGAATATCTGCCTGCACAGCAGCACCTAATGCTACCACCTCATCGGGATTCATTGAATCATGTAATGATTTTTTAAAAAATTTGCTGATCATTTCTTTTACAAACGGAACCCTAGTTGACCCGCCAACCATAATAATTTCGTCGATTTCTGCCACTGAAAGCCCAGCATCCAGCAGAGCATTTTCACAACACTTGATAGTTCGGTCAACGAATGGTTTGATCAAATTTTCGAATTCTGATTTTGCCAATGTAACATCATAATGAAGCAGATTATCACTGAAATCGGATTGAGCACTCAAATAAATTTTGGCTTTTTCTGCAGCGAGCCGGAATGATTGCGCCAGGCTTTTATCATTTCGGAGTTGTTCATCAGGTATGTTGAGTTGATTTTGCCAGTACTTTACAATTGCTGAATCAAAATCATCTCCGCCAAGATATGTATCTCCATTTGTTGACAGTACTTCAAAAATCCCATTTGTGATCCGGAGTATGGAAATGTCAAATGTGCCGCCGCCCAAATCGTAAACCGCTACAGTTTTGATCTCATCTTTTTTCATTCCTAAACCGTACGCTAAACTTGCTGCAGTAGGCTCATTAACGATCCGAAGCACATCCAAGCCGGCGAGCTTACCCGCATCTCTTGTGGCTTGCCGCTGCGCATCATTGAAGTAAGCAGGAACTGTAATCACAGCTCTTGTAACTGATGTCTTTAAAATATGTTCCGCTCTGTTCTTTAATTCTTTTAATATAAGGGAAGACAATTCGATGGGAGAATAAAATTTATCGCCCAACTGGATCTTTACAAGGCGATCAGTGTCATCATCTAATATTTTATATGTGAAAAAGGAAGTATGTTCTTTTACATCATTGTAAGATTTTCCCATCAACCGTTTTACAGAGAATATGGTGTTTTGCGGATCGGCAATAAGATATTTTTTTGCTTCATCTCCCACTGTAATAGATCCTCCATCTCCAAAATGAACAACCGAAGGAACTAACGCAGTGCCATCATATTCCTTTAGTACAACAGGTTGTTTGGTCTCCGGATGAATGATCGCCACCAAACTGTTGGTCGTTCCAAGGTCGATGCCAACGATCATTTCTTCTTGTTGCAAGCTGCCAGTTGCTATATTGATCCCGATTTTTGCCATATTTATACAAATGAGCGCTATCTCCTAACAAATCACAAAACTAATAGTTCGTTACAATGTCTGCTTTCGTTGTTGGAAAAAATTATTATTGTTTTATTGATCCTTTTGTTTCGCTACAGGTTTTCCGAACCTCAATCGGATCCATTTACTAAAAGGTCTTTCAAAAATCAGGAACAGGGCAATAGAAAACCCATATAAGATTATAAATAGTAAAATGACATTGTGGGTTACATATTTTTCTATTCCGGCAGCTATCACCCCGGTATGAACTAAGAAAAAAGCGTAAGAACTCTTACCAAGCAATTGAAAAAAATTATTCGAAAAAAAATTTTGTAAAAACGACGCTTCATTGATCAGTCCTGCATAAAATAATATGACCCCGATAGGAAAAAGGATATTTGAAAGTAATAGCATTGCTAATAACGAATAACCGAAATAGTATTGATTAAAGTACAATAGGAAGATCAATGTAATAATCGATAGTGCTCCGATAATTGTAAAAAAGGGGAAAGTAAAAGATGGAAGTTTCACTTTCATAAAGTTCACTTTGTTCATAACCACCAAAGCAAGGAAAATGCCGCAATAGAATTCAAAACACCTACCAAAAAAAGTAGTAAAGTACACAAAGTAGGCGCTTGAAAAGAATCCTTCGTAGGGAAACTCCCGAAAAATAAACAACAATACTCCCCCGACAGTCCACCAAAAAATAATTTGACTGAAAAAAATTCTTTTTGTTTTAATGAGTAGAAATACGAATGGAGAAAAAAAGTAAAAAAGTTCTTCAACAGTCAAGCTCCAAGAAGGACCGATACCTGCAAGAAAATATTTAGAAGAAAAGCCTTTAATAAAACTAATATTCAGTAACCATTCTTTTAGAATCGGTACACCGGCATCATTCCTGATGGACCATATAAAATATGTAAAAGTGGTGAGCAAAAAGAAGACAGGATATATTTTTGAAAATCGTTTAAGGTAATAGTTAAATAAAAATGATCTCTTCGTATCGGATTGATCATAATATTTGTAACAAATCACAAAGCCGCTTAAAACGAAAAACATATGAAGCGATAAATAGAATTGATTAATTATCCCTTCTGAAAAATTCCCTAATATGGCAAACCGATCCACATAATGTATCATAAACACCATTGAAACCAACACAAATCTTACACCGGTAAGTGAAGGGATCTCTTTTTTATAATTCTCTCCAGGCATTAAAACAATGTCGTAGTGTTTGAAAATTCCTTAAAAATAGAAAGACCTGGTCTGAATATAAAACCAGGTCTTTAAATCCATAAAAATGATTTACCGCATCAAGTACATCTTCCCGTAACCCTTTGTGAAATATTTATCCGTATTATCGCCATCCGCCGTGTATTTGTCAAGTGATTTTCCATTCAGATTGGTAACTACTCTGTACAAATAAATACCATTTGCAAGTTTTGAGCCATATTGATCAGTGCCATCCCATTTGAAATCGGTGATGTTTCGGCCAATATGCAAAGGACCAAGCTCATCTTTAGTAATCTCCCTTACAATTCTTCCCGTAATCGTCATAATCTCGATCTTGATATTTTGAGGCACTTCACTTCCGGTAATTGTAAATACAAAAGCAGTTGAGGTTGTAAATGGATTGGGATAGTTCAGCATATTTGATATCATCGGTTTATTGATCACTTCAAATGCAACCCGGTATTCTATATTACCGGCTGTATTGTTGCTTCTATCTTTGCCCGTAACGATCAATTGGTATTCTCCATCCTGTTGAAAGTAGGGTTTAAAATTAATAGATGCAGTATTATCGGGATTGGGAGCCTGACCTGCCGGTATAAATTGTAAAGTATCATTATTAAAACCAAACCTGTGAAGCGACCCATCCGGATACTGAACCTGAAGTGTAAGAAGACTGGTATCATCCAATATCATCCACTTGGACTCGTCTTTCAGTTTTACAAGAATATCTGGCTTTGATGAAACAATATCATCATTGAGAATATGAACCCCATCAAATGTGACATCCAATAATGGGTTCAGGCTATCTGGCTTTACATAAAAATTTTTGTACGCAAAGTTGTTGAAGTGATATTGCTCCGGTTGATCATTATCCGGATTCACTTCAATGTAAAGTGTATTTGACCCGGGCAAGTTTGCGGTATTGATTAAGCCCCCGGCCTGAATTGTATCTCCTACCGGCAATGGCCGTCGTCTTGGAACAGGAATAATATTGGGAACATTGTTTTTATCCGTAACGATCATTTTAATTTTCAGGCTGTCAAATGCAGCATCACTTACATTTTTAAAAGCTGCTTTAAAATCAAGCGGCTCGCCCACATCCACAGTATCTTTTGCCTGCACAAAAATATTTGGAGCAATGGCACCCTCGGGTGCCGGACTATAGGTAAGTTCCCAATACTTTAACTGATAAGGCGTGTATTTAATAGAATCCTGAGTACGAAGTTTCAATTGAGCATAAGGATACGTTTTCGCATCGATAGAAGAAACATCGAAATCCTGCTGAGACATATCCAATCCGGTAAAAAGGGTTGATTGCGTTCCGTCCGTTTTGATCCCGATCACATCTACCGTTGCTTCATCACCCGGAATTGCATCCGCAGATCCACCCCAGCGCAATTTTTTCCAGGCTTTGGCTGGTCCAAATATAGGCGAAGTAACAAAACCAAGAGTATCTGGTGTATAACAATCTGCCGATAATGTGATAGGATCATAAACACCATCGCTAAAAACAAAACGAGGTGTAAAAGTTGCCGCACTATTTTTTTGATAAACAAATATCCATGCCCTTGGCTTATAAAAAGAGTCAATCTCTGTGAATCCCTGGCTTTGCAACCGCTGGTAAATAGAATTACCCGACCCTAAATATGAAGTATCGCCTTTCCAATCGTTTGCGTATGTGCTGGTCGATGGATCGGTGCCGCAAAGGTTGCGAACCACAACGTAAGACCCATCTGGAATCAAATCCATAAAATCAACTATTTTTCTGCGCTTATTTGTGTCAAGAACATTGAATTGAAAGTTATATGCACGGTCTGAAGCACAAACGACATCACTTCCATATTGACCCGGTCCCGATAATGCATTAAACCATGGTTTGAATGAAACCGGGTCCAAAACATTAAAGACAAGTACAGAAATTCCACACACACTTCTTATTTTAGATGCCCCATCATTGTTAATTGACACGGAAAATGAAGCAGCAGTAGAAGCCGAAGTCGGAAAAACACCACTCCTGATAAACAATGTATTTAAAATGGTAACATATTTCCATTGCCGGCTTAAAGTATCCAAAACTAGTCTTTCCGTCTGGGATTTCAAGTGCTGAAAGTAATGAGCCTGGCTAAAACCGAAATCTCCATTGTTTATATACTGGAACGATGCGCTATTCCAAATAGGTTGACCACTTGCTGGCACCGGTGCAACACGCCAATAATACACCGTGCTGTCTGTAAATGTAATTCCCGGAGAAAATTCAAGAATACCCCCCGGGCTATTGATCGTCTGAGTAATTTTAAATGGAGAATTAAATTTTTCCGTAGTATCCATCTCCATCATGTACTGTTTTTGATCTGCAAATGGATTTGCAGTAGAGGCGACCAACTTGATATTTTGCCTGTTTATTATAGCATAATTATATGGATAAACTGTATTTGCTTCATCCTCGTATATCACTATATCTTTTGTGACAGAGTTATTATTTTCATACAATTCATCTACAACATTGTCAGCATCAACCGTAATGGTGATTCTATTCAAACCCTTATCCCTTGTAGCCACTATAGGAATGTCGAATGAAAGTGAATCAATATACCGGATACCCGGGATAGTATCTCTTTGAACCACCGCTGTACTTTGATCCGGGTAAGTTCTTTTTACTTCAACAACAATTTTCTGATCCACAGCTTTACCCAAATTCATAAACTTGGCATTAATGGTAAAATGTGATTCAGCTACAGAAATGAACTGCGGAGTTACTTTCACCAACGGGTCTTCAATTACATAATCGGGCTTTGAAAAGGTATTCAGGCGTACTGCGGGGTCGCCATCTAACACAACCTGTTCACAATGAAACCTGGCATAAAAATCATTTTGTGTGGTGATATTAAACGTTTGGGCTATAGATTGATCAAGAATTTCCCCAAAAGTTTTACCATAAGAATTTCGGGAGATCGCATTGTAAGTTTGAGTATTGATAATATCAAGATACTGAACTATGCTAAAATATGTGCTCGCTAAAAATCCTATCGCTCCGTGCTGATCAGATAAAACGAACTGCTCAGATATTGACGCTTTGGTCTGAAGGCGCTGAACATTAAAATCAAAAAGATTTCCAGCCAAACAACCCATTACAATCATTAATGGATATTTACCGGTATTGTTATATTGCTCTGGGTTGTCAAGATTAAAGTCAAGAGTGGTGGAAGATGAGTGCCCGAAATAAGTAATCAGCCCGATTCCCTGTTGAAATAAATTCTGCATGGCAGAATTGTTCAATTGTTGAACTGCATCTGCGGAATTTTTATTAAATGTGGTTACGTTACCACCAAACAAAGTATCTGCAATGATCTGCCTGTAGATCTCCATTCGATTACCCAAATCAGCCTGAAGAATAGGATCATCTGCGCCAACCAAATGCACTACGTTTTTCATCCACGCTTTATCCTGAATAGCTGGGGAGGGTGTGGCCTGAACCTGTTCATATTGCTTAATTTTGGTTAAGTATGGCGTTATTTCATCTCCGCTGATAACAGAAAGCCTTCCAATTGGTGTAAGGGGAATATTACTGCCGGGTTCCGCACAGAATAAATTATCAGACGCAGGACTTCCGAAAGTAGGAACAAAGAACAGTTTGCTCATATTCGGATCACTTTCGTAAATTCTGAATTGATCGTATGTTATTCCTTTACCGATCAAAAAAACATCTTTGAGAGGTGAGCTGAAGTTTGCCCTGGCCCATCTTATAAAATTCCGTATTGCCAGTGGATCCATTTTTATTCCAAACCCAAATTGATCTACCAGTTCATCAACAAAATATATTTTAGGATTATAGCCACCACCGGCTGATGAACTTCTGTAAGCGACATAATCATCGACAGGATGTGATCCATTGGACGCATTTAATAATGCCGGACTGGTAATGATCAGGTAATCTCCCTGGTTTGCTGCTGATGTAAGATTAACAAATTTCTTTTGCTGAAAGGAAGTAATTGAAACAATGTCAGAATTATTTTGACTTACCAAGACTAATTTCCTGTTCACAGAAGATGGCTGTAAAGCAATTTTTATAACGGCGGGATTGCTTATATCCGCTACATATCGTGTCCCGTTGGTGAGATCGTACAAAACCGGAGGAAACCCGTTATAAACAAAGTTTGTTATCTCAAGATAATTTCCCGAAATGTTTGCAGGCAATTCAAAAGCAAAATTAGTACCGCCTCCAAAGTTAAATTGCCTTGGATAAGTCAGTTCATATTGTGCGACCACCATCCTGTCCGGACTGACTGAGCCATGGTTGATCACACTCACTGTAGCCGTTCCACTACTGATCAAAGAAGTGTTCACAGGGACTGCAGCTTTTACATAATCATAAAAATCCAGGTTTTGTGTCAGGATGCTTGTCCCATTTATTTTTACTTCAAAGTTTCTTGTATTTAATGCATTACCGGCTGCATTGATTGTAAATGTAGATTGTGGGGCTCCCGTCCCGGTGTAAGGGAAAAGATTGTTAAGAGAAGTTGTATTTACAGCCGCACTATCAATATCACTCGAGGTCCATCCTTCTCCCTGATCATAAGATGAAGAATAAACATAATCCACTACCAATGCTGCATAGCCGGGATTAATCTTTGTTTTATAATAAACACCGGTTGTATACATGAAATAAGGTTCCGGCGTAGGGCTGCCTACTATATTGTTTGCTGTAGGCACTAATCGTAAATTATTACCTGACGGATTTACGGTAAGGAAAAAGGCTGCAGTATCAGTTTGAAGACTGTATTTATCGCTTAGTTGAAAATCGGGCTGACGGTATAAAGCATTGTCCGGTTTTCCATCATTCATTTCTCCCCAAAATTCAATATAATCCGATGCCCCCATCACTCCTGTTTGAACGGAAGTGTACAAAGGAATCTCTTTGCCATTTCTCCATAGCTGAAAATTTTCCGCATGTACCGTATCCAATCCAATCGAAGCAAGTGCAGATTGCGATATTCGGTATAATCGTGTAGCGCCTATCTTGAATTTGTAATAGGTCTTGTTATAATCGATCCACTCATTGTTATAAACCTGGGCCTGTGCATACAAGCTCGAGGATAGCAATAAGAAAGATAAAATTCGTTTCATTATACAGGGTTTGTACTGGTACAGATTTTATTTTTTCTTTTTGTTTTTATCATTGACCATATCCAGCTTCAATGAAAAAACATGCGTAAATAACGGGTTGGACTGATTGGCCAGGTTAGTAAATGCATAATCGATCGTCACATTAGAGATCTTGAATCCTGCCCCAACGCTGGGCTGATAGATCCAAACTTTTTTCTGATTCAATGTATCACCATCAGCTAAAGCCCTTTGGAAATTATTGATACCAGCTCTCAGGAAAAAAACATTGTGAAGGTTGTATTCAATTCCAAGTTTGGGATCTACACTCACCGGGTCTGTACTGATCACTGTATTCCTTCTTCCATCAAAAGTTACATCACAGTTAGCTTCTGCAAGCAAACTGGATTTTTTGCTCAATTTGAAATCATGAGCGATCCCTAATATAAGCCTTGGCGCCGTGATCTCCGTTGATTTTACCGGGATATCATTATTGGTGAGGTATAAAACTTCTTTTTCCTGGTCAGTGAAACTAAATGTCCATGCATTGAAAGTACTGGTCAGGTCACGACCGACAATTCCGAATTTCCAGTGATTGTGAATGATCTGTAGTCCGGCGTCAAAACCAAAACCCCAGGCTTTCGCAAACTTGCCCACACTTCTATAGATCACTTTTGCATTTAACCCGAAATTGATGTTCTTATTTGGGCTTTCTTTCAACTTCTGAGCGAACGATAAAAGAAACGCATAATCTGCGGAAGAAAAAGCCTGAATATTATTATAGTTTAGAGAACCATCTGGCTCTACAAGAAACAATGTATTCATGATATCATCAACCGCAAAACGAAGTCCTGTGATACCAATCGTTCGTTTATTGTTGGCAGTGGGGAAAACAATGCTGGCATAATCATATTTGCCAATACCGGCAAAATATTCTGCATGCATCAGGTTCATCTGTGGATGATCTTTTACACCAACAAGTCCTGCAGGATTCCAATAACCGGATGTGCCATCCATTACAGATGCTACCTGAGCACTGCCCATGGCTAAGCCCCGGGCGCCTGCTCCGATATTCAAAAATTCATTGGAATATTTTCTGAATTGTGCGGTGGCTGATAGGCAGAAAATAGTTGTTAATAGGGCCAGGTATAGTTTGGTCGGTTTCATTCGGACAATTTTCAATAAGCGTTTGAATTATATTCGCTTTCATACGGTAGGACTAACCAGTAAAATTAATCTTTAGCCATTGAATTACATAGCTCAGGAGGCAAAAAGACTATCACCTGAAAACGAATAATTTAGAAAAATATTGCATTCTCCGCCCAGCAAGCCCTTTCTGTTTTACATTTGCTGCAAATCATTGATTTAGACATGAACCTGATTGAAGAATTACAATGGCGCGGCATGATACAGGATATAATGCCCGGAACGGAAGAACAACTAAAAAAGGAAATGACATCTGGTTATATCGGATTTGACCCGACTGCTGATTCATTGCATATTGGAAGCCTGGTGCCAATCCTGTTGTTGGTTCATCTTCAAAAAGCCGGGCACAAACCGGTTGCTTTAGTGGGTGGGGCCACGGGTATGGTTGGGGACCCAAGCGGCAAAAGCGAAGAAAGAAATTTATTGAGTGAGGAAGTATTGCGCAAAAACGAGCAAGGTGTCAAAAAACAACTGATGCAGTTTCTCGATTTTGATCCTTCCAAAAAGAATTGCGCAGAAATGGTAAACAATTATGATTGGTTCAAAGAAATGAGATTTCTTGATTTCATCCGTGATGTTGGTAAGCACATCACGGTGAATTATATGATGGCAAAGGATAGTGTGAAAAAGAGAATTGAAGGTGACACCGGAATGAGTTTTACGGAATTCACTTATCAATTGGTGCAGGGTTATGATTTTTTATGGCTGTATCAAAATAAAAACTGCAAGCTTCAAATGGGTGGCAGTGATCAATGGGGAAATATTGTAACAGGAACAGAACTGATCCGCAGAAAAGCAGGAGGTGAAGCATTCGCATTCACTTGTCCCTTGATCACCAAAGCCGATGGAACTAAGTTTGGAAAAACAGAACAAGGAAATGTGTGGTTGGACGCCAGTAAAACTTCCCCCTATCAATTCTATCAATTTTGGTTGAATGCAAGCGATGAAGATGCAGAAAAATGGATCAGGATCTTTACATTTCTTTCCCGTGATGCCATTCACATGCTAATACATGAGCATAGATCAGATCCGTCAGCAAGAGTGTTGCAAAAAACACTGGCGCAGGAGATCACCACTTTTGTTCATGGAAAAGAAGAATATGAAAAAGCCGCAGCAACAACAGAAAAACTCTTTGCTAATCAGAATGCTCCCGCAGAAAGTTTAAGTATCGAAGATCTGGAAGGAATGGAAGGGGTTGTAAAATCTTCTTATGATAAATCAAAACTCAACGAAGGAATTGATATAGTAAGTTTCCTTGCAGAGATTAAAATTTTCCCCAGCAAAGGCGAAGCAAGAAAAACGATTCAGGGAGGAGGAGTAAGTGTGAACAGAAAAAAAGTGGAAAGTGAAAAAATGAAAATTGAAAGCTCAATACTTCTTCACGATAAATATTTGCTGGTCCAAAAAGGAAAAAAGAATTATTATCTCGTTAGCTTTAATTAAAGTGATTTGATCATTTTCCACATTTCCTCGGCTACCAGTTCATTCCCTTTAGGGTTTAAATGAACACCATCAACAGTGAGAATACCCCTGTCTTTATTTTCAGGGTTATTTTTCAAATCATAATCCAGCAATGATTTTCTCAGATCGATCAGCTTTAAATTATTTTTTTGAGCAAGGTTGCGGATAATATTGCAGTATTCATTCAGGTCGCCATCCTGTGGGTTGCTGAAATCTGTCTTCTCTCCTATTGAAGCCGGTGTGCATAAAACCACATTGCTACCAATTGCTTTCAACTTATTAATTATGGCCTGGTAAAATTTTTCAAATTTATCCGGATCGGTGCCTGTTTGCCGGAGTGCTTTGTGCCAAACATCATTCACACCGATAAAGATTATCACAATGTCCGGCTTTTTGCTAAGTACATCATCGTCTAAACGCAAATAAAGATCATAAACTTTGTTGCCGCTGACACCTGCTCCGATGAAATCATATTGATCACTTTTATTTTCCGTTTTACACAAACTATCGACCCGTTTAATATATCCCCCTGGTTTCACCCCGAGTTCTGTGATTGAATCACCAAAAAAGATCACTTTAGTTTTCTTTTGCGGCATAAAAAAAAGAGATAAAAAAATGACAGAAAATGAAAAAAGTGCTTTCATATCAGTAATTGTTGATTTTCCTGAAATCGTTTCGTGATGAAATATACAGCTATTCCGATCACGGCAATCGAACTTCCCCAAAATGCAAACCCGCCGGTAGATACAAAAATAAACAACCAAATGCCTATTGATAAAATAACAGGCAATGGATATAACCACATTTTGAAAGGAAGATCTTTTGTACCAAAATGTTTTCTCAGCAAGACAATTCCGACAGCCTGCCCGATGAACTGTACTAATATCCTCATGGCAAGTATAGAATTAATAACATCTGCTAATTTGAACAATAGACTGAAAATAAAACCTAACCCGCATAACACGATCAATGAAACATATGGAAATTCCTTTGTAGGATGCAGTTTTGAAAATATTTTAAAAAAATTCCCATCTACTGCTGCGGCATATGGAACCCGTGAATATCCCAGCACCACTGCAAACAAAGAGGCCATTGCGATCCAAAGTATCAGTATCGTAATAATAATTCCTGCACGGTGTCCATATACTTGCTCCATGAATGTACTCACCAGGTATTTATCATCTTCTTTAACAGATTGCCAGGGCACCACTCCCATCACACTGATGTTCATCAGCAGATAAAGTATTGCAATACCGCCGATGGAAATAAAAATGCTTCTCGGAATATTTTTTTCCGGTTTTTTTATTTCTCCCCCAAGATGGCACACGTTATAATACCCGAGATAACTATAAATGGTTTTCACAGATCCCTGACCTATTGCGGCCCAGAACGCATATGAAAAAAATGAGTCATTACCCTTCGTGAAAAATGGAATCGAATGTTGCTGATGTGTCAATCCGCTCAAAATGATCCACAAAACGGTTAACACTACTACTGACCACAACGCCACAGAAATTTTTCCAATGGTTTCAATTTTTCTGAACAAAAGAAAAAAGACCAATATCACCAAACCACCTGAGATCAGTTTTTGTTGCAAAAGATTTAAATCAACCAGGTAGGAAAGATATTGAGCAAACCCGATAGCTCCGGAAGCTACTACCAACGGAGCCTGTATGGCCGTTTGCCAAACAAATAAAAAACTCATCAACCTACCACCTTTTTCTCCAAAAGCAATACGATGAAAATTATATGTACCTCCGGCCAATGGATATTTTGCACCCAGTTCACTCCAGATCATGGCATCTACAACAGCGGCGAATGCTCCAAATAGCCATGCCCATAAAAATAATCCGTTGTGAAATTGGCTTACCACGATCGGCATCACAACAAACGGCCCAATGCCCACCATGTCGATCATGTTGATGGAAGTAGCCTGGAGAAGATTGAGTTTGCGATTCGTTTGTGGTAATGACAAATGAGTGTATGGTTTAATTTTTTGTTCCCAGGATTTTAAGTTGTTGCAAACTTAGTAATTCCTTCTACGAGGAGATCAAGATTATCGAGTGTTGTATAAACATTGGGTGTAATGCGGACGCCATGAATATTTTCCCATTCGATACCCACTGTATGAATTTTATATGTATTAAATAAAAATGACTCCAATTCGGCGGGCTTTTTTCCTTCAATGCCAACATTACCGATAGCACATCCCCATTTGGGGTCCAGCGAAGTATTCAGTTTTACTTTAGGCACATTCTTTACTTTTTCCATCCAGTAATTTTTCAGATAGTGCAATCGTTTTTCTTTCCGTTCACTTCCGATCATTTCATGAAATTCCAATGCTTTGCCGATTGCCTGTTCAATAAAAAACGGCCGAGTTCCTAATGCTTCAAATTTTCTGATATCCTCACTTTTGGGATCCCCCATGGCAAACAACGGATAAATATTTTTTATTTTTTCTTTTCGGACATACAACATCCCGCTTCCGATCGGAGCATATAACCATTTGTGCAAACTGCTGGCAAAATAATCGCAATTGAGATCAGGGATCTTAAATTCAAAATGAGCGAAACTGTGTGCGCCATCCACTACGACTTCAATTCCCCTGCGATGGGCTTCCCCAGCAATTTTTTTCACCGGCAAAATTTGTCCATTCCAATTAATGATATGAGTGATATGAACGACTTTAGTTTTAGAAGTAAAAGCATTTACATATTGATTTACGAGATAGCTCTCGTCCTCAGTGGGTAATTCCAGGTTGATCCAAACCACTTTAATTCCATCTCTTAATTCCCGTTGTTTATACGCATTTATCATGTTTGGATAATCCTGTCTGGCGGCCACCACTTCATCTCCGGCCTTTAATGGCAAACCGAAGATCACCGTCTCCAAACCTTCAGATGAATTTCGATTCATGGCAACTTCTTCCGGTGAACAACCCGCGGCTTTTGCCAGATTTCTTCTTAATGGTTCCCTGCCCTGATCCAAAATGCGCCACATAAAATAACTCGGCGCTTCATTGCTGAAATCATAATACCTTTTCATGGCATCCTGTACCGTTTTTGGAGCCGGGGACACTCCCCCATTATTCAAATTGATGATTGCCGGTGAAACGGTGAACGATTGCTGAATATAGTACCAGAAATCCTCTTCTGTAGCAAGTTCAGCCGGAGCAATTCCTTCGGCATCACGCAGGGCTTTCTCTAAATTGCGGCTCCAGGCCGGTTTGGTTAAAGAAGTGAAAAAAGCCGCTGCAGAGAATGTGCCAACTCTCTTCAAAAAACGACGGCGATCATGTGAACTCATAACAACTATTTTATTGCTAAATGTACCAAAAGTTTTTTGGGGTGGGCAGTAAACTTTTTACAAGGCAAATGCCATCAGCCGCTAAAAAGTCTGAACCGGAAAAATCATCCCTTACTTCCCCAAATCGATTTGGGAAGAACGCCTTCACGGCTTATTTTTGCGTCCCCATCTGGTTAGGTGGGAGTCAAAAATCGGATTGGCCCGTGGTGTAACGGTAGCACTACAGATTTTGGTTCTGTCTGTTAAGGTTCGAATCCTTACGGGCCAACAAAAAGATTGCTTTAAAATTGCAGTCTTTTGTTCTTTTTGCCCGATAGTATAATGGTAGTACGAGAGATTCTGGCTCTCTATGTCAGGGTTCGAATCCTTGTCGGGCAACTACAATTAAGCCGCCTGTTTTTCTATTCTTCTCATTTGCTTCAAGCACTTGTATTCTTAAATTGCGACTACAAAATTTATTAACATGAAAAGATCCCTTCTTCCGGCATTGCTCCTGGTAAGCATGTATTCTTTTTCTCAAAGCTGTACGGATTTTTATTACCTGCAAAACAATAAGACAGTTGAAATGACACTCACTAATAAGAAAAGTAAAGAAGTAGGAAAAATTACTTACACGATCTCCAACGTTCAGCAATCCGGAGGAACTGTTTCATCAACTGTCAATTCAGAATTCGTTGATGACAAAGGAAAATCAGTTTCCAAAGCCACAAACCATGTCAAATGTACTGGCGGCATTATCATGATGGACATGAAAATGTTTATCCCTTCGGCACAACAGGAACAAATGGGAGACGTTTCTGCCACAGGACAGGAATCTTACCTGGAGTACCCATCCAATATGAAAGAAGGAGATGTTTTAAAAGATGGACAGTTCAGCATGGACTTCAAGATGCAAAGCGGGATCGGCGCACATATTAATGTTGACATAACCAAACGCAAAGTGCAGGGAAAGGAAAGTGTCACTACTTCAGCCGGAACCTGGGATTGTTTTAAAATCACTTATCACAGCAAAGTGGTAGTCAAAATCGGGATCGGAATACCAGTAAATGCCGATGTCACTGAATGGTATGCACCGGGGTTCGGTGTGGTAAAAACAGACTCCAATGGTTCAGTTACAGAAATTACATCTGTAAAATAAATCGTTTTTGGGTAAATAAGATGGCAGGCTTCAATTGCAACATTAAAAATTATTGTTGCAATTGACTAATAACGGTAGTTGCAGATCTTTTTCAGAAACAATTTCCTTTCCCGAAGGAATTTTCCAGTCAATCTTCAATGCCGGATCATTATATAATATTCCTGCCTCACTTTCCTTATTATAAAAGTTATCGCATTTATACAGTACTACTGCTTTTTCGCTCAATACAGAAAAGCCATGAGCAAATCCAGGCGGGATGAATAGCTGTTTATTGTTGGAAGATGATAATTCAATGCAAAACGTTTTGCCGTAGGAATCGGATTTTTTTCGTATGTCAACTACAACATCCAGGATCACTCCATCCAGGACTCTTACAAGTTTCGTTTGTGCTTGAGGATTCAACTGGTAATGTAATCCGCGAATCACTCCATAAGCGGAAGAAGATTGATTGTCCTGCACCCATTGGCACTTGATGCCTTGTTGCTGAAATATTTTTTCATTATACGATTCAAAAAAATATCCCCGGCTGTCTTCAAAAACCTTTGGCTCAAAAACGAGCAAACCTTCCATGTCAGTCTGATAAAAAGGCATGTTATAAACTCCAGTAATTTCTGTTGCTGATTTTATTACGATAAATTCCTTTCAGGTCTGCTATCAAAGCATTGGGCTTGCTGATAGAAGCAAAATAATTGTCATCTAAACCAAGGTATGCTTCATGAGGAACCGTAACGATAACAGCATCATAATCGTTTCCCACGGAATTCACAAGTCCGAAACCATATTCGTGCATCAATTCATCCGAGTCGGCAAAAGGGTCTTCCACTTCTACATTTACAAAAAAAGACTTCAGCATTTTAACGACATCCGCCACTTTTGAATTGCGGATATCGCTTACATTTTCTTTGAACGTAGCACCTTTCACCAACACTTTTGATTTTTTTACATCCCCTGAAAATTCTATGATATGCTGAACTACTTTTTGCGCCACGTAACTTCCCATGCTGTCATTGATACTTCTTCCTGCAAGGATCACCTGAGGATTGTAACCTAACTCCTGTGCTTTATGTGTGAGGTAATATGGATCAACACCAATGCAGTGGCCGCCGACTAATCCCGGGTAGAATTTTAAAAAATTCCATTTTGTGCCTGCTGCATTTAATACTTCATAGGTATTAATTCCCATCATGTCAAAGATCACCGACAATTCGTTCATCAATGCAATATTGAGATCCCGTTGCGTGTTCTCAATGATCTTTGCTGCTTCAGCTACTTTTATGGAAGAAGCACGATGCACACCTGCTTTCACGACCAACTCATACACTTTTGCAATTTCTTCCAGTGATTCTGCATCGCATCCTGAAACCACTTTCACAACATTTGCCAATGTATGTTTTTTATCACCCGGATTGATCCGTTCCGGTGAATAGCCCAGTTTGAAATCAGTTACATTTTTCAGCCCGGATAATTTTTCGATTATCGGCAAACAATCTTCTTCAGTGCAGCCAGGATAAACAGTAGATTCAAAAACCACATAATCTCCTTTCTTGATCACTTTTCCAACCGTCTCTGATGCTTTTTTTACGGGAACCAGATCGGGAACATTGTGTTCGTCAACAGGAGTGGGAACAGCAACAATAAAAAATTTTGCCTCACGTAAAACATCCAGGGAATTAGTGAAAACAATATCGCAACCTTCGAAAGCTTCTTTCTCCAATTCATTGCTCGGATCAATGCCCTGCTTCATCATTTCGATCCGCTTTTCGCTGATATCGAAACCGATCACGGAAAGTTTTTTTGCAAATTCTAAAGCGATCGGCAACCCGACATATCCCAAACCGATCACAGCAAGTTTTGCTTTTTTGTCAATTAATTCCTGGTACATCTGCTACTTTTGATTAGAAGTTCTTATTTGTTGCTTACAAATTCCTTCGGTTGCTTATTCCACTCTTCCGGCGGAAGTGATTTGAAATAATCGTAAGTGATCTTCAGCCCTTCTTTACGGCTCACCTGTGGCTTCCATCCCAACAATTCTTTTGCTTTTGAAATATCAGGCTCCCGTTGTTTAGGATCATCCACCGGCAATGGTTTAAAAATAATTTTTACTTTTTTCCCTGTCAACTCTAAAATTTCATTTGCAAAATCAAGCAAAGAAATTTCATCAGGATTTCCAATGTTCACCGGCAAATGATAATCGCTGAGCAGTAACCTGTAAATTCCATCGATCAGGTCATCCACATAACAAAAGCTTCTGGTTTGTGAGCCATCGCCAAATACTGTGAGGTCTTCTCCCCGTAATGCTTGCCCGATAAACGCCGGTAACGCTCTTCCATCATTTAAACGCATTCTTGGGCCATACGTGTTAAAAATTCTTACAATCCTGGTATCCAATTGATGAAAATTATGATAGGCCATGGTGATGGCTTCCATATACCGTTTCGCTTCATCGTAAACACCTCTTGGCCCAACAGGATTTACATTTCCCCAATATTCTTCTGGTTGAGGATGCACCTGGGGATCACCATACACTTCGCTGGTTGACGCAACCAATATTCGGGCTTTTTTTGATTTTGCCAATCCCAAACAATTGTGAGTACCCATGGCACCTACTTTCAATGTTTGAATCGGGATTTTTAAATAATCGATCGGGCTGGCCGGAGATGCAAAATGTAAAATATAGTCGAGATGACCTGGAATATGTATGAATTTCGTAACGTCGTGATGATAAAATTCAAATTGCTCCAGCTTGAAAAGATGTTGGATATTTTTCAGATCGCCGGTGATCAGGTTATCCATTCCGATAACCCGGTAGCCTTCTTTAATAAAACGATCGCATAAATGCGAACCAAGAAAACCAGCAGCGCCTGTTATGAGTACTCTTTTTTGTTCCATGAATAAAATTAATTCACGATTGCCCTGCCAATACTTTCATAATGGAAGCCACGTTCACGCATATCAGCAAGTTCAAACAGGTTACGTCCATCGAAAATAACTTTATTTTTCAGGTTAGTGGCGATCTTTGAAAAATCTGGTGTGCGGAACTCATTCCACTCCGTTGCGATGATCAAAGCATCCGCCCCTTTCAAACAATCATACTGGCTCTCCGCATATTCTATCATATCGCCCAATTTTGCTTTTACATTTTTCATTGCTTCGGGATCAAATGCACTTATTGAAGCTCCTAATTTCAATAACTCTTCGATCATATCCAACGCCGGCGCTTCACGGATATCATCTGTATTGGGTTTAAATGCAAGTCCCCACAACGCAAATCGCTTTCCTTTCAATTCATCGCCAAAATATTTTTTGATCCTGCTGATCAGATGCAGTTTCTGCTTTTCGTTCACCTGCATAACCGCATTTAGGATCCTGAAATCATAATTTATCTCGTTTGATGATTGCACTAATGCTTTCACATCTTTTGGGAAGCAACTTCCTCCGTAACCAATTCCCGGGAATAAAAATCTTTTTCCGATCCTTCCATCGCTGCCGATGCCCCGGCGAATCATATCTACATCCGCACCGAATCGTTCACAAAGCTGTGCGATCTCATTCATGAATGTGATCTTGGCGGCTAAAAAAGCATTGGCAGCATATTTGGTAAGCTCCGCTGATTTGACATCCATATAAATCACAGGGTTTCCCTGGCGAACAAATGGCGCATACAGATCTCCCATCAGTTTTTTTGCTCTTTCAGAATTGGTCCCGATCACCACACGATCGGGCTTCATAAAATCTTCGACAGCTACGCCTTCACGTAAAAACTCGGGGTTAGACACTACATCAAATTCACCTTTATAATTTTGGGAAACTGCAGCATGAACTTTATCTGCAGTGCCAACCGGAACCGTGCTTTTATTTACGATCACTTTATAGCCATTGATCAATTTGCCAAGTTGCTCTGCCACCTGCAACACTGCTTTCAGATCAGCTGAACCATTTTCTCCCGGAGGAGTAGGCAATGCCAAAAAAATGATCATTGCATCTTTAACTCCTGATTCAAGATCCGTAGTAAAATGTAACCGTTCTTCCTTCAAATTCCTGAGAAATAATTTTTCCAATCCGGGCTCATAAATAGTGATCTCCCCGTTCTTAAGTTTCCTTACTTTATTGACATCAATATCAACACAGGTCACATCATTACCTGTTTCAGCAAAACAAGTACCTGTAACCAATCCAACATAACCGGTGCCAATTACTGCAATTTTCATTTAAGGTTTTTATTTGTTTACAAATTCCAAAACATTAGTAGTAATAAAACTCAGTTGCTCTTCATCCAGTTCGGTATGTATGGGCAATGAAATAACACGTTCGGTGAGCCAATCAGTAACCGGCATGGTCTGAGAGGCAACATTGAATTGTTCAAACATTTTTTGCTTGTGACCCGGAACGGGATAATAGATCATAGAGGGTATTTTTCGCTGCGCTAAAAATTCATTCAATCCATTGCGATCCACTCCTTCCAATATCAATGTGTATTGATGAAAAACATGATTTGAATAGTCAGCCCTAAAAGGCGTTTTTATTTTGGGATGGTTGGCAAATGCTTTATCATAGAAATCAGCTGCACTTCTTCTTGCAGCAGCATATTCATCGAGATGTTTCAGTTTGATATTCAGAATGGCTGCCTGCACCGTATCCAGGCGACTATTGCAGCCCACTACATCATGATAATATCTTTTGCTCTGTCCGTGATTAGCGATCATTTTTAATTTTATTGCCAATGCATCATCATTGGTAAAAATGGCTCCGCCGTCTCCGAACGCTCCTAGGTTTTTAGAAGGATAAAATGATGTCGTTCCAATGTGTCCAATTGTTCCGGTTTTCTTTTTTGAACCTTCTTTGAAAAAATAATCGCAGCCGATCGCCTGGGCATTGTCTTCGATAACATAAATGTTATGTCTTTTTGCAATTGCCATGATTTCTTCCATTGGCGCCGCCTGGCCATATAAATGAACCGGCACTATTGCTTTTGTTTTTGGAGTGACTGCTTTTTCGATTGCAACCGGATCCACACAAAAAGTTTTGGGATCTACTTCAACAAAAACGGGTACCAGTTTCAGTAGTGCGATAACTTCTGTAGTGGCGATATAGGTAAATGAAGGTGTGATCACTTCGTCTCCTGGTTGCAATCCCAATGCCATCATGGCTATCTGCAACGCATCTGTTCCGTTTGCGCAAGGGGTTGTATGTTTTACCCCAAGATAATTTGAAAGGTTGGAGGCAAATTCCTGAACAGGTTTGCCATTTATGAAAGCCGAACTTTCTATCACATCTATGACCGCTTTATCCACTTCGGATTTAATCTTATGATACTGAGTGTGGGTATCCACCATCTGGATGGGACGCATTAAAACAGGTTTATTTTATAAGTGCGGCAAAAATACTAAAATACAGGTAGTTTTACCTGATTGCGTTTACATTTGCCGGAATTAAAAACGAAAAATTGGGCGTTCTATTTTATAATATTTTTTTATTACTATTTAAATTTTCGGCGAAGGTTTCTTCTTTATTCAATCTTAAAGCCGCAAAGTGGCAGAAAGGAAGGAAAAATATTTTCGAACACTTACAGCAAGCCATTCCGGAAAATGAAAAAATTATCTGGATGCATTGCTCTTCTTTAGGAGAATTTGAACAGGGCCGGCCGGTAATAGAACAGCTCAAAATACTGTATACTGATTACAAGATATTATTGACTTTTTTTTCCCCTTCCGGCTATGAGGTAAAAAAAGATTACGACGGCGCGGATTGGGTCTTTTATCTGCCCATAGATGGCCCCAAAAATGCAAAACGTTTTTTAGAGATCACTCATCCGGGCCTTGTGATCTTTGTGAAATATGAATTCTGGTATTATTATCTCAAAAAAATAAAATACCGCAATATTCCTCTGCTGTTGATCTCTGCTTTATTCCTAAAGGACATGGCTTTCTTCAAATGGTATGGATCCCTGCAGCGAAAAATGCTTTCCCGCTTCGATCATTTGTTTGTTCAAAATGAATCTTCCAAAAAACTGATCGACGGCATCGGCCTCGCTTCCATCTGCAGCGTTTCCGGCGACACACGATTTGACCGGGTAATTGAGATCGCTGAAAAATTTGAACCAATTCCCTTCATAGAAAAATTTATTGGTTCTGATAAATGTATTGTTGCCGGCAGTACCTGGAAAGAAGATGAAGGAGTTTTATCTCAACTTGACATTTCGGAAAATAAAATTAAATTAATAATCGCTCCACACGAGATAACTGAATCACACCTCGATGATATAAAAAAATTATTCCCGCTATCTATCAGGCTTTCCGAATTAGTTACCAGCAATCCGCAACCCGCAACCGGCAACACTCTTATTATTGATAGTATTGGTTTATTGTCACGTCTATACAAATATGCTACTATTACTTATGTTGGCGGAGCACTAAAACCAATAGGTGTACACAATGTATTGGAAGCGGCTGTTTACGGCAAACCGGTTTTATTTGGCCCTTATTATAACAAATATATCGAAGCGGCAGAGTTGGTGCAATGCGGCGGTGGTCTCAGTTTCTCTGATACAGCCAGCCTGCAAGAAAAAATCGATATGCTGCTAAAAAATGAAAACGAGTATATAAAAACCTGCAAGGTGTCGGAAAAATATGTGATAAGCAAAAAGGGAGCTACGCAAAAGATCATTCAGTTCATTCAGGAAAAGCGTCTTTTGACCAATTGATCAAAATGTTTTACTGATTCTTTTTTACTATCCCAGCCTAATTTCGTTTTTAATTCCCGGTTGATCCAGAATTCAGCTTCAGGGTAAATATTGAAACTGTTGATGGTTTTAATGCTTCGCTCATACATGGATTCATCGCCGCGAAACAGTTCATTTATGAAAACATAACGGTCATTAATGCCAATAGCTTTGCGCAGATCTTTTACAGGAGTTTCTTTCAACACTTCAAACAATTCCGTTTTTCCTTCCCGTAATTTATCGTTCAACGACTCGGGTTGCGCAGCAGTTACATCATTGACCTCTTTTTCTTTGGGTTGATGAGATAAAGTAGGGATCTCTGTCATCGGATCAAAAACCATATCCAATTGTCCGTTTTTTTGAACCAACGACACAGAGCCTTTATCCACAAAAACAGTTTCTTTGACCTCCTGAACTGCGGGCCGCTCTGCAGGCTTCGGTGCGTATTTTTCATATTGTGGCGCCAACGCAGGCATAGAAGACGGAAGCACCACGGCAACTTTTGAAGTGCCGAGAGTTCTTGAACTTTGTGGCTGCAACTGGTTCAATTCATGTTGCAATAAATGAATGGTCACCAACATTTGAGCCGGGTCAGCTTTTTCGTCAAATTGTTCTTTTAATTTGTTGATCAGAGCGCCGATTCGTTCCATTATGGTATTTTTGGCCGTAAACTTAAAATTACAAACTGTTTAGCAATAAAGTAAGCAGAATCGGGGGAAAACTAAATCTTAACAATGTTTATCGAACCAAATTTCAAAGGAGAACGCCGCGGATGGATCGAAGTGATCTGCGGTTCCATGTTCAGTGGAAAAACGGAGGAATTGATCAGGAGATTAAAACGGGTGAAGATCGCTAATCTCAAAGTAGAGATCTTCAAACCCACCATTGACGTACGCTATGATGAAACCAAGATCGTATCACACGACACGACAGCTATTCAATCTACTCCCGTCGATAATTCTCAGAAAATTTTATTGATGGCACAGGATGTAGATGTAATCGGCATTGATGAAGCTCAATTTTTTGATGACCAATTACCGTCAGTATGTGATGAATTAGCAGTTCGTGGTATCAGAGTTATCGTCGCCGGGTTGGATATGGATTACCTTGGAAATCCTTTTGGCCCGATGCCAACGATAATGGCCAAGGCCGATTATGTGACCAAAGTGCATGCGATCTGTATGAAATGCGGGAACATTGCCAATTATTCGTATCGCAAAGTTGCCCGTGCTGAACAGGTGATGCTGGGCGCAAAAGACGCATACGAACCAAGATGCAGAAAATGTTATAATGAAGAAAAATAGTGAGATCCTTACGACATATTTATTCACTTTTTAAAAAAGACCTGCTGCTGGAAGTGCGGCAGCAATATAATTTTTACGGCATATTGTTATATATCGGCGCGACGATTTTTGTTCTGTACATGGCTATTGAAGAACCGGAGCCTAAAGTCTGGAACGGATTGTTTTGGGTGATCCAGCTATTTATCTGTATCAATGCAGTTGCAAAAAGTTTTTTGCAAGAAAGCCGCAGCCGTATGCTTTATTTTTATTCCCTGGCTGGACCAAGGGATTTTGTATTGGCAAAATTACTATTCAATTCTTTGCTGATGTTGGTGATGAGTTTGCTCAGTTTGCTTTTATTTAGTTTATTTCTTACAAATCCGGTTCAGAAAACGGGTCCGTTCATTGGCTTAGTGCTTCTTGGAGGATGGAGCCTTAGTCTTATTTTTACGTTTTTAGCTGCCATCGCTGCCAAAGCGCAACAAAATGCAGCCATCATGGCAATATTAGGATTTCCTCTTATAATCCCTCAATTACTACTATTGATGCGATTGTCCAATGCTGCGTTCAATCCGGCGCTGACCATCCCGATGGATACCGTTCTTTTACTGATCGCATTGGACCTGATGGTGATCTTACTTGCAATTATCCTTTTTCCGTTTTTATGGAAGGACTAAAAATCTGATCGCTTAATTTTTTTCCTATCAACGCCTCCCCTAATTTTGCTCCACTTTTAGCCAAGTGCAGCCGTTTCGTCGGCGAACCTGATGACTGACGAAAAAAACTATATGCATAAGTCCTGGTGGAAGATCGCAAGTGTTTTGTTACTGATCTACACGTTCATTTGCGGTCTCTTATTAGACGTTCCTCATCTTCCTGCATTGCAGGAAACGATCCGCAACTTATATTTTCATGTATGTATGTGGTTTTGCATGATGATATTATTCATCGTCTCTGTCATCAATTCTATTCGATATCTGCGAAGTTTTGATCTCAAATATGATATTTATGCCCGCCAGTATGCAACAGTGGGAATTGTTTTTGGCATTTTAGGATATGCCACTGGTGCCATTTGGATGAGTTATACCTGGGCAGATCCCAACAATCCGGCTTTTCAATCTTTCAGTGCAGTGGCAAGAGAACCAAAACTTATCGGCGCAGCCATTGCGTTGCTTATTTATTTTGCCTACCTGATTTTAAGAGATTCCATCACGGACATGGATAAAAGAGCAAGAGTAAGTGCCGTGTATAACATTTTTGCATTCGCCATGCTTTTTCCTACAATATGGATCGTGCCAAGGCTTTTGCCGAGTCTGCATCCCGGAGGTCAATCCGGAAACCCGGCGCTGGATACAAGAGATATTGACGGCCGTATGCGTTTGGTATTTTATCCTGCCGTAATTGGATGGACATTATTAGGCGTGTGGATCACAACATTGAAAATAAGGTTGAATATTCTTAAAGAAAAAAAGATGATGCAATGATAGTTGGTAAAAAAATATTTTTTTTGATGACCCTTGTTGTTTTCAGCATGCCAGTTTGGGGGCAAAATGGGAATCAACCGGTTCAAATGGCCGACACCATGCGTAGTAACGGCCGCATTTTCGTTGTTGTTGCAGTTATGCTCACTATTCTTATCGGATTGGTATTATATATTGTTCGGTTAGACAGGAAGATCAGTAAACTCGAAAAAGAATTCAAATAAGAAATGATCGGAGTAGCTTATTGCTGAAGAGCGATGAGCAACTCTGTTCAAAATAAAAACGATTGCTTAAATAAAATTTCAAATCATGCCAGACAAAAATTATAGCTTTTTTGGTGCCGTAGAAAAAAGCTTTGACAAAGCAGCTGAATTTACAAAATGGGAAACCGGAGTATTAGAACAAATAAAAACCTGCAATGCCGTCTACCAAATGAGGTTTCCGATCAAAAGAGATGACGGCAGCATTGAAGTAATTGAAGCATACCGGGTGCAACACTCCCATCATAAAACTCCCTGCAAAGGAGGAATTCGTTTTGCCGCAGAAGTAAACCAGGACGAAGTGATGGCATTGGCAGCATTGATGACTTTCAAATGTGCCATTGTGAATGTTCCGTTCGGTGGTGGCAAAGGCGGTATCAAGATCAATCCAAAAAAATACTCTGCCTATGAACTGGAAAAGATCACCCGCCGTTATACTGCGGAATTGATCAAGAAAAATTTTATCGGGCCAGGTACCGATGTTCCGGCACCTGACTATGGAACCGGTGAAAGAGAAATGGCGTGGATATTAGATACATACGGCGCTATGCATCCCGGCGAAATTGATGCTGCGGGTTGTGTGACAGGAAAACCGGTAACACAAGGTGGTGTTCGTGGCCGTCGTGAAGCAACCGGACTGGGAGTCTTTTTTGGTTTGCGTGAAGTGTGCAATATGAAAGATGTTATGGATAAACTTGGATTAACTCCCGGCGTTGAAGGGAAACGAGTAGCAGTGCAAGGTTTGGGTAATGTGGGTTATCATACTGCAAAATTTTTCCAGGAAGCAGGTGCAAAGATCGTTGGTTTGTCAGAACAAGATGGCGGTATCTGGAGCGATAAAGGGTTGGATGTGGAAGCAGTTTTCCAACATCGCAAAAAAACAGGAACGATCCTGAATTTTCCCGGCGCTAACAATTTTGCAAAAAACAGTGATATGCTGGAGATGGAATGCGATATATTGATTCCTGCAGCACTGGAGAATGTGATCAATGGTGAAAATGCGCCCAGAGTAAAAGCAAAGATCATTGGAGAAGCTGCCAATGGGCCATTGACTCCGGAAGCCGATGAAGTGTTTGTTAAAAAAGGGATCTTGGTAGTACCCGACATGTATTTGAATGCAGGTGGTGTTACAGTATCCTATTTTGAATGGCTGAAAAACCTAAGCCATGTTCGTTACGGACGCCTGGAAAAACGCTTTACTGAAAATCTCAACGCACATATCCTTGGCCAGATGGAAGAATTGAGCGGAAAAAAAGTAAAAGATAACGAAAGGGAATTCATCATGCATGGTCCTGATGAAGTAGACCTCGTATATAGCGGCCTTGAAGAAACCATGATCACTGCCACCCATGAGATCATGAATACGTGGAAAAGCAATCCGAAGATACCGGATATGCGTACCGCAGCATATGTAGTTGCTATCAACAAAGTTGGCACCAGCTATGCTGAACTTGGAATATTCCCATAAACAAACGCACAGAACAAATTGCTTATTTACACAATCCCATCCATCAAAACGGATGGGATTTTTATTTATGCTTATTGCAATACTTCATCATACCTGAAAGCACTAACTTTGCAGGCTTAAACTTAAACAAAATGAGAAAAATCCTCTTAGCATTATTTTGTTTCATTGTTGCAGCAGCTCAGGCGCAAACTGCAGATGAAGTTATTCAGAAATACTCTGCTGCAATTGGCGGGTTAGATGCTTTCAATGCTGTAAAAACAGTAAAAATGACCGGAAACGTTTCGGTACAAGGCATGGATCTGCCCCTGACCATCCAGATAGTTAATGGGAAAGCAATGCGTAACGATGTGGAAGTAATGGGACAAATAATCATTAATGCATATAAAGATGGAAAAGGCTGGACAGTAAATCCTCTTACCGGTGCCAATTCTGCTACCGAAGTCACTGGCGCTCCTTTAAATGATCTGAAAAATCAATCTTCTCTTGCCAGTCCATTGATGGATTACAAAGCCCGCGGCAGCCAGGTGGAATTAGAAGGACAGGAAGATGTAGAAGGAGTAAAATGTTACAAGATCAAACTTACCCGGAAAGATGATGGTAATGTTTCCACTTATTTCATCAACACTACGGATTACCTGCCAATAAAATTTGTAGAAAGCAAAGAATTGCAGGGACAGACATTTGACGTGGAAAGTTATTTTAGCGATTACAAAGATTTCAACGGAATGAAATTCAGTATGACACGTACTCAAAAAGTGGAAGGCCAGGTGTTACAGGAAATCAAACTTACCGATATCCAGTTTAATACGGCCATTGATGATAAAGTGTTCAATATGCCAAAATAAATTGGCTAAAAAAGAGCGGCATCACTACCGCTCTTTTTTTCAATATCTTTCCTATCGAATTTTCTTTAACACCTGTATTGTAGAAATACCACTGTCCTTTCTTAGAAACACAGACACCTGCAGCCCTCCCTGTTCAAAATAGAGATAATACCTGTTATCTTTTACATCGTACTGTTGCTTTGCCAATACCTGCATGATCTCCTCTTTTCTCATATACATTTTCAAATTAAATGGCAATTGAAACGGAAAAGGTTTAGTCGTGAAAGTATCGGAGGCATTTTGTGATTTTTCAAACTTAGCAAACCAAATCAAGGCATTCACAGAATCCTGCGCATCAAAATCCAATTCAAAACCAGTAGCATCGTTTTGATATTGCCTTTTGTAAAATAATTTCAGATCATAATCCTGCATTACGCTTTTAACAATGTCATCTCCTGATCTGTGCCGCATCAATAATAATATAGAATCCCCCTGCAGCGCTTTTTGCTGCGATTGCGCAGAAAATGATAAAACGAATAAGAAGCATGCTAAAATGTACCGCATAGAGTATAATTAAAAATAAATAAATACAAATATCAAATTATAAGTCCGTTTACTTGCTATGTTCAGGCATTTCATAAATGGGAACTAATGTTCCGGATTTTTTTAAAAATCCAAAGCAAGTAGTCCCGTTTGTTATAATGAGATAAGTTACCGGCACTGCAGCATGATAGCGAATTACCTGTTCCAATACCGCATCATCTAGTTTTACATCCATCGCTTTACATTCTACCAGCATCCAGGGCTGGTGATCCAAATCATACACTAATAAATCAAATCGTTTCTTTAACTCGCCTAATTGTATCTCTTTTTCTAATGCAACCAATGCAGCAGGGTATTTTTTTCCCCGCAAAAGATATTGAACAAAATTCTGCCGCACCCATTCCTCCGGGGTCAATACGATCCATTTTTTGCGCAGCGGATCAAAAATGAATTTCTTCCCTCCTTCATATTTTGTTTTAAAATCAGGCTGCGGATAATGAACGAAAATCATACTTCAAATGTACTACGGGGCATTTATTTCCTTATAACAATATAACATTACTCTCAAGGACTTCTCAGTACACAGTAATTGATTAAATTCGCAAACATGAAAACAAAAGAAGAAATCGTAAAAAACTGGCTGCCCCGATATACGGGCAAAAGACTCAACCAATTCGGCAAATACATCTTGCTGACCAATTTCAGCAATTATGTAACCATGTTTGCCCGATGGAACAGAGTAAAAGTGATCGGGAAGGACAAACCAATGGAATGTGCGACATCCGGCGATATTACTATTATTAATTTCGGAATGGGCAGCCCTTCCGCTGCCACCATTATGGATCTGCTGACTGCGATAGAACCCAAAGCAGTCTTATTTCTTGGAAAATGTGGTGGGTTGAAAAAAAGAAATAAACTCGGAGACCTTATCTTACCGATTGCTGCCATAAAAGGTGAAGGAACTTCGAATGATTATTTTCCTCCCGAAGTACCGGCACTTCCTGCATTTGCTCTGCAAAAAGCCGTTTCAACAACTATCCGTGACTATGGAGTAGATTATTGGACCGGCACTGTTTATACCACGAACCGCCGGGTTTGGGAACATGATGATCAATTCAAAGAATATCTCCAAAAAGTAAGAGCGTACGCCATTGACATGGAATCGGCTACTATTTTTTCCGTAGGCTTTTACAATAAAATTCCTACAGGCGCTTTGTTGCTCGTCAGCGATCAACCCATGATCCCTGAGGGCGTAAAGACAGCCGCCAGCGATAAAAAAGTCACTGCACAATTTGTTGAACGTCATCTGAAGATCGGAATTGATTCACTGAAACAACTGATCAATGGAGGATTGACCGTAAGACATTTGAAGTTTTAATGTTCCCGCTTCTTAATATAAAAGATCTGTCTGTTGGTTTCATCTCAGAAGATGAAACCATTGCTGCTTTAAAAAATATTTCTTTCGAGGTAGGCCGGGGTGAAATAGTGGCATTGGTAGGTGAATCCGGTTCCGGAAAATCAGTTACCTCTCTTTCTATATTGCAATTGCTTCCGGCCTCTGCCAAATATACTTACGGGCAAATTGTTTTTTCAGAAGACGGTGATGAAGCGGAAGATCTTTTACAAAAAAATCCTTCCTCATTACAACAGATCAGGGGTAATAAAATTGCGATGATCTTCCAGGAACCGATGACATCATTAAATCCTGTTATCTGCTGCGGAAAACAAGTAACTGAAGCCATTCAGCGACATCAAAAAATATCTTACAGTCAAGCCAAAGAAAAAACGATCGATTGGTTTCAAAAAGTAAAGCTACCTGATCCATTCAATGCTTTCAACCGTTATCCGCATCAGCTTAGCGGTGGACAAAAACAAAGAGTGATGATCGCAATGGCGATGTGCTGTCATCCTTCTTTGCTTATTTGTGACGAACCCACCACAGCTTTGGATGTAACCGTGCAAAAAACCATTCTGGGGCTGATCAAAGAATTGCAGCAGCAATCC
>DASZXQ010000231.1:0-2957 GCA_035545755.1 Chitinophagaceae bacterium | reverse complement strand
AAAATATAAATTCTCTTTTTACGCTTTTTCATCAGCAACTGCAAAGTCATTTTTAGTTGCAAGTTGGGCCTTTCAAAATTGTTCTTGATCACTTTGCATATTGCTTGGAAACATTTTTCCATAACCTAAATTAATCAAGCTACACACCCTTTACCTTTATCCAATTCTCCGCAACAGAACTCGATACTACCCTGTAGTAATTTATTTGAAAAAAATCAGAACTGAAACACCGCCTGGGTATCCGGATAATCTAACTTGTCGCTTTTTCTGTTGCCGCCAACAATGACGTGAATGATGCTTATCTGGTCGTCAAACTGATCGTAAAGGATAGAATTGGTAGTCTCTACTTTTTTAACTGAAGGAATATTATCCACTTCGAGGTAAACTGCTACAGCATCGTTATCAATCTCGTATCCGAGATAGGATAGTGTAACCGGTTTTCCATCAGCTTTCAGTTGCAAATGTTTTTTTATATAATCGCTGACAATTTTATCGATTGTGGCCTTTTCAGCAGCAGCCGGATGCGTAAGATCCACTTTTGTTTTATAATTTTTTTCGAGGATGGCCTCAAAATCGTCGGTGAAAATGCGACAGGTAACTTCCAAAGTTTTGTCTTTGGCGTTATGGTTGATCTCGGTAGTACTTACATGAAATGGATGACGCCCCTCCGTTCCCGGAACAGCGGATCCGGCATTACTTTGGAAATTTGCAGGTGTCACATTTAACACAGATATCATAAATGAAACACTTAACCATTTAAAGACCGATGTTGCCATTGCCCAAATAATTTTTTCTGTTACAAAAGTCTGTTTTATTTTGAAGCGTCATTACCCGTCGTCCAAAAAAATTTATTCATCATAAGACGGCTCTAACTGTTGAGAAGATGCAGGATTTTAATTTTTATTTTCAGATCGGCTGGCACCATATCATCAACTGGGAAGCCCTGGATCATTTGATGTTCATTGCAGCTTTATCTGCTATTTATTTATTGAAAGACTGGAAGCAGGTGCTGATTCTGGTCACAGCTTTTACCATCGGGCATTCGCTGACGTTGGTATTAAGTGTATTCGATATCATCCGCTTCAACAGCAAGTGGGTGGAATTCCTGATTCCCTGTACGATCGTCATCACTGCATTTACCAATCTTTTCCAGAAAAATTTTACTGCCAAATCCATCCGCATCAATTATTTTTTAGCTCTTTCATTCGGGTTGATACACGGAATGGGGTTTGCAAACGCCTTACGCATCATGCTGGCTAAAGATCAAAGTTTCGGATGGGACCTGTTAGGTTTTAATTTAGGATTGGAAGCAGGACAGATAGTAGTTGTGATAATCCTGCTCACTGTAGCAGCTGTAATATTAAATGTATTTAAAGTAAACAGGAGAGAATGGGTAATCTTTCTATCCGCCGCTGTTTTCAGTGTTGCATTGCAAATGGCACTGGAACGAAAACCCTGGTAACAAATATATTTACACACTATAAATACCATATAATGAGAAAGATCCTTTTTGCATTCAGCTTGCTGCTTTCAACGTCAGGTTTTCTGAATGCACAAGACATCCAGAACAATCCCGGGTCGAATCACGGGAACAAGTTCGAACAACTGGGCACTATTTTACCAACGCCCAATGAATACCGCACTGCCAGCGGAGCACCCGGCCCCAAATACTGGCAGCAGCGCTGTGATTATGATATCAAATGTGATCTTGACGAAAAAAATCTCAAACTCACCGGCAGCGAGACCATCACTTATTATAATAACTCGCCGGATGTATTGACTTATCTCTGGCTCCAGCTTGACGAGAACCAGCACAGCAGCATCAACAATGCCGATTATCAAAACAGCAGCACGATGCCACGCCAGGTAACAGACAGAATGCTGGAACGAATGGCAGATGCCGATTCGAAAGTAGATAATGGTTATGGCGATAAGATCACGAAGATGACTGATGCGACCGGCAAACCGCTCACCTACACCATCAACAAAACAATGATGCGTGTAGAATTGCCAACGCCATTGAAGCCGGGACAAAAATTTATTTTCAATATTGACTGGTATTACAAAATTTCCGATCGTTTATCAATAGGTGGCCGTGGCGGATATGAATATTTTCCTGAAGATGGCAATTATCTTTTTACGATGACACAATGGTATCCCCGTCTTTGTGTGTACAGCGATTTCCAGGGATGGCAAAATCACCAGTTCACCGGTCGTGGAGAATTTGCATTGACCTTCGGAAACTTTAAAGTACAAATGACCGTACCGGCTGATCATGTTGTTGGCGCTACCGGTCAATGCCAGAATTATCAGCAAGTGCTGACGCCCGCAGAATATGCCCGCTGGCAACAAGCCCAAAATGCCAAAGAGCCGTTAGAAGTGGTAACATTGGATGAAGCAAAAACAAAAGAAGCAAATAAAAACACTACGCAAAAGAAAACATGGATATTCAGAGCCGATAATGTCCGTGATTTTGCCTGGGGCTCCAGCCGGAAATTTGTAATGGATGCCATGCCTGCTTATGTGGAAGGTAAAAAAGTGATGTGTATGAGTTATTATGGCAAAGAAGCATATAATTTATATCATAAGCTTTCAACCAAATTAGTGGCACATACTATCAAAACCTATTCTCATTTCACTATCCCTTATCCTTATCCTGTGGCTCAGAGCGTGGAAGCCAGCAATGGAATGGAATACCCGATGATCTGCTTCAACTATGGACGTACTGAAAAAGACGGAACCTATTCTGAAGCTACCAAGAACGGAATGATCGGCGTGGTGATCCATGAAGTAGGCCACAACTTTTTCCCGATGATCATCAACAGCGATGAAAGGCAATGGACATGGATGGATGAAGGGCTGAACACTTTTGTAGAATACCTCACTGAAGAATTATGGGATAATAAATATCCGAGTCGCCGCGGGCCGGCATGGACTATTGTTGATTACATGAAATT
>DASZXQ010000230.1:0-46632 GCA_035545755.1 Chitinophagaceae bacterium | reverse complement strand
TTGTGACAATTATTGCAAGTGTTCGGTATTCCATATTTTACAGATAGATCGGGCCGAGGTACTCGGAAAGTATGATCATACCGAAGATCATTAACCATAAAAATTTTGGTCGGCATGTGACAGCTTTTGCATTCTGATGCTACGGTGCCAGCCTGGTGGAATGTATGAGAAAAATCATCATATTTATTATTATGGCATTGCAGACAGAGTTGATTGCCGGTAAATAAAACCCTTCCGGTGTGAGGGTTGTGGCAATTATTGCACATAACTCCTCTGGCATACATTTTACTTTCTAAAAAAGAAGTATACACATAATCTTCATCTTTAGCCTGTCCATCTGCATAGTAAAACTCATCTGTAGGGATCTGAGGAATATAGTTATCTAAGAACTCCGAAGATGCGAGCTTATCAGAACTTATTTCCGATCTGCGTGAATGGCAAGGCGCACAAGTATTGATCTGAGCTAACTGGTCAGTTGCTTTTGTCATTTGTAAATATGAATTCACAACCCTTTTACCACTCTTATAATTATCACTTTTTACATAGTTAATATGCATCTGACCAGGCCCATGACAACTTTCACAACTTACTGTCATTACACTGAAAGATGTATGATAGGTATTGGTCTCAAAATCATAATTTTTTTCCAGATTAGTGCTGTGGCAGGCGGCGCAGGTTGTGTTCCAGTTTTGAGCATTGCCTGTCCAATGCAGCCAGTCATGAGGAGGAATTATTTGACCGGGGTACTGATGAAACCATTTTTTCTTTTTTACATCCCAGCATTGCCTGGTTACCTGTAGTCTTCCACCCGGCATTGCAATGAGGTACTGTTGCAGGGGATTGTACCCAAACGTGTATTGAATCTCGTAATCATGGTAGATATTATCATCGCCCTGTGTATTGATATAATACTTATTTCCCTTTTTAAAAAATTTAGTTGTGACGCCATCAGCTGTATAGGATGCATTATTGAAGTCACCTTCTACTGTTGAATCATTAGCTGGCTGCATCGCCTCAAAATGGTCAGAGGACAGCCACTCCTTATATTGACTGGAATGACAACTTTTACATGCTTGATCACCAACATAATTATTGACTACATTTTGATCATCACTGCTATTGTTTTTGGCCCGGCATTGTTGGGTCAGTAAAGCGCCGCTACCGATAAAACACCAAAGTAATATGACTATTACATTTATTCTTTTCATTTGTAATAGTTATACGGGTTTTCAATAAAAGAATTAGATGAATAGTTTATAAATTTAAAATCAAAGCTACCGATCAAAGTTTCCCATATACCTGACTTTAAATTTAATGTTTTGTCCATATGCGGGATTTGAGTTTATGAAAGTGAAGAACGATTTATTTAGTTGTATCAACTCTTTGAGACAATAATCTGGCCGCTGCAGAATCGCATTTGTTTTTATAATACTCAACTTTGGATCTATATTTTTTATTGAAAGCAAGATTGTTTACCTCGTTTGGATCTTTCTTTAGATTGTATAATTCAACAAATTCAGGATGATCTTCATACCGTATAAATTTCCAAGTATTATCTCTGAAACACTCGGTCTTGGGAAGCAGCGGGTTCCCTTCAAGTCGATGTTCACAAAATATGGAGTTTCGCCAATGCCCTGGATGCCCACTATAAAATGCTGTAAGACTTTTACCCTGATATCTTTTCGGTATAGGAACACCTGCTAATTGAAGAATTGTTGGGGTAATATCCACATTAAGAACCATCTCATCAAATATTTTGGATCTGGATGATCCGGGTAGCCTCGGATCATAAATGAACATTGGTACTCGTATGGATTGTTCGTACATCAACCACTTATCAGCGTATCCCCTTTCACCTAAAAAATAACCATTGTCTCCCATGAAAATGATTACCGTGTTATTTGATAACCCCTCTTCTTTTAGTGTTGCCTGAATTCTTCCAATAACACTGTCAACGCCGCTGATCATTTTATAGTAACCTTTTACCATCCATTGGTATTTTTCAGGAGTATCGAATCGCCAGTGCCATCTGTCGCGGTTCATGGTCTTTTTCAGAAACTCCGGTAGATCTTCAAAAAAGGAAGGATCGGCAGTAGCAGGCACTGGTATGGTTACATAATTATACAGGCTATCGCAATAAGAAGGCCAGAAATACTGTTCTTTTGAATCGTCATCGGCATGTGGCGACCAGAAAGATAATGAGAGACAAAAAGGTTGGTCTTTATGTGATTTAATAAAATCAATTGCATAATTGCCATTAATATCTGCAAGATGTATTTTTTTGCCATTAATTTCCTTTATGTAAGGCCATCCTGTTTTTTTACTGTAATTGAACATTGAATCTTCAATTCCGGTATTAACCTTTACACCGAATTTACCTACAAACCCTGTCACATACCCTGCTTTACGAAGTAAGTAAGGATAACTTTCATACATATATTGGTTATTGAGGTTTGGCTTTCCAAAAGTATAATCATGCGTTCGTTCATATAGGCCGGTGAATAATGTAGCTCTGCTTGCTGCGCAAATTGGAGTTGTTACAAATGCGTTTTTAAAATAAATGCCAGAGCTGGCAAGTTTATCCATGTTGGGTGTGTGAATAATGCTATTGCCGGCAAAACCGAGTGCATCCCACCGTTGATCGTCAGTAAGAATAAAAATGATATTGGGTTTTTGGTGATTATTCGGAAGATTTGGGTTCTGGCCAATACAGATGCCAACCGAAACAAATTCAAAATATATCAGTATTGTTGTTACAAATAAAGCAGATAACCTATTCATTAGTATATATTGAAGGCTTTAAGTAAAAATTGTTTCTTAAGAATCCTTCTAAAATATTCATTCCCCTTCTTGCTCTATCTATTAAAAGAGTCTATAAGATTAAGGATAATTAAAAATCTCTTGCCAACATAAGAAATTGAATCTGGCAGCTTCACACTTATTATATCTTACTCCTGAATTTTTACTTGCATAGTATTAGTATATCTAAAATATCGAACAATATTTATTGACTCTCATTAGGCCAAATAGCCCGTTCATTATCTTCGATTTTTCCGGCGGGCCTTCTGTTTTTACCAGGCCTATTCGTAAGGTCATCTCCCATATCTTCTCTCGCCTCTTCAGCTAACTTTTGCAATCGCTCCACGATTTGAGGAAATTGGTCTTTTACATCATAACGTTCCCCGGGGTCACGACGAAGATCGTAAAGTGCCAGGCCCGTTGGTGCCAAATGGTATTTTCCGGCATACCCGTCTTTTCCTGGTACCTCGCCTTCAACCGAAACATAACGATGGGGAAATACAAGTTTCCAATTACCTTGACGAACTGCTTCCAAATCATTTTTATGATAATAATAAAATAGGTGATCACGTGGGTTCGCATCGCTTTCTCCCTTGAGAAGCGAAAAAATATTTATACCATCAATTTTTTTAGAAGGAAGCTGAGAGCCGGAAATAGCAGCAAAAGTGGGTAATAAATCAATTGCACAGGCTAATTTGTTACAAATTGTACCGTCGGGAATTACTCCCGGCCATCTCATGATCGCAGGCTCCCGTTGACCTCCTTCAAAAGTATTAAATTTACCTTCCCTCAATCCTCCAGCCGAGCCTGCATGATTGCCATATATTAGCCAGGGGCCATTATCACTTGTAAATACAACTAGAGTATTTTTTTCTAATCCATTATCCTTTAATGCCTTCATAACCTCTCCTACTGACCAATCAATTTCCATCATAACATCCCCAAATAGACCTTGTTTACTTTTACCCTTGAATTTATCGGATACCCCAAGAGGTACATGGACCATAGAATGAGCAAAATAAAAAAAGAATGGTTCTTTCTTGTGCCGTTTAATAAAGCTTACTGCTTTTTCTGTGTACCATGTTGTGAGCATACTTTGATCTTTCAGGCTAGTTATGTAACGAACTGTCTTGTTGCCTTCAATTAAAGGAAGTAAAGGTGTTTTTGAAGTTGAGTCAGGAATGCCGCCGTCCTTCATGGGCCACATATCATTCGAATAAGGTAACCCAAAATATTCGTCGAATCCATGTTGCAATGGCAAAAATTTTCTGGCATCGCCTAAATGCCATTTACCAACCATTCCTGTTACATAGCCATTTTTTTTTAACATTGAAGCAATTGTTTCCTCATCAGGATTTAATCCGATTTTTGAATGTGGTACTAATACCATAGAAAGACCAATACGATTTGGATAGCATCCTGTTAAAATGCCTGCACGAGAAACCGTACAAATCGGCTGAGCTGCATAAAAATTGGTAAATCGCATTCCTTGACTTGCAAGTTTGTCCAAATTGGGAGTAACATAATCAATACCACCATAGCTGTCCAAATCACCATACCCCATATCGTCCATGAATATTAGTACAATATTCGGTTTCTTGGGTTGTCGACCTTGAGCGCTTGCAGAAATAATCAATATTGAAGACAGAACGAAAATGCAAAAAATCTTTCGAATAAATGTTTCACTGGCATTGCCTGTTTTTGTTACATTATACATAGTCCGGTAAAATTTTTATAAATAAATCAAATTAGATGTACTATCCGAAATTGCAAAAATTTCAATCATTGGAATTAAATACATTCAAGTTTTAATCCTTTTATCTTTTCAGTTTTTATTGACCATCTCACTATCTTCATATTTAATTTCCAATTTTTTTAATTTCTCCCGAAGATCATTTTTTATTCTTGTATAATTAGGGTCATTATATAAATTATGCAGTTCATTTTTGTCCTTTAACAGGTCATATAATTCCCACTCATTATTTTCATAAAACCAGATAAGTTTATATCTATCTGTCCTCACACCGACATGCTTGGCCACATTATGTTCACCGCCTGAATCATAATAATGATAGTACACAGAAGTTCTCCAATTAGCGGGATGTTTTCCTTTTAATAGTGGCAGCATACTTTGTCCCTGCATTTCCGACGGAACTTTTATTCTTGCAGCATCGAGCAACGTCTCGGCGATATCAATATTCATAACCAAATCTTTGTTCACCGTACCGGCTTTAACAATAGCCGGCCACCTGATAATAAGTGGTGTTTTGAAAGATTCTTCATACATGAATCGTTTATCAAACCAGCCATGTTCACCAAGATAAAATCCCTGATCGGAGGAATAGATAACAATTGTGTTTTTGTCTAAACCGTTTTGCTTTAAATAATCATTTAATCTTCCCACATTATCATCAACTGATTGGATGCATCTCAGGTAGTCTTTTATATATCGTTCATATTTCCATATAGCAAGTTCTTTACCACTCAAATTCGCATTTTTAAACGCATTGTTTTGTGGTGTGTATGCTTCTTCAAAAAGATGCTGTTCTTCGGAATTCAAACGGCCAAATATTGCCTTCCAGGCATCATCTAATCTTTGATACGGCACTTCGACCTGAAAATTTTCCTTCAGGTCGTAATTGGGAGCCAGCCACTCATCAATTCTCATCTTCTGCTCATGCGCCGCTTTTGTTCTTGTACTGTAATCATCAAAAAATGTAGATGGCACAGGAAATGTTGTGCTATCAAACTCGTGAAGATATTTTAGTGCAGGCATCCATTGCCGGTGTGGCGCTTTATTCCATATAAGAACGCAAAATGGACGGCTTGTATCTCGCTTGTCCAGCCATTGCAACGCAAAATCCATTGTCAAATCAGTTACATATCCGTTAATGCGTTCCTTTTTCCCGTTGTTTATAAAATCCGGATTATAATAATCACCCTGACCGGGAAGAATATTCCAGTAATCAAAACCTGTCGGATCAGATATGAGATGCCATTTACCGATCATGGCCGTTTGATAACCCGCATTGTGTAACAATTTTGGAAAGGTAGTTTGTGACCCATCGAACACCAGGTCCCGGTTTCCCTGTATCCCATTAAGATGGCTATATTTTCCTGTAAGAATTGCGGCACGGCTTGGCGCACATAATGAATTATTCACAAAAGCGTTTGTGAACAACACTCCTTCGTCAGCTAATCGATCAATATTAGGCGTTTGATTCAATCCAAAACCATATGCACTGATCGCCTGGTAAGCGTGATCATCACTTAAAATAAAAACGATATTAGGTCGCTGTTGAGAATAAATTGAACCAGCAAACAAAAAACAAAAAATAAAAATCAGTGATTTTTTCATAACTAAAATGATATTTAAGAATAATTCGCCAAATCACGTGGCTTTAATATTTATTGACGATTCTTTATAAATCTACTTATTTAAATTTAAAAGCATGCCCTTGACCTATCTTTCAAAATTAGATTCTCGTTCTTCTAAGGACTAATCTTAAAATACCAATATGTTTACAATAATTATCTTCTTTTATGCATATCCGTCTCTCTTAATTATTTTTATTTTTTCCACTTTCTAATTGTATTAATGGTTTAATACAATTAGCGTTTAAAATATTTTGTAATGAACCAATATCAAAAGCTCATCAAAAGTTATGATCAAAGTGTTTATAAGAAGATTTCGTATCATATTAGACAGAAAAATACGTTTAATAAAAATTAAAAAGATTATACCCTACCTTAATATTTCATATGATTCAAAAAGGCAATTATTAATAACTTAATTATATACACATGCAAAAACCGGGATATTTATTGACCCTATTAGGAGTGTTGAGCTTTTTATCTGTAGTTGGTCAGAATAAAGAAAATGAAATAACACTAGGTTCGGATGGATTGCACGGCTATATAAGTTTTAATTCTACCAAGCCTCCCGAAGGATATGGAGCAGGAATAAGTTTTTATTCTGCAGTATGGCCACTCGTTCGTAAGCCTTATGCCGACTTTCAAATTGGTTTACCCGGAACATGGGTTATCCCTGAAAACTCAGGTGTTGATTTCCCTCTTTGCCCGGTTGGAACTCTCGCAAGAGATAATTGGCCCAAAAGAGGTCCAACATGGGGAAGCGTCTTTCAAACTATTGAAGGGGGATTAGGATATTGGGCAGGTAATCGGTTTAGGTATGGCCCTCCGAAATTCAGCATGAATGGTACGCCAAGTTGTTATGATCTTGAAATTGCTTCGCCGGGATGGTCTTTCTTTTATAGCGCGACATCACTTTCAGATGATAAAATGGGGATTGCCCAACTTAGTAATCGCATTCTTGTTCCCCCCGATGGATTTACATTCATAAACAATCCTGATGGAAAGTTTTTAGGGTATGCCTGGATGGCATTAAGCTTTATGGATGCTAAGCAAGGGCCTCCACCAACAGGTGATCAGAGCTGGACGCTTTTTCTTAACTCGCAAAATTTTAAAGGGCCAGTCGCTTATTACATACCGGAGACATGGAGTAAAATTTCAAAAGATTATCACCAGGACTATGGCCACGGTCTGGATGCAAGACCCGGTGTGATGGGTGGAGGTGCTATGGAAATTAATACTGTTCCGAGAATGGATGAAAAACGTTCCGGTGACACCACATTTTACAAAATACCACAATTGTTTTTTCATGTAGATAACCAGGGAAGAAGTATACTGGTACAGGATGTGAAATATTATTCAAAAAAAGCACTTTACGATTCATTTAAAGGTTGGAAGGAGGGTCAAAACGAATGCAACGGGATGTTTGATAAAGCCGGGACATGGGAACCGACTCTCACGACCAGTATGCCTGTTTTTGATCAAAAAGGAGTAAAATTATCCGAGATGGATAATCTTTTTACAACTAAAATCTTTTCCGATAACGTTTTTGGAATTCAATGGAAGAAAAATGCACTGACTGAAGAAGGAAAGTTTCCTCAATATTTCATGCAGGTAGGAAACGGAAAACGGGTGCCTGTTTCAGAATCAATGGTTCCCAACGAACTTAAAAACAGCGAGTTTAAATTAGCAGAATGGGGAAGCCCCTATACCTCTCCGGATTCCGGATCATGGACACATCCCGGCCCTGCATCAAGACCTATTAATGTTGTTTTATCCGATGGCTCCACGGTAACTTATTGTTGGTATAAGTTTATTGATCAACCTTCGCTGCAACAGTTTCACTGGAGTAAAGAGGAAAAAGAGAAATTGCAGGCGTTTGTTGAAAAACTACAACGCCAGTGGCTTATCAATAGAGATTATATGGCTCCGCCAAAAGCAGGAGCATTAGTTTCCTTAGATCCGGCACTGATCGTTCAGCCTCCTCATGGGCTTGAAGTTGGTTATGTCCCGATTGTGATAGGTCAGAAATAGATCTTCATAGCTGAACGTGATTTACAAAAATTGTCTCAACTGCTATTTAAAATTTATTTAGGTGCAGGTACCCAATACATGAATATTGAATTTATCATTCAAAATAGTTGATAATGCCTGTACAACATATTCTATCACCTGGTACCCCTGGGATCTACGATTGTCATTTGCTAATTTTTAGCAGAACATTCGATTTCAAAAAAACAAATACAAATAGTACTTGCCAAAGTACAAGTAGGAAAATTTTTAGTTTCATTAATTGTGGTGTACCTCATTAATCAGGAGAGGTAAGTATTTCTTAAAAATTCTTTTAGATACTTCAACGGGGTTGCCAACGGGTTTGGTGTAAAAAGTATTTTTATTGTTGTGCGACCAGTTCTTTTCCCATGCACAGGAGGATTCCAGAAAAGAATTCCTGTCCCAATTTTCCTTTTTCCGTAAAGCCGTTTCCACTTCTTCAAAAAACTTGTTCCATCTAACCAAATGATAATTGGTAAACATTCCTGCCCATTGTTTATAAGCATAATTATTCAGATCATCATATTGCCCCTCCGTGCATTTCTCTCCCCAAAGCGTGATCAAATTCCTTGCGTTAAACTCATAAAGATCTTTTTCTTCTTTGGTTTCTCCCCATTTTTTTGCACTTTCTACCCATCTTCCCAGAAGATATTCCTTCCTTGTAGCAAGTAAAACATCAAAATCTTTGATCAGATTTATAAAAAGTACTTTCACCTTCAGAAATTGATTAAGGTCTTTCTTTTGATATGCATCCTGCAAATCCAGTATCCAATAATAGGCTAATGGGCTTATGAATTGTCTTGTGAGATTAACGACATCAAATTGATACGTATCCAGATTTTTAAATTCATCAGAACACTTTAATAAATTATCCAGCGCATCTCCTAATATTTTCGGATCGTAATCAGGGATGGGACTCGTGCGATAAGCCAATTTTGGATTATAAAATCCTGGTCTTTCACACAAAAAAGTCCCTGTTTGTTTGTTGGAATTATAGCAAGTTGAAAGAATCTCTTGCCACGCTTTTAACGCAAATTCATTTTTCTTGCCATACCTGTTTATAACATAGTTATCTAACCATTGGTTTACATCCGGAATTTCTTTTTCCCATACCATACTCATTACAAATTCCTGGACAACAGGATCATTTCCAAAATACTCCATGGCCATTCCAATTCCTGAAAAATTTCCTTTTTCAGAGCTATTAAAAACATCCTTTAGGTTTGTAGCCATATCCTGAAGTCTGCCGCTCATACTTGTTCTTCCTCCAAAATTTTGAAGCACATTCCATATCCAGGGTTTTCCATAAAATGCAGCCTGCTTTTTCCAAACGGGATGCACTTCTCCATATAAATCCAGCATGATCAATTTATCATCAGGCACGGCACCGAGCAATGATTTAACTTGAGGTTCTTTCCAAAAATTATCGATACTATAATATAAAAACCAGGCTTGCATCACCCACACCGCTTTGGGGTCGGCAACTGCCATTGATTGATATACCGATTTACCCATGTTCGATAAAAATTGCGGATCATCACTATCCGGATTAACCTCGTTAAAACAGTCTGCCGAGTAATAATGATCGGTACCGTACAATTCTGTTTGTTTTTTGATAAACAAATTTCCAATGCGCTGAAACAATTCATCTGACGGATCCAAAAAATAGGTTCCGCCAAAACCGGCAGACCAATTTCCGGTTTTATGAAGTTTGGCATTAGGATATATTTCCTTAATAGATTCGGGCACGTGACCGGTAAACGCTTGTAATATCGGCTTCATGCCTAGAGCCCGTTCTCTTTTAAGAATCTTTTGCTCAAGCTGTTTGTGTGTTTCTATCCAGGATTTTGGTAAAGGGCCTCCCAAGCCATCAATATTACCCATCCAAGACCAGGGTAAATATCCGGGCCCAACGAGATAATCATCAATTTGCTTTTGGCTTAATCCTAATTCTTTATATACTTCACTCCAAATTGCTTCCTGGCCGGTAATGGCTAAAGGAAAATTTATTCCATTCATAGCCATCCAATCAATTTGGCGCTCCCAATCTGCCCAATCCCACCAAGCCATGGTATAACTGAAGGTACAGACATTAAAAAAATACCTGTAATCAAACCTTGTTTCCACCTTTTCAGGTGTGGATGGTAATGGCAATTTTTCGGGTAGGGCTATATGCTTGTCTATGATTGTAAATTGTGAATTGCAATATTTTTTTAAATACCAATTAAGACCTGAAGCTAAAGAAACTCCATCGGTGCCTTTGATCAGGATTTTTTTTCCTAAGCTTGATATTTCGAAATAATCTTTTGAAGACTTTTTCTCTTGAAATTCAAATACAAAATTATCTGCCCTGCCTTGTAATACTCTTTTTGCAAGACCATAAACATTTTCAAGTTCTGTCTCATATTTTGCTGATTGCGTTACTTTTTTATTTCCGGCGTTACTTATAAAAAAAACGAATAGTAATCCACACAGAATGATAGTTTTTTTTCCAATGAATCTCATATGCTTATAGTATTATTTTTTATTTTTTACAATAACCTTTACATCACCCCAATCGGCCTTCACATTTTTCCCATCAACAGTGAGAAGAATATATTGTACACCTTTTACATTGATATCAATATGGGATACTGAACCTTTTCCTATTTTCCCGCTATCAAAAAGAATCTGTCCTCCAAAATAATCACCGTTGTAAATTCTGAACCGGGCGGTTTCATCACCGGCGTAAGCATCATCGACTCCTATAACAGCTTGAAATCGGTCAGCTTTGCCATTAAGTTTATACAGGACTCTAGAACTTGTTACGCACCCGAGCCCTTTTTTGTATTTCAATCCTGCCAGTGAAATTTCTTGTTCATTCGCATTTTTATTTATTACGGGCGCATCTCCCTGCCGCATCAAATAATAAATGTCGCTGAGCCATGTGACTCCTTGTTTGGTAACAGTATATTTTTCTGCAGGCACTGGCCGAGGTCCAGCAATAAGCTTGCTACTGGGCATGCCGACTTTTATAAGCAAGTGACCATATTGAGGAAGATTTTTCGCTGTAAAAAATCCGTCGAAATATCCAAGATCTGTTTCTTCCCATAGATCTCTCACCTTTTGTTTTCCATGTAATCCGATTTTGTTCCAGGCAATAGTCACATCTGAATTCGATTTATCCATATTTACTAACAGCACAGCAGTGGTGCCATCTGACATTGGTTTGTTGTAAACTTGTTGCTTCCCATTATCAAAAACTTTATACCCCTGAAACCCCCGCTGATCCTGATCCACAGCGATAACTTCTTTTGCCGTAAAGATCTTCTTAATATCTTCAGACATTACCCTCAAATCATTTCCTGCCATAAGAGGTGCTGCCAGAATGCACCATAAACTGAAATGTAATTTATCCTGGATTAAATCTTTTAAGTTCCCTACTTCAAGCATATCGGGATCATTCCAGTGGCCAGGACCGGCGAATTGCCACAATCCGTTAAATGCAGGATGAATAACACCGTTTCCTCCTGAGGTATTGGCGCAGTAAATAATAGATTCCATATTGGGCCTGATATCATAAGAAGTACGCCAGAGGTGAGCAAAGTTTCTCGCTCCCCATGCCCATGACCCGTTACCAAAATCGGATATGCTAAGCACCATCGGCCTGCCAGATTTTTTTATTGCTTCGCTGTATATTCCAAGATCCACATCACTTGGTCGCAAATTCCTTTCTGCAAAACAGGCATCCAGTTTTACATAATCAACACCCCATGAGGCAAAACTTTTCATATCCAATTCTTCATGATTGTAACTACCGGGCAATTTCTGGCAGGTAAGAAATCCTCTGCATTCGTATAAGCCGAATTTTAATCCTTTGCTATGAATGTAATCGCCAAGGGACTTCATTCCACTAGGAAATTTTTCAGGATCCCCATAAAGCTCCCCACTATTATTACGTTGATTCGCCATCCAACCATCATCAATTACAACATATTTGTATCCTGCATCCCGCATGCCGGTACTTACCATTGCGTCTGCAATTTCCTTGATCTTGGCTTCAGTAATATCCGTCTGAAATATATTCCAGCTATTCCATCCCATGGGTGGCGTAAGAGCTAACCCATCGTCCTTGTCCGGCTTTTCAGGTGAAGATATACCCTGTGAAAAATTGCCGCAAATAACCAGCAGTATTACAAAAATTGATTTTATTTTTTTCAAAGCTTAAATAATCTTTTAGCTACCACTTTATTATGGCAAATAATGGTTACTAAGAAAAATAATGGCACTACATCTGTTATTAAAAAATTCCCGTGTCAACCGCCAAACACCACGTTATCTTAAAAACATTTCAATTCCTTTTCATCCAATTTCTGACAATAGCCTTTAACGAGAATTATCTCAGCCCGCTGTCCTTACCAGAAACTTTCTGTTTGTCTTACTGAATCAGATACTTTTTCAAGTCTTTATATTTTTTATTTCAAGAAACCCTATTAGAATTAATATCAAATCGCTATACACACTCAAATTGTATTCTTAAAAATCAATAATCCAAGTAATATATATCTAACAAAACCGGAAAATTTATTAAGATTTGATAAATAATTTGACTCAAGAACGATGCTTAACTTGAATAATCAACTAATCTTAAATTAAATTAGATCCATTACCGTTCCTGATCGCTATTTTCATTTCAAATTTAATTTTCTTAGATGCAATTAATTAAACTGCAAATATCTTTTTATTTACGTTTTTTAACTTTTGGTATGGGACATTTTTAAAAATATGAACAGGCGATAAAATTTTTTGCTTGTGATCTCAGCATAATAAAGCTTATCCGGATTTTTGATAATTTATATCTATTAATTTTCAATGTATTTCAACAGAGAGATCTGATAAAATATTTTGCCTTTAATTTTTTAAAGCTGCTGAAAAAAATCAATAACTTATCCGGCACAAGAACATGATAAGTAATTTTATAAATCATTTTTTTGACCTATCGCTAACCTGCATTTTTAGTTCCATTTTTACGGGTTTGTTAACGTTCATTTTAATCCAGAGGATTAAATCATCACCATCAGTGCCCTTTCTGATACCTTGCCTGAAATCCTTATCCCGTCCGATATTATGGCCATTGATATAGAGAGTTGCCATGTTTCCTCCCCAGTTCTTTATTATTATTGCAGGATTTATGAGTGGTGCATCATTTGATGCTTCCAAAATGAAGGAGCAAGGAGTTTTATCATCTATATTCGTTTTTTCAAGCAAGTAAGCACGTTCTGACTGGTCATAAGTCCCACCTTTAAATGGTCCGGAGATAATTTTCATGGCAGGCGCTTGCAGCCATGACTTAGCCAAAGGAACTAATGCCGCAGCTTCTTTATCAGTCATACCCTGCAACATTATCCTCGTTCGGGTCGACTTGGTATATTCATAATCATTCCACTGGTCAAATGTAGTAAGCGTAAAATGGCTGGGACGATCGGGTGTGGACACCCATCTTCCATCTCCGGGTATTGGAGCAACAGGCCAGTGATTCCACCATCCGTAAACCGATGGAACGGGATCTTGCCTGTTTCCGATAGCTAGTTTTGCTGAATAGGTTCTGAAAAATGGCGAATCCCATTTACCTTCTACAGTTGCAACAGGGCCTGGGGCAACAATAAAGAATGGACGGAATTTTGATTTTAGGTTAACATAAGACATATTTGCCCCTTTTGGCTCAGGCATCGCTATTTTAAGATCCTTATCATGCCATGAATACTTTTGGAGATCGCCTGACATATTAACAAGTGAAATTCCCGCACTATCGATTACATCGTCAGGATATTTGCCAGGAGGCAGTACAACAATTTGTTCTTCCCAATCATGTTTACGCTCAGGTTTGGAGTAATGCAATTCCATTTTCCTTACACCCACCATGTCGGGATAAATCGTGTAAAATTCATCACACCATTCGCCATTACCATCATCGCCGATATTTACAAAATTATAAAATGCATCCGCTAAGGCATACCGCCAATGTATCACTACTCTGGCATCCGTATTTTCTATTATCCTAACATGTGAATACCGGCATTGTCTATCCATTAGAGGCTCGGCGCAGCTAGCTACATCACTACCCCACGTTTCTAGCCACTCATTGGTGTACCAGATATTATTTTCAGTAACCCAACAAGGAACAAAACTGGTTCCGCGCCAAAATACCATTTGCACCGGTGATTGATCAAATCGTATAAAAACATCTGGCACTTCACTAACACGCCATAAGTCATCCCACTCCTTATAATAATTCAACTTGGTGTAAAATGCCCCAAAGTTACCGGGACCTACCGGGCCTTTAGGAAATAGAGAGCGGTCGCTTAAAGCAGGAACGGGCAGATTTTTTATTTTTGAAAACTCGTTGCTTATTTCGTCTAAAGTTTTCGCTTTCGAAGTTATTTTTATCTCATCCAATATGCCGTCAAGAAAAAAGTAAGTGCTTTTGGTGGTTAACTGATATTCATTCCATGTCTGAGGCGCATTATTTCTGCCGATTGTAAGGGTACCATTTTGAAAAGGGATATAATGACCTTTTATATCCACTGAAGCATATTTTTTGCCATTTATAAAAATAGATGCGCATTTGTCGGGTTCAAATATGACCGCAATATGATTCCATTTTTTTAATGATATTTTTTCTTGGGTAAATAATTCATACCAGGAACTGCCCGCTGCAATATTAAATCCGACATGGCCTTCCTGGTCTATCCCCAAAAAGAAACCTCTGATTTTCGAATACGAACAATCGACTATTGGCGACCATGACCATGGATAACTTGCCAATGCGATCCAAGCTTCGATTGTAAAAGCACCTGAAAGATTATTTTGATTGATGGAATTACATTTAACGTAAGTACGAAACCCATCGAGTTTCAGTGCATTTCCGATTATTCCATTTACGTACTCGTAATTTCCATATAAAGAATCTTTATTAGTCAGTGCTTTATCGGAAACCAGGTTTCCGGTATCCTTATCAAAGCACCACCAATTGACAACTTGATCTTTGTTCGACCCGACTGTAAATGATTCTTGCTGAGCAAATGAAAAAACCGCCAACCTCAAAGTAAAAATTATAGATAAGAAAAAAAACTTGGGTACAATACTTCGCAATATCAACATGGACACGGAGCGAGTATATTTTATATAAGAGGACATACACCTGATATTTTGAAAGTAAAAATATTAAACCAATTACTAGTATAAGAAATATAGCATTTAAATGATCAAAAGAGATAACCATTGTTTAATAAAAGATAACTACTGAATAAAAGCGGATTAAATAGAATAAAATATTTCTGGAAGTTTGTGGAGTTTTATATGTCAAATAAAGAAAGATAATCTGCATTTATATTGGGTGACCGGGTATAATATAGTTTACAACAACTAAAATTTTTGAATTTATAAAATTTCTATTCCCAGCCTGGATCGATGTAAGCGAAACCATATTGTAAAATGATAATCCCTTTTGCATAGATGAAATAATTATAAAAAACCTCTTTCAATTCAGAATATCTCTAATTACTTGCTAATACGCTATCATTAAATAACTATTTAGGAAATGAAGATTCATACACTAATAACCAAGTTGGAATGTAGCTTAGCAATTATATTTACTACTATAAGTACTGGCTACGCACAGAACAATCATGAAACTTACAAGAGACCGAATTTTGTAATATTAATTGCAGATGATCAAAGGTGGGACCAGTTAAGCTATGCAGATAAGCCGATAATACCTGAATTACAAACACCAAACCAGGACAGATTGGCCAAAAATGGCGTTTATTTCAGAAATGCTTTTGTAACATCTCCAGTGTGCGCTGTCTCCCGCGCAAGTATTGCTACAGGAATGTACGCAAGCACGCATGGTATGAACCACTTCAATACACCAATTCAGCCGGATATACTTAGCAAAACTTATTCGGCGTTGTTACATAAAAACGGCTACAGAACAGGAATGCTTGGTAAATGGGGCGTTGGGACGGCCGGAACTGAAAAAATATTTGATGTGTTTAATGCATGGGCAAACCAAGGGGTATATTTTCATGACTCAGACACCGGAAAGATACATGATTCAGAATGGCTTTCCATCGAAGCCAGAAAGTTTCTTGAATCCTGTACTCCTGGCAAACAATTCTGTCTTACAGTATGCTTCAAGTCACCTCACCATCCTTATCAACCCGACGAGCGGGACAAAGATTTATTTGATGATGTCATTATTCCAAAGAGAAAAACAGATACAACCGATGCTTACCTAGCTATGTCTCCAGAGGTAATGGACAAATCGCTGAACAGGTGGTGTTATTTTGATGAGCGAAAAGATCAAGCAACGAAAGATCATTTCGAAAAGAATTTTTTGCGTTGCGTTATGAGTTTAGACAGAGGTGTGGGAGAGATTTACCAGACACTCAAAGATCTTAAATTGGATAAAAATACTTTTATATTTTACATTTCAGACAATGGATATTTATGGGGAGAGCATGGCCTTGGAGGAAAATGGGTGCTCTATGAAGAATCAATCCGTGTACCTCTTATTATTACCGGGCCTGGTATTCCAAAAAGCATGAGGGGAAAAAAGATCAATGATCTCGCCTTGAATATTGACATTGCACCAACCATACTGGACATGGCGGGGATACCGATCCCACCTGAAATGGATGGTAAAAGTCTCTATCAAAAATTAAAAGGGAATAAAGCCCCTTTGAGATCAGATTTTTTCATGGAACATGTTGGCGTCATTGAAGTAAAAGATACGCCTATTCCGGATAGCAGAGGAATTCGTACTAATGAATGGAAGTATATACGCTACCTTAATACTAACCCGCAGGTGGAGGAAATTTATAACATTAAAAAAGATCCATTTGAGATCCACAATCTGATTAACGACAAAAGTTATGTTAAGATCAGTGATCAATTGAGAGAAAGATATGATTACTATCTAAAAAAACTTACAAAAAATCAGGTTAAATGAATATGTGACATTTCAGAATATCCCGAAGTAGATTAGAGTTAATTTTAAATTTAAACCACTATACAACACATTAATAAAGTTATCAGGACACTGAAATATGAATTCAAAATCTTTCATTTGAACCTGGCTCTTGAAATAGATATAAAGTACAATTTGATACCCCTAAACTGTAAGACCAAATAGTAATTATAAAATTTTATCTGACTGACTCCCGAAATATTTGCTAAGAAATAAATCAACTTTTATATCAAAACATTTAAATGAAAAAATTATCTACCATCTTCTGTATTTTATTGCTGAACATGGCTTCAATCGGGCAGCCGTCAAAGCTATTAACCTTTGAGGGTTCAAAAGGCCCCGGGTACGGAAAGCATATCGTTTTTATTTGCGGCGATGAGGAGTACCGCTCGGAGGAAGGATTACCTATGATGGCAGAAATACTTGCAAGAAAATACGGTTTCAGTTGTACAGTTTTGTTTTCTATCGATCCTTCAACAGGCACAATTGATCCGAACAATCAGACAAATATACCAGGTCTTGAAAGTCTTGAAAAGGCTGATCTTATGTTCATGATGATTCGTTTCAGGGAATTGCCTGATGAACAAATGAAGTATATCGATGAGTATGTGAAGTCGGGTAAACCTATAGTTGCCCTTCGTACCTCCACACATGCGTTCAATTATAAAAGAGATTTAAAAAGCCCTTACGCAAAATATGATTTCAAAAGCCGGGAAGAAGGATGGATAGATGGATTCGGGCGCAGAGTATTGGGCGAAACATGGATAAACCATCATGGCCTTCATGGAAGCGAGGGGACCAGAGGTTTGATCAATGGTATTGCCCAAAACGAAAAGAATCCTATACTTAACGGCGTAAAAGATATTTGGTGCCCAACCGATGTTTATGAAGTAAGAGAGTTGCCCGAGGGTACTAAAGTGCTCGTTTATGGTCAATGTACAAAAGGTATGAATGCTAAAGCTCCGGTTAATCTGGATAAATCAATTATGCCAGTTGCCTGGATAAGAACCATCGTAAGTGAAAATGACACAAAACAAAGGGTTTTCACCACTACGATGGGGGCAGGCATAGATCTTAAGAATGAAGGTCTGCGCAGACTGCTGGTTAATGCATCACTTTGGGCTGTTGGATTGGAAAATATGATACCCTCGCATGGCGATGTAGAAACGCTGCGCCCTTATCACCCATCCATGTTTGGACTTAATAAATTTAAAAAGAACGTACATCCTCTTGATCTTAAAAATTAATTAATCCTATTCTATCTTAATAGAATAATGGTGAACCTTTACGAATGATTACAGGTCTAGTCGCAATAAAATTATTTTATTGTAAATATTTTTCTGATATTACTTTGGATAACAAGATAAATCAGGAAGATTTCATGGATTTCCTCTGAATAATCTGACCTGCCAGAAAAATTCTTTTAGCAGCTTTGGCGAAACAATTAAAATAAATTACCGTAACCAATAACCGCCTCATGTTTTTTAATCATATTGAATTTTCAATACTATCTTTTTTTAATCTGGTATGTTTGAAAGCAGCACTCAACATAACTACTGCAGTCATAATAACAACGATGAATACTATCCATTTTAAAATATCCAGCGGCAGGGATTTAACGATAAATGCAGCAATCAATACTGCAACAGTTCCGGAAATAGCCATACTGAAAGAAGCTTTTCTATTATAAGCGCCTTCCTTAATAAATTTTGCAGAAGCAGGCGGCATAAGAAACGCACAGGAACCCATCATTATTGGAAAAGCTACTTTTGGCGACATGCCTAATGCAAATATCATGGCCATACAGGGTGCATATAATCCGATGCCAGCCGTATTTAATGCCCCAAGTACACAATTAATTAAGACGGCGATGATCAATTTCCATCCTGTCAATCCTGTACTTTCGCCACTGCCGTGAATCCATCCCATTTTATTGGCTAACATAAAAAAGGCAGCTAAAAGAAGTGCCACTCCGATGGTAAGGCGGACTTTTTTTTCCGAAAATTTTGAAACAATACCAGCGCCAAATATTCCACCTAACATAGCTGATAAGACCATTAATATCAAAGTAAGCGGATCAACTTCAATTATTTTAATGAATATGATAGCCTCTACCAACGCCGGCAAAGAATTCGAAACATTCAGAGTCCCGGGCATTACCCTGTCTTCTGTTTGCTTTGTGAATTTTAATAAAGCAATTTGGGGCGCAAAAGAACCAATACCCAGTGTATCAAAAAAATCAACTATAAAACCAATGACTGAAGTTTTTATCCAGCTCGATTTTTCAAGATTTTTTCTATGCTTCAAAAAATCCCGTGTCAGTATAATTGCGAACCAGATGGCAAGAACAATAAGCGATATCCAGATGATTGTAATCAAATTCAATTGTTGTTAATTGACGATAGTTAAAAATTAATTCATCCAACTAAAAACTCCAACTTCATTTATAGAAAATATGATGAGTTGAAATTATAAGAAAATCAGCAACGTGCCCCTTTCATATGGGCATGAATAAACCAATATTAGTCATATCGAAGTTTGCATTTTTTTAAATTAGTATGAGCAGCCTGGAGAAAATTCGTTAATAAAAAGATATTTAAGGATTATTTGTTTTTAACCAATAAAATTAATTTGAAATGAATTACCATGTTCGCCAATAAAGAAATAATAAATAAGAATTTAAAACCACATCAGTGGAAATTATTTTTTTCCCTGATCCTTTTGACACTTACAATATCATTTTGGGGCCAACAGGTTCAATCAATCAAAAATCTTGTTGCTTTCAGACAAAATAGTAACGGTTTTGCCTTATTTCAAAAAAATAAGGCAGCAGATATCCTGATTGATACTACAGACGACAAAACGGTATTACTTGTTACTGGATTATTTGCGGATGATGTGAAACAAGTTACCGGATTCAGGCCAATGGCCGAAAACTTTATCAAATCGGGTACAAAAATTTGTGTAATCGCCGGTACTATAGAAACGAACCGTTTAATAAAAACCCTGATTGCAAATCATAAAATTGATGTATCCGATGTAAAAGGTAAATGGGAAAGTTGCCTGATCCAGGTGGTGGATCATCCTTTTAAAGGAGTTGACCGGGCCCTGGTAATAGCAGGTAGTGATCGCAGGGGTACTGCATACGGCTTATTCGAAATTTCAAAACAAATTGGAGTTTCTCCATGGTATTATTTCGCGGATGTTCCGGTCAGGAAACATAAAGAATTAACAATAAATCCGGGAAGATTTGTTATCGGATCCCCATCTATAAAATACAGGGGAATATTTATTAACGATGAACTATGGGGAATAAGGCCCTGGTCGGAAAAGACTTTCGCTCCGGAGGACAGTACAGGCCTTGGCCCTTCAACCTACAGAAAAATTTTTGAGCTTTTATTGCGGCTTAAGGCAAACTATCTCTGGCCTGCCATGCATCAGAATACAAGGCCGTTTAACAGTTATCCCAATAATAAATTAGTTGCTGATTCCTTTGCGATAGTAATGGGATCATCTCATATTGAGCCTATGTTGCGGAATAATATGGCAGGTGCTGAATGGGATTCAGTATATCCCGGAGAACCGTTTAATTATGTGACAAACCGAGATCATATTTATAAATACTGGGAAGAAAGAATAAAAGAAAACGGGAAGTATGAAAACATTTACACACTTGGGAAAAGAGGTCAGGATGACGAACCAGGTAAAGAGATAACAGTACCGATACTCGAACAGGTCATTTCAGATCAGCGAGGCATTCTGAAAAAATGGGTCAATAATGATGTGAGTAAAGTACCGCAAATCCTGATACCCTATACTGAAGTTTTGAATTTATATAATGAGGGTCTTAAAGTTCCGGACGATGTTACTATCTGCTGGCCGGATGACAATTTTGGATATATAAGGCAATTACCTGATAAAGAAGAGCAGAAAAGATCCGGCGGATCCGGTATATATTATCATTTTCAGTGGCTAAATGGTGCGACAACGGCCTATCCATGGCTTTATACAACCTCACTGGGGCTAACGTGGTCAGAAATGAAAAAGGCGTATGATTATAATGCAAGGAAACTTTGGATCGTGAATGTTGGAGATATCAAACCTTATGAAATCGGCATCGAATTTTTTATGCAAATGGCATGGAATATTTCAGATTTTGAGAAGTGCAATCCCCATCAGTTTTTGATAGACTGGGCTAAACGTGACTTTGGGACAAAGTATGCTAAGCAGATCGCAACTATCATGGAAAAACATTTCACCCTGGCCTATGTTCGACGGCCTGAACATATGATGATGTTTTCAAGAGGTGTTAAAAGCTGGAATTGGTTCAGTATTCAAAATTATAACGATGAAGCGCAACGAAGGGTTAGTGCATATGATAGTTTAATGAAAGAGGCTAAGGAACTTTACGATTCGCTTCCTTTGGACGAAAAGGACGCCTTTTATGAAATGGTACTTTACAATGTTTTTTGTGCCGCACTCCAGAATAAAAAAATTATTTATGCTCAAAAAAGCCGTGAATATGGTATTGAGAAAAGATCATCTGCTGCAGAATATGGGAGGATGGCGCAGGAATCTGACTCAGAAATTCATGAAGTAATACAACACTATAACCAAGGTCTTGTAACGGTAGGAAATAAATGGAATTATATGGCCTCTCTTCCTGGTCCCTGGGGTGCCCAATGGCATCAATGGGATATGCCGCCACTCAGTAATTTTAGCGGTGAGGGTCCCCCACAACTCAACATTGCAGCAGAAGGTGGTAATACAAAACAATTGCGAGGTTTTAGCGTGTATACAAGAGACAAAAGATTTATTGACTTGTATAATTCAGGAACTGGAAAAATCCAATGGGAAAGTTCTGTTTCTGACAATTGGATACAACTGAGTGATGATTCCGGTGCTTTCAACCATGAAAAAAGGATTTGGGTAAGCATCAATTGGAATAAGGCACCTAAAGGAAGGAAGGTAAACGGATACATTGTAATAGGCGGTGCCGGTAGCAGTTATAAAGTTGATCTTTCCGTATTTAATCCTGTGTCGCCAGCCATTTCGCAATTACCGGGTTATGTAGAAAGCAATGGCTATGTATCAATAGAAGCCGAACATTATACCAGAAGAAAAAATAAAAGTAATGCAGGATGGGCTACAATCAGTGGACTTGGCAGAAATGGAGCATGTGTTACAGTTCTTCCTGCAACTATCCCTCCCGATACCACCATAGCCAGCATAATTAATAAATCTCCGCTTCTTGAGTATTATATTTATTTCTTTACAAAAGATTCTATAGCTGCAAAGTTCTATTGCATCCCAACAAAACCCCTTAATAAGGATTACCGAAGCAGAATAGCTGTTGCAATTGATGATCAGCCCATACAAATAATATCCAACCAAAGCGGTAATAGCAGCGTAATTGAAAATCTAATGACTATGAATTCAAAGCATTTTATTAAATCTGAAGGACAGCATATTTTAAAAATATGGATGGTTGATCCGGGAATCGTTATCGATAAAATTGTTATTAACACAGGAGGAGTTAAAGATTCATACCTCGGTCCCCCGGAATCATTTTATGGGAATAGCGTAAATAACAATAAAACCTCAGATTAATATATGCCCTTCTTAAAACTGCGATAGGCATTTCTATTTTTTTAAAATGGTTTTTTATTTGACATAAAGTTCCAATTTCAAATTTTTAGAACATAATATTCTTTTCCAAATCATCATATTTGATTCGCCTGATTCAGAACCTTCCAGGATTTGATCAAATTTATTTGCAAGCTATTTTTTCCTGTAAACATCTATTTCATATATAGACCAGTTATAGGTGGAATTATTTCCAGTTTGCATAATCCTTATATATCGGGCTTCACAAGGTGGGAATGTAATATCTGTAATCCCCAATTTTCCTGATCCTTCGGCAACAGGATTTCCCCAATCTTTCCCGTCTTTTGAAACAGTCACGACATAATGAGTTGGAGAATCCCACAGCGCCCATGTATTATCTAGCCGAATTTTATCAAATTTTTCTTGCTTTTTCATATCAAGCATAAACCATTGTCCCGGATATTGCTTTCCTGTCATATCACGCCAGCCCGTCCAATGGTCACCATCTATAGCATTGGCTGCAGATATATCAACCGGTATTTTGTCTCCACTGAATAGAAACGTACTGTCTTTGACCGATGCAGAAGCGGTCCATGTTTTCTTGTTTAGTTTTACTTCCTGCAACGCTGGTCTGCTTATGGGTTTGGGCGATTGAAGTATTACTGATCCAATTGCAGAAAAAGTCCAGTCGCCGGGCGGAACATTGAACTTAATATAATCCGAATCTTCACCAGCCCAGGCAATATTTTTAAATCCGCTTTTATAAGACCCCGCCCAAATAACTACTCCATTTAGTTTAATTGATTGAAGAGAGGAAAATGATCGTTTTGGTATCCCAACTATGGCGTTCGTCTTCGCTGGAGAAATAAGTGTTAATGAATATTCTGAAGGTGTTTTTTTCATATCAACTTTAATGTTGCCGTGAATGGTGGAGACGACTACTTTTATTGATGTTAAAAAGGCTTCCTTTGGGAAAACATGATATACATTCCATCCGGGTTCTTCGGGTGAAACACCTGCTATAGTTTGTGAAAGAAGTATGACCGGCGGATTCCATCCATGGTTGAGTGATGAAGCATCATCAAAAGCATTCTTTCTCGTAGCCCACCAGCGATCATAATGCTCCCACAATGTTGAAAAGCTACATGGGATCATAGTTTTGTAACGATCGTACATTCTTAATAAAGCATATTCCTGTTTACCCATCTTGCACAGTGCCTCAAAAACCCAACGGTCAAAAAAATTACTTGAATTGGTAATTTGCGTAAGAACATTATTGTAAATGGCTTCCCATTTGAAAGGTTCTGCCAATCCCGCATTTACCGCCATTGCATTTGCCCTGTCATCTGGTGAGTTCACCTGAGATGACATATAATAATTGTCTTTCCAGTATAGTTGATTAAAAGATCCTTTTATGGAATCAAGCTTAAAGTTAATTGAAGTGGTATCAGCCTCATGCCCGGTCAATAATGCTATTTTCTTCAGGACCTTCAGATCGATATACATAAAGCAAGTTTCTGTAACAGCAATATCTTTTATCTCCTTTCCCCAATCAAACCATTGGTTTTTTTTACCCGGCTTATATGTACTGAAAAGAAAATTTTTGGTTGATTCGTAAACAGAGCTGATTGATTGCAGGTCTCCTGTATGCATATAATAAAACCACAAACCATATTCGCCCAGAAATTCCAGTTGCTGCCCGGGATAAAATCCAGCTTCAAGAGGCCTTAATACAAGATCTTTACATAAAGCATAGGAAGAAGTGTCAAAAGCATAAAAGCACTGGTCCAATTCCGGAGTTCCATCTCCCCAAAAACCTACCCGCTCCCGATCGGGGCAATCATAAAAATGATCTCGCATACAGATATAAGCTGTCCTTGCCGCTTTTTTCCAAAGAATATTATAGTCATTGTCATTGCATTCAAAGGAACCTGCAAAATTTGTTGCGTAACCTGTTTCACGATACTTTACAGCTTCAACAGTTACACCTGCTGGTATTGTATAAATGGCACCTTCCCCACTTATCCAATTTTTAGCTTCATAAGTTGAAACACCGGTTTTTGTAATAACATTTTCTGTTTTTGTAAGATATAAAACCAAAGGGTTGCTGGAGTTAAGACTAATAATTTTGCCTTCATCACTTTTTACACGTATCCAGGGTTGAAACTGACAATTATAAGGCATCTGGCAAACAAGTTTCCATGGCTTGTTTTCTGAATGAGGCAAGTCCTTTGATAAATATATATATTCTTTCAATCCATAATCTTTAATATGGTTTTTGGGATTTGCAGATTTTACAAAAATCACCTGCGATTTCACCTGAGAAAAAATTAACAATGAAATACAAAGCACTTTAAGTGCAACCCGGTGTGTAATTCTCCAATACATTATGCTACGTTTTTTTATATGATGAATGAAATAGCCGTAATTAAAAATCAATTCTATATAAACAAAGAAGAAGTTTTCATGTATTATGGATCTATAAAAGGTCTTGTTTTACATTGTAAAAAATAAAATCGAATTATATTCTTACCATATAACCGATCAAACTAATAACAGAAATTCTGTTTTAGAATTTAGCATCTTGTTTCGTATGCAATGCCTTGTTTTTTTGTTGTTGCATAAAGTCCTGTATAGTGCCGCTTTTATTTCTGTCTCTGAAAGCCTGATATGCGGGATCATTACAACTGATCATCACTTCCAGCATTTTATCCCGAAATTTTTGTATCACCGCTGAATATGCCGGATCATTGATCAGATTATGTAGTGCATCCGGATCTTTTTTAAAATCATAGAATTCTTCGGGCACTCTGTGTTTATACAGTTCTACCCGCTTAGCAATTTCAGGATCATTTTTGGCAGCATTTACCATTGCTTTCCATGTAAGACCTTCGGTAGCATCTCCCGTCATGCTTAGCTTGCCATCCGACCAGAAATTAAATATATAACCGAAATTTTTATCCTGCAGGCAGCGCATGGGATAACGTATCTTGGCAAAGATTTGATAATATGTAGTATAAACATAGTCTCTGTCATTTTGCTTTTTCCCAAAAAGCAACGGAAGATAACTTCTCCCATCCATATGAGGAACCATAGAAAGTCCTAATGCATCAAGTACGGTCGGCATCAAATCAATTCCTGAAATCAAATGAGTGGAGTCCATTGTACCCGGTTTAACTTTATGGGGCCACTTTATAATTAATGGAGTTTTATCACTATTAAAATAGCATTGTGATTTTGAGAATGGGAAAGCAGCTCCGTGATCACTCAGGAATATTACAAGAGTATTTTCAGCCATACCACTTTCGTTCAAAGCTTCTAATACGGCTCCGATACTTTGATCAGCTCTGTAAACTGATCCGTAATATTGCGCCACTTCTTTCCGAACATCTGGAATATCCGGAAGAAATCCAGGCACATAAATTTCGTTAGGACTAAATTGCCGGGTTAATGGCGGCAGTCTTTTGCCAAATTCTGCTGTATCATCAGCACTGCCTGCAAAAGGCCGATGAGGATCCTGTGAATTTGCCAGCAGAAAAAAAGGCTTATTTGCTTCTTTTGCCATTTTAAAAAATTGTGCAGAATAGTCATGGTAAAACTTTGGATTACGGCCAAAGCTATTCCTCCATACAGAATCTTTTTCAGTGATAAATGGAATATAATCCCAGCAAAATTTCTCAACAGGCTGATGGTGAATTTCTTTTCCTAAAATACCATTTATGTAACCGGCCTTCCTAAGTTGTTCTGAAAGTGTCGGCACATCCATGTTAATGGGTTCAAAACCCTCAGCACCGTCGTTATGAGGGTATCTGCCTGTTTGCATACTTTGCCTGCAAGGTTGGCATACAGCCGTATTAACAAAGGCATATGTAAATCTCATACCTTCCCCGGCAAGTTTGTCAATATTAGGAGTTATACCTGGGATCTTGCAGCCGAAAACACCTACTGAATTATAACCCATGTCATCTACCGTCACAATGAGTACGTTTGGCATATCCTTCTTTTTGAGGACATCCTTTTTTTTATGAAAACCTTCCCTTCCAATGAAGATAGTTAAGAGAACTACAGGCAGGCAAAAAACAGGAATCATGATTTTTTTGAAATAAGTCATGTGTTAGGTGTTTGAAAAGTTATGATTTGTATACGCACTTTTGATCAGATTTATTTCATTTTCATCAACGCCACTTTTTGAAATACCATTCCGTAGTGGCTTCCGGGTGGATTTACTTTAATAGATTGTCCATTCATACTTTCCCAGTAATTCGCTGAATAAAGTAACCAGAAAGTCTTTCCGTCTTTGCCAATGAATTTTGAAGGAATATTTACAAAATAGGCTTGTTCACCAAAATTCTTCATGTAGGCAATCAATTTCCATTCACCGGTAATAGTATTTGACTCCAGTACATAGGTGTTCATTGTTGAGTACGTATTGCCTCCATCCGTAACACACATCAGGTATTTATGAAGTGGGGCATCATAGGTAATAGTTACGCAACCCATATTGTTATTCCATTTTAATAAAGGTTGAATTTCTTTAAAATTTTTTGTCCATACCGCAACACCATTGGCATCTTTACCAGCATAATATTCATACTTCGAGGCGTTATTAATGTTCTCTGGTGAAGGACTTACCCGAAGCAAATAAACCTGGTCTCCCGTTATCCAGCTATCATTCCAGAAGCGCCAGTTTTTATCGGATGTATCGGCACCGTGGGCTACCAAATAGGCTTTGCCATCAGGGGAATTCTGCATGTTTTTCCCAAAATCAACGAAGTGAGGAGCGCCAATTTTAACAGGGTAACCGTTGATTCCTGTTTCACCAAACAATGGATTTTCCGGAGTGTAAGGACAAGCAACCCATGTATGCCCATAATCTTTAGAATATCTGAAGCCTACCAAAGGTCCCATCCAGGGCCAGTTTATAATTTGATTACCATATACAGCACGACCTGCAGGATCGAGGCAATAAGTACCATAATACCACACCCCGTTATAAATTAACGATCCACAAGGGTAACGACCATGGTATGGGAAAGCCGGAGAATTCTTATCGAGCCCAATGCTGTATGCTTGCAAGGTTAAAGGATCGTCCCCAACAATAACTCCATCTCCGGTTGTGATATGCACCGGATCAACCCATGATTGCGAAAGATCGCTATAACCATCGATCCTTTTTGTGTTCCCGTCTGTCCATGGTGAATATAAAGTATCATTAGAGGCCCAACTGGGAAACCATGTATCACCATAATGATAACCGCTTTTGATCCCGAGAAATTTTATTGCATTGAATTCTTTTGATTGAGGAAAAGGACAATCCCGGGGTGTTTCAGAAGGCCATATAAAAGGAGAAAAGTTCAGCGTATCCGGTCGCAAATTGGCGGTTTGTGGCATGCCTGTATTGGTGAGAAATACTGTTAAACTAATAACAACTATTGTGCGGTGCATTTGCATATTGAAAAATATTAATTCTTCATTCTTCATTTTTTTTATTCCGAATGATTTTGTTATCCATTTGCCGATAAATAATAATTATACGAAGGCACCATTTCAACTTAGCTATTTAATAAAATTCCTGCTATTCTTATCATGACCCAGGCTTTATAATCATTCGATATTCTCCTATTTTCAATTTCCAGTAACTTCCAGAGTAAATTCTTGAGTTGCCGTGTACAGAATCCACACTACCAGACTTTGCTTATCGCCATTATCGACCAAACCGCTTCTGAATAATTGCCGCGACAATTTTTTACCATTGATCTTAATTTCAGGATCTCCAAATTTCCAATCAGAATAAACCAAGGACAAATTCTGAACAGGGCTTGTTTTACTTGCCAGTACCCTATAGTGATTTCTCCTGTTGTCTGTGTTGTCTTCAACGTAAGCTTTCTGTGATTTATCGTACCGTATTTCACTTTTATCGCTCCGAATAATCAAAGGATGATTATTCCAGGATTTGGCAAGAAAGATCAGATCGTCAACTGACTTGTCATTCATTCCATAAAATCCATCCCACCAACTCCTCGTTACATTATGATGAATGGTTGGATCGGATACAGGAAATGTAATAAAATGAGCGGGTCTGTCAGTTGCAACACTAGTAATGCCGTCACTATGAGCCTGTCCAACCGGCCAGTGAATATATTTCCCGGGCTTTGTGTAATCGAGTATATCTTTATCTAGTAGCCCATACATTTTATTTCCCTCTTCGAAAATGATAAAGGGATCATATTGCGACTTAAAATGATGCTGCTGGATAGTGTAATCTGCCGGATCCCAGATGTTCTTGGTAAGATCCGGGTTTTCTCTAAAAATTAAACTCTTTTTATCGCCCTTTTGATTGGCTACTGTTACCCATTCCTTTTCAAGAATATCGCCCTGCGTCTGACCGTGGTCTGTAATTCCCAATGATTCCTGGAATTGTCTGGGCTCACCAAGCGAACCTTTTTTCCATTCCACATGCCTAATGGCTGTGGCATCCGGATATATATAATAGTATTCGTCTATCCAGCATGCCCACCCTGTTAACGAATCTTCCCGCCATAATGAATTATAGGCACTAACCAGTGCATATCGCCAATGCACCACAACCCGGGCCGGCGTATTTTCAAGAATCCTCACATTGGAATATCGACACTGTGGGTCCTGCATATGTTCATAACATCCCTCTGTATCATTCCATGCTTCGACACTCTGATCTGCCATCCAGAAATTTTTTTCAGATATCCAAGCCGGTGAATACCTGGTGCCTCTCCAAAAAACAAACCGCACAGGTGAATTTTCAAAAGTAACCACTATGTCCGGATGCTCTCCCACTGGCCATAACTGATCCCATTCTTTATAGTAGGTTAGCTTCGTATAGTAGGCTCCAAATCTTCTTCTGACCGGTACATTGGGTAAGCTGCGTTTTTTCAACGACCCGTTTTCGGGTAATGCATATGAATCGCTATAATCAAGTTCTCCCGGCGTCAATGCAGCATCATACACTTTCATCCTATCGATTACCCCATCAATTGAATAATAATAAGGCAGTGTCCCGTATTGCCGGTGAATAAAAGCAGGTTTAACCGCCTCCTCGTTCATCCCTATTATCATCTTTGAACTTGCCGCATTATCATACGATCTATTTACGGCTGTAAATCCTCTTTCTTTTCCATTTATATATAAATGTATCCCGTCATTTGCCCGGAATACTGCAGCCACATGCTGCCATTGAAACAATGTAAGGCTAAACGTATCTGTTATACAACGATATAATTCTCCCTCTATCCACACATCAAGTCCAAGTTCCCCACTCGGACCCACCCCAAAATAGAATCCTCTTTTGCCCAGGCTCCTCTGCGATCCCGGTGATGTCTGAGTCAGTAAAGGTGCCCAGTTCCAGGGATACGCCGCTTGTGAAATCCATGCTTCAATAGTAAAGGATTCCGGTAACTTCTCCTGGGCATTTACCACAACTGAAGTGGTAAATCCATCCAGTTTCAATGCGTGCCCTCCATTGACACCAGCAACCAATTCATAATTACCAGTTACGGTATCCGTAAGTGAATTGCCTGTTCGGATAATCCGTGATCCTTCAATATTTTCAAAATCCCATCCATATAGCATTCGTTTTTGGCCATATACACCCAACACACAGAAAAACAGAACAAAGAATGTGATACGATATTTATTCATAATGAAATCATTTTTCCCTCTTACAGAGCTATATAATATTTATACAGTAACCAAAACACATATACTTCATCGCAGGTATAATTAGGCAACTCGTATCCCCCTTTAAGCAGTTGCGATAAATAAAAAAACAAGGGTATAGATCTTCATAATTCTTTGCATTCATCCGATATATCCGTAGGATCTATTCATCTTTTCAACTATCAACGATTCGGTACACTACTCGGATTACTTCTGGTATACCTTACATCATTCAATCGTTTAATTGCCCAGCTGTAACTGGATTAAACGATATTATTTTTCTATTTCCTGACGGGTAACGATGGGTACATACCCCACTTCTAAACCCACAGGAGGTGAAACAATAAGAGCCGGATCGATTTCTGCCAGTTTTCCAACTGTCGGTGGTGGCAGATATTCTTTGGCTTTAGTCCATGACCTTTGAAGTTTTTCCACACGCTTTTGCATTTCTTCTCTTTCAGCACTGGTTAAATCAGCATTCAATAATGCTGGCTGATCAGCAAAACGATACCAATAGTAAGTTACCGTACTTCCGTCGCCCAGTTTTACTTTAAAAGGTCCGGCTACAGGGCCGGGATTTTTCCAACAACTGTTTTTTTCATTAGGAGTAGTATATACTATTGGTGGCTTTGTATCTGAATTTTTGAAATGAAGCTGTTGCAGTCCTGTTTCAACCGGCACATCGGATGGAGCTACAGCAATCCACTCACCGATAGTATCGTCATTGTTTTTTACTAAATGATAATATTCAGGAAGAGTTAACAGGTATCCACAAGGTGTTTTTTCCCTGGTCACCAATTCACTATTCCAGTTTAGCGTAAGGGTGACAAGATCGGTTGAATCTGCTTTTAAAAAAGTATTAATGTTCAACATCGCTCTCTGGTTCTTTGGAACATTGTCTTCAAATAATTGCCAGGTCGACCTGATTTTTCCTGTAAAATGTTGCATAAATCCTTGACTGGTATCAATTAGCCCGTCGACAGGATTACCACCATCAAACCATGCCTTGACGCCATCCCAAAGTGCTTTTTTATTATAAACCATTAGCCGATTCATTATCGGAGAATTTCCCTCAGATGTTGCAGGATACTGAATAGAAGCAATGCGCATGTATTTTTCTCCTTTTGCATCAGTACCTTCAGCAGAAGGAATGTATTGCGTTTCCATCTCATAAGCCTTGTTGGCATTTGAAGGCAAAGCGTCCAGAAACAATCCGCTCACTTCAGGATTATTAAGAGCTACTTGAGACCAGAAATAAGGAGTAAAAAAAGCAACGGGGCCTTTAAAGTTTCCGGTATTTAGAAATAAGGTCCAGCTTTGGTTTCCGGTTGGTATATTTTTTCCTGCAGTAGTAGATTTTGCTTCGGTCAGTGGCAATGGCAGATATCCGTAACCGAACAATTCACCGCAAGTTCCCTGTTTTAGATTAAGACCATCGGGTGGAAATAGTAACCATGGGCTCAGCTGAGCAACTCCATATTTACCTTCTGTTTTATTCCAATCACTCCCTTTCCCTGAACCGGGCCCATTAGCCCATCCTGCAAAATTCAGTTGTACTCCACCCATATTAAATTTAGGAGTAGTCGTTGCATACTGTGTAGAGCGCCACCATCCTAAACCTCCTTCTATATCAGAATATAATTTTTGCTTCGTTTTTAATGAGTCACGCATCGGGAACATCCAGGTGCCAAACAGACCAGACTGAAAACTACGGCCAGGGTACTCTTTCAATAATGGCCACGCTGCTGTATAGATGGAGTATCCCGCATTAAATTTTTGATCAACTTTTTTAGTTTGCACGATCATATACCCGCCAACATTTTGTTTACTGATACTTTTTTGGGAGATAGCTTTAGTGCAAAAAAATATGAATGGAACTGATAAGATAAAAATCTTAACATTCGAGATAGCTCGGTTCCAAAATTGGAAATTGAATCTTTTTTTATTTATATAATCCATCAGAAATTTTCTAAATGAAATTTGAATAGCTTATTATTTCTCACTGTAACCCATTTATTTTTTTTACACTCTTACCATTTCAAATACTTTCATTGTTTCGCATCATCCCATGTATCTGATCTAAACGATGATGCCGGTAATAAATAAGTATTGAATAGAGTCCCTACCGCCCAACTTCGCCAAGCATAACGAACTGCTATTGGTTTATTGACCATATCACTCTTTACAAACACCTGATTTCCTCTGTAAATAGAAGCTGCCGCAGGATAAAAAACCCTATCCTCGCCTGCAATTTCAAAACCATCCAATTTCCCAAATGCATATAACCCTTTTTCGGCATGGTTGAATGTGATGTATATTCCATCTTCTTTCACATGTATGGAATCAAAAGTGGGCCCGGAATAATCGATTGCCTTGTATCCGTAAGTCTTGTTTAAGGCATTGTATAAAAGCCTATCGGCAACATCTTTTTTGTTAGGAGGATGAATAATATGTTCCGTGCCGATATCAAGAGTAACAGCCATACCCGAATTAGGTATTATATCAAGACACTGCAACTGTACCTCACGTAAAAATGCCGCATTATCAGGATCATCGATACGGTTTTGTTTGCTGTAAGCAAACGGGGCAATCTGTACATAATAAAATGGGAAATCGCCTATCCCCCAGCGGGCTCGCCAGTCACTGACCATGGCAGGGAAGAGTAATTTATAAAGTTTGGGCTCACTGATATTCGCTTCGCCCTGGTACCAAATAGCTCCTTTGATTGTATATGGAATAAGTGGATTGATCATTGCATTGAACAGCACAGTCGGAAAACGATTTCCCCGTTTAAGGTCAACATCTTTAAGATCAAATTTTTCAATCGCACCCAAAGCTTCCTTACTCATCCAGGCTTCAATTAAACTGCCTCCCCATGAAGAATGTATCAATCCGACCGGAACACCAAGGACTTTCTGCAAGTGCTTTCCAAAAAAATAAGCTACTGCACTAAAATCTTTTACACTTTCAGGATTTGCCTGTTGCCATCCTTTATAGGATCCCAATTTATTCTCCGGCGATACACTGGCCTGATCATTTACTGTAAACAAACGTATATCATCATTCATAGCATTTGTAATTGCTTCTTGTGCTCCGTAGACGGGCTGTCCTAAATAGCCATTGATAGGAATTTCCATATTCGACTGACCGGAACACAACCACACTTCCCCGAATAAGATATTGTCAAGTGAAATTTTTTCTTTATTAGTATTTATCCAAATTGATTGAGGCTGTCTGCTGTCATTGGTCTGCAGCGTAACTTTCCAGTTCCCGGAATTATCTGCAGTAACCCGTAAAGGTTCTTTCAACCATGATGTTCTTATAATTAATCTTTCTCCTGCATCAGCCCAGCCCCATAAGGTAACTTTGGCATCACGTTGTAAAACCATATTCGAAGAGATAATTGCCGGCAGGCTAACTTTTGCATAAATAATTGTTGTACAAAAACAATATGAAAGACTAATTAACAATAGAACAAATTTCTTTTTCATTTTAACTGATTAATTGATTAAGTAATCCAATAGTTTGTTCCTGAAGATTCGGGTCAATAAGTATTTATTTTATCTGACACCGAACATTGACTTTTTTAATAAATACGTTTTACTTTTTAAATTTCAGCGACCACTTCACTTCCTGGTTTTCCTGGCTGTCAATTTTGATCCAAACAAGGACACTATTCTCTTTGTACAATGTCAATTTCACATTGGCATCATCACAAAAAGGCTGAGGAAACTCATAGCCGTTTTTTGCAATACATATTATATAAGGGTCGCCGCCGACAATCTTACTTGTTACATGTAATGTTTTCGCAGGAGATTCCCAACCCATACTGACTATATCCAAATATCCCTGCATGATATGGCGGTTGGTTGAAAGGACCTGAGGCCGGTCACCTACTTCGTGTACGGACATCATTCTGGCCTCTCCCGGTCGCAAATGTTGTTCAAGTCTTTCCGTCCCCTTGAACTTTCCAATAAAAGTATCGTTCCAAAAATCATAAACGTAATATGATTTTTCTTTATGAAGAGCAAGAGATCCGTCAACCCGTTCACCTGAAATATTAATGCCAATTTTCTTTTCCATTTTCTGTTCAGGATTATAGAAAGTCACCTGGTGCCATTTATCATTTACTTCAAAATCGTATACCATCGGAATAGGTGACACAAAAGCGTCAACTGGTCTTGCACTTTTATTAGCAGCATGATATGGAAAGGTTCTGGAAATATCCCAAAGTATGTCACGGGAAAATCTGGAAAAACTATTCGCAAGAAGTAATCTGCCGGTAACAACATAACACATGGTAAGTAGCGACCTCACCAAATCCCTGTTGTCTTGCAGACGCAATATATTTTTTGAATCTGCATCCTGATTTATCAGTACCCGGTTTTTATACCATCTCAATCCGCACCGGGTCACCGTAATGCCATCCATAAGGTCAGTATCATTCTCCGTTCGCATCGATGCCACCAGACCTATTGTTACATCACTACCCTGCTCCATGTTCCGTTCATGGACATATGCCTTTGGCCCTAACCCTTCGCCGGCATATTTAAAAATATTTCTGTATGCGGCTGCAGTGGTGGAATATTTATCTTCCATTCCACCGGCTTCGGCCCAACCGGAAAAAGGGTAATCGAACATTAAACCCTTAATTCCCCCCTTTCTCAGATTGCGATACACTTCAGTCAGATGTTCAAGAAATTCAGGATCGGTATAATCATAACCCCAGACTATTTTGCCATTACGAATCCATGTCTTCTCCCACGAAGTAAATAGTTCTCCTTTCGTATCCTGAACTTCATTTCTCCATGCATATGTTTGATTAAACAGCATATGCCCCGGAAATGTTTTTGCATAGTCCTCTGATCTATAGCTCGTCTGAAAATATATAAGAGGAATCCCCCCTAATTCGGTTACTGCTTTTCCCCACTTCTCTGAAGTCTCATATGGCGGTACATATCTTCCGTGTTTGCCTCCGATATGCTCTTTGATTTCACGTTGCCAGTGCTCATCATCCCACCACCCTTGCTGATTATCGGGCATATAAGAATCAGGAACCAATCGAACTGCAGCTCTTGAATAGTTTAAAAATCCTGAGTCCCTGATATGCCGCATTTCATTCACTGCTCCTACAGTTGAATTTTCTGCTCCACTGTTACCATATTCTGCACTCTCAGCATACCAGAGACAAACGGTTGGAAAATCATATATGCTCAGATCAACTTCCTGGGCAGAACACACTCTTTTACCATAATCTTCAAGTGCAATGAAGGGATCAGTACTTGCCAAATCAATATAAAAACAATCAAGAGGGTGATACTCATTTCCAGGATCTACTCTCTTTCCAACCGGATCTTTTGCAAAAAGATTGGCTGTATAGCTTATGCGGCGACTTACACAATCTTTTACCTCTGTTAGTATATCTGCAAAAAGTGGTTCAAAGGCTCCGTCTCTCAACCATATCTCACTTAGATATACATTCTGATCACGTTCCGGGCTATTACCTTTTGTGATAACGATTTTGAAAGTTCCTGATGCTGTTGCAGAAGCGGGTAAGGATAATTCCACTTGCTCAACATCTTTCTTTTTTGCTTCATCAAACCGGGGAAGAGTATGGTTTATGATCAATGGAATTCGCCGAGAATGATCTTGTTCGAAATACTCTATAAAGACAGACTGGTGATTGTCTTCATGATCTCCATACATATATCCATTCCACCAAGAAAATCCTAAAATATATTTTTTATGGGGATCAATGTTTTCAGCAATGATCGTTATTTCTTCAGAAGATTTTGCAGAAGTTGCTGTTTCCTCACAACGAAATTCATGATAGCTCCATGTTTGTAATGCCAAATTCTTTTCGGCACGCAAAATCTCATTATTATATTTTTGATCGAATGTATCAAATGGGAGATTCAGGTAGCATAGCAAACTACTTTTTCCGTCCGAACCTTTTTCAAGTTCAATTTTTCGCGGTTGTTCAATAAAAGCAAATTTCTGAAAATCATGATAGCTAAGACCGCCCAAAACCGCTACTTCCCGTTTCTTGTTCTTTGTGAATGTCAGTAATATATTATTTCGGGATTTTAAAGCATTGCTCCGGGATAGCGGAGAATACATTCTGCTTCCGTATTCAAGTGGCTCTCCTGCGCTGAATCCGTCAATCATTGCAAAATTCTCAGAGACGTCTGTATCAGGAAACAATTTTGCATTGGATACAGCATATATCTCCTTTACCTGTATCGAATGATCAAGCGTATTAACAATACCACCTGAAATATTTAAAAATCCGTAATTATGATAAAGAATAAAAGTAAAAAGTAAACGGGGGCAATTTTGTTTTTCAAGATTTATATTCAAGGCAATTCCATCACCAAGAACATCGCTGATTTTACGTTTATTCCAGGATCTCTTGAAATCAATATCGTCAGAGCTCCATTCATTAATCTTAATAGCAGCATCCGACAAGGATCTGATTCCGGATAGTTTATCAGTTATAGTATAGGTTCCGGTAGTAGTATCAAAAACGAACGCTGAATATTGATTTTCCAGAATTACCTTGTTGCCAGCTTCAGTAACTGTGGTTACATGAAATTCTTCTTCTCCGGCGGCAGCGTAAAAACGATTTTTTACTTTCAAAGGCCCGGCAAGAAAAGGTATTCTGTGAGAAATATATCCCACTGTAGAGATAAGCCCAGTTGATTTTAAAAATTTACGCCTTTTCAAAACTTCAAAAATTAAAGGTGAAAAGAACTGATACTAAAATGTCTACTGCCAAGTATACCCTTTAACTACCCTTAACAAAAAAAGGTTCAGCAAATTGCATTGATACAGTTACTTGATATTTCGATTCAATCAAAATCACCTATTTAGTTCTTATGAGGTGAATAAACTTTTATTACCCCGCCCGTATCTATAGTATATGGCACTTCCTTTTTACCATTCTTTCCTAAATCATGAAATCCAAATTTGTCAAGGTAGTATTGATAAGGTTTAAAATTGGGATCACCGATCAACTTTAATTTTTTTTCCAACAGACTCTCCATCTTGCTCTGAAGATCCTTAAATTCCAGTTTATCAATAAGATTATTCATCTCAAAGGGATCTGTGATATTGTCAAAAAGCATGATAGCTTTTATTGGGGTTTTTACATAAGTATAACGTGGAGTTTTGATTGCCCTATATTCAGAGAAAGGTGTCGTAGCAAAAGGATATACACTCATGAATAACACAGCTCTGTCCATCTTTTTGCCGGGGTTTTTGACCACTGCAGATAAGTCATCACCTTCTATAGATGAGGGAATCTGAATATTTGCCATCGAAAGCATTGTCGGCAGAATGTCTGTAGTGTTTATAGGAGTAACAGTCGATTTACCTGCATTTTTACCTATTCCAGGAAATCGAATAAGGAAAGGAACCTTAACTGCCTCATCCCATGCCAGTTGTTTTTCTCGTGGCCGAACACCATGGGACCCCATCATTTCTCCATGATCTGATGTAAATATTATTATTGAATTGTCGAACAACCCCAGTGCCTTGATCTTGTTAATCAGATCACCTATTGCTTTATCGGTTGCAGTGCAATGAGCATAATAATGTTGAAGCTCTTGTCTTAAATTGGGAAATTTTTCCTTATTAACATTTATGGGAAATTGCAACTCAGATTGAGGATACATTTCCTGGTATATTTCAGGTGCCTGATCTTTAGAAAAATGAGGTGTAGCAAAAGAAACAAAAAGTAAAAAAGGATTTTTATTTTTTGAAATTTGTTCAAGATATTTTTCTACATCTTCTTCGATTGCAAAAGGAGAGTATTGGTTCCAATACTTTACACTCGAATCATTGTTCTCATAATAAATCATGTGATTATATTCATGTGAGCATTCCGAAGCTTTCCAATAATCAAACCCTTGCCTTCTATCAGGCGCAACGTTATTGAATCGTCCATGGCCGTCAAGATGCCATTTACCATAATAAGCAGTTGAATAACCAGCCCTCTTAAAAATTGAAGCCATACATAATTCGCTAGGTGGAAGATATAGGTCATTCATAAACATGCCTGTCGTGGTAGGATAACGACCTGTCATTAACGCAGCTCTATATGGCGTACATACAGGGCAAACCGATACACAATTCTTAAATATAACGGCCTCCTTTGAAAATTTGTCAATATTGGGAGTTTTAACCTGGTTGTTGCCGGCATAACCAAAAGCGGTAGAACGCCACTGATCAGTAAGAATATAAATTATATTCGGCCTTTTTTGTGCAGATAACTGCAGGTTTGAATTCAGCAAAACCGCAAGTATAACAATTCTCAGATTTCGAACCGAAATATTGTGAGCATCACTTTTGATAATAAGATCCCATTTCATTTAAGTAATATTTTAAGTCCGATAATATCATGACTATACATTACTCTTTTCGTAAGGTCAGAAAATTTTTTCCGTGCAAAAGATTTCATACAGATTCACTATGGAGATATCCTAAAATTATCTGACATAAAGTCGATTCCTTATCCACATTTTGTCAAATCTTAAACCGATATTATCTAAATATAATCTTACAAGAAGCAATCATATTAAACCAAGATGAACTTGTCTTCTTTGATTACCGGGCGTACGTTTTAAGATCAATAAATAAGATTGAGTGCTACCCATTACAGATTATTCATCGCTTAGCTGCTTCCTGACAGGTAACAATTGGCACATATCCCGCTTCAAGCCCTTTTGGTGGTTGCACAATAAGAGCAGGATCAATTGGCACAAGTGATTTACCATTACTGGGTGCCGGCATATAATCTTTATCTATTGTCCAGTTCTTATGGATCTTTTCCACAAGAGATTGCATGGCATTTTGTACGGAATCGCTCCATACATTTTTATATTGCTGCAAAGAAGGCTGATCAATAAAACGATACCAGTAATAGGTAACACGTGATCCATCCGACAGATACGCATAGTACGGACCACGAACAGGACCTGGGTTAGTCCATGCTCCTGAATCAGGTGATGTATAAGTTTTACCATTTTTCGCAGCTGTAAATTTTTTTTGCACTAATTCCTCAGGGACATCATAAGCAGGTATTGCGATCCGATTGTTATTCTCTTCCCTGAAATATTGTGGCATTACACCTTTGGGACTAACTGGTGAGTCATTCCATGTAAGACCAAATGCTGTCGAATCATTAAAAACGGAAGTATGAACTACTTTTTCAAAACCACTTAAAGGAATCTTTTCTTCGGCCTGGTGAAAATTCAGCGGCAATGCTTTCAATTTTGCCAATACACTTGAAGCATCTGAAATAAGGAATTTTCCTAAACATTTCGGTCCTCCATTGCGCCAGTTTTCAACGGCGTCTGCTAATGCTTTCCTGGAATAGTATCGCACATCTTGAATGAGAACGGTCTCGTTATTATTGTCTACCGGATATAGAAACCCGGGTATTCTTGAATAAGTAGTTCCGCTTGAATCTTTCATTTCAAAATAAGGTACGGTATTTATTTCCTGGGCGCCCCCACCCGATCTGCCTCCACGGCTATCAAGGCCGCGGTTATAATCAAAAGGATAATTAGCAGATATTTTACTCCATGATTCCGGGATGATAAAAGCTACAGGTCCTTTAAAATTTGAGAGCGCAAAGAACAGCGTCCAATATTGGTTGCCTGTGGGAGGTGTTTCCTTTTTTACATCAGAAAAAGGCAGCGACATCCAGGAATAACCAAACAATTCGCCGTTCGGTTTTCCTTTGAAAGTGATCCCATCGGGCGGAATCAACAAGCGATTGCTAAGTTGTGCAACGCCCATTTGATTATCCGGAGTCGCAGTAGTGCTGTTTCCCCATCCGGGGGATATGAGATAATTACCCGTATAGCAATCCGGAACACCTACAATTTGAAATTTGGGAGAAGTGTACCCTGCACGAAATTGTGTACTGCCCCAAATGCCAAGCCCTCCTTCGATTGTTTGGAACACATCTTTAAATGTTGGGCCGCGGCCTTTTTCCCAATTATCCCTTGCATACGAACCAGGTGGACACAAAGGTTGGGTAAGATTATCAGAATTGTCAGGAGTAATCCATGTTCCGGCCAGACCGATTTGAAAATCAGCAATTGATTCCTGCAGCATTGGATACACTGCAGAATAAAATCCTATGCCCGATGAATAGCCTGCGGGCTGCGGTGTTGTCTTAAAAGATATATAGCCCATTAAACCACTGTTATTTATTTCTCCGTTTGTATTTCCTTCACTCTTTTTATCTGTTGATAAATATTCGGCCTTATGATTTTTTAATAATTCTATCATTGCATAGCCTGCTGCATTTCCCATCAAAAAATAGGTTCCTGCGTTACGGTTGTAATGATAGGTCTGCTGCGCCGGAGACTCCAGGCTATCTTTGTAAAAGGGCCTGCTATCCACCAAAGCAACATTATCGGCAAACCCGGGGCTCGCAGCTGCATCTTCCTGTGCTTTTACAATAAATTTTTGCACTCTGCTCATCCATTTATCTGGTGTGGGTTGCAAGCCTCCCTGGCCACAATTAATTATTACAAAAGGCAATCCCGGCGCCTGAAGATCATGACGTACATCTTTTATAAAATGAATCATGTTTATTTTATATTCCTTATACAATGCAGAATCGCCGGCATCATTCCAACCCTGGTTCCACACAAAACCGGCAAGCTCATAACCCTGCCCCTTATACGCAGGAAATTCTGACGGTAAATTATTCAACGCAGTATGAACATCTTCAATCATTTTTTTATAAAAAATACCTGCGGTGCCACCAGAACCCGGAGGACGAAAATCAACACCAAGACTTTTACCACCCCAGGCCGTTTTTATCAATAAAACCTGTTCGGGAAAATAATCGCCCATCACATTTCCAAATTGAAATTCCGGCCCAATCTCTTTATCGGTAGCGCCATAGCCAACAGAAAGATCTCCTTTTTTTAATCCCTGCTCTTCTCTGTCAAATCGTACCCAAACATCAGGACGCACTTTCCAGTTACCATTTTTATCAACTACATTTTTATACAAACCAGCCTGGTCGTGATCCACTTCATATTCCAGTGAGCCAATGGCTCTCCTGTTTGCATTTGCATATACCTCTCCATGGCCAACCATATTTGATTGTCCGGCAAGTATAAAAACTTTTACAGGCTGTTGGGCAACAGAAAAAATGGGGAAGATGAATGCAGCCACAAGAAGTAAAACAAAATTATTTACTCGTATTAATTGGTTTCTCATTAAAAAAATATTTATGATATATGATCAGATGCGCTAAGAAATTCGAGAGAAAACCTTTTCTTAAAAAAGAAATCTTATTCAATTGCGAAGAACCATTTGTGTTATCTTTTCAAACAACTTTTTATCAAGTGCTCCCTTTTTCCAACAGGTAATCGTATCGGTAACCTGGCTTTTTTTCCTGGCACCCATAACAACACGGGTTGCTTCTTCAATAGAAAACAGGTATCGCTGGGCCATTTCAGGCAATGACATTCCGTTTATTGATGCCAGCTCATTTACAAGAACTGCCTTTTCAATGTCTTTCATAGAAATATTGTCTTCATAACCACTATTTCCTGCTGTAACAAAATGCTTAAACCGATTCCCCAGGAGACCGAAATGTAAAGATGATGCGGCATAGAAGCTGATATTTTGCGGAATGGTTTTGGGCAATATATCCTCAAAAGCAGAAAGATTGCAGGCATCCATTTTGGTAAAGCTGGAGATAACCTGGAAATATTTTTTGTCAATAAATGGCTCAAATGATTGGGATGGATTTCCACCAATGCCTAGCATTTTCGTATACCCTTCTTCTTTAAATGAAAGAAGTGTCTCCAAAATTTCGTTTATGTTATCAACAGGCACCCACTGTGGCTCGTGTAAAAACAAAAGATCAACGTTGTCAAGACCCAGCAAATCCAGGCTACGCATAAGGCTTTCCCGCATTCCTTTTGGCGAATAATCTAATTTAGCATCAAAGGCAGTATCCGCTTTTAAGCGTCCTACTTTTGTACTCACAAACGGTCTTTGGCCTTTCCATTTTGCTAAAGCTTTCCCAAGAAAAAGTTCAGCATTACTATAAGAGGGAGACGTATCAAAAGAAGTGATATCATTTTCAAGGGCATAAAGGATGCAATCTATACTTTCCTGTTCATCAACTTTACCCCACACACCTCCCAATCCTGATGTACCATACACCAACCTGCTTCCATAGCCAGGAAAATCGCTTTTAAAAATATCAGCTTTATAGGTGGGTGTTAATTGCATTTAAAAAATCATTTTTTATAAATGGTAAAATCTCTTTGCATTCATTCCAAAAAAGTCATCCTGCTCATCAACAGAAAATTTTTCAAAATAACTTTTTACAATTCCATAGGTTTCCGCATAGGATGCAGAAAGCGTACAAACCGGCCAATCTGAACCATATAAAATTCTTTTGCTGCCAAATAATTCAACTATGGTCTCTAAGTAGGGAGTGAAATCTTCCTTCGTCCAATTTTTCCAGTGGGCTTCAGTAACCATTCCGGATATTTTACAATACACATTTTGAAGAGAGGCCAGTGGTATCAAACCTTTTTTCCATTCAGAAATTTCATGCTTATGGATCATTGGTTTGGCAATATGATCAATTACAAACGGCTGGTCAGGGAACTGCCTTACCAATTGTAAGGTATTGGATAAATGAACAGGAAAAATTAAAATATCATAGGTGTAATTAAAATTTTTTAAGGCTTTAAGCCCGTTTAAAAAAGCAGGACGCAACATGAAGTCAACATCTGGCTCATCATGAATAACATGCCGGAATCCTTTTATTTTATTTTTTGTACTGTAATACGAAAGTCTTTCAGAAACGGCATCTGATTGCAGATCAACCCAGCCTACAATGCCTTTAATGATTGGGTTTGATTCAGCAAGACCTAAAAGAAATTCATTTTCTTCTTCCGACTGGCTTGCCTGTACTGCTACAGAACCATGCAACCCACATTGCGATAGTAAGACAGCAAGGTCTTTTGGGCCATAATCTTTTTTTAAAAGATCCATCTTTTCATTCATCCAGCTATGGCGTGCAGGATCATACTTCCAGAAATGTTGGTGACTATCGATTCGTTCCATCAATTATATTTCAAAAAATTAAAACTCAACAACCGCCTTTATCACGTGTGTATCGGGATCATATAACTTAGTAAAGCTTTCTGTTAAAGAATCAAAACGCAGGCGATGGGTAACAAGGTGTTCCACCTTGATATGCCCGGAACGCATCAACCGGATTATTTTTTTAAAATCTTCAGGCAATGCATTTCTTGAAGATTTGAGTGTAATTTCTTTTGCATGAAATAATGGATCAAAGAATTCAACATTACCAATAAATAATCCAACATACACGATAGTTCCTCCATGCGTTACATAATCAAAACACTTTTGCATTGACTCACGATTACCGGTTGCATCAATTACAACTGTTGGCAGGTTGCCATTATATAAACTTCTAACGTTGTTAACAAGATTGTCATCTGCTTTTAGCGTATGCACACCGGGGTAATTATTTTTTACAAACTCCAGCCTGTTTTCATTGGTATCTGTTACGATAAAATTGGCTCCTTTTAAAATGCCCATTGTGATGACAGTAATACCGATGGGACCAGCACCAACTACCAACACGATGTCGTCTGGTTTTATATGGGCTCTTTCAATGGCGTGGCTGCCAATAGCAAGCGGTTCTATCAATGCTGTCTGCTCGGGGCTCAAACCATTAGTAACAAAAACATCTTTTGCCTCCCTGGTAAAATATTCCTGCATGGCGCCATCTTCGTGAACACCCATATAAGCCAAACCGCTTCCGCAATTGAACTTTCCACTTTTTACTGCCTGGTCAATGATCTTATTCCGGTATGGCAATACCGTACATAAATCACCGGGTTGTAAACCTGTAACACCTTTTCCAAAAGAAACAACTTCCGCAGCGATTTCGTGTCCGAGTATTCTTGGGTAAGTAAAGAAAGGTTGTCTTCCTTTATAGGCATGCAAATCGGTTCCGCATATTCCCAAACATTTCACTTTAAGCAGTACCTCATTTTCTCCCGGCTCACCAGGAGAAGGAACATCTGCATTGGTAAGTGTTCCGGGTTCATTTAAAATAACAGCTTTCATGAGTCAATAATTTTTAAATAACTAATCTAATACTATTTTTTTCTATAATCATCGTGGTTATTAAAAACCAATGCAGCAATATCTATTTGAATACCGCTATTTCCGACAACCCCGCATTGGTGGTTGTTGCAGACACTTTAGTTATTACAAATGCCAGCCAGGTAATATTTTTTTCCGGGAATACTACTTCTTTTGCAGAGCGGGCATCATTGGGCAAAGCATCCACTTTAATAGTAGCGCCATCACTAAATACCAGCATTCCCGATGTTACCTGGTCTTTAAGATCAGGGCGATCAAACAGCCATACCTTAGTAATTTTTTGAGACTTATTCCAGTTCAATCGTATAAAGGCAGTATTGGTTTCTCCATCGCTTACCCATTCGTTTAATGTATTTTCTGCCTTGGGATCTACCACACCATCAATAGCACCTTCACCAAAATATTGGTGCAACTCTGTCATAGGCCTGGCACTGCGTAAAGCAGATGAGACCACAACATTTGCTTTAAGAGCTAAATTTTCTTTACTCTTTATCAGATCAGGCTCTCCCTGTTTAAAAGCCTGCTCATAGGATGCAGCCTGGTTTTTATCCACCAACTGTACCAATTGAAGATTCCAGGCATAACGGCTGCCGGGAGGGTTGGCTTTGGTAATATCGCCAAAATAATCCTGGCTGAAATTGGCGGAATAACTTAGCCAAAAAGTTTTACCATCGGGAGCCATAAACTTTGATGGTATCGTCATGAAATATCCCTGGGTTCCAAAGTCCTTCATATAAGTGATCAATTTGTATGGCCCGGTGATGTTATCAGATTCGAGAATGTAGGAGTTCATATTTTCAATACCCGGCCAGCCATCTGTTACACACATCAGGTATTTGTGTAGCGGTTTATCATAAGTAATGTTGGTACATCCCATATGATGCATCCATTCCATGACCGGTTTTATATCTGAAAAATTATGTGACCATACCGGATTGCCATTTGCATCATTACCGGCAAAGAACTCATAGCTGGCCAGGTTATTTATCGTTTCTGGAGAAGGCTTCACCCTTGCCATATAAACTGCATCGCCGGCGATCCAACTATTGTTAGCCACCCGTGGATGTGGATCATCATCAGCACCACCGTGACCAACCAGGTAGGCATAACCATCGGGAGAGTTCTCGAGGTTTTGGCCAAAATCAACGAAATGAGGTGTGCCCATTTTCACAAAATTTCCATTCTTTCCACTTTCAGGGAACAATGGATTATCAAGTGTGTAAGGACAAGGAATCCATGTTTTGCCATAATCTTTAGATATTCGGAATCCAGGTAAAGGACCGCAAATCGCCCAACTGTATTTTTTATTTTCAGGATTAGGGTCGAAGTCTATACCATACGTTCCATAATACCAGATTCCATTATAAACAAGATTGGCACAAGGATATCTTCCCTGGTAAGGCAAAGCAGAAGCATACTGCAAACCCAAAGAAGTTATTTTAAGATGCATCGGGTCATCACCTTCAATTTTCGCATTTCCCGTGTTTGCTTTGGCTCCGCCACTTGAATGCGTGCTTTCAAGTCCTATCTCACCATCAGCAAAACCACTATACATATTGCCATCTGAAGCCCATGAGGGATACCAGGTATCAGCATCAGTATAACTAACATGCTTTCCCAGAAAAGCAATGGCAGCAAACGCATCTGATCTTTTGAATGGACATTCTTTGGGAATTTCCGGCACCCATACTTTAGGCAACCAGGATTTAGGAACATAAGGTATATCCCGTTGCTGGGCCTGCAAATTATTTTGACATAAAAAATTAAGCGATAGTAGTAACAGTAAAATGGATCTTATATACTTCATCTGTTTGTATTGAATGCTCATTGTTTACAATTTTATTTGCTGATAAATGCTACCATCATCTCAGTGCTTCAATTTCATCTGCAGTTTTGGCTAAAGGTTT
>DASZXQ010000229.1:0-10202 GCA_035545755.1 Chitinophagaceae bacterium | reverse complement strand
ATAATAAGGAGTCATGAGCGCATCAATAGAATCTTTATCATCATTCGATCGGGATCCCTTAACAATGGAGGCATTCATAGAATCTTTATTTGCATAAATCTGTATCAAACTGTTTTCCAAATAAAAATTTATGTTTTCAGCTGCGTATTGGTGCCTGGAGCCTTTAACAAATAAACGAGCAGGTGTCGGTAATTTCACAGAGCCGTTGAAAAAGAAAAGGCCATTTTTAATATCAGCACTATCCAAAATTGTTTTTTGACCATCCAGATATGATAGCATCATGGTGCCTTTGCCAGTCATATTTATGTTACCGATTATTGAGAATGAGTCGCGGACAGCCTGAGCGTGTACACCATCCAGAAAGCCCAAGAAAAGAGCCAGGGTATAAATTACCTTCCTATTGTACAGAACTATTCTCATTTTAATTATTTAGAGATCATACTTAATTGCTCAAAAAGATAATAGCCCTGTAATCTTTTTATATTTTTTCTGAGAAACAATTAGGCTTTTTTCAAGAGATTAAATATTGCATACGCCTTGTTGGTACTTTAAATCGCAAACAGATTACCAAGAAGGCCGGGAATTATAATTTATTTAAAAATTCCCCCGCTCGGTTTATTTACGATCTAACAATGAAGTAATCATCGCTTCTAACACATCTTCATTGCTGCCATCAGTACGTATATTCCTGAAGACAATTCTTCCTTCCTTGTCAATCAGGAAATTTACAGGTGCGGCATTTCTGTTATCCAGGTTACCTTTGTTCCTGCCTTCATAATCCTCTAATGGTATAAATGTATATCCGCTTGATTTCATAAATGGAATCACATACTCGTTTTGTTCAGGTACAATGTTAATGCCTACATAAGCAAAATCTTTACCCTTGAATTTATCAACCACATTCTGAAAATGCGGAAACTCGCCCCTGCATGGCCCACATCCCGGGAACCAATAAGTGAGCAACACAACCTTTCCTTTGAAATCAGATAATGATGCTTCACCCGGAGTTAGATATTTTTTTAGAGTAAAGGGAGTTGCCACCCTTGCCATTGTATCTCTTATATACCAAAGGTCTTTTGTAATATCGCTTTCATTCTTGCCTAACTGCGCTCCATACTGCCTAAATATTTTTCCGATCTCCGGCTCAGGTAAAATGGCATAACTAACTTTCAGATCATTATAAGCCTTATCAGTATTGCCTGTAGCATTCAATGCTTTTGCTTTTTGAATTAACACCATGTCATAAACAGGTGATCTGGGGTTCACCTTCATTGCATCCAATACGTTAATAGCTTCCTGGAATTTTTGCTGAGACATTAATTCCTTGACGTTGTTGAAACTTTTTGCAGTAGCCAAGTTCTGCTCCCAGCTTTTCTTTTCTCTTGCTTCCGTAGTAATATTGAGCATAAATTCAGAAAGTTGCTGAGCTTTATCTGGTGCATCTTCTAACAGCAAATTATAATACCCTGACATCCCTGATGATGACCAATTAAATTTCGAAGGGGAAAATTTCTCTTTCAGCATTTCATAATACTTAATCTTGTCAACATTGCTTTTACTTTTTACTGCTAACCAATACAAAGCCTGCGCTCCTCTTTCGCTTTCAGGGAATCTGTTTGCAACACCAATACTCAGCTCCTTATATTTCTGGAAATCCTTATCATCCCAAGTGCTTGCATAGTAGAAAGCATAATCGGGATTATCCGGTTTCAGCTCAGAAGCTTTCCGGATGTATTCAGAACCTTTATCAAATTCGCCCCATCTTTCTGCATCTATCCAAAGATCAAAATAGGCTTTATCAAATTTCGGATCAATTTCCAATGCCTTTAGTAAGTAAGGTTTTGCTTTAGGACTTTCTTTCCCTGCATAAGCATGCCCCAGGGCATACGGCACCGCAGCAATTTTAGGGAACATCACCATCCACTTCGTGTATTGTTCCAGAAATGCAGGATCTTCTTTTGCCCCCCATTTTGTAAAGCCCGATACTTTGAGATACGCATCATGAAGATCAAGATTGCCCGGATCTTTTTCAATGGCCGTCTTCAGGCTGTCCATTGTCTTTTGTGCATCCGCCTGTTCCTGTGCGAATACAGACAGGTATGAACAAAGCATGAAACTCAGTAAAAAAAATCCAGGTGCTAAATATTTCTTTTTCATCTGTCTGGTTTTATGATATCAGAATATTAATAATTATTTTGAATAATCTGGCCCTGACTTGCATCCATTTCAACACCGTTAATGGGGACGGCATAACGTTTACTTCCCGGACTCAAAGTATAATTCACCGTAGTTGTCGTATCAACAACACCAATTCCCACCTTGAAAAAAGTATGATTGACCGTAACGTCATCTCCCGGGTAATCATTCACACTAAACCTTCTGATATCGAACCACCTCATGGCAAAGGGCATTTCTCTTCTTCTTTCTTCTAGTACTTTATTAATAGCATCGTCTTTGTCTGAAGCAGTAAGAGGATCATTGTTAATCAATCTTTTTAATCTTAACGTATTCACGGCGGTCATTGCATCTGCAATCTGACCTTTGCGAGCCAGCACCTCAGCTTTATTTAACAGCATTTCTGCCACTGTTGGCCCTGTGGGAATATACCTTCCATCAAAAAAATAACTATACCTAACCAGGGGATCCAGCACACTAAACCTTCTTCCACCATTCTCTATCATCAGCCATTTGTATCTCAAATCATTGCTCTTATCATACAAAGACTGTAATGCAGTGCTGGGCAACCACCATTGGCCGGAAGTATAAGAATACCTGGCATAATAGAATTCGCCCCAGTATAAATATTGGGAGGCAGACCAGTTATTCAATTCACTATAGTTAAGCGTAACGGATGGATTGGTATAGCTTGCAGGAGTACCGGCTTGTATAGTTTTAAAATCTACAAGTGTAGCCCCAGTGGAGGCAAGTGCTAAATTGGAATTTTCCAAGCTTTTATCATAATCCCCAATAAATAAATAGTACCTGCTTAAAAAAGCCTGAATGGCCTTTTTACTCACTCTCCATCGTTTTTGAGGATCAACATCATCTACTGCCACTTTTGCGGCTTCTACGAGATCAGATTCAATAAAATCATATGTTTCCTTTAAAGTAGACCTAGTTAATGGTTCATCATAACTCACAGTTTTTTTCAAAGGAAGTCCCAATTCGTTTAAATTAGTTGAAGAGTAAGGCAGACAATAATGATTGGCTAACACCCAATAGCTGTATGCCCGTATAAAATACGCATCAGCTCTTACCTGTTCCCTTTCCGTATTATCACCCGTAACCTTATCAATATTGTATAAAATAAGATTTGCAGTAAAAATCTTCTTGTATTCTCCGCTCCATAACGGGTCCGTTGCAAATCCTACAATCTGATCCACGTTAAATACATAACTGTATAAATTCTCAATAGACCATTTAGTTGAGAACTTCTTGTATGAGTCCATAGGAATTTCAGTATCGTCAGTTGAATAAGCAGCTGTTGCGTTATTACCGTCATAAGTAAAAGCTGTTGCATTGTCTATTAAAGCCTGCAACTGGTCAACAGTCTGAATCGTTGTTTGCTTTCTTGGTTCTTTTTCCAGATATTTTTTACAACCGATAAAGGGAATCGTTATACTTAAAAAAAGAATTAATTTAAATATTTTCATAAAAAATAGAATTTAAAATTTGAAATTTATTCCAAGCAAATATGAAGTGACCGGCTTATTTGAACCGGGCAGCCAATCAGGGTTATATCCTTTCTTATTCGCTGCCCATATCAGGCCAATATCGGATACCTGTGCAAACACCTTCAGATTCTTCATCTGAATTGCCTTGGCAATTTTTTGTGGAAGATCATATTGCAATGAAATCTGTTTACATTCTATATATGAAGAACTTTCTACTAAACCGCTTAAATAGGGCGTATAGCGATCCCACAAATAGAATTGTGTTTCATTAGACCTTGGAAATTGAGGAATATTAGGATCGCCGGCAAATACATCTTTTACATACTGATCCACAAAGGTCTTACTGGATCCGATGGTCGTTGCGAAATTAAAAGTGGGGTCTCGGTAAACTCCCCCAAACTTTCCAACAAAGAGTACCATCAGATTCAAACCCTTATAATTAAAGCTGTTTAACCATCCAAGAGTGTGAGGCGGAATACTAGTTCCTTCATAATTTAGAAATGGCAACCCTAATCCTCTGTTATATAATGCAGCGTCATTGAAAGGCTGTTTAATGCCGCCAGGACCGGCAACATTTGGAACACTATCTATCATTCCAAGGTAAGTAAAGGAATACACTGAGCCAACCGGACGCCCTTGTACAAATGAGCTGCCAAGTACTTCATATACGTATTGAGAAGGATAAAAAAGATTGGTTATCCTGTTACGGTTATATGAATAAGTAAGGGCTGAAGTATAGTTGAGGTACTTACCAATAGTTGTATTATAATCTAACTCAATTTCAATTCCTTTATTAGTAATCTTTGCATTATTAAATTTCTGGCTGGTTGTGCCGTCAGCGGCCGGCAGAGAGACCGTACCGACAATATCCTGTCCTAACTTATTATAAAAATCAATTTTACCTGTCAATCGATTATTAAAGAAGCCGAAATCAAAGCCAAGATTTGTCGTAGTAGTTCTTTCCCATCTTAAGAATGGATTTCCATAACTGGAAACTGTGGCCGTTATTGTACCCGTAGTTGCACTCACGGTATTTGAAACACTCACTAGTGTTTTAGTAGAAGTGGATTTCTCAACATTCCCGTTTTTACCGTAAGTGATTCTCATGTTTAATCGGTTAAGAAAATCTACTCCCTGCAGAAAAGATTCCCTTTTCATATTCCACATTCCCCCCAAAGACCAAAAGGGTGACCTTCTTAAATGGGGGTCATCCGTAATAAAATTAGAAGCATCATTTCTTATGCTTCCTGAAAGTGTGTATTTGGAATTATAGTTATAAGATGCATTTGCGTAATAAGAAACATACCTGTCAAGATTCCAGCCAAATGATGTATTACCTCCGCTAAGAGTAGTGGTATTGCCCCGAAAGTCTTTAAATTGATCTACCGAACTCCCATAACCATAAACCGGAACAGTTGATTGCAATTTATCAGGAAAATATCCATAAACCCAGGGATCCGTTTTGCTTGTATTGAGGTACTGGGTAATTTCCATTCCTGCAATTGCAACTATATTATGTTTGGAAGCAAATGTTCTATTAAAATTCAATTGATTTCTGATATCATAACTCTCCAAATTAGAATTATTTGATTTCAAGATCCCACCTTTAGGAAGGTAAGCAGTTCCTACCGCCTGTGTGGCACTATTGTAGTTAGTCATTACATTTACCGTATTCCTGACAAGAAATGTTTCTTCATTATAATAATTGTCATAATCTGTTTTCCTTTTTTCATACTGAATCTTAGAATCCATGGTGAGGCCTTTCATAATTTTTATATTTATGCCTCCCTGAAGGCGAGCACTTAAATCCTCGCTCGTTAATTCTCTATTTCTAACCTCTCTCAGGAGATTATAAGACCAATCAGAATATGGAAACTTATTTAAAGGCAATAGTGACAATTGTTGCCTGTTCCACGTATTGAGATTCACACTATAATTTCCATCAGGATCCAGGAGTGTCTCATAAGGTGATAATTGTTGAATTTCGCCAACTGTCGCTCCACTTGTTTCCTGCTTTTTATACTGAATGTTTGTGCCAAAATTAAATTCAAGGAAGTCAGTGACCCTGAACTGATCATTAAAGTTCACCACAAAACGATCATAACCACTTCCCCGAAATCCTTCATCTCTTTTCTCATACATAAGCGATGAATATGATTTATTCCGGTCAGTAGCAGAAGAAATATTTAAATTAAACTGATTCAATATCCCCCTTCTCAATAATAAATCTTTTATTTGCTGCCGGTTATTAATATTACTTAAACTATCAAGTCCATTATTCATTTGATCTTCTGTGATCAAACCATTCTTTTTTGCAAATAATAACTCCTGCGCAAGTGTCAGCGGCTTACCTATTTCAGTAAATGAATTTGCATAAGGGTTAAATAACCAGTTTTTATCCCAAGCAAGCCTTTCATATTTTACCTGGTCGCCAGAACTGGCCTGAGCAAGCACATGGTCTAAATCAATATAGTTCGATATACTTGTAAAAGCATTCATTTCAATGTTCACTTTGTTAGCGGCAATTTTTGAATGCTTGGTAGTGATAACAATTACTCCGTTAGCGGACCTTGCCCCCCAAATTGAAGCTGCAGAAGCATCTTTTAACACAGTAACCGACTCAACATCATTCGGATTAATATCAGAAAAATCGCTACTTGAAATTGGGAAACCATCGACTACCACCAGTGGGTTCTGATCTGCATAAAGTGAGCTATTACCCCGAATGAGAAATTGAATACTTCCATCTATATTTTCTTTCCCCTGCATCCCCGCAACTAATCCTTGCAGTGCTGAAGATAAATTTGATACAGGGCGTTTACTTAAAATGTCCTGGCCTATAACATCAAAAGATCCCGGCGCTCTTTCCTTAGAAATGGTCTGATACCCGGTGCTGGCACTTATAGTAACCTCACTCAATGATGATACCATTGTTTTAAGACTAACAGTCAAATACGTTTTCCCCGCTACTTTCATCTCTAACGGTTCCATATTTGTACTTGTAAAAACAAGTGTTTCATTTCCATTGATTCCGGACAAAGAGAATTCACCGTTTGCATTTGTCACGGTTCCTCTATTTGTTCCTTTTACCGAAACAGAAACACCTTCAACTGGTTCTCCCTTCTCATTAGTGACTCTTCCTTTAATGTCTAATAATGGAGGTATTTCATCGGACGTTGTAATACCTGCCAGTTTAGTTTCACTCGCTTCTTTTTTTCTCAATACAATTACGCTACCCTCCACGCTATATTCGAATCCTTCCTTTTTCAGGCATTTGTCCAGCACTTCTTTCACCGAAGCATCTTTCACATTAATCGTAACCGGAGACAGGCCAACGAAAATTTCATCATTATAAATAATGCTAACTCCGGTTTGCCTGATCACCTCTTTCAGCACTCGCTGTATTGTCACATTTTTCAAATCCAGCGTAACAGTTTGTCCTTTACCTGTTGCGCTTGCTGTCATTGAAATGACAAATAAGAAAATGGCAATGAGTTTCATAACCCTGAATAATTTTTGCCTCTTCGATTTTCCTGAGTAGGAGGCGGGAATCAATTCGCCCCGGCAGCTAGCGGAGCGGTCAAGTTTACAAGCAATGGGTTCTTTTCCCTGCCTGCAGTTCGCAGTTAATAATTGCATAGCTTTGCAATGTTTAGGTTTGTAAATAAAGTTTCGAGCTTTGTTTTATTAATCTGAATTCTGCCCCTGTTACAGCAGGGGCTTTTGTTTTCTTAGTGCGTAACAATCAATTTTTTTCCTTCCAGTCCAAGATGTATACCTGCCGATCGTAATGACTCCATCACTGATGATAACGGTAAATTTTTGCTAATCCCGCCTCCGAATGTTGCTGTTGGGATATTCCCTACATAACTAACATCTACATCATACCAACGGCTGATTTGACGCATTATCACAGGCAGTTCCAAATGTTCGAATTCAAACATTCCTTTTTGCCATGCTATTACCTGATTTACGTCCACATTTTTCACCAATTTGATGTTATCATTTATTACTTGTGCCTGATTTCCCGGGCTCAATACAGCTACGGACTCTCCTTTCGTTATCCTGACCTCTCCTTCAAGCAAGGTGGTTCTCATTTCTGATTCATCATTGTACGCATTAATGTTGAAATGTGTACCAAGCACCTGCACATCCATTCCATTAACTGTCACATGAAAAGGCTTTTTTGCATCATGCTCAACTTCAAAATATGCTTCACCAGTCATTTCAACCCTCCGTTCATTTCCGGCAAACACTGTAGGATATTTTAAAGAACTTTCACTGTTAAGCCAGACTTTTGTCCCATCACTCAATATCAAAGAAACAATCTTGCTTCCCCGTGGATTGAACAAGGCATTATATTGAATTGCTGATTCATGACCATTCAGTGCTGGTTGGTAACTGATCTTCCCATCACCCAACTTCACAATACTGACGGTTCCTTCATTTGCCAGAGTACCAATTCCCGCACTGTCTAAAAAAACTTTTCTTCCATCTCCAAAAGTGATCATAGCTCTGTTTGTCTCAGGCGCTTTCACATCATGACTCACTAATTCTTGTTTTACTCCTGGTTTTTCACGGTTTACAGATAAAAAATAACCGATCCCAGCTAGTAAAATGATCGAGGCAGCAACAGCCCATCGCCAAACTAATTTGCGAATCCGACCTCTTTCCCTTTCTACTTTTGAGAAGGTATCATCGTATGAGGTCGTAGCGAGATTGACTGGGTGGCTTATTAATGCCATTCTCTCCTTTATTCTTTCAAAAACTCTCGCTTTTATTAATTCTTCAGTATCTGTATCACTCTGTATTTGTTCTTCCCCCTCCTTCCATTCATCATACCATTGATGCAATTCTTGTTTTTCCTGCTCTGTCGCAATGCCAAGCAGGAATTTTTCAGCCAGCGTTTCGATCTTTGTTACGTTTTCTTTATCCATAGGAAAATTAAAATTGAGATAACCTATTTTTAGTATAGAGTCATAAAAAAGAGAAATACCCTTAGTCCGGGCAAAAAAAATCCGGAACAGCAAAAATCAGAAAATAAACAGCACAGAAAGTGCATCTCTCAGAGAGCCGCGGATGGATTTAAGAGCTTTGGTAAGATGTGCTTCAGCCGTTTTTTGAGAAATATTCATGCCTTTGGCCACATCCTGCAGTGGTTCATCAAACAATTTATTATGAATAAACACAAGCCTGCATTTTTCCGGCAACTGGTTGGACAATTTCTCAATGATCTCTAACAACAATTTATTTTCCAGTTCAGCTTCTGCATCTTTTTTTTCCGGTTTCTCTTGTAAGTTGCTGAGTGAAGTTTGCTTAAACTTTTTTTGATTTGCAAGGTATCGGTACACTGCATACCTTGTCATTGCGGCAAGATATAGTGGTAACGAATGAATTTGAATTTGTTCTCTCTTATTCCATAAAGCCAGGAATACATCCTGTACAATTTCTTCAGATGCTTCGGCAGATTTCAGATGCTTATGGGCAAGAAAGTAAAGTTTATTCCAATAACGGTTATATACTTCTGTAAACGCCGCCTCATCTCCCTTTGCCAATAGGGAAACTAATTGTTGTTCGTCATATTGAGGAAAAGCATTCATGCAGTGATATCGAGGTCTTCGTTCCCAAAATTAATCAAATTAACATAAAACGTAAGCTCATCCTACTTATCTAAGATCAAAACAAATCGAATTACGCTGCATTTCTTGGAATAAGCGCTCCTCTCTTTTGTTCCATCAAATTGATTTGGCATAGCCCAGACGCTTTATTCACAACACTATCCCCAGAATGAGGCGGTTCGTTAAAAGCAACCGTCTTCATCGATTTTTTTAAAAAAATACGTTTGCTACCTAGCCTACATTGCTTCCGGGAGACATAACCAGTACCACATTACGCAACGACCTTTTCACCATCTTTTTGCAACAACAAGATCACAACTTTGACAGCACATATTCTCCTCAAAGAAAATTTAGATAAATTCATTTGAGAACTGACTACAGAGAACTAAGAAGCATTGTACCAGGCAAACCTGCAGCTAAGACAATGACCCTAATGCTGTGAAGTCAATTCATCCATGAATTAATTTCATCTGGAAAGAAAATGTCTTTAAAAAACAAGATTCACTAAAAAATCAATGTTCAAAAAATATTTTAGTGCTGTTTTTAAAAAATTCTATCTTCACAAAAGCTCTTTCAGGTGAATCCTGAAGGGATTCGAACCTGGTGTTTCACCTAAGTTTCACCTTTTTAAAAAAATAGATATATAATTTTCGAGAAATTAAAATCATAAATGCGGGGTTCGAATCCCGTACGGGCTACATAAAACAGTTTTAGTACAGCTCAGGACACAAAGAATCCCCGCAAATAATTGATTAGCGGGGATTTTTATTTTTTTGTAATTCAGACCTTAAGAAAGTTTCATCATATTGAATTCATCAGGATCTAATCACTCCTATATCTGATATATTAAAATTGTAATTGTTGATGAAAACTGAATTAAAAAAAAGATGCCCCGCAAAAGCAAGGCATC
>DASZXQ010000228.1:0-6247 GCA_035545755.1 Chitinophagaceae bacterium | reverse complement strand
CGCCGGAGTTCCTGCTGTTGCAGTTGTTCTTCCAATTTTCTTTTTTCAGTGATGTCCCGGAAAATGACATAAAACACCGGTTTTTCATTGAGGGTAATTCTCCTTACAGTGACCTGCACTTCTCTTATGTCCCCGTTTTTTGCCCGATGTTTTGTTTCAAAATTATCTTCTCCAGCCTGCATTATTTTTTCAGCACGGGCTTTGATGATCTCAGCCGTGTCGATCATTTCGTAGTCTGTAATTTTGAGGAGGGCAAATTCTTCGCGGGAGTACCCGAGTTGCGAATGAATTTTTGTATTGAATTCGATTGGAAGAAATGTTTCAGCATCTATGACACTAATGCCATCCGGGGATTGTTCGAAAAGCGTCCGGTATCGTAATTCGGCACTCGCCAGTTTTTTTTCTGCATTTTTCTTTTCCGTAATATCTTTCTGAACGGCCATGTACCCGATCAATGCCTGCTGGTCATTATACACAGGGCTCAATGAAGTGTCAATAGTAATGAGCCGCCCGTCCTTTGTTTTATTGATAATCTCTTTGCGTAAACCCCTACCAAGAGGCAGTTTTTCCCAAAGTTCATCATAGAATCCTTTATCCATCATGCCGCTTTTAAGAATGCGTGGCGTGGTTTTGCCGATAATTTCTTCTTTACTGTATCCGTAGACTTCCTGAAATGCAGTATTTACAAAGGTGATGATACCATGAGTATCCGTAATAAGGATGATCTCATCTGCCTGTTCGACGGCCTGGTACAATTTGCGGATGGTTTCTTCGTTTTCCCTGGTTTCAGTAATATCAGTCATGGCGCCGATCATCCGGTAGGGTTTGTTATTGGCATCAAAAATGGTATAGCCCCGGTCTAAAATATATTTGTAGGAGCCATCAGCAGAACGGAAGCGATATTCACCCTGCCATATTTCGTTTCTATTATGAAGATGAAGTTGCAGGCTTTTAATGAGCTTTTCAATATCATCCGGATGTATATATTTCTGTATCCAGGTTTCATTGTAGCGGAGATTATTGTCTGAATAACCAAAAGTTTTAATAAAGCCCTGGCCCCAGATACCCGTCCTCGTATTATAATCCCATTCCCAGATAATATCATTGGTGGCTTTATTTACATACTCGTAGCGTTCATTACTTTCCTGTAAGTTTTGCAGAATTTTCTTTCTTTCTATACTGTATTTGATGGATTTGGTCAGCAGTTTTTCGTCAAATTCTCCTTTGATAAGGTAGTCCTGTGCGCCCAGTGAAATTGATTCCAGAGCTACATTAATATCTGACAAACCTGAAAACACCACGATTGGAGCGCCGGGCAGCAGGCGTCCCAATGTGATCACAGAATCAATGCCGAGACTGTCGGGGAGAGTAAGGTCTAGCAATGCAAGATCGAGCGGAGTGTTGTTGAGCATAGAAGGGACAGCGGCCATGTTCTCTGCATGTAAGACCCCATTTACCTTTAGTTGACTTTGACCCAAGTACTCTTTTAACAGCATAAAGTCACCGGGGTTGTCTTCAACCACGAGCAGACGGAGGGGATAAGTTGTTCCGGGCATAGTTTCAGGTTTTTGGTAATTGAACAATACTGATCCAGAAATGCTTAATAGACCGGACTACTTCAATAAATTTTTGAAAGTCCACCGGTTTGGTGATGTAACAGTTGGCATGGTTATAATAGGCGGCCATTATATCATTTTCTGAATCCGAGGTGGTTAGCATGACTACAGGTATGACTTTAAGATTTTGATCTTTTTTTATTTCGGCCAGTACTTCTTTACCGTCCACACGGGGAAGATTGATATCAAGTAAAATAAGGTCAGGAGCTTCTGCATTTTTGAACGGACCTTCCCTTTTTAAATAAAGCAAGGCCTGTTCTCCGTCTTTTACGACCTGGACTCCATTGCTTACCTTAGCCTCCTTCAAGGCTTCGAGTGTCAGGATAATATCGCCTTCATTGTCTTCTACCAATAATATCTTTATTTCTTTAGTCATACGTTAGTTTTTGGTATGGTAAAATAAAAAGTGCTGCCTTTTCCCGGCTCCGATTGCAGCCATAATTTTCCTTTATGTATATCGGCAATCTTTTTGCAGATGGCCAGGCCAATGCCGGTGCCGGAGTATTCGTTTTTGTTGTGCAATCGTTGAAAAATGATAAATATCTTGTCAAAAAATTTCGGGTCAATCCCAATGCCATTATCCTTTACATAAAAAGTCCAATGGCCGGGTTCTTGCGTGCTGCCAATTTCTATTTCCGGCGTTTTTTCGTTCCTGTATTTCATAGCATTGCTCACCAGATTTACAAACAACTGACTGATCAATGTTTTATTAGCTTCAATAACCGGCATAGGGTGAACGGTTATTGAAGCCTGGTTTTTCTTAATATCTTCTGCCAGCAAGCGGGTAACATATTGAAGGACCTCATTGAGATCAGTAGGAGAAAAATCTTCTTTGTTTGAGCCTACCCTGGAATATTGCAGGAGGTCCTGTATAAGTTTTTTCATGCGTTCGGCACCGTCTACAGCGAAATGAATATATTGCCTGGTAGTTTCATCCAACAAGCCTGCCAGTTTTTTTTCCAATAGATTTAAAAAGCTGCTGACCATGCGCAAGGGTTCCTGTAGGTCATGTGAGGCGACGTAAGCAAAGCGTTCCAGTTCGGTGTTGGAAGCCTGTAGTTCGGCTGCCCTTTTTTCAAGAATATCATTCATCCTTATTATTTCTTCCTCGGCTCTTTTAATTTCAGTAATATCCATCAGCATTCCTGAAATCTTATCATCATAGACCTGTGCGTTCAAAAGAAGGGTTACCGTGTCGCCGGTTTTTGTGAGCATATCTGCTGTAAAATTTTCAACTTTCCCGTTTTTTGCGAGCGCCTCAATAAATTCTTTTCGCTGCTGCGGATATTTGTAAACTGATGCCGCCTCCCTGGCCTGCAATTCTTCGAGGCTGTCATACCCGAATATTTTCAGATCGGCCCTGTTGGTATAAACAATAGTACCGTCTAAAGTGGATTCAAAAACCCCCACCAAAGAATTGTCCACGAGGTTGCGGTATCTCTTTTCACTTTCGGCGAGGGCTATTTCATTTTTTTTACGATCCGTGATATCTGCCCTTATGGCAACGTATTGAAAAGGTTTTCCGTGCTCATTAAGAAAAGGAATAATAGTGGTAGCCACCCAATAGTACGAACCGTCTTTGGCTTTGTTTTTTAGCTCCCCTTTCCATATTTTTCCATTTGCAATGGTAACCCACAAATCCCGGATGAATTCTTTGGAATGATAGCCGGAATTGATGATGCGGTGATCCTGACCGATCAGTTCGTCCCTGCTGTATTTTGAAATCTTGCAGAAGTTGTCATTTACATGAGTAATGATCCCTTTCTGATCCGTAAACGCTACAATAGAAGATTCGTTGATGGCGTATTTGTAATCAGAAATTTCCTTTAAGCTCTGGATAAGGGCATCCTCTGCTTTCTTACGTTCGGTAATATCCATCGAAAGAATAAAAAGACCTTCCGGCACCGGTTGAATACTTAATTCAAACCATTCCTGTGATCCATCCGGAAACGTAAACTCATTTTCCAGTATTTCTGAAGTACGTGCTGTCATGCAGCGCTGCAATGTTTTAAATAATTCGGTGTTTTCAATACCCGGATATTTTTCCATCATGGTATGACCCAGTAATTCTTCATTGGAATATTTGCTTTGTTCTACAACAGAATTGTTGACAAACCGATATTTCCAGTCGTAACCGATCAATTGGATACCCTCCCGCATGTTTTGCAGCAGGAAGCGGTATTGTTTTTCTTTTTCAACCACCTCATTAGTTTTTTCTTTTACCCGATCTTCCAACGAGGCATTAAGATTCTTAATTTCTGCTTCCGCTTTATTTCTTGCACGGGTATTTTTATATATAATGAGAAAGGCTGACAGCAGCAACAGACCGCTTATGATCTGAAATACGACAATTACCTTTGATGAGTTGGCGCTGTTCTGTTCGTTAGTGGCTTCATTTCTTTTCAGCTTTTGATATTCATCGTTTTCAATAGCGGATACTACCGGCCCTAATTGAGCCAGCAGGTTTTTTGTATTGCCGGCTTTAAAAATCCGGCTTGCAGCTTCAAATCCTTTAGTTCTTCTTATTTCAATCAGTTGTTTTATTGCAATAATACTGCTGTCCATCAGTTGTTCGATAGTATCTATGCGCAACTGCTGCAAGGTATCACCTTTTGTAACCGCTCTGAGTTGCTGCAGATTGGCTGGAACGAGGGGCAAGGCATTAGAAAAAGAAGTAAGGAAGTCTTCATTACCTGTTATGACAAAACGCAAGGTGCCGGTCTCTAAATCCCTTCCGAGGTTTAAAATGCGGCGGTTTTGTAATAATACTTCGTTGGTGTGTTCCAGTAATTGGGTCGTGTTTTTTGCCCTGTTACTGTTACTGTTTATTGCCAGGAAAATAATGACCAGTACCAGTACGGTCAATACAAAGTAGCCAGTCATTTTTTTTTGAAAAGAAAACTTCAAGTAGCTTAAGGGGCGGCTGAAAAATGTTCCCGCAAAAAGCACCAGGAAAATAAAGCAGGAAGACAAAACCGAAATGATGAATCCAAATGACTGATTATTGAGATTTGCCGTAACAATCACAATTAAAGACAAGGCGAGTATAATCATTGCAGCCATCAAAAAGACCTGGATAAGCAGGTGAAATCTGCGTTTGTGCAACAATAAAAAAACAATACCAAGGAACAGAAAGATAACCGCAGATAGCTGGCTCATTCTTCCGGGAAATGATTTAACGGAAGAAGATAAAGGTAGCTTCACAAATAACTGGTCAATGCCAGCATCCCATTTAAAAATATACTCAATTAAAGTAAGCCCGGCAATTAATAAAATTAAATACACAAGTACCAGGGCGATGACCTGCTTATATTTTTTTCCAGCGGTGTTATCTAAGAGTAAAAGGGAAATGCCTGCGAATAAAAAGCAAAATGATGTATTCACTTTTATACGCAGATTACCCGGAAGCCCGGTATCTATCCCCGGGACATTAAAAAACCAGCCGCAAAGTATTAAGCAACTTACCAGTATGGTAATAATAGCGGCTATCCTGGAAATATATCTGACGTTGGTTTTCAATTATATTAAATGACTATCGGGAAGACGAACACAAAAGTTTTGTTAACGGACATTTTGTCTTTGTCGCTCCCATTTTATTAATTTGATTTGTTATTGCCATCCTTCAAGTTTCATGATTTTATCATTGAGCTTGGCTTCCCGTTTGCCCATCCATACTAAACAAATTGCAAGTGCAGCCATTGCACCCGCAGCCAAGCCAATGAGAAGCCATTGTTTCATTGCTTTTTTTTGTAAGTCAAGTTGTTGTTGTTGTTCTTGGTCTGTCATAAAAAGTGATTTTATTTTTTTCTAAAGAGGTAAAAAGCGACAACAAACATAATTGTTGCCGCAACTGTCCCCCCTATAACTAATCCGTTTTTAAATTGTTTTTTCTCTGCTGTTGTCATAAAAAATAGTTTTATTTATTATTTCCAATATTGGACTTTTTCAAATGTTTGATTTTTATATTCATAACAGATAACATTGTTGTCATTTGCAAGTTTTAACGCATTTTCTACGAATCCAGATGCTGAAACAAAATAATGAGCTATGTACTTATATTCTGTATCTCCACTTGCTTTATAATCATTGTACTCATCAATACTTTTTTTCACATCTTCAAAAGTAGATTTCGTTTTTCTGTTTTTACATTCTACCCAAACATTTTCTTTATGTCGGCTTCTGCTTAAGTAAGCCAAAAAAACACTTATAATGCCAATAGCTAATCCTAAAATAATGAGCCAATCGTAATTACTATCTATGGCAACTATTAAAAGCAATACCATTATTCCAAAATATATTAAAGACACTATCAAAAGCCTATTACCTTAAGGATCGTGTTTTTCGCCTATTATATCCACTTGAGAACCTCGGCTATTTCTTTTGCCTTTTTGTTGAGATCGGATAACATATTTATCCCAACCCAAATCACTTTTCATAAACTCTGCAAATAACTTTTCAAAGTTTTCTCCTTTTGCATAAGATGTTTCATGCAAAGGTGGGGGCATCTTGTCTTTAGGCATAAGTTGGTTTTTGTCTTACCAAAATATGAAAAATCAAAGAACTTTAATATCCTAATTAAATTAGTTATCTTCAAAGGGTTATTCAAGACACTCCACTCATTTTGCTCGGCT
>DASZXQ010000227.1:0-2839 GCA_035545755.1 Chitinophagaceae bacterium | reverse complement strand
AATTATGGTTTGCCTGATACGGCAAAAGTTAAAATCGTTCAACAATAATTTTCATGAAACATTTTTTTCATACGCATAAAAATCCCGTCGCAGTATTGCTGGTGCTCATTATTGGAGGAGGCCTCTTTGCGTATAGCAAATTGCAAACGTCTTTATTTCCGGAAATCACTTTTCCTAAAATAAAGATCATTGCAGAAGGCAGTCTTCAGCCGGTGAATAAAATGATGGTATATGTGACCAAACCTTTGGAAAACGCCATCAAACAAATCCCGGATCTGCAAGATATCAGAAGTACGACCAGCCGTGGCAGTTGCGAGATCTCTGCATTCATTAACTGGAAAGCAAATGTGGATCTCAGCAAGCAACGAATAGAATCTAAAATTGCTGAGATCAGGAATGATCTCCCAAGTGATCTGCAGATCACGGTAGAAAAAATGAACCCTTCTATTCTGCCCGTGATGGGTTACACACTGGAAAGTCATACTAAAACGCCGATCGAATTAAAGCAACTCGCTTTATATACCATCAAACCTTTTTTGTCACAAGTTGATGGTGTTTCCGAAGTACGGATCATTGGTGGCAAGCAAAAAGAATATTGGTTGCAACTGGATCGCCAGAAAATGAGTACGCTTTCCATCACTCCCGATCTTATCACCAATGCGCTTAGTCAAACCAATTTCATCCGTTCCAATGGATTTTTAACGGATTACCGCTTTTTATATCTCACCGTTACAGACGCTACTGTTCATTCAAAAGAAGATCTGCAAAACATCATCATCAGCAATGACGGAAAAAGGATCGTTCGGTTAAAAGATATTGCTGACGTGGAAGTGAAAGAAGCGGTGGAGTATATCAAGATCAATGCAAATGGACATGATGCATTGTTAATTGCCATCATTAAACAACCGAACGCCAACCTGGTGGAGATTTCCGCCGCCATGGAACAAAAAATAAAAGATCTGAAAAATATTCTTCCGAATGATGTAACGGTAAAACCGTATTATATCCAGGCCGATTTTGTCAATGATTCCATCAAAAGTGTCAGCGATAGTTTATGGATCGGTTTATTGCTGGCCATTTTTGTAGCGATCCTTTTTCTGCGTTCATTAAAAGCAAGCGCTACTATTTTGATCACTATTCCTGTTACGTTGGGTTTTACTTTAATTGTCTTTTACGTTTTAGGATACAGTTTTAATATCATGACGCTTGGCGCCATTGCTGCCGCCATCGGTTTGATCATTGATGATGCGATTGTGGTGATGGAACAAATACACCGCACTCATGAAGAAAATCCCGAAGAGCCTTCTACTTCATTAGTTCATAAAGCCATTCATTATTTATTGCCTGCAATGGTTGGTTCTTCATTGAGCACCATCGTTATTTTCTTTCCTTTTGTTTTGATGAGTGGCGTAGCCGGCGCTTATTTCAAAGTGATGACGAATGCGATGATCATTACGTTGGTCTGTTCTTTTTTTGTAACATGGATCTGTTTGCCGGTCATTTATTTGTTGCTTACAAAAAAGCAATCGGATAATCCACAAAGGAAAAAGGAGATAAAAATTCACAAAGTCAGAAGCCAGCGATGGGTTTCTTTTTTTATCCGTAGGCCATACCTGAGTTTTATTATCGTCGCTGCTTTAGGATGGTCCATTTATTTTTTATTACCACAACTGGAGACAGGTTTTTTACCGGAGATGGATGAAGGAAGTATTGTTTTGGATTACGTTTCTCCTCCGGGCACTTCATTGGAAGAAACCGACCGAATGTTGCGTGAAGCCGAAAAGATCATTGTCAGTGTTCCGGAAGTTGAAGCATATTCAAGGAGAACCGGAACGCAAATGGGTTTTTTTATTACAGAACCTAATACAGGGGATTACCTGATACAATTAAGAAAGAACAGAACCCGGACAACTGACGAAGTGATCTCTGAAATCCGGCAAAAGATCGAATCTACCCAGCCGGCGCTTCGTATTGATTTTGGACAGGTAATCGGTGATATGCTCGGCGACCTGATGACTTCGGTGCAGCCAATCGAGGTAAAAGTTTTCGGGGATGATCAGAAAAAATTACAGGAACTATCCAAACAGGTTGCTGCTATTGTATCTGACGTAAAAGGTACTGCTGATGTTTTTGACGGCATTGTCATTGCCGGGCCATCTGTAAGTATAGAACCGGATTTTGTGAAACTGGCACAATTTGGAATTACTCCGGCGAATCTTCAATACCAATTACAAACCGCATTGGAAGGAAATGTTGTTGGCGCCATTTTAGAAAAAGAACAGTTGACCAATATCCGTATCGTGTACCCAGGCAGCAGGAAGTTAAGCGTGGCAGATATTGACAAGTTGCAGATCTTTTTACCGAATGGAAAATTACAACCCATTACGGAATTAGCCACAGTGCAGATCAATCCCGGCGATGCTGAAGTACAAAGAGAAAATTTACAATCAATGGGAGTTGTCACTGCAAGATTGGAAAACCGGGATCTTGGAAGTGTGATACGGGACATTCAGAAAAATGTAATTGCAGGGGTCAACCTTCCACAGGGATATCATATTGAATACGGAGGAGATTATAAAGAACAACAACAATCTTTTTCAGAACTGCTGATGATACTGATCACAGCAGGGTTGCTGGTTTTTGGAGTCATACTTTTTTTGTATCGGCAATTCAAAATCGCTTTCCTGATCATTGTAAGCGCAGTGTTGGGCATTTCCGGAAGTTATTTAGCATTATATCTTACTCATACGCCATTAAATGTGGGCAGCTATACCGGTCTGATCATGATTGTAGGAATCATTGGAGAAAATGCCATTTTCACTTTTCTGCAATTCAGAGA
>DASZXQ010000226.1:0-23173 GCA_035545755.1 Chitinophagaceae bacterium | reverse complement strand
ACGAACGTGACGTAATAATAAGGAGCGTTCACTGTAAGCCATTTTTATAGGATTTAGTCTTTCTAAGATACAATTGCTCCCGGTCAGAAGCAAGTTCCCTTCGCTCATCCTTCGTTTATCAATCGTATCCTAAAGCAGGGAGATGTATAGCTACTTCCGTTCAACGGCAGGGATAAGGGTGCTTGAATTAAAGATGTATGAAATATTGCAATTAGTGGAAGAAAAAATATAAGGCGGCTGACTGGGTTTTCTCAGAAATTATTTTCTTTGTGCCTTTGGAAAACGGAACATTTATTTTTATAATGGTTCCTACCAACATTGCCAGTAATGCTAAGCCTTTTTTTATAACAATTTTGATAAAAAAATAAATAGTTTTCAAATGAGCAGGTATAAAATTCTTTTGATCAATATAGGATTGACAATAATCCTGGCAATTGTGTGGGCATTGTTCAGTGATGATCCTTTCACAGCACGTACTTTCCTGGCGACTCTCGCTCTGATCTCATTGGTAGCCGGGCCTGTTGATTTAATAACTGGTGTTGTATTCCTATTGATAAATAAAAAGGAAAGGGGCTATGGCTTTTTGATCAGCGCTGCTTTTTTTGGATTGGTGATTCTTCTGCTGTATTTATTTATGAAAGGAAATAACTCAGTGCCAGCAATTATGCAGCTTAATGGATCATTGCTGTTGCAAAAAATATTTTAAACAGCAATGAATTGGAGGTTGAGTTGAATTTATTTCTCTTGCCTAACAACCTGGTTTTTTGTTTCCTTGACGGGCTCTACCACAAGAAACTCCGGTTTTTCGCCATGCTGAAGTATCAGGTCATTGTATTTTACTTTCAATGCTCTTTTGAAACTTCCAAGGTAACCGGGTTTGGAAATGCGGCCCAACTCAAGCGGAATGGATTCGATCAGGTCGTTGCCTAAATACATCATGAGTTTCATACGTATTGGATTCTCTATACAAAACAACTTCGTTTTGTGAATTTGGTCAATATCACAAGTACTCAATTTTGCCAGTAAGTTTACGATAAGCGTCTGTTCAGGAATTTTTCGGTCTTTGTTGCGGGAAATCAATAATCCAGTTCCAGCCCCAGGCGGTCTTTCAATTCTTTTAATAAAGGATATTGCTCTGCCATTTTCTGGAATTGCTCCCTTGCTGTCAACGATACTTCATGTTTTGCCGCTTCGGACGGGTTTTCTTCCACCGCCACATAGAATTGCAGCAGGTCATTATGCAATTGCTGCCGGAGAAAGGAAAAAAGTTTATTACGTTCCCGCTCAATGAATTTTTGCTCCAGGTTGTTCGTACTGATCACTTCAAAAGAATTTGCATCTTTAATACGAAGTGCAGAGCGTTCAAAACTGGGCACCGCAGGATTCTTGTCATTTTTTAAAAGCTGGATATAATCATTCCAGGCTTTTTGTAAAAGTTCTGCCTGCAATGGTTGATTACTGTTCCCGCTGGAAGTACCGCCGTTGTTATTACGGAATTGTTTGCGGATCTTATCCAACGCCACCAGTTTGGAACCGGTTGATGGAGTTGTGGCTGTCGGTTGTTGTAAATAATTCGCAGCGTCTTCTGTTACTAATGATTTTTCTGTTTTATTCTTTTTCTCCGCTCCTGGTTCGATTACAAGTTTCGCATCCTGAGCCTGACGTTTGGCTTTTGCCATTTCACTTTTCACTGCTCTGTCAAATGGCTTGATCGCTGCAATGCGAAAAGCCATCGGTGCTTCAACTACTTTTTTTTTAGTAAGGGCGCCACCTTCCGCAGCCAGTTCGATAGCTTGCTGCAGGTAGCAGAGTTTGATAATAGTCAGTTCTACATGTAATCGTTTATTGCGGGCAGCTTTGTAATTGATCTCGGCCTGGTTCAGAATATTCAAAGCGCTGATCAGTACGGCAGGCGAAACTTTTTTTGCTGTCTCAATATATTTTTCTTTGAAACTTTCCACTACTTCTAACAAAGAAGCCACATTTGCATCCTTACTCACCAGCAGGTTGCGGATGAACTCAGCAAATCCGTTTAGCACCAGGTCGCCTTCAAATCCTTTGCGGTTAATTTCATCATACAACAACAGGGCTCCGGAAAGATCCTGTTGCAGCATGCAGTCCATCAGCTTGAAATAATAATCATCATCGAGAATATTGAGATGCTCCAGCGTGTTGTTATAATCCAATTGCCCGTTGGTAAAGCTGACGATCTTATCCATGATGCTCAAGGCATCTCTCATGCAACCTTCGCTTTTTTGTGCGATCACTTGCAGCGAAGCTTTATCCGCTTTGATGTCTTCTTTATCGCATATTTCCTGTAAATGCACTACAGTATCATTAATACTGATTCGTTTGAAATCGAAGATCTGGCAGCGGCTGAGAATGGTGGGAAGTATTTTATGTCTTTCCGTAGTAGCTAAAATGAAAATAGCATAGGGGGGTGGTTCTTCCAGAGTTTTCAAAAAAGCATTGAATGCAGAAGAGCTAAGCATGTGTACCTCATCGATCACATATACTTTATAACGCCCGCTTTGAGGAACAAAACGAACCTGGTTCACCAATTCCCGGATATCATCTACCGAATTATTGGAAGCTGCATCGAGTTCAAAATAGTTCAATGAAGTCCCTTCATTAAATGCTTTGCAGGAATTACATTCATTGCAGGCTTCGCCGTCTTTGGTAGGATGTTCGCAATTGATCGTTTTGGCAAGAATACGGGCACAGGTTGTTTTACCTACGCCTCTTGGTCCGCAAAATAAAAATGCATGCGCCAGTTGATTATTCCTGATGGCATTTTTTAGGGTAGTGGTGATATGTGATTGTCCCACTACAGTATCAAATGTCTGTGGCCGGTACTTCCTCGCTGAAACAATAAATTTATCCATGAGGCTGCAATTTAAGAAACCATCCTAACTCATCGGGAAAAGAAAACTGTTGTGAATAAATTTTTTACAGCAGAATAGGATGCGCTTTGAACTCTTTAGTTCTGTCGAATAAATAACGGTAGGTAGTGAGTATGCGGCTGCGATACGTACCCAAACCTTCCGCCACATTGATCATTTTGGGGTTAAACTCGCCGATCCATTGCATCTCGTAATCATCATAGATCGTTTTCCCGTTTTTATATTCTCCATTTTCAATTTTCAGGCCCTGTATGATCCTGGCGCCTTCAATGATCATGTAGCTATCAACTCCTTTTCCCTGGAATTCCGGCACTACGCCAAAAACCAGGCCAGTGAATTTTTTATTTTTTACTGTTGCTTTGATCCAGAGAAATTTCAGTTTGTGCAACAGGTCAAACTTTCCATTCAGGTATTTGAACCATTGATTCAAGTCCGGCAGGTTGATCCAGATGCCAATAGGCTCACCTTTATAATATACAAACCAATTAATCCGTTCGTCAAGCACCGGCTTCATGCTTTGGAACATTTTGAATACTACTTTTTCTTCCAACTGTTTTAATCCACCATGACCTGCCCATGCTTTATTGTAAACTGTTGTAAAATCTTTGGCGAATTTTTCCAGTTGATTTTTTTTGATATGAGCCGAACTGTAGTTCGGATCTTTTGCACATTCGGCATGACGGTCATAAAATTTCTGCTGTACCCGATCTTTCGCTTTTAATGAAAAACAAACCTGGTTGAAGAAATTTTTGAAACCATAATTTTCAAACAATTGCTGATAATAAGAGGCATTAAAATTCATACAATACATCGGCGGAATATCATTGCCTTTTACCACCAGCCCCCACCAGCGGTCTCTTTCTCCAAAATTGATGGGGCCGTCCATAGCTTGCATGCCCTGCTGCATCAGCCAATGCTTTGCCACATCAAACAGCATATCCGCAGCATTTTGGTCATTGATGCAGTCAAAAAAGCCGATGCCACCTACGGGCACATCATCGCCTTTATTTTTATACTTGCTATTAGTGAAAGCAGCAATGCGGCCGATCAACTGTCCATTTTCATCCTTCAGTATCCAACGGATCGCTTTACCAAATCGAAAGGTTTTATTTTTAGCAGGGTCAAAAACCTCGTTTATGTCTTTATCCAATGGACGTATGTATGCTGGGTTGTTGCGGTTAATTTCAACATTGACCTGCAAAAAATCTCTCGCAAGCTTTTTACTGTTGACCTCAATCAATTGCATGCGGCAAAAGTAATAAAGAAGATATTGGCGTAAGAATTCAGTCTGGATTTGCAGAGAACCACCGGACTTGGGATAGCTAAATAGCCAGTAAAAAAACCATTTCAGAATGCCCGGAAATCTCTTTTCCACATTGAAAAAACAAGTCATTTTCAAATTGGCAGATTACTGCTACCCCCTTACCTTTGCGCCCTGAAATAAACCCCTTCTTCAATGGCAAAAAAAGGAAAGATAAAACAGGTTATCGGCGCCGTAGTAGACGTTCAGTTTGACGGCACACTTCCTGAGATTTATAATGCATTAGAATTAAAAAGAGAAAATGGTGATATACTGGTGTTGGAAGTAGAACAGCACCTGGGCGAAGACAGCGTTCGTTGTATTGCCATGGACGGAACCGAAGGTTTGGTTCGTGGCACTGAAGTCATTGACACTGGCAAAGCTATCGCCATGCCTATTGGCGAAGATATCAAAGGACGCTTGTTCAATGTAACCGGAGATCCTATCGATGGGTTACCTGCTGTATCCAAAGAAAATGGCCGACCCATTCACAGTAAGCCACCCACATTCGAGAACCTGAGTACTTCTGCAGAAGTTTTATATACCGGTATTAAAGTTATCGACCTGATCGAACCTTATGCAAAAGGTGGTAAGATCGGTTTGTTCGGCGGTGCCGGTGTGGGAAAAACGGTATTGATACAGGAACTGATCAACAATATTGCGAAAGCATATTCCGGTTTGTCTGTATTTGCAGGCGTGGGTGAAAGAACCCGTGAAGGTAATGACCTGATGCGTGAAATGATCGAAGCAGGCATTATGAAATACGGCGAAGAATTTAAACATAGTATGGAAAAAGGCGGATGGGATCTGAGCAAAGTGAATATGAAAGAACTATCCGATTCCAAAGCCACATTTGTATTCGGACAAATGAACGAGCCACCGGGAGCAAGAGCCAGAGTGGCATTGAGTGGTTTGACCATTGCTGAATACTATCGTGATGGTGATGGGCAAGGAAAGGGGCGTGATATTTTATTCTTCGTTGATAATATCTTCCGTTTTACACAAGCTGGTTCAGAAGTATCAGCTTTGCTGGGACGTATGCCATCTGCGGTGGGATATCAACCTACCTTGGCCACAGAAATGGGATTGATGCAGGAAAGAATTACTTCTACTAAGAACGGGTCAATCACATCTGTTCAAGCGGTGTATGTACCTGCAGATGACCTGACCGATCCGGCTCCGGCTACAACCTTTGCACACCTTGATGCAACGACTGTATTATCAAGAAAAATCGCTGACCTCGGAATTTATCCTGCGGTGGATCCCCTGGATTCAACATCACGTATCCTGACTCCGAAAATTGTCGGCGATGTTCACTATAATTGCGCAAACAGGGTAAAATTAATTTTGCAACGCTATAAAGAATTACAGGACATCATAGCCATTCTTGGTTTGGATGAGCTGAGCGACGAAGATAAACTGACGGTAGCCAGGGCAAGAAAAGTACAGCGTTTCTTATCGCAGCCTTTCCATGTTGCTGAAGCATTCACCGGTTTGAAAGGTGTGTTGGTTCCGATTGAAGAAACGATCCGTGGCTTCAACATGATCATGGACGGAGAAGTGGATGAATATCCTGAAGCAGCATTCAACCTGGTTGGTTCTATTGATGATGCGATTGAAAAGGGAAAGAAATTACTGGCAGCAGCACAGGGGTAATTAGCAAATTAGCAAATGTGCCAGTGTGCAAATGGCCATTTTGCATAATGAGAAACTGAATTTGCACATTTGCATATCAGCAAATTGGCACTTTATGAATCTTGAGATTTTAACACCGGAAAAAAAAATATACAGTGGTGATGTGTATGGCGTTCAGATGCCGGGCATCAGCGGCAGTTTTGAAGTGCTGGAAAAACACGCACCGCTGGTAAGTGCATTAAAAGCCGGACGTTTAAAAGTTTTGAAAAATAAACAAAACGATTTTGCTCAATTTGAGATCCAGGGTGGGTTTGTAGAAGTATTGAACAACAAAGTAACCGTACTGGTGGAAGGAGCTATAAATGTAGAATAATGTTCCCGATAGAGATTGGGAGAAGAAAAACCAGTGATCCGGATTTTTGAAATAATTATCCCGACTGAAAGGTCGGGGTTTTTTATTTTGATTGTTGTTGTGATGCTCTTCTTTTTAATTCTTCTTCTGCATAACCAAATACTTTCTTTATCATATCCGTTTTCCGGAATTCATATTTGGTGCGGATATTCTCTTCTTCGTTGCCTACTATCACGAACAAGCCATCAATAATTCTTGCAGAAATAAAATCGGTAAGGTTACTTTCAAGTGGTTTGCTGATGAAGGGAATTTTATTGTACACACTTACGAGATTTGTCCATTCCGTGGCAGTTCCTTCGGTTTTGACCGTACTGTCAACGATTGGTCGAAAAGCCACCATCAGTTCAGGGCGCATACTTGTTTTGAAATATTCAGTGGCGGTATGAGGATTATCCGTCACAAAAATTTTTCGGCATCTTTTTATACTCATATTTTTTACGGAGTTCAAAAAAATTGGCTTGGCTGCACTGACAGCCGATGACATTGCATGAGTATATTTTGCTGTGAAATTGTCTATCATTTTATCCAGGCCAAGATCCCGCAACGTTTTTTCAATTTTTGCAGCAACGCCGGGAAACGCAAAACGAACTAAAGGACTTCCATTAAGATTTGCAAAAGCATCAAAACTTCTAAACAAGCCTTGTGTTAATGCATCCTGGAGTCCCGTGACCATTTCAAATTCTGATAATGTAATAAGTGAAGCAATTTTTTTTAACGTGTTCCAGGAAGAAAGGAATATAGAAATTCCAAAAAACGAAATGATTGGGGCATTGCAATTTAATTCAATTGCGGATCAATAGGGAAATTGATCATGATCTCATAATCACCACCTAATTGCCGGAGGGAATCTTTCCAGATTTGTTTATGGTCAGGATGAAAGATGATTTTTCTTGTTGCTTTGGCAGTAAGCCAGGTCTTTTCATTCATTTCATTTTGTAATTGCCCATCACCCCAACCGGAATATCCAATATAAAATCGGATCTTATTAAAATCCAGTTGCTCATTTTTTATCATTTCAATAATGGTTGTAAAATCACCTCCCCAATACACTCCATTGATCACTTCCAACGATCCGGGAATTTCTTCCGGGTATTGATGTAAGAAATGAACGGTATCCATTTGCACTGGACCGCCATAATATACCGGCACTTTGTGACCCTCCAATTCCGGGATCAATTCATCCAGCGTGTTCTCATATCTGCGATTGAGTATAAAACCGAAACTGCCCTCATCTTTATGTTCGCACATGAAAACGACTGTTCTCAGAAAATTAGGATCTTTCAGAAAAGGATCAGCGATTAGCAATATTCCGGGTGCAAGGGCTATCATAATTCAATTTAGTATGAAAACTTGTTTTATAAAACAACTTTTTTGAACCACGGCTTCCTGACTACAGGCAATATTTCGAATCATTTCGCTGCAAATCATCCCATTCTTCTAAAAACTCGTTAAAATGTTCAGCCTTTTAAGTTCCCCCCTGGCTGATCAATGATGCACTCATTATTTTTGCCGGAATCGCCTGGATTCAAAAAAACGTTTATCTTAGGCCGCAACCCTGATCAGTAGTGAAAAGAATATTCACAATTATTACTATTCTAATAAGCCTTTCATTGGTCGGCATTATTTTGATCCAGATATCCTGGATTCGGAATATGGTATTGTTGCGGGAGGCACAGATCAAGCATAACGTAGAAGACGCTACTAAAATGGTCGGCGAAGATCTGGCACTTCGTAAAGGAAATTATTCTTCCTCTACCGGCTTAAACCGGTTCAATGCTTCTGCAGATGCGCTAACCCTGGACATGTTCAAACCGCCTACCATTGGCCAGCGGTTTACAGTTTCTGAAATAAAAGAAAAGATCAAAAGAGCGTTTTATGTCAATAATCTGAAAGACGTAAAATTTGAATTCGGCCTTTCAACATTGAATTACCGTGGAGGTATTGATTATTTCGAAAAACGTTCAGATAAATTTGATGAGTTTTATGCAGACACAGTTCATAATTTTTCTTACATAGCTCCATTATTGGCACCTACCGGCACTCCGGGTGAAAATCTTTCTCCAGATGAAATTCTTATCGTTGTAATACCGGAAGTAAAAAGTATTGTTCTGCAATCATTGCGCTGGAATATCGCAATGGCTGCTCTGTTCAGTATCATTATCATTGCTGCATTTTATCTCACCGCTCGTACAATGGTTCGGCAAAAAAAGCTCGGCGATATCAAGAATGATTTCATCAATAATATGACCCATGAATTCAAAACGCCAATTGCTACTATTTCGCTGGCAGTAGATGCGATGCGTAATGAAAAAGTGCTGCAGGATCGGGAGAAGATCGGCTATTTCAATTCTATTATCAAAGAAGAAAATCAACGAATGAACCGGCAGGTGGAAACGATTTTGAAAGCATCACAATTAGAGAAGCAGGAAGTAGATTTGAGCCTGAAACCGGTTCATGCGCATGAAGTGATCAAAGAAGTAGCTGATAATTTCACTTTGCAATTAGAAGAAAAGCATGGCCGGGCTGAATTGTTGCTGAATGCACAAAATGATCTGATCGACGCGGATGAGATACATTTTCCGAACCTGATCAATAATCTTATTGATAATGCTATTAAATATTCCAAAGAAAATGTGCCGCCTGTTCTGAAGATCATTACACAATCCAATGCAAAGTACCTGGTAATTACCATAGAGGATAACGGCATCGGGATGAATCGGGAAACTTTGAAAAAGATATTTGAAAAATTCTACCGGGCTCATACAGGTAATATTCATAACGTAAAAGGATTTGGTCTTGGATTAAGTTATGTAAAGACAATGGTAGAAGCTCACGGAGGTGAAATTAAAGCTGATAGCACATTAGGAAAAGGCAGCACATTTACCGTTGAAATTCCACTAAAAAAAGTCGCTGCAGCACTATAACGATTCATCATTCCACAACAGGCACCCATCGCCATAACTGAGAAAGCGGAAATTATTTTCCATTGCATAACGGTACACATTTTTCCATTCATTGCCTATCATTGCTGCAACCAGCAATAATAATGTGGATTGTGACTGGTGAAAATTTGTGATGAGTGCATCAGCAATTCTTAATGGGTATCCCGGCGCAATAATAAGTTGTGTTTTGGTGATCAATCTTTCAAGGCCATGGTTGTGCATCCAATCAAGAAGTGTTTGCAACGATTCTTCTGCACTGATATGGCTGTACGGCAGATCATATACTTCCCATTGCGACAGTGACAAAGCATCTGGTGAAATTGAAGAGGCAGATTTAATTTTTAATCCTAAGCCATACAAGCTTTCGATTGTTCTGAGAGAAGTAGTGCCTACTGCAATGATTTTATTCGGAATGTTTTTCAGAATTCGCTCAATTGTTTTTGACGACACATCTATGTATTCTGCATGCATTTCATGTCCTTCCATATTCTCACTTTTTACCGGCTTAAAAGTTCCGGCGCCAACATGCAGAGTTACAAAATCCGTTTGAATATTTTTTTTCTTTAGCTGTTCAAAAATATATGGAGTGAAATGTAATCCAGCAGTAGGAGCAGCCACTGATCCATTTGCGTGAGCATAAATGGTCTGGTATCGCTCCGCATCGGAAGGTTCTGTTTCTCTTTTGATATAAGGAGGTAATGGCATGAGCCCGGCATAATGCAGTATTTCTGCAAAACTTAAATGGGTGGGTATCCATGATAGTTCAATAATGAAATGGTCAGTTTTTTTGGAAATATATTTTGCTGTAAGTGTAACGGTGCCGATTTGTTTTTTCAATATTTGACCTGGTTTCCATTTGGAAGCACCTCCAATAAGGCATTGCCATAAAACTTTTTCATGTTGCGATAATGCAGTGGTGATATCTGCGTATTGTTCATCCGGCGCCAGGCAAAAGATCTCAATGATTCCCCCTGATGGCTTTTGAAACAACAATCTTGCTTCGATCACTTTGGTATCATTGAAGATCAGCAACGAATTTTCAGGAATATGATCAGCAATGTTGCGATAAATGTCCTCTTTTATTTTCCCCTGATAATAAATGAGTAATTTGGAAGCATCCCGTTCTGGCAACGGATATTTGGCGATACGTTCTGTCGGGAGCTGGTAAGCATAATCCCGGATCGAAAGATTTTTTGGATGCATAATAGTACGACTAACTGTCGCAATTCTGAGGGACAAAGATACTATCGTTTCGAAACAGGAACCAATAATTTCAATCCACTCCAGGTTTCACTTACGGCGCAAACTTTTACATCCACGAGATCATTTTTTAATGCATAATTCCTGATCACATCTTCTGTAAGATCAGTAAGAATTTTTGCACTTTTCTTGTACCAGGAAACCCAGATTATAACAGCCGGTTTCTTTTTATAAAAAGGTTTTATTTTTTTCATTTCACTTTCAAACTCTTTCTGATTTTTTGCAAAAAGGTGGATAAGATCCGGCATTTCATTTTCTTTGATTAATTGTTCTTGAATATTTGTTTCAAGTAATATCAAATAGTCCGCCGGCTCATTCACTAATTTTATCTTCATGCCTGGCTTGATTCCAAGTTTATTTATCAAAGGTGTTCCTGAGTAACTTCCAGAAGTCATACCGATGTTTGGAATTGAAATTCGTAATCTGTCCCAAAGAGGGTTTCATTAGATTTCAACAGCTTTTTCACATCAATTCACAGCAAATCCACTGCCTTTAGCCCATTAAAATTTCCACACTCCTCAAAACCCTTTACAGTATTGAGTTTCATTATCAAAAGAGTTGTGGAAAAAATAAAAATGAAAAAATTTGTTGGTAGAGTGGGAAAATGTGTTATTTTGTGGCAATAATTACAATTTTGATTCAAATCCCTGATAATGACAGGCTTTTTAGGCGAATACGAGGCTACGTTAGACGCCAAGGGGCGGTTTCTCCTTCCGGCAGGTTTCAAAAAGCAGATGCCTGAAGTGGATTCCACTCACTTTGTTATTAACCGTGGATTTGAAAAATGTTTGAGTCTGTATCCACTGAAAAACTGGGAACCGCTCTTCGAAAAAATCACTAAGCTGAACGACTTCGATCCGAAGGTCAGGCAGTTTCTCCGGTATTATTTGAACGGAGCAACTCAGGTGGAACCGGATACCGCAGGTCGTTTGCTGATACCACCTAATCTGAAAGAATATGCGGAATTGAAAAAAGATATCGTGCTGGTGGCGGCGGTGAATAAAATTGAAATCTGGGATAGTAATAAGTACAAACAGCTCTTTGACTCTTTCTCTGCGGAGGCATTCAGCGATCTGGCTAAGGACGTGATGGCAAAAGACAAGGAATGATTTATTAAATCCTAACTCTTCATCATTGACACAGTCATATCATACACCGGTTCTTTTGAAAGAAGCAGTGGATGGCTTGAAGTTGGAACCCGATGGCGTATATGTGGACTGCACTTTCGGCGGCGGCGGACATTCGAAAGCAATTCTGGAACAACTCGGATCTCATGGACGATTGATTGCATTTGATCAGGATAAAGACGCACGAAGAAATCTGCCCGACGATCCACGGATCATTTTCATTCCTCAGAATTTTCGCCATTTGCAACGTTTTCTCCGGCTTCAAGAGGTTAAAGCAGTAAACGGAATTCTTGCCGATCTGGGTGTGAGCAGTCATCAGTTTGATATGGCACAACGTGGTTTTTCCACCCGCTTCAAGGCAGCACTGGATATGAGGATGAATCAGCAACAGGTGCTAAAAGCTGCTGACATTGTTAACACCTATACTGAACAGCGACTTCATAAGTTATTTGAACAGTATGGAGAAGTGACCAATTCAAAAACACTGGCTAAAACGATTGTCCAGATTCGCCAATCGAAGCCGATTAAGACTACTGATGAACTTCAAAATGCACTCCGCAGTATTGTAAAAGGAAATCCAGACAAGTACTTCGCCCAGGTGTTCCAGGCATTGCGTATAGAAGTGAATGATGAATTAGGTGCGTTACGGGAAATGCTCCTTCAGGTTCCGGCACTCTTAAAGCCCGGCGGCAGGATCGCAGTGATCACATTTCATTCCCTTGAAGACAGGTTGGTGAAAAATTTTTTCCGTCATGGAACATTCGATGAGCCGGAGCGGAATCCTTTTATCAATGAAGAACCGGTAAATGAATTGAAAATAATTACCAAAAAACCAATAACACCATCGGAAGAAGAGATGCGAAAAAATCCGAGGGCAAGAAGTGCAAAGCTCAGGATCGCAGAAAAAGTAATGATGGTTTAAAAAAATATTTAAAAAGTTCTATTTGACAGTAACCGTAAGGGTATAAATCTTGAAAATCTATATCCATTGAAATGAACCCTGGATAAAAGTGCCACGTATCTGGATCGTGGCACTTAACCCAGGAATGAAAAACTAAAGCAGTTTGATTTTTTATGCAGGAACAACCAAATAAAATCGAACAAGATCTGAAACAGGAACCGGTTTCCTTCGGATGGAAAAAATGGCTGAATTATCACGCCATCGTAAAACAGATACCCTTCTTTTTATTCCTCGCTTTGCTCGCTATCATTTATATCTATAACGGGCACTATGCCGATAAAATGATCCGGGCAATCAATGTGACAGGGAAAGAAGTGAAAGAATTGCAATACGAATATAAAACAGTGAAGAGCGAGGTGATGTTTCGCAGCCAGGAAAGTGAATTGGCAAAAGCAGTAGCGCCGCTTGGCTTAAAGGAGTTGGTGGTATCACCGGTGATTCTTACTGATTCTTTGCAATGAAAGACGAACATAATTAAACATAGGATGATCTCAGGATTTGATCGATAACAACAGAACAACGAACAATCAGGGACGGAACGACAACTAATAAGATCTCTTCGGAATTCAGGACATAACAACAACTAAAAACAGAACGTCGTTGGAAGTTAGACGTGACATATTGTGGCGGGTTTACCTGAGTTTTTTGGGTATTGTCGCATTAAGCTGCCTCGTATTGGGCCGTGCTTTCTATATTCAACGGTTCCAGGGAAGTTACTGGCGTAGTATGGGCGACAGTATGCATCAGCGTTTTATTCCGGTGGATGCAGAAAGAGGAACTATCTATAGCGAAGATGGCCAGATGCTTAGCACTTCGCTTCCCCAATTCAATATTTATATCGACTTCATGGCTGATGGCCTTCGGGAAAAGAATGGAAAAATATTCAAAGAAAATATTGATGCTTTTTCAAAATCATTGTCAAACTTCTTTGGTGATAAATCGGCAGATCAATACAAGAAAGAATTATTAACAGCTTATAAAAACAAGGATCGTTATTACCCGCTTAAAAAGAAATTAAGTTTTGAGCAATACAAAGAGCTCCGTGATTTTCCATTGGTAAAATTGGGAAGAAATAAAAGTGGTGTGATCACAGAAGTAAAATCATTCCGCAAGAATCCATACATGATGATGGCCAAAAGAACCATTGGTCTTTACAGGGATAATGCACAAAACATCGGGTTAGAAAGAACGTATGATTCTTTATTAAAAGGAGAAAACGGAAAACGTTTGGTTCGTTACATCGCCGGCGGCGTAGCGGTTCCTGTGGATGGTTATGAGATTGATCCTGAAAATGGAAAAGACATTATGACTACACTGGATGTAAACATCCAGGATATCGCAGAGACATCGCTGATGAACATGATGGAGCAGAGTGAATCCCGCTATGGCACCTGCATTGTTATGGAAACGAAGACTGGGAAAATAAAAGCGATGGCAAATCTCGGTCGCCGGCCAGATGGTACCTATGATGAAGATTATAATTATGCGATGCTCACCACAGAACCCGGCTCCACTTTCAAACTCGCTACCTTATTAAGTGTATTGAGCGAAGGAAAAACTACAACTGAAGATCTGGTGGAGATCGGCAGCAGCGGAAAAGCATTCGTCGGTGTTCGTGACGTAAATGATGCAGAAAGAGCACCAAAACCTGTATTAACAGTGAAAGAATGTTTTGCTCACAGTTCTAACATCGGCATGAGCAAAGTCGGATTTAAAACTTTTGCTAACCAGCCTGAGAAGTTCAAAGAATACTTACACCGTTTTCGCCTGGACACTGTTACCGGAATTGATTTAATAGGAGAAGACAAGCCTCGCATGGCAAAGTTGGGGCAGGGTGGAAGTTTGAAAGATCTGGTCACCATGTTTTTTGGATACGCTGTTGAAGTAAGTCCGTTGCAAACATTGACATTATATAATGCCGTGGCGAATGATGGCAAAATGATGAAACCTTATCTCGTGAATAGTGTGCAGAGCAATGGCGTGGTGCTGAAACAAAACCAACCAGTGGTGCTCACTGATAATTTTTGTTCTCCTTCTGTGATCCGTTCAGCAAAAGAATGCATGGAAGATGTAGTGAAAGAAGGAACAGGCAGGCCTGTATTTAAAGACATGCCTTTCCAGGTAGCTGGTAAAACCGGCACTGCTCATGTCGCAGATGGGAAATTGAAATATGGTGATGGCGTTTACCAGGCAACATTTGTAGGATACTTTCCTGCAGATAACCCGCAATACAGCTGCATTGTGGTGATCCGCACAAAACCTCATGCCTATATGCATTTCGGCGGTCAATTAGCAGCTCCTGTTTTCAAAGATATTGCTACTCGTCTTTACGCTATGTATGTTGACAAAAAGAATTCTTCTTTATATGCTGCGGTGAAAGATAGTTCAGATTATTTCTATGCAGGCAACACCAATGATATCAGGAATGTGTTTAAGCAACTGAACATTAGCTATACAGATTCGTCGCTGCAGAATGTGTGGGCTGATGTGTATGCAAAAAATTATGAGCCTATTGTAAAACCAAATGAAGTGAAACAACAAACAATGCCGGACGTAAAAGGCATGGGATTGAAAGATGCATTGTTTCTTTTGGAAAATATGGGATTGAAAGTTGTTCCGAATGGAAAAGGAAAAGTAATGGGTCAATCACTTTCAGCAGGAACTGCGGTTACAAAAGGATTGACAGTGTACCTGCAGTTAAGCTGATATGAAGTTGCAGGATATATTATATAAAGTGAGTATTCGGTCAGTGGTGGGAAACAGGGATGTGTATGTGAGTGATGTGCAGACCGATTCTAGAAAAGTGAAAAGTGGATCGGTATTTATCGCAGTGAAGGGCACAGCAGTAGATGGTCACCAGTTCATTGAAAAAGCGATTGGGTCGGGTGCAGCAGTTATAGTATGCGAAAAAATTCCATCAACAGTCAATGATGGGATTACTTATGTGGAAGTAGAGAACAGCGCTGCTGCGGCTGGTTATATCGCTCATAATTTTTTTGGTTCTCCTTCAGAGCAAATGAAAATAGTGGGAGTGACGGGCACCAATGGAAAAACAACAATTGCAACATTATTATATAAGCTCTTTACATCATTGGGATATACATGCGGATTGCTGAGTACGGTGGAAAACCGGATCGGAGATAATATAGTTCCGGCTACACATACTACCCCGGATGCTATCAGCGTGAACAGTTTGCTGAAGCAAATGCAGGATGCTGGTTGTTCTCATGTGTTCATGGAAGCAAGTTCACATGCGATCCATCAGCATCGTATCACAGGATTGAAGTTTGCCGGAGGCATTTTCAGCAACATCACTCATGATCACCTCGATTATCATCAAACTTTTGATGAATATATCAGGGTAAAAAAATCCTTTTTTGATTCGCTGCCTTCTGATGCGTTTGCCATCAGCAATGCAGATGATAAAAGAGGAGCGGTGATGCTGCAGAACACAAATGCCAGAAAGTATTTCTACAGCCTGAGGACGCTGGCAGAATTCAAAGGAAAGATCCTTGAAAATAATCTGACTGGCCTTGTAATGAATATTAATGACCAGGAAGTGCATTTCAGATTGATCGGAGAATTCAATGCTTATAACCTGTTGGCTGTTTATGGAGCAGCGATTTGTTTGAATGAAGAAAAACAGGAAATACTTAGGTGTTTGAGTGTGTTGACAGGAGCTGAAGGAAGGTTTGATTACATAGTATCGGCAAAAGAAAAGATCATGGCGATAGTAGATTATGCTCATACACCGGATGCATTGCTGAATGTGCTGGCTACTATAAAAAAATTAAAAAAAGGATTTGAGCAAGTGATAACAGTAGTCGGTTGCGGTGGCGATAGGGATAAAACAAAGCGTCCCGTAATGGCAGAAGTGGCCTGCGAGCATAGTGACAAAGTGATCTTCACCAGCGATAACCCGAGAAGTGAAGATCCGGCGCAGATCATTAAAGATATGGAAGCAGGTGTAGGAGCTGCTGCAAGAAGAAAGTATATCTCTATTGTAGATAGAAAGGAGGCGATCAAAACGGCGATCAGTTTAGCGAAACCGGAAGATATAATACTGATAGCAGGAAAGGGGCATGAAAAATACCAGGAGATAAAAGGGCTAAGAAATCATTTTGATGATAAAGAAGTAGTGAGAGAATTATTTGAGGAATTGGAAAAGTAAAAACAGAGTAACAAATAACAAACCAACAACCGACAATGCTGTATCACTTGTTTCATTGGTTGAACGAACAGGGGCACAAATTTCCCGGCAGCGGTTTGTTTGAGTTTGTCACGTTCAGGGTTTTGTTGGCGATGCTTTTATCATTGATCATTACAATGATCTATGGAAAAAAGCTGATCCGCATCCTGAAAAGAAAATTGGTAGGCGAAGATGTTCGGGATCTGGGTTTGGCAGGAGAGGAAATGAAAAAAGGAACACCGACGATGGGAGGGATCATTATTATCCTCGCCATACTGGTTCCGACTTTGTTACTGGCGAATCTCAACAAAGCTTATATACGGCTGATGGTGGTGAGTACGATCTGGTTGGGTACGATTGGTTTTATTGATGATTATTTAAAACTAAGAGCAAAAAGAATTGCACAGCAGAAAGGTGAAAAATATACAAAGAGTGATAAGCATGGTCTGGCAGGTAAGTTTAAAGTTCTTGGACAAATAGGATTGGGAATTATAGTTGGGGCTACTCTTTATTTCAACAGCAATGTGAAAATATGGAGAGAGTTCATCGGAACACCGGCTGCAAACGATACCACAGTTATTGCGAAGCAGGTGAATGGAAGAACAAAATATTTTGTTGAAACAAAAACTCCGGTCACAACAATTCCTTTTGTAAAAAACCATGAATTTAATTATTCAAAATTGTTGCCGTCGGGTTTGAGAGATTATACATGGGTTCTTTACATATTGATCGTGATATTCATCATCACAGCGGTTTCCAATGGCGCTAACATCACAGATGGATTGGATGGATTGGCTTCGGGAACATCGGCATTGATTGGAGTGTGTCTCGGCATTTTCGCATATAGCAGTGGTAATTTCTTTTTTGCCGATTACCTCAACATCATGTACATCCCCGACCTTGATGAGCTGTCCATTTTTATTGCTGCGATGATCGGGGCTTGTATCGGGTTTCTTTGGTACAATTCCTACCCGGCGCAAGTGTTCATGGGAGATACAGGAAGTCTCACATTGGGAGGCATCATTGCAGCGCTGGCCATCATTGTACATAAAGAATTGCTGATACCGATCTTTTGTGGTGTGTTCCTGGTAGAAAATATCAGCGTGATGTTGCAGGTCGGTTATTTCAAATACACAAAGAGAAAATACGGAACAGGAAGAAGGATTTTTTTGATGAGCCCATTACATCATCATTACCAGAAACTGGGCTTGCATGAAGCAAAGATCGTAACGAGGTTCTGGATCGTATCAGTGCTTTGTGTGTTGGCAAGCATCGTGACATTGAAGTTAAGATAGAGAAAAAAAGGTTTAGTAAGATAGATTTTTCACTTTGGACGGTTAGTGAAAATCATTATTGAAAAACCAATTCCAGATCCTGTAAAAGAAACCAAACCTGAAAATAATCGGGTTGATCCAAATCGTATTGTGGTGCAGTTGAAAAACTAATGCTTGTGAAGAACCAAACCTCCGTACATCGAATGAAATATGCGCAAACGAATGGTCATATTGGGCGGCGGCGAAAGCGGTGTTGGCGCTGCGCTGCTGGCAAAGCAAAAAGGATATGAAGTTTTCGTTTCCGATTCAGGCTCTTTGAAAGAAAATTACCGTAACGAACTGCAACAGGCAGAAATTGACTTTGAAGAAGGAAGCCACAACGAAGAAAAAATTCTTCAGGCGGATGAAGTGATGAAAAGCCCCGGCATTCCGGAGAAAAATGAAATGGTGAAAAAGATCAGGGCAAAAGGAATTGAGATCATCAGCGAGATAGAATTGGCCTATCGCTTCAAAGGGAACAGTAAGATCATTGCGATCACCGGTAGCAATGGAAAATCAACTACCACAGCGCTTACTTTCCATATCTGCAAAACTGCAGGTTTGGATTGTGCGATGGTAGGCAATATTGGGTTTTCATTTGCCCGGCAGGTTGCCATCGATCCAAAACAATTGTATGTGGCAGAGGTCAGCAGTTTTCAGTTGGATGATATCAAAACATTCAGGCCGGATGTGGCGGTGTTGACCAACATCACTGAAGATCACCTGGATCGTTACGAATACAATTTTGAAAATTATGTCCGGAGCAAATTCCGGATCACGATGAATCAGCAGGCAAATGATCATTTCATTTACTGCGAGGATGATGAAGTAACTATGAAATATATAGGACGATTCAATATTCAATCTAAACTATTGCCAATTAGTATGAGAAAAGAACTAGCCCATGGAGCGTTTATTAAAGACGGAGACATGTACATCAGAACAGGAAGTGATTATAAGATGATGAGTGTATTTGATTTTGCATTAAAAGGAAAGCATAATCAATACAATACCATGGCCGCCAGCCTGGCAGCTGCCACCGTGGATATACGGAAAGAAAAGATCCGTGAAGCTGTTCAGAATTTTCAAAGCCTGGAACATCGAATGGAATATGTAACGACGGTTCGTGGGGTAGAATTTATCAATGACAGCAAAGCTACCAATGTGAATTCAACATGGTATGCTTTGGAAAGCATGACCAAACCTACTATTCTCATATTGGGTGGTGTTGATAAAGGAAATGATTATTCATTGATTGATGATTTAGTAAAAGAAAAAGTGAAAGCGATCATTTGTCTTGGAGTGGACAATAGAAAAATTCATGAGGCATTTGGAAAATTTATAAGCCCTATTGTAAACACGGGCAGCGCCATAGAAGCCGTACATGCTGCCTTTCATTTTGCAAACAAAGGTGACGTAGTGTTATTAAGCCCTGCCTGCGCCAGCTTTGATCTTTTTAAAGATTATGAAGACAGGGGAAATCAGTTTAAGAAAGCTGTGAAGGAATTATAGCAAATGGAAGTTTCAGCCAACATAGGAAATAATCAAAAAACACTTTTGAAAGATTGGCGTCAGAATTTGCACCAACATACCAAAGGTGACAAAGTGATCTGGGCGTTGGTAGTATTGCTGACGCTCGTTTCGTTGCTGGCAGTTTATAGTGCAACGGGTTCACTGGCTTATAAAAACTATAAAGGAAATACGGAGATCTATTTATTCAAGCAGATCGGATTTATCGTTTTTGGAATATTGGTGATCTATTTCGCTCATCGTATTAACTATACATTTTATTCAAAAGTAGCGCAGATCTTATTTATACTCTCCATACCTCTTTTGGTCTATACATTATTCTTTGGTGTTCGCATGAATGAAGGTAGCAGATGGATCCGTTTGCCATTTATCAACATGACGATGCAGACATCCGATCTCGCCAAGCTGGCTTTATTCATGTACCTGGCAAGATTGATCAGCAAAAGACAGGATGTGATTAAGGATTTCAAAAAAGGATTTCTTCCAATTATGATCCCCGTGGGAATTACTTGTCTGCTGATCGCTCCGGCTAATCTTTCTACAGCTTTGTTACTTGGCGCCAGTTGTTTATTGTTATTGTTTATTGGCCGTGCCCGGGTAAAACATATCCTTGCTACCATTGGCATTGCATTGATACCGGTAGCGATGTTGATCATGGCAGCAGTCATTCGCCATAAATCTGACGTCGATGAAGCAAGTATTACCAGGAAGACTTCTGCAGGATTGTTTGGCAGAGTGGATACATGGATCGGGAGAGTGGAAAGTTTTATTTATGATACCAAAGAAGCAGACAATGATGATTCGTACCAGGTAGATCAGGCCAAGATCGCTATTGCAAAAGGAGGAATTTTTGGGGTAGGACCCGGCAACAGCACCACTAGAGATTATTTACCGCAGGCTTATAATGATTTCATTTTTGCCATCATCATTGAAGAGTATGGATTCTTAGGCGGCGCATTTATTTTATTTATCTATCTCGTTTTCCTATACCGTTGCATTCGCATTTTCAAAAGATGCCCGTATGCATTCGGAGCATTCCTGGCATTGGGTCTGAGTTTTACACTGGCGATACAGGCGATAATAAATATGGCAGTAACTGTGAATTTGTTTCCCGTGACAGGAGTGACGTTGCCACTGGTAAGCATGGGAGGAACGAGTTTCATTTTCACCTGCCTTTCCATCGGGATCATTTTAAGCGTTGCAAGAAATGTAGAACAACAGGAAGGGCAACTGGAAACAGCCAATGCTCAATGAAAATTTAATAAGTGAGTAAGAAAATAATAATAGCTGGTGGAGGAACAGGGGGACATATTTTTCCGGCAATTGCAATTGCAAATGCATTGAAAAAAAAAGAACCGGGCATAGATATTTTGTTTATGGGTGCAAAGGGAAAAATGGAAATGGAGAAAGTGCCACAAGCAGGATATAAAATAGAAGGTCTCAATATTGCAGGATTCAACCGTAGTTCTTTGATAAAAAATATCGGGCTTCCCTTTAAGCTGGTAAAAAGTTTTTTCCAGGTGCGTTTGATAATAAAAAAGTTCAAACCAGATGCTGTGATCGGAGTAGGAGGTTATTCGAGTTTCCCGGTGTTGAGAGTGGCGCAGGCGAAAGGAATTCCCACTTTCATTCACGAATCAAATTCGTTTGCCGGTAAGTCGAATATTTTATTGGGAAAAAAAGCGAATAAGGTTTTTGTGGCAGCAGATGGCATGGAAAAATTTTTTCCGAAAGACAAGATCATGATCACTGGTAATCCTGTCCGGACAGCGATCTCACAATCAGCGATTACAAAAAGTGAAGGGATAAAATTCTTTTCACTGGATGAAAATAAAAAAGTAGTTCTTGTTTTTGGAGGAAGCCTCGGTGCCAGGTCTATCAATGAAGCAATTGATAAAAACCTGGATGAATTGTTGAACGCAGGATTGCAGTTGATCTGGCAAACCGGTAAACCCTACGCAGCAAAAGCAAAGGAACGTGCAGCAGGAAAAAAAATGGTTTGGGTAAATGAATTCATTGCACAGATGGAATATGCGTATGCGGCGGCAAATATTGTGGTATCCCGTTCCGGTGCGATGACTGTTGCAGAATTATGTGTGGCTAAAAAGCCCGTGTTGTTTGTGCCCTATCCATTAGCTGCGGAAGATCACCAAACGGTGAATGCGATGCAGTTGGTAAATAAAAATTCGGCATTGATGGTGAAAGACAGCGAAGCAAAAGAAAAACTGGTACCGATGATCATTGACCTGGCAAAGGACGAGAGCAAACAAAATGAATTGAAAAAAAATATTGCTGCATTAGCTATAACTGATGCAGACCAAAAAATAGCAGAAGAAATTTTAAAAACCCTGGCTTTGTAACAGGAGGCAGGCAAAAGAAGGTCCAAACAATACTGTCCTTATGAATTCCCCCTTTGGGGGGTTGAAAAGATGAGATTAAAACCGGATGGATGAAAAAAGAAATATAGACGGACGTTTTTCCCTTCCGAGTGCGGAGGGTTGGGGTGGAGAAGTTTATTTTATTGGAATTGGCGGGATCGGGATGAGTGCATTAGCAAGATACTTTCATTCAAGAGGAGTGAGAGTTGGCGGATACGACAAGACAGTAACAGCATTGACAAAGGAATTGGAACAGGAAGGAATTGAAGTTCATTATGCGGAGGATATAGACATAGTTCCCAAAGATGTTCAGATGGTGGTATATACGCCGGCTGTACCAAAGGATCACAAAGAGTTGGTTTTTTATCAGCAGAATGGATATAGAGTGGTGAAAAGAAGTGATGTGTTGCAGATGATCACTCAAAGTTCTTTTAATATATGCATTGCCGGAACACATGGCAAAACAACCATTACTACCATGATCGCTCATTTGCTACGTGATAGTGATTATGGTTGTAATGCTTTTCTTGGCGGCATCTCGGTGAACTATGGAACTAATTTCTGGAGTAATGAAAAAAATGTCTGTGTCATCGAAGCAGATGAATATGACAGAAGCTTTTTGAAATTAAGTCCTGATATAGCGGTCATCACTGCGATGGATGCAGATCACCTGGATATTTACGGTACGGCCGAAGCAATGGAAAATGCGTTCGTTGAATTCAGCAGTAAAGTAAAGCCCGGCGGTTTCTTACTGGCTAAGCAGGGATTAAAAAGAGAAAAGCAGTTGCAGGCAACAAAGCATTGGACCTACAGTTTGCAAAATGAAAAAGCAACTGCGTATGCAACGAATATCCGGATGATGAATGGCAGTTACCGCTTTGATATGATGATCGATAAAAAAATGATCAAAGACCTGGAACTGCATATTGGTGGATTGCATAATGTGGAAAATGCGGTAGCAGCAGTTACGGTCGCCAGTTATTTGGGAATAGAAGAAGACAAAATAAAACAAGCGATCAGGTCTTTTAAAGGTGTAAAACGAAGATTTGAGTACATCATCAAAAATGATGAGTTAGTATTCGTTGATGATTATGCTCATCACCCGGAGGAATTGAGAGCCCTGATTCATGGAGCTAAGTCTTTGTTCAGCGGGCAAAAATGCACTGTCATTTTTCAACCGCATTTATATTCTAGAACAAAAGACCTGGCAGATGGATTTGCAG
>DASZXQ010000225.1:0-10404 GCA_035545755.1 Chitinophagaceae bacterium | reverse complement strand
TCTTTCTAATTCACCGCACATTAACCTGTTTTATGATTTAATTCGTGATCTCGAAAATGAAGGTCATGAAGTCATCATTACCTGCAGGCCACTTGCTAATACAATAGATTTGCTGGATCAAAAAAAGTTAAAGTATGCGGTAGTAGGTAAGCATTACGGTAAAAATTTTTTGAAGAAATTAGTAGGGTATCCTATACGAATACTCCAGCTAAGAAAATTTTTGAAAAAGCAAAAGCCAAATCTGGCAGTTTCCCAAAGTTCATTTCATTCACCTTTGGTCGCATGGTTGCTTCGAATTCCTTCGATTTATACGAATGATAATGAACATGCAATGGGCAATATCCCTTGCTTTATTTTTGCTACAAAAATCCTCATACCTGAAAATTTATCCGTTAAAAAGATTTTGAAACAAGGTGCCTCTAATAAAAAGATTGTTCAATATCCTGGTGTTAAAGAAGGAATATATTTGTGGGGAATAGGTGAAAAAATTTCGGATTCAAGAAAACAAAGGCTGGTTTCTGAAATTAAAATTTATATACGCCCTGAGCCATTGACGGCACAATATTACAGGGGGGGGGTTAATTTTCTTGATGACGCATTGCTGGAATTGCAGCATAAGTATTCGTTTACTATACTACCAAGGGATGTGGTCCAGATGAAGCATTATTGTCAGCAAAAGTTTTCCTCAATTAATGTTCCGGCAAAACCCTTATCTTTTTTAAATATTGCAGCAGATTGTACCTTATTCATAGGCGCAGGAGGGTCAATGACAAGAGAACTGGCTGTTCTTGGGATTCCTACTATTTCAGTATACCAGGATGAGCTTTTGGATGTAGATAAATATTTGATCTCAAAACACCGTATGCATTATGATAAAGAGATCACAGCGGCTAAAATTGAAAAATATATTTCCGAAATAAAAAGTACTACGCCGGATTCTGAGCTCTTGGAAAAAGGTAAACAGGCGTATAGCCTTTTTAAAAATGAAATTTTAAAATTTAATAGGACATGATAAAAGTAGGACTGATTGGAGCTGGTAAGATGGGAATTTCGCATCTGTCGATTTTAGGGGCACACCCGGATGTTGAAGTGGTCGGCGTTAGTGATCCCTCTAAACTGGTGACAGATATTTTAAGAAAATATACCCGGTTTTCTTGTTATACCGATTATAAAGAAATGCTTCGTGATGCCAAGCTTGAAGCTGTTTTTGTTGCAGCTCCAACTAAATACCATGCAGAAATGGTAAGAAGAATATTGGATGAAAATATGCATGTTTTTGTGGAAAAACCATTGTGTATAACTGCAGAAGAAGGAGAACAATTGGCTGCACTTGCAGCACAAAATGGTTTGATTAATCAGGTAGGTTATCATAATAAATTCATTGGCACATTTCGGGAAACAAAAAAAATTATTCAGGGAGGATTCCTTGGTAATATCTTTCATTTTATCGGAGAAGCTTATGGACCTGTTGTGACACAAAAAAAACAAAACAACTGGAGGGCCGACCCCGAAGAAGGCGGAGGATGTTTGATGGATTATGCGTCACATGTTATTGATCTTATCAATGATGTGTTGGGGCCTATTGATAAAATACGAGGGTCGATGCTAAAATCGTTTTATTCTAAAAAGGTGGAAGATGCAGTATTTGCTTTTCTGGAAACGAAGGAGCGGGTGACTGGGCAGCTTTCAGTAAACTGGAGTGATGACACATATAGGAAAATGTCCACTTCCATTACTGTTCATGGTAGTGCAGGTAAAATAATCTGTGATGCGAATGAATTGAAAGTGTTTTTCAGGACAAACGATCTTCTTCCCGGATATTCGAAAGGGTGGAATATAAAAAGTGTTGCTGATCTCTCCGAACCGGTCAATTTTTATTTGAGAGGAGAAGAATACTCGGCCCAGGTAGATTATTTTATAAGAGCAATTCAAAAAAAAGTACCGAATTCAATTAATAATTTTCAGAGTGCATGGCATACTGATAGGGTAATCTCATGGATAAAGGAAAATGCAAAATAAATAAATAAAATGGAACGAATTCTTTTTGGAGACAATCAGTTTTTTGGAATTAATCATGTCTCGGATGAAAAATCAAGAGCACAGGCAATAAAATTTAAAGATAATACATCTATAATTCGTACACTGGATATAACCAGAGAAGCAGGTATTAACACATTTATGTGCACTACTCATGAGCGCATTGCTGGGGTTTGTGATTATATCAGAAATAACTCGGAAAAATACAAGGGATATAAAATTTATCCATGCATGCCTTACGCACATAAATATGCGAATGCTGTTACAGAATTGGGTATAACAGGCACAATAAAGCAATATGCTCCCGGTAATATCGCAAACTCATTATTTAAGGGAGGAGTCGCTTATTTGGCTAAAGATTATCTGTCTATCGCAGAGTTGTTTATTGATGCTGAGATGAAAATGTTTAAGGGTATTGATACACCTTTCATTTTTCTCCAAAATGTGGTTACCGACCTTTTACTTGGGCTTGGAATGATTGACATCTTGAAATTTTTTCACATATACATAAGCAAGAAATACAATGCTGAGGCAGGATTTATTACAATGAATATGCCAAAATTGATTGGGGAACTTGAAAAAGTGAATATCAAAAATCCTGTAATCTGCACTTCGATAAACAAAGCAGGATTCAGGATGCCCGGAGGCAAGGCAGTATATGAAAATTCACTTTCGGAAAAAAAGGCGCGGATAATCGCAATGCAAATTCTGGCAGGCGGCGCAATTTCTGCAAAAGAAGCTATAGAATATGTATGTAAACTTCCAAATATAGAGGCAATCCTTTTTGGCGCTTCTTCAAAAGAAAACATACTTGAAACCACCAGCCGGATTCGGGAATATGATCAGTTGTATAATCATTGATTTAGTTTATGCAACAGGCTTACAAAAATTTCCATTTTAATCATGAAGGATAATGAAATTTTGTTAAAGTGAGATTCCATCTGGCAAAAAATAAAAAAAAATGAAAGTTACAATTGTTGCCGGAGCCAGACCGAACTTTATAAAGGTAGCTCCTATTATAAAAGCAATAAAAAAAGCACAACATAGTGGTGGACAGATACTATATCGCTTGGTACACACTGGTCAGCATTATGACAAAAAAATGAGTTCTGACTTCTTTGAACAATTGAATATCTCGGAGCCAGATGTAAACTTGGAGGCCGGTGGAGGAACCCAGGCCGAACAGACAGCTGCCATTATGATACGGTTTGAAAAAGAATTGATGGAAAATAGACCGGATATTGTTTTGGTAGTGGGGGATGTGACCTCCACGATGGCATGCGCTATTACGGCAAAAAAGCTTGGTATAGATGTCGCCCATATAGAGGCCGGCCTGCGATCCTATGATTGGACCATGCCGGAAGAGGTAAATCGTATCGTGACGGATGCACTTGCAGACTATTTCTTTACTACAAGCGAAACAGCCGGGGAAAATATAAGGAAGCAGGGTGTCAATCCGGATAGGATTTTTTTTGTTGGTAACACAATGATCGATACCCTGTATCAAAATAAAGAGCGTTTGCAAATGCCCGGTATCTGGAAGGATATGGCATTGGAAGAAAAATCTTATTTTATTGTTACACTGCATCGGCCATCGAATGTTGACAATGAAAAAAATCTTGCAATAATTTTGAATACGATTTTAGAAGCAACTTCAGAATCTCCGGTGCTTTTCCCGGTTCATCCAAGGACTAAAAAGATTTTGGGAAAATTACAATTTCAAAACGATCGGCTGGTGCAACTGGATCCATTGCCCTACCTTGAATTTGTATATTTAATCAAAAATGCCAGAGCTGTGATTACTGATTCTGGAGGAATTACTGAAGAAACAACGGTCTTAGGTGTCCCTTGCATCACTCTCCGCAACTCAACAGAACGGCCCGAGACGATCGCCATTGGAACAAATGAATTAGCCGGAACAAACCCCGCCGCTCTTTCAAAATATTTGCGTCAAGTTGTGTCCGGCCAGTGGAAGCGTGGTAGTATACCTGAATTATGGGATGGAAAAACTTCCGAAAGAATTGTGGATGCACTTTCCAGCATTTATGAAAAATGATAGGTAGGAGTAGTTATATAAACCTTATTTCGAAAGAAAATGATGATTATGAGGTTTATGTTGCCGATATTTCAGAAGAGGACTTAGAGATAGCTCGCTCAAAATACGGTTATAAAACAATTCATTTAAACGAGAACGGAAAACTACCATTTGAAGATAAATATTTTGATGTTGTTTTCTGTAATTCAGTAATTGAGCATGTTACATTGGATAAAAAAGACATTTATTTTATTGTGGATAAAAAAGAATTTTACGAAAATTCAATAAAACATCAAAAGAGTTTTGCAGAGGAGATAAGGAGAATTAGTAGGCAATATCATGTTCAAACTCCTAATAAGTATTTCTTATTAGAATCCCATTCCTGGTTTTTAAATATATATCCTTTTATGTCCAGGAAGAATCAAATTAAACTTATTAAATTTTTGAATAAATTCTGGCCCAAAAGAACCTCGCCCGATTGGAATTTGTTTACTAAGAAAATGATGAAAGAATGTTTTTCTGATGCAGAAATTATTCCTGAAAGATCATTAGGGTTTATCAAATCATGGATTGCTGTTAAAAGTTCAAAAATGTAGTTTTATATAAGCTACAATAGATAGTATTGAAATGCTCATTTAACCGGGATTGATAGGTAGTTAAATCCCGGTTCATTCTCGGAAAATTCAGTTTGTTATATATGCAGGTTCTTTTTTTAAAGTTTGGCAACTTCTCACATATAAACGAAAACGTGTACAAGATTTTAAGGCGTGAATACCCTGAATATGAAATAGAAGTCGTGGATGTATTGACGATCTTGAAAAGTAAAAGGTTCTTTTTTTATTACTTCCCGAATATTTATTTCTTCTGCCGGGAATATGGATTACAGATTTTGTTGGGACAAAAAAAATGGAAAGAATGGCGAACCTGGTTCTTAGCTACTTCTTATATATCCATACGGGTTGGCAGGATTTTGAAAAAAAAAGCGGAAGGGAAGAGTTATAAATTTACTTTTCAGACGCAATCTGTATTTAATGGTAAAATAGAAGGGGTACCTCACTTTATATACACGGACCACACTACTCAAACGAATTTATTGTATCCTGGAATAGATCCGCGGAGATATATGAGGTCTAAAAGATTCATTGAAAAATCAGAAATTAAAATTTATCAGGATGCAACGACAGTATTTACGCTTGGAAGTTTACCGGCCTATTCTCTCATCAATCAATATAAGATTGAAAACAAGAAAGTGGTGGTGGCTTGTGCCGGTAGTAATATCGAATCAGGTGGTTTTACCGCGGATACCGCTAAATATAAGTTGAAGAACATTTTATTTGTGGGTATAGAATGGGAAAGAAAAGGGGGCCCCTTTTTATTAAAAGTATTTCAAAAGGTGCTCGAGATGCATCCGGATGCAACATTGACAATTGTTGGCTGTACTCCGGATACACATAGGACTCCTAATTGTAAAGTCATTGGAAAAATTCCAATTCATAGTTTGCCCGGCTATTTTAACACTGCTTCGGTCTTCTGCATGCCAACCATTAGAGAACCATTTGGTATTGTTTTTATTGAAGCTATGAACTATAGGTTACCAATTATTGCTAATAACATAGGATGCCTGCCCGATATGGTTATTAATAACTATAATGGTTATTTAATTGATAATGCTGATATCGATGAGTATGTTGAAAAGATTGCTGATCTTTTAATGGATCCTGGAAAATGCAAAATAATGGGTGAGAATGGATACCAATATGCCCAATCAAAATTTACCTGGGAACATGTGGGAAATATCATGAAGAGTAACATCGATAAATGGATATAGGACAATAGTAAAAAGATCCACCTTACAACCGAAGTAGTTTTGTGAAAAATTGATCTGTAAAACGTCGGCAATGCCCCGGGTTTCAAATTCGGCATTATCTGGTCATCTGCGTTATTATGATTTAAAAAACAGCCTCTTCATTTTAGTGAAGAGGCTGTTTCTTTTTAGTGATAAATGTTTTGTCTGTCTTTTCCCAAAAAGGAAGCCGTGTTCTTTATTGTTTTATTATTTTCTGTGTTTGCAATTTTTCGCCGTCAAAACACTGAACTATATAAATTCCCGAGGGATATTTACTTACGTCAAAAGTATTGCTTTGGCCGGAGGAAATCTTTTTTGCCAGCATTTTACCATCTCCGCTTATTATAACTATTTGAAGGCCGGCTTTAATGCCGTCTACAGTTATTTCGTCTTTTGCTGGATTAGGGTATACCCCAAAAACTTGAGTTCCGCTAAAATTGATTTTTACAATCCCTGAGTATGTATAGCGATTATCAATATCCACCATTTTAAGGCGATAAAAATTTGTCCCGTTCAGAGGATTTGCATCATTATAATTATAATTGCGACTTAAAAGGCTGTTAGTAGCAGCAACTTCACCTATTTTGCCGAAGTTACGTCCATCACCGCTTCGCTCCAATTCAAAATGGCTGACATTGACTTCGTTGGCTGTAACCCAGTTTAAAGCAACCATATTATTCTGCTTGCTTGCAGAAAAATCAAGTAAATTTAGGGGAAGAACCGTACCGCAAATATTGTTGAATACGTTTGCAACATCCGTTTCAGTCGAAGTGGCAGGATTTAAATAAAGATATTCAATGGAGCCGGCAGCAGCTTCACAGGTTGTTCCCCCGGATGTGTTATCTCTGAAAAAAATGACAGGAGTAGTTGCGGTTGAAGGAGCATATTCAATCGTTCCTCCGTCATTGGATCCGTCATCTAACCACCTTGCAATTAACGAGCCATCCAAATAAAGGTGTACGGAATCTGTAGCGCCATCTCGTATAAGTGAAATAAGTGTAAAAACGCCTGCAGTGACATTACAATTACCAGAAGTAACGACACCGGTGCCTGGATGTAATCCAAGACATCCGCTACTATTTATATAAACTCCATTATCGTCAGTTCCATTTTGAAAATCCATAACTCTTACATATCCTGGAATAGAATTAAACTTACAAATTATGTGAATCGTATAAGTCCCGCCGATCAGGCTGCTGCTGTTGTCAAAGGATAGACCACCTCCGGCTGTGAAATCAAAGGCTGGTTTCGTAACACAAGATCCATTGTTTGTATTTATTAGTTGACTATTGAAAGATCCATTTGTAGCTCCACAAGTGCCATCCAATGCTTCGGTAAGTGTAGGTCCGGATCCCGATGCAGCCAGGCTGTTATCAAAATGATAAATATAGGGCTGAGCCATCAAAGACCCTCCAATAAAAAGAACAAACAAAAAGTAAAACTTTTTCATAACAACGAGTTTAGTTTTTAAAAAAGAATATCTAAGTTCTTTCGGAGAAATTGGATTTAGAGGACTCGGATCAGGTAAGACCCGGCAGTCAATTGAGGCTTTGAAGATAAATATTTTTTGAATACAAAAATCAGTGTTTACAATTCGTTTAAAAATCACTGTTTTTACTATCCTCTTTCTTGTTATTGTTGCGGCATCATAATTCTATACGAGAAAGAATGGATGTAAGGGCAATCGGAGCCTTCGCATTTAGTCCTTTTGCCGCCAAATTTGCTGCCGGCGGTTGAAACTTTTCAATAAACAGTGTAGCTTCCCGGCCTAATAGCTCCCTTACTTCATCTTTATTGTTTCCCTGCTTCAATAAGCGGAACGCTTTTCCGGTCAATTGCTGATAAACACTTCTATTCTTTCTTCCTGCATGTAGCCGCCGGTAAATCTCCGACGCAATAACCGAAGCCTCACCCATCCACCTGGCATGCAGCCTGGTTGCTGCGAAGACCGGATCTCGCTTTACTCTTCTTCGGCTAAGACTGCTTTTGGAACGCACATAATAGTGCCCCTCACTTCGGTAAAAACAGGTATTATGATAAGTACCGCACACAAATAGCGGCCCTATTTGTTTTGCCATCTTCTTTTTCGTCAAAATTATATCGCTGTATTGCTTGTTTAAAACCAACCTGCCGCTTTTTCCTCATTTTGTACTGTTTAGCACCTTTTTGCAGTTTCAATGGTGCCGCGGTTAAAATCCGTTACAGCGTTTTCAAATGAAAAATGTCGATAACAATTCAAAAGCAATTCCGAAAGGGAGAGAGAAAAGATCAACACCACCAATTGCCCGCATGTACACTCTATCCCTGCTTGTAAGGCGATGCTTAATATATACTCCGTATCATCGCCCTGTTAAAAGCGTTCAATAAATAGTTATACGATAACTGTGATACTGAATGGAAGCCCGGCTGCTTACAGTATAATACGATCGCTGTTTTTAGAAACGAATAGCCCTGAATTATTGTAAGATCTTTGAAATGCTATTATAATGTACATTGAGCACTGATTGTAAATACTATAACATGCCATTTTATTCCTGGTTCAAAATAACAGTTTATTCTTTTGCCACTTCCTTTTTATTTCTTTTTGTTTCATTTCTGCCAATTCATGCATGGTCCCGGCAACCAGCCTGGGTTAATAATACAGGAGCAAAGAAATTTCCATCGGTAAAAAAAATATATAAAGTTGAAGCAACAAGTGATACCGCAAATATTGCCACGCAGGCGATTCAGAAGGCAATTGATGAATGTGCTGAAAAAGGAGGTGGTATTGTAACATTTCCACCCGGCACCTATGTCACCGGTGCAATTTTTTTAAAAAATAATGTCCACCTGCAAATCGATAAGGGAGTTTTACTGCTCGGTTCTCAAAATTTTAATGATTATCCAGAAATAAAAACACGTATTGCCGGTATAGAAACCACATGGCCCGCAGCGCTTATTAATTGTATCAATGTATCTAATGTAGCTGTGACAGGCGAGGGTATCGTGGATGCAAGAGGAAAATTTTGCTGGGATAAATATTGGACTATGCGGAAGGACTATGATGCAAAAAGGTTGCGATGGGTGGTGGATTATGATGCCAAGCGTATCAGGACTTTATTGCTGCAAAATTCATCTGATGTTACAATAAAAGGATTGACTTTTAAAAATGCCGGTTTCTGGACTGTCCAGCTATTGTATTCACATAACCTGACTGTCGACGGCATTATTATAAAAAATAATGAAAACGGAACCGGGCCCAGCACCGATGGTATTGATGTGGATTCATCAACTTGGATATTGATCCAGAACTGCGATATCGATTGTAACGACGATAATTTTTGTTTAAAAGCAGGACGGGATTGGGATGGCCTTCGTGTCAATAAACCTACGGAATATGTTGTAATACGAAAGTCCATTGCCAGGCGGGGCGCCGGACTGGTAACAATTGGTAGCGAAACATCGGGGAGTATTCGCCATATTTTTTGCACAGATCTTTTGGCAAAAAATACGGACAATGGCCTGCGAATAAAATCAGCGACAACAAGAGGAGGGATAATTGAAGATATTTATTTTGTTAATTCAGTTCTGGATTCTGTTCGCAACGCTTTTCAATGTAACCTGAATTGGTACCCTGCGTATAGTTACAGCGAATTACCGAAAGGCTACAATTATGATTCGTTGCCGCAGCATTGGAAAGCTTTGTTAGAAAAAGTAACGCCTCCGGAAAAAGGGATCCCTTATGCCCGGAATTTATATATTGAAAATGTAACGATCACCAATGCACAAAAAGTTTTTGACGTAAATGGATTACCTCAATCCTTGCTCACTGATTTTCATTTCAGCAATTCATCTGTTTCCGCAAAGGAATTAGGCTCGGTGAAATTTATAAAAGGATGGTCTTTTAGAAATTTTGATTGTAACATAAGTTCAAAAGACGAAAATAACCGTTCCGGCACAATTAAAGAACAGGAACGTTTAAAACAATAATTTTTTCGAAATGAAGAAAATTTCTCCTGGTCAAACTGTTCGTGTGGTTCTCTTGAAAATACATTTGGCAATAACCATCTTTTTGGTGCCTGTTGCATCGATACATGCACAGGTGCGTTGGCCAAAATTCACTCAGGCGGCAAAACCCTGGACTCGGTGGTGGTGGATGGGCAGCGCCGTTGATGAAAAAGGAATTGCTTACCAGTTAAAAAAAATGGCGGATGCTGGTTTTGGTGGCGTGGAGATCGTTCCCATTTATGGCGCCAATGGTTTTGAAGATCGGTATATAAAATATCTGTCACCGACATGGATGAAAATGCTGGGATATACCATTCAAAAAGCAGCTTCATTTAGAATGGGAGTCGATATGTCAATAGGAACCGGTTGGCCCATCGGTGGCCCTCAGGTAACATTGCCCGATGCGGCGACCAAAATATCAGTTCAGAAATATTTTATCGAAGCAGGTGGAACATTGAAAGAAAAAATTGTTTTAAATGATGCAAAGCAGAAAGATTTA
>DASZXQ010000224.1:0-37141 GCA_035545755.1 Chitinophagaceae bacterium | reverse complement strand
CTACCAATTCTTTTCCGTTTCCTACAGCAGTGACGCCGCCCTTCTTTTCAATTACAAGATTCACGGCACGACAAATACTTTCATCGTCCACACCTACTGCAACTATATTGTGTGAATCGTGCGCTACGGAAGAAGCGATGGCGCCTGTTTTCAATCCGAAATTTTTAATGAAGGCTTTAGCGGCAGGTGCATCTTTATAGCGATTCACGACCACTATTTTTAAAATATCATTTTCCGGGTCGCTTACAATTTTTTCATTCAATACTTTAGGTTGAAAAAAAAGTTTATTAGTTATAAGCTGTCCGTCCAAAGCTTCAATAACCGTGATCGTAAGCTGTGAATTGTGAGTCGTGAGAGGTATTTCAAAATCCCCAATTTCTTTTTTACTACAATTAAAATTGTTTATTGGTTTCACATTTGACGACTCACGATTCACGATTAATGAGTTCCCATTCTCAGCTACCAATTCTCCATCAATAAAAGTTTTTACCACTTCAAAATTTTCCAGGTCTTTTACAACTATAAAATCTGCCGGATCACCTTCTTGTAATAATCCCACATCTAATTTGTAATGCAGAACAGGATTAATACAAGCGGCTTGTAAAACGTTGAACAGATTAATTCCTTTTGCTACGGCTCTTGCACAAAGCTGGTTAATATGTCCCAGCACCAAACTATCAGGATGTTTGTCATCGCTGCAAAACATCATTTGATTGGGGTAATCATTCAGCAGGTCGATCAATGCTTCGAAATTCTTCGCAGCACTTCCTTCACGGATGATGATCTTCATTCCATTTTGCAATTTATCCAGCGCTTCTTCTTTGGTAAAACATTCGTGATCTGTTGTGATCCCGGCAGCAATATATTGTTTGGCTTGTTCACCTCTCAAGCCCGGAGCATGTCCATCCACCGGTTTCAATAAACGATGTGCTGCAGCAATTTTTTTCATCACTTCTGCATCTTCGTTCAACACGCCGGGAAAATTCATCATTTCACTTAGATATTTTATCTCATCTCTTTTCAAAAGCATTTCTACGTCTTTTGAATCCAAAATTGCACCAGCTGTTTCAAATATCGTGGCCGGCACACAACTTGGCGCTCCAAAATTGAATTTGAAAGGAACTGTTTTCCCGTTTTCGATCATGAACTCCACACCTTTCATGCCGCACACATTGGCGATCTCATGCGGGTCGCTGACCGTGGCAACAGTGCCATGCACTACAGCCAATCTTGCAAATTCAGAAGGGATCAGCATGGAGCTTTCTATATGAACGTGTGAGTCTATGAAGCCAGGGAGAATGTAGTCGGGAGTCGGAAGCCGGGAGTTGGAAATCTTTTTTATGGAAAAGATCTTTCCACCTGCTACTGTTATTTCTGCAGGATAGATTTGTTTTTGATGGACATCAACAAAGTTGCCGGATATAGAAAATGAATTCATTTCAATTGTAATATTTGATGAAGTTAAAGTTAAATCACTAACTTCAAACCCCGTTTTTACCAAAACCAATTTCAAACAAATACTGTTATGCGAAAATTATTTTTTATCCTTTTTGCTTTTGCATTCATCAGCTTATCTGCGCAAAGAAAAAAACAAATTCAAACGCCTGTCAAAACCACATCTGCGGTTAATTCCGATTCTGTTTTCTTTTCCAAAATGAATTTTCGACTGATCGGTCCTTTCAGAGGCGGGCGAAGCGGAGCTGTGACGGGTAGTTATAAAGACAAAAACACTTTTTACTTCGGAGCTACCGGCGGTGGTGTTTGGAAAACAACTGATGGTGGCAGCAACTGGAAAAATATTTCAGATAAGTATTTTGGCGGCAGCATTGGTGCGGTGGCTGTTGCCCCGAGCGATGAAGATGTGATTTATGTAGGCGAAGGAGAAAGTACGTTAAGAGGAAATGTGAGTGAAGGCCTTGATGGAATGTGGCGTAGCGATGATGGCGGAAGAACCTGGAAGAATATCGGATTGAAAGAAGGTAGACATATAGTTCGTATCGTCATTCATCCAAAGGATCCAAATACAGTTTGGGTAGCAGTGACCGGTCATTTGTTTGGCCCAAGCCAGGGCAGAGGTGTTTTTAAAACAACCGACGGAGGAAAAACATGGAAAAAGGTTTTGTACGTAAATGATATGACTGCTTGCAGCGACCTGGTAATGGAACCCGGTAATCCCAATGTTTTTTATGCAGGAATGTGGCGGGTGCTTCGCACTCCTTATTCAATGGAAAGCGGAGGCGATGGAAGCAGCATGTGGAAGAGTACTGATGGCGGAGAAACGTGGACCAATATTTCTTCCAATAAAGGATTACCTAAGGGAACATGGGGAATTGTAGGTGTAGCAGTAGCTCCGTCCAATCCCGATAAAGTTTATGCTGTGATTGAAAATAAAGACGGCGGAGTCTTTGTAAGCGAAGATGCCGGACAAAACTGGAAACTTACCAGCAGTGATAATGAAGTGCGTCAACGGGCATGGTATTTCTCTACCATTTTCGTGGATCCGAAAAATGAAAACATAGTCTATTGTCCCAATGTGGAATTCATGCGCAGCCGTGATGGTGCAAAAACATTTCAGCCAATGCGAACTCCGCATAGTGATCATCATGATATGTGGATCGATCCGTCAGATGGTAATCGGATGATCATTGCGGATGATGGAGGGGCACAGATCAGCTTTGATGGAGGCAATGACTGGAGCACTCTTAATAACCAGCCCACTGCGCAGATATATCGTGTCACTACTGATAATTCTTTCCCTTATCGAATTCTCGGGGCACAACAGGATAATTCAACGGTCAGGATAAAAAGTCGAACCTACGGAGCAGCTATTACGGACCAGGACTGGCAACCGACTGCTGGAGCGGAAAGTGGTTATGTGGTTGCCGATCCGTTGAATCCTGATATTGTTTATGGTGGAAATTACGGAGGTTATATTTCAAGGCTGGATCATAAAACAGGAGAGAATCGTTCTGTGAATGTATGGCCTGATAATCCAATGGGAGCTGCAGCAGACGTATTGAAATATCGTTTTCAATGGAATTTCCCGATCTTCTTTTCACCTCATGATCCTAAAAAATTATACACAGCAGGAAACGTTTTGTTTGCAACAGAAAATGAAGGCGCCAGTTGGCAGGCTATTTCACCTGATCTCACTACTAATGATAAAAGCAAACAAAGATCAAGTGGTGGTCCCATTACGCAGGATAATACTTCTGTAGAATATTATTGTACCATTTTCACTGCTACAGAAAGTTGGGTGGAAAAAGATCTGTTGTGGACCGGAAGCGATGACGGAGTAATTTCTGTAAGCAAAGACGGCGGAAAGAATTGGGAAAATGTAACACCGAAAGATTGCCCTAAATGGATGATGTGGAATTGTGTGGAAGTGGATCCGTTCAAGAAAGGCGCTGCCTATTTTGTAGGGACCAGGTATAAACTGGATGATTACACGCCATACATATATAAGACCGAAGATTACGGTAAAACCTGGACGCTTATTACCAATGGTATTGACAAAATGCATTTTGCCCGTTGTCTTCGAGCCGATCATAACCGGCCGGGTTTGTTATATGCGGGCACAGAATATGGAATGTATATTTCGTTTGATGATGGTGCCAATTGGAAAAAATTTCAATTGAACCTGCCAATGGTTCCTGTCACGGATATGACTATTAAAGATAATGACCTGGTTGTGGCTACACAAGGCCGTGCTTTTTATGTGTTGGATGATCTGAGTGTTTTGCAACAAATAAATCCTGATTTTCTCAATGAGAATTTGCATGTATTCAATGTAAATCCTGCATGGAGAATAGCAGGAGGTGGACGTTTTCGTGGAAATTTTGGAACGCCGAGAAATGCCGGAGCTAATCCTCCCAATGGCCCGGTCATTAATTATTATGTAAAAGACATTACTGATTCAACCAAGGCATCCATTACGATCATGGATAAGAATAAAAAAATGATCAAAACATATTCTACCAATTCCAAAGAAAACAAACTTGATATCAGCAATGGCATGAATCAGTTTAATTGGGATATGATGTATCCCCAGGCAGAACGGGTTGAAGGAATGATACTATGGACAGGTGTGCCCCGCGCCATACTGGCGCCGCCAGGGCAATATTTCTATAAAATGAAAGTGGGTAAGGATTCTGCTGAAGGTAGCTTTGTTATAAAAGCGGACCCCAATTACAAATGTTCACAGGAAGATTATGATGCTCAGTTCGCATTTTTACAAAAAGTCACCAATAAATTCAACGAAGTGCAAAAGGGAATAAAAGATATTCGCTCACTTCGTTCCCAGATAAATGATTTTGTTGCCAAGCAGGGAAGAGATTGCCCGAAGGAAGTCAAACAAATGGCTGACAGCATCGACAAAGAAATGACCGCAATTGAGGAAACGTTGTATCAGACCAAATCAAAAAGCAGTGAAGATCCGCTGAATTTTCCGATCAAACTGAATGATAAATTAGGTGGCGTATTTGATGTAGCGGCCAGCGGCAATACTGCCCCTTCGCAGCAGGTGAAAGAAGTGTATGCTGATCTTGCTGCTCAATGCGATGAGCAATTAAATAAGTTAAAAAGGATCATGGATGAAGACGTGCCCGCATTCAACAAACTGATCCATGAAAAATCCCTGCCGGTGATTGGAGTAAAAAAAGGATAACCCAAACTGGTTTAGATACAATTTGAGGCTGCTCAATTCCGGGCAGCCTTTTTATTTTCCATGGTTAATAACATCAATAAAAAAATTATCTTTCATCATTGATGCGAAGCGTTTTATCATATATGGTTCTCCTTCCGGTCTTATTCAGTTGCAATAATCACCCGGCAAAAACTGCAAATGAAGGCGTCTCCTTATTTGAAAAGCCACTTATCGTTTCACTGGATACCACAAAAGGATATAAGTTCAACCTGCTTACCGGCGATTCTATAAAAGCCTTGCTTGATTCTTTGGGCAACACTATTAAAACAGGTCATCCTATTTCCTTTAAGGGTACCGAGATCACTGAAATAAGAATTTCTTCGGTAAAGCCTGTTGCAGCTAACAATCAGTCTAAAATAATCATACCAAGGAATGTGTATCCATTGCGACATAAACCAGATGTAATTCTGGTTGATACTACACGTTTAAAGAGAATAAAATCAGGGGAGGGAGACCAGTCGTTTGTTTTACGGAATTCTTATGGCATCATTCAATCAGGAGTTGCGATACCAGTTACCGGTAAAATCATTCCTTGTAAAGAACCAAAACCTGTTAAGGCTTTACCGTTACGTATCAAAGATGGAGCTACCTCAGGTATTCAATACCTGGACGTGGATCAGGGTTTGAGTTTCCCATATATATACACTGTATTGGAAGATAAAAGAGGGGATCTCTGGTTTGGAACCGATGGATCAGGAATAAGTAAATACAACGGAACAAGTTTTGTCAATTATTCTGTAAAAGAAGGGTTAAGCAGTGGCACAGTGATTTCAATGATTGAAGACAGGAACGGGAATCTGTGGATCGGTACACATAATGGTGTTACAAAATTTGATGGGAAAAATTTTACACAGTTTACCGAGAAAGAAGGTCTATCAAATCGTAATGTGTCGTCGATCATAGAAGACAAGAAAGGAAATTTCTGGTTTGGAACGGAAGGCGGAGGCGTAACCAAATTTGACGGAGAGCATTTTATAAACTACACTACCAAAGAAGGACTGCCAGGAAACTTTATACTGACCTGCACGGAGGATAAAAATGGAAATATCTGGTTTGGTACAGACAATGGAGTAGCAAGATTTGATGGCAATACTTTCACACATTACACATCAAAAGATGGCTTGCCTGGCGATTACATTTCTGTGATAATGGAAGATAAAAAAGGGAATATTTGGTTTGGCTCGCATGGACAAGGGATAAGCCAGTTCGATGGGAAAAAGATAAGGACCTTTTCCGAAAAGGATGGACTATCCGGGGCAAATGTTTTATCCATGATTGAAGACCATGCTGGTAATATATGGATCGGCACTTTCAATGGTCTCAATAAGTTTGATGGAAAAAGCTTTACCTTTTTTAAACAAGAACAGGGCTTGACAAAAAACAAAGTATTAAAAATTATTGAAGACAAAAACGATAATATCTGGATCGGAACTGATGGAGGTGGTGTAAATAAACTTAGCAATACAAATTTCAGTTACCTAATACCAGAGGAGCAGTTTAAGAATTTTAAAGTAAGGCCTATACTTAAAGACAGAGATGGAAATCTTTGGTTTGGTGCGGAACTGGGGGGGGTGGAAAAATATAATGCAGCAATTGCCTCCGGTAGAGGCAATAAGCTTACATTTTATACAGCAAAAGACGGGTTACCTGAAATTGGACAACGATCGCTTTTGCAGGATAGATCGGGTAATATCTGGATCGGAACTACCGGCGCCGGCATTTATAAATTTGATGGAAAGCAATTTTCAAATTATTCATTTAATGGAGTTCAGTCAAAACTTTCAATCTTTGATATAGCAGAAGATAAAAAAGGCGATCTGTGGTTTGGTACAAGCGATGGTGCAATCATCTGTTATGACGGAAAGAAAATTACTTATTATGATCAAAACAATGGTTTACCAAGCAGTATTATTTATTCCATGATGGAAGACAGGAACGGTAATATGTGGTTTTGTTCTGAAGGAGGATTAAGTAAATATGACGGAATTCATCTTGTTAATTATTCAGAAAAAGAAGGCTTATTTAATAAAAGCATCACCTCAATTGATGAAGATGAAAATGGAAATCTCTGGTTGGGTACATTAGGCGCCGGTGTGTGTAAGTTTGATGGAAAAAGATTTACTTATTATACAGAGCAACAGGGCCTCTCCAATAATAATGTATGGTCGGTCTTTGAAGATTCACTAAAACATATATGGGTAGGTACCGATAAAGGATTAAATCTTTTTATTCAGAAGGATTCAGGCTGGCAAGGCTATGTTATTTACCGATTTGGATTCCAGGATGGATTAAAGGCTGTTGACTTTAATCTTCATAGTGTATGTGTGGATAATGATAATCGAATCTGGTGGGGTACCGGAAAAGGGGTTGCTTCATTGAATTTAAATAAGGGCTTCAGGACATTTAATCCACGGTCATTAAGTCTCAATTATGTTGAGATCAATGATCATTTTTTTGATTTCAGGAATTTTAATGACAGCAGCCGCAATAAAGTAGCTTTTGATACTGTAGCTGCTTTTAATAATTATCCGGATGATCTTTCACTTTCGTATACGGAAGATCATCTCACTTTTCATTTTTCAGCTATTGATTGGTCCGCACCTGACAAGATAAAGTACAGCTACCGAATGATTGGATTAAACGAAAATTGGAGCGCTCCATCTGATGAGACGATGGCTGACTATCGCAATCTTGATCATGGGAACTATGAATTTCAGGTGAAAGCAATCGGGCGATCACAAGCCTGGACGAAACCATTTATATACATGTTTACTATCCGCCCTGCCTGGTGGCAAACCTGGTGGTTCAAAACAATTATAATTGTTTCGGCATTGCTGATACTTTTATACATTTCGAGGTTAATTTACCTTTCTCGATTGCGCAGACAACGGGTTTTGCTGGAAAAGCAATTGGCAATTCAATATGAGCGCCAAAGAATTTCTTCAGAGATGCATGACGATGTTGGGGCAGGCCTTTCCGGAATAAAACTGATGACCGAACTGGCCATAACAAAATTAACCGATGAAAAAGCAGTTGCAGAGATCGAAAAGATCTATGATTCGATCGGGAACGTATCAGCGAATATGAAAGAAGTGATCTGGAGCCTTGATTCTGACAATGATAATCTTGAAAACCTCATAACATTTATCCAAAAGCAGGCGAGAAGATTCTTGGAGAACTATCCCTGCCAGCTCAGTATTACTGTTCCTGAAAAAATTCCGGCTATAACAATTAACGGGAATGACCGAAGGAGTATTTACCTGCTGATGAAAGAAGCTATTCATAATATTATCAAACATTCCGGTGCTGATAAAGTTGATTTATCTATTGCTGTTGGTAAAAATCTCACCATCAAAATTTCGGACAATGGCCGCGGAATGGAAATAGAAAATAACAGCGATACGGGAAATGGTGTGAAAAATATGCACCGTCGCATTCAGCAGTTGAATGGAAATTTTTTTATAAAAAATAATAAAGGCCTTACATTGACTTTTGAAATTCCTTTACCGGCAACAGCATGATCACTATATCAGTCATAGAAGATAATGAACAATTCAGGAATGCACTGGAAGCGATCATAAAGAGCCAGGATGAATTTGCTTTGATAGGTTCTTATGACAGCGCTGAAAAAGCCATGAGTGCAATCGTAGAGAGTCCTCCGGATATTGTTATTACCGACATTACGCTGCCGGGAATACGTGGTACAGAACTGATAATACGGCTAAAAGATAAATTGTCGAAGACACAATTCATGGTTTGCAGTATTCATGATGATGATGAAACCATTTTTGATTCTTTAAAAAGTGGGGCATCAGGATATATTCTGAAAGATCCGATTACTGCGGTTGATATTGTCAAAGCAATACGGGAATTATACAATGGGGGTTCGCCCATGAGCCCGTTCATTGCGAGAAAAGTGATCTCTTCCTTTCAAAAACCGGCCATCAACGATCCTGATTCTTTACTGAGCCAACGGGAAAGAGAAGTATTGGAATGGCTGGCCAAAGGATTGTTGTATAAAGAAATTGCTGAGCGTTTAGGTGTTGGTACCGAAACAGTAAAAAAACACCTGAAAAATATTTATCAAAAACTCCACGTACAAAATAAGATCGAAGCCATCAACAAATTCCGGTTACTTTAATTGAGCGAGATCAGGACTTTATCAGCAATATTCCCCGAAAGGGGAATTGTTTTTAGTTACCCCCTATTTCAATTTTGTTCTAATCAATAAGGAAAAACAAAAATGAAAATTAAGTTTTTTTTTTCTTCCCCTTTTTATACTAATCGTAATGCAACTGCAGGCACAAAACGGTTCGGATTGGAGTTCCTGGCAACAAGTTAAATGCTTCAAGGGGTTATTTTATAGTGTCAGAACATGGGGTTATAGTAATAATGCAAAAGGATACTTGTGGGGCATTCGTTTTAGAAATGATTATGATAAGCCGATCACATTTAGTTATAAACTTTCTATTGGCGAGGATATAAAATCTGACAATGGTTTTGATGTTACCAGCAGGCTTAAGCCCGGTGAAATTTGGACGGATGGCGGAGATGTATTCACTGCGAAATTATATCAAAACGCTTCTACAAACTATTGGTCTAAAGTTATCCGGGTTTGTTTTGGAGATAAGCCTTGTAATAGTAATTGTTTTGCCGGGTGCGATGTTGTAGAAGGCAAACCCAATCAACCAGATTGTGAAGATGATAAAGATCAGTCCCAAATTAATAACGCAGATATCAGTGGTGAATATATAAATGATTATGATCAGATAACCAAGATAGCCCTTGCTGATGGCGGTATAATGGTTGAATGGCAGGGGTCTAATACTTTTTATAAGCAAATATCCGACAATGTCTATATGTCCGATCAAATACAGCAAAACGGCTATGAGCTTTATTTGGAATTTCCAGGTAATAACGAACTAAAGACTTGGTATAAACGTAATGGGGTTTTAAGTGATGAAAAGTACACATATCGTCGCAAATCAGCGAATAATGAAATAGATATAATTATACAAAGCGGTGAGTGGATTAGTGAAGGGTCCAAAGCAAATATCTCAGTTACGAAAGAAGGCCTGATTTATCATATTATTAATAGCGTAGATAACGGCACACAATTTTATAAAAGAGTTGCACCAAATGAGTATAAATGGTCTGATCCCGATGGTATACATTCTTGTATACTCAAAGTGATTAGTACAAAAAAAATTGATTATACCTGTAATGGATATCGTTTGGGTTTGTATGATTTTCTTTCGGATGATGAACAAGCAGAAAATAAAAATTCTTTTTCTGTAAATACAGATGCAATAAAACTTGCTGGCTATACCTGCACAGCACTACAGCTCCAGGGGAAATCAGATAAAAACCCCTCGGATCAAAAATTAAAAAAAGATTTGGAAGAGGCATGGAACAAAGCAGACGCCTTTACATTGGAAGTTGAAAAAAAATATGCAGATGATAAAGACAGAAGCTTATTTGAAACAATATTCAACAAAGAAATGGAAAAGTGTAAGTAATACGGCATACTGATTCCCCGAAAGGGGAATTGTTTATCCATTTTTTTGTTTTCAAATTTGAGCCTTCATATAGTTTATTCACTAAATTAAACAGAAATAAAATGAAACTGATACTGTCAACAATCATTTGTATTGCCGTTGGTTTATTAATAGTAACCTGTTCAAAAAATAATAACTCTCAAAACGACGGTTTGCAGAATACTCCGACTGCAAAAGCGACCTATGATAACAGTAATTATGGTATTTACAAAGGCATATTTGTAGGCTCCACAGGCTATGTAATCATCAATATTAATAACGACAATACGGTATCGGCAACATTGAAAATAGATGGGATAACATATAATTTCACCTCTTCACAAACTATTCAGTTAAATCAACCAGCCTCTATCAATTTTATCAGCGGGGCTAATTCATTTACCTTTTCAGTGGCCGCAAATGGGGCTAATCCAGCAATAAGCAATCTTGTTATAAGTGGTCATCCGGCTGCTGCCATTGCAGTGCTAAAAGAATCTTCGTCCGAGTTAGTAGAGGTTTTTGAAGGCACTTATGCAGAAAATGCGGTAGGTGGAGAATTAGGAGCCTTTAATCTTGCCATCAAAGGAAATGAGGTAGTAGGGATAGCTCATGACAGTCAACAACTTTACAATTATACGATAGCCGGAACAGTTAGCAATAACCATATAAATGCTGTCGTCAGCCCGGGAGGTTCTATTGTAGAAGGCACAATTTCCGGCGCAGATGATAACAATATTTCGGGAACATATTCTGCCACTGCTACCGGAGGTACACCTGGTACTTGGTCGGGTAAAAGAACATTATAAAATTTCTGTTTTTTTTCTTAGCAAAGTTTCTGAAAGAATCCTGCGCAAACAAGCTACCCGCATGAATGTCCTATTCCCCCGAAATGGGAATTGTTTTGTGTTTTTCCTGTCTTCATTTTTACAGATTTTCAACTATGCAAAACCCCTCACAGGATAAAGCTAAACGAACACTTACGGGCCGGGAAAAAGAAGTCATAGAATATCTTTCTATGGGCCTTACATACGATGAGATAGCCACGCAATTAAATGTGAGCCCTGAAACCGTCAAAATGCATTTAAAAAATATCTACCGGAAACTCCAGGTGAAAAATAAGATTGAAGCATTGAATAAAATGAAATTACTATAGTCCATTCCCCGAAAGGGGAATTGTTCATCTATTTTACTCCTTACATTTTTGCAAAATAAAATCAGGACAATGCGATTAGAATTCTTCTTGATCATTTTTATTTCAGTCAGCCTGTCTTCTTTTAGCCAGGATCGGGAGTTTTCTTTTATTGGAAACTATACAGACGAAAAAAACTTAAGAGTTATCGCTGACAGTATAAGAAAGCCTTTGCTCGTTACATTGGATAAAAAGGTGTATTCAATAGGAAGCGATTGCATCACCCGTTTACTGGATGGTAATATCAATGACAGGGATAATGATGGTGATATTGGGAACAGAAAAAAGAAAGGAGGTAATAACAATAGGAATAAAGACGGCGATGATAACGGCAGGAATAAAACTGGTAGCGGCGATGAAAGAAGCAAAGGCGGAGATATTGCATATCGCAATAAAAAGGGGAATAAAAATAAACGTAATAAGAATGGAGATGATAATGACAGGAATAGCAACGGCAATGATAATGACCGAAACAAAGGTGGTGACGATGACGAGCGGGATAAAAGCGGTGATGCGGATAGCAGGAATTCGGATGGAGCCATAAGCATCGGCCCGAGATGTTCTATAGCAAAGAATGGGAAGGTTCTTTTATATACCCGACAGGATATAAGCAGCAAAGGAGCTAACATCTATTATAAAGATCAATTTTTTAACAACAAATATTTTAAAATAATACAGTTATGAAATCGAAACTCAGCCTGGTCATTTTCATTGTTGTGATAACAGCCTTGGTGAATTCATGTGGCGTTTCTCTCAAAGTTCCTATAGATAAAAATAAATTATCCGGAAATTTTACCATGGAAATACCAAGCAAAAACATTGTAATCAAAAACAATGAATATTTCAACTTGTCGGCACTTGGTCTGGAGGCCAATTCACCCACATGGAATGGTAAACTGGCCAGGATCACCACGATCAATTATGCAATGAAAGCTTTTAAGAAGAATAAGTATACCAATTATGATGTGATAATTAAGAACCCTGATTATCCCAAACCTTATTACGGAAAGATCGCTTTCTTCAATACTAATAAAAAGAATGAAAGTGCTGCTGTGTCAAGATACAGGGAGATCTCTATTGAACCGGTTTATTTTTCCGATGCAACAAGAGGAAGAACTGCTATCCTGTATGAATATTTCGAAGCAACAGGAATGTCTGCAACAGGCACCGTATTCAAAGCAAAAATTCCTACATGGATACTGATAATGAGTGATGAGCCATTTTAGAAGAGCAATCATGCATTATAGGTCAACTCGTTATTTGAGATTAATAGAAAAATATTTATGTGGTTAAGCCTGCTTTCAACAAACTGGCGAATGAAAAATACCTGTCGGGGATTCGGGAAAAAAGTTAATAGCGAAGTGATTTTCCTATAAGAAAAATGAAACTCCGGCATATTATTTTCGGCTGAATGGTAGCAACATTCAGCCGTTTTATTTTAATCCCAGCTTATGAAAAAGACTTTTCTGATCAACCTGCTGCTTATACTACTCTATTATTTTTTATTACTGTGGATCACATCTTAAAAAAAACAGAAAAACAATCGGCACTCTTTTTAACTACCGGTGAATTGATAAAATCAATTCTGATAATATCAATGGTCTCAATAAGATTCTACCTAATTGCTACTTCTTGAGATCAGCCAGGAACAAATAATTTAGAGACTATTTCGGCTTAGCTATAACGAGGCTGCATTGAAACAAATGGGCGTAATTCGATATCCTTAAACTTTTTGGTTCTTTCTTTCATCAGAGCGATTGCTTCTTCATCGCTGGAGAACACGTTATTAATATTAACGAGGTGCTTAGCCAATTTATCATATCTTTTGGTGACGAGGAAAACAAATATGTGCAGATAATGAATACCATCAAATACCAATGATCTTTCTTCGGCCATTTTATCTTTTTGCTTCATGAACTCTATCGGCATTTCTGTATAATGTGCGGCGGGGCGAATATGGTGTGTAACATGATAGCCGTCATTCCAGCATGCTTTATTATAATTAGTGTTGATACAGGTGATAGCATTGGTATAATTATTTTCTGGGTCCTTCCTGTCTACAAATGCATGTTGTGCCCAGTTTCCGATCATCATTACAAAACGGGCAAAAAGGAAAGGAATAATAAAAATCCAAAGCGTAGCCTTGAAATTCACAAAACACATGGCCGCACAAAAAAGGAAAAATGACAACTCACCAAAGGTGAGCCTTGTATACATCTTCTTTTTTTTGCGGCTGAAGAGATACAGGAATGTTTCCCGAAATCCCAGGATGAGAAAGTTGAGATAATAAAGAATAAAATTTCCAAAACTGTCACGTTGATAAGTCAGGGTGCTGCTGCTATCATCGGGCATATTATTCTCTACATGATGCATCGCCATGTGATGAACAAAATACGTTTCAGGCGTATGGCCAAAAAAGGGACAAACGCCCCAGATGATCCAGGTGTTCATCCATTGATAAGGTTTTTTGAAAAGTTTGCGATGACTGATATTATGAAGCATTAGCCCAAATCGTCCTTTAAAATATAGTTGGGAAATGTAGAAATAAGGAATGTATAATACCCACCATTGCCATCCTTGGAGAACAGGAGTATAAAGGAAGATCGCTATTGGAATTACTAAAATGTGAATAGCTGTCAGCAGATGGATAAAAGGAAGATCTCGTTTATCATTGATATAGCGTAGCCAGAATTGTTCGTACCAGCTGAAATTGCTTTTACCGGTATATACCGGATCTGTAATGGTGGTCAGGGCCTTCATGAAAATTATTAACTGCTTGTAGTGTGTTTTTAAAAGGTTTCAAATACGATCAGCGCCGGAACCATTATTCGCCAATTGTATCGGCATGAAGATAATATATTCCCTTTACAAACTGTTTATTTCTTTTATTGCCGGAACGCCTGTAAAAGAGAGTTATAATTGTTCCTTTGCAGAGGCTTACATCTTTAATTGTGGTTTACCTGGCGGACACCGGTTGTAGCTCCACCATTTAGTGTCAGATCATGAGGTGTGTTGGTTTTCCAGGCGCCTCTTGTGAAGTCCGGAAAATCAACTGGCTTTGATTTGCCTGCTACGGAAATCTGGCTCAGATGAAAAATACTGCTCCATGTAGCAGCGTCATAAACATTTTGATCCAATGGCAAACCATTTCTCAGGCAATCGATCAATCTCCAATCCATAATGAAATCCATTCCTCCATGACCGCCGATATCTTTCGCAATATTCCCGATATGTTTGACAATGGGAGGGGAATATTTTTCATAGAGATCTTTTAATTCTTCCTCTTTGATCCAGTTGTCACCAAAAGCAATTCTTTCAGGTTCTGGATATTTTTGGGCGATAGCTTTAGTGCCGCTTACGAGATGAATTCTTGAATATGGCCGTAACGATGAAACATCATGCATCAGGGTAATGGTCTTGCCTTTGTGAGTACGGATAGATGTTGTGTTGGTATTGCCACGGTATGGTTTGTCAACATAAGGTTTAAAGAAATCATCTTTAGATGCCATTTCTTTTGCAAGGTCATTCAATGTAAAATCATTGGTACTCATGCTTACGAGATAGTCAAGTTTATCACCCCGGTTTATATTCATGCATTGGGCGATGGGCCCAAGGCCATGCGTTGGATACAGGTTCCCGTTCTTTCCGATATTTTCTTTTAATCGCCACATATCAGCGTAAGCGTTTTTGTTGAACAAATAATCTCGTGAAAGATTGTGGAGATAAGCGCCTTCTGCATGGATCAACTCACCAAACAAGCCATTGCGGACCATATTCAGTGTAAGCAGTTCAAAAAAATCGTAACAGCAATTCTCCAGCATCATCATATGCTTCCTGGTGTTTTCAGATGTTTCTACCAGTTCCCAGCATTGATCAATGGTTTTTCCGGCATCTACTTCTGTAGCTGCATGTTTCCCATTTTTCATAGCATAAACTGCAATAGGTGTATGCAAAGCCCAGGGTGTAGGTGTATATACGAGATCGATATCATTACTTTCGCATAGAGCTTTATATCCTTCTTCTCCACTGAATTCTTTGGCTTTCGGTCGTTGCATCCGCTCCAGGGTTTTCTGCGCCCTTGCCACACGATCCGGATATTTATCACATAGAGCAACGATCTCTACGCCGTCAATATAACTTAACCGTTCCACTGCTCCGGAGCCACGCATGCCAAGCCCTACAATGCCAATCCGAACCGTTTCTATTTTAGGAGCTGCATAGCCGCACATATTAAAGTGCTGTGGGCCGGAATCATTTAATTCAAACCGGTCGGTTTCGTCTTTTTTGACCGCCGCCAGGGCCGGAAGACTGACCGATAAGGCACCGGCGCCAATAGTTAGATTGCGTATAAATTTCCTGCGGTTAGAGTTCATGGTAATGATATTAGTTTTTGCAATTTCCTCAAATAATCTAAATCAGTTCCTCAACGTGAAGAAATCAAGCAATCGTTTGTGGAAACCGTAATTTGATTTGCTTGTAAGTGCTTTGTTTTCATTATTAACCAGCACTTAACTGCTATTAACCACCGGATAACATCAATAGGAATGATGCTTGTCTATTTTTACGCAACCTAACGAAATCATGAGCCCTCAAAGACAGATATTTCAAACCTCATCCAGGCTTCGCTGGATTACTTTTAAATGGATTGGCAGAGTAACCTTATTTTTTATTTTATTAATGGTGCCAATAGTGTGGATCACTTTGGCAAAAGATCCTAAACCATTATTGCCTGGTTTATCAAAGACTGATTTTACCAAAATTGATCCTACACATCCGAAAGGATTTACAAAGCAGGAAGCAAAAAAATATAAAGGTGGCATCGATGCTTTTTTGAAAGTAAAACAACAAAATAGCTTGCTGGCTGCTGCAGAAAAAAAGAGAGTAGCTGATTTTAAGAAAAAAAGAACATCCCGCATTCGTGCGGCATTTTATGTGGATTGGGATCCTCAGGCGTTTTTCTCGCTTCAGGATCATATCTCTGAACTGAATACGATAATGCCGGAATGGTTTTTTATTGATGCAGCTACAGATACGTTGATCACTAATATTGATCCGGATGGTTTAGTCTTGATGAAGCAGAATAACGTCAAGATTCTTCCGATGCTGAGCAATGTGAACCTGAACGATCATGACGGTACTTTTGATCCTGACCTGTTATCTAAATTATTACTTAATAAGAGCAAAAGGGAAAAACTTCTTAAACAACTTCTCGTAACATTAAAAGCGAATCAATTCCAGGGGATCAATATTGACTTTGAAGAATTTAAAAATGAAAGAACCATTGACGCAATGGATGCCTTTCAGAAAGAGTTGAGTGATTCGCTTCATAAAAATGGTCTTTTATTGACCCAGGATGTCATGCCGGACAACGAGGATTTTCATGTGAATCAGTTGGCTCGATATGACGACTATCTTTTTTTCATGGCGTATGATCAGCATTATACGAGTAGTGTTCCCGGCCCGGTGAGTGAACAGCGCTGGATCGAAAAGGAGATGGACAAAATCGCTAAAGATGTTCCTTCAGAAAAAATCGTTTTGTGTATGGCAGCCTACGGGTACGACTGGCCCGATGGAAGCGACGCTGAAACGGTGACTTATCAGCAGGCATTATCCCTTGCCAAGGAATTCAACGCTACAATAGATTTTGACAACGACTCTTACAATTGTTCTTTTGAATACACTGACTATAATAAAATACATCACACTGTTTCGTTCATTGATGCCGGCGGTAATTTCAACACCATGCGTTTTGCAGATGAATACAGTACAGCCGGAGTGGCGTTATGGAGATTGGGCTCGGAAGATGAACGTATCTGGGATTTTTACAGCAGGGACCTTAGTGATGAGGCTTTGAAAAAAACGCCATTTGATTTTTCCGCACTCGGCAGCATTGATATGCAAACTGACAAGCCGGATTTTAAAGGGAATGGTGAGATACTGGATGTAAAAAATGATCCGCAAAAAGGTATTATTGATATTGAAAAAGATGATACAGAAAACCTGGTAAGTGAAGAGACCTATCGCCAGTTGCCAACAAGGTATTTTATAAAATGCTTCGGACAGGTACATAACCAGGTGATTTTGACTTTTGATGATGGACCCGATCCTGAATACACGCCACGCATTCTTGACATTTTAGAAAAGGAGCAGGTGCCTGCTGCATTTTTTGTAATTGGAATGAACGCTGAAGCGCATTTACCATTATTGAAAAGAATTTACAAAGATGGTTTTGAGATCGGTAATCACACATTCACGCATCCAAACATTGCTGCGGTGAGTGAGGGCCGTGCAGAAACTGAAATGGAAGCCACTCGTTTGTTGATCGAAGCAGCAACAGGCAGAAGCACCATTTTGTTCAGGGCACCTTATAATGCCGATGCACAACCCACCAAAGCAGAAGAATTGAAGCCATTAATGATCAGCAAGCAAAAGGGCTATTATACGGTGGGAGAAAGCATTGATCCAAATGACTGGAAGCCCGGCATGACGGCCGATAGCATATATAATAGTGTCATTCACCAATACGAGGCTCATCCTGATAAAGGCATCATTCTTTTTCATGATGCCGGCGGCGACAGGGAGGCAACGATAGAAGCATTACCACGGGTCATTGACTACTTTAAAAATAAAGGAGTACAATTTACCACGATTGCCAACCTTCTTAAACTTCCTAAAGATGCGATCATGCCCCCGGTGCATAATGATCTTGTGAAAATGAATGGAGTGGTAACCACCTTCGTTTATTGGTTTGTACGATTTCTCTTTGCTGCATTCTGGGTGGCAATAGTTTTAGGTTTGGCAAGGATTTTTTTCCTTACAGTAATGGCGATCCTGGAGTATCGCAGGTCTAAAAAAGAGAAATTGTTGCTAAAAGAATCATTAAGCAATAAAGTAAGCATTATTGTTCCTGCATATAATGAAGAAGTGAATGCGGTAAAAACGGTAAAGAATCTTTTACTGCAGGATTATCCTGGTTTAGAAATTATTTTTGTTGATGATGGATCAAAGGATAATACCTACGGAGTGGTTTCAAAAGTTTTTGGCGATCATCCCCGGGTGAAAATATTCACGAAATCCAACGGTGGCAAAGCATCTGCTTTGAATTTTGGAATTGCTCATTGTTCCGCCGATTATGTAGTGTGCATTGATGCTGATACGCAGCTGATGCCTGATGCGATTCGGCAAATGATGAAATATTTCAACGATCCTAAAGTAGTAGCTGTAGCAGGCAATGTAAAAGTGGGTAATCCAAGAAATATTCTTACCCGGTGGCAATCTATTGAATATACCACGGCGCAGAATTTTGACCGCAGAGCATTTGATTATCTCAATTGTATCTCAGTAATACCCGGTGCGATCGGTACTTTCCGGAAATCGGCAATTGAAGAAGCTGGTGGGTTTATGACTGATACGCTGGCAGAAGATTGTGATCTAACTATGAGAATGCTTCGTAACGGCGGCGTAGTACGTAATTGTCCTGACGCTATAGCAATGACAGAAGCGCCGGAAACTTTAAAACAATTCATGAGGCAGCGTTTCCGCTGGAGTTACGGCGTGATGCAAAGTTTTTGGAAAAACCGGGATGCTTGTTTTAATCCGAAATATAAGTCGTTGGGCATGGTGTCACTTCCTAACATATTATTGTTCCAGATCATTATTCCCATATTGGCACCTGTAGCGGACCTGATTTTCTTTTTAAGTATTTATTGGTTCTGGAATCATCCCGAAAGCCTTCATAAAATTTTATTGTATTACGGAATGTTCCTTTTGGTAGATGTATTGGTTTCTGTTTTAGCTTTTGCATTTGAAAAAGAAAAATTATACCGGCTGATCTGGTTGATACCTCAGCGATTTGTTTATCGTTTGTTGATGTATGTAATATTATTCAGGTCTATTTCGAGAGCCATAAAAGGAGAAGGGCAAGGATGGGGCTCTCTGAACAGAACAGGAAATGTTGTCTTCATCAATAAAAACGGTATACCAGAGTCGGCTGTTGCAAAATAAATCGCTCTTTTAAAGATAAACTTCTTGGTTTCGTATGGTTAAGGGTGACGCCCCGCTATTCTTAGCGGGGCCCTTTTTTGTATCAGATTAACTAAATTCCTATCTTGATCGTATTATGAGGTTGTTACTAACCCCCTGCAAATTCCTCTGCTGTATCAGTATTGTTTTATTCAATACTGTTGCAGCGCAACAAAATCCTGATTCGCTTGCAGCTGGCAGCAGGCAAGTATCTGCAACGGTTTATACTAAGCCCCGGCTATTTTCTTTTATCACCAATGTTCCCGGAGATATATTTCATATACTAAAAACGCCTTTTCAAAGGCAAAACCTCAAAGCTGATCTCGGAATTGCCGGAGCTACAGCTTTGCTGATGCATTTTGATCAGCCTATAATGAATGCAGTGGGACGAACCAGCCAGCATATGCATTTAAAATCTGTGATCGAATTTGATCAGTTAGAGGTGCATCATCAGCCAATTTTAAAATGGCCCGATAACCTTAATTCCGGTTTCTACCAGTTAGGAGAAGGATCAACTACGATGCTGATCGCCGGAGGTTTTTATCTCTATGGAAAAATATCAAATAATAACAGGGCACTACAAACTGCCAGCGATCTTACAGAAGCTTTTTTGAGCATGGGCATCACAGTGCAAGCGTTAAAAAGAATTACCGGAAGACAAGCTCCATATAGAGCCAGGGTGCCTGGAGGCATGTGGCATTTCTTCCCTTCTTTTTCACAATACCAGCATCACACAACCAATTATGATGCATTTCCATCCGGACATCTTGCAACGATGATGGCAACGGTAACTGTTCTGGCAAACGATTACCCGGAAATAAAATGGATCAGGCCTGTAGGATATATTTTGACAGGATTGACTGGCTGGTCTATGATGAATAATAAAGTACATTGGGCCAGCGATTTTCCATTGGGACTTGCCATCGGGTATGTATCAGGAAAGATCGCAACACAGCGTCACAAAAAAGAAAAATTGAAGAGCCCTTTGTATTGACGGGTAATAATTATTCTTTCTGCAGATCAGGTCTTCGGTCATTGGTTCTTTTTAAAGATTGTTCCATTCTCCATTCTTCAATTTTTTTGTGATCGCCGCTTAATAAAACCTCCGGCACTTTCCATCCACGAAAGTCTTCCGGCCTTGTATAAACAGGTGGAGCCAATAAATTATCCTGGAAAGAATCAACTAACGCAGATGTTTCGTCGTTTAATACGCCGGGAATGATCCTTCCGATAGCATCCACTAATACTGCAGCCGCTAATTCACCACCGCTTAATACATAGTCACCAATGGAAATTTCTTTGGTTATAAAATGTTCCCGTATTCTTTCATCAATACCTTTGTAATGTCCACAGATCAATAATAAATTTTCTTCCAGGGAAAGTGTATTGGCAATTTTTTGTTCCAGCTTCTCTCCGTCCGGAGTCAAATAAATTATCTCATCATATCTTTTATCTTTTGACAATTCTTCAATAGCTTTTGCCAACGGCTCACACATCATCACCATACCAGCTCCGCCCCCGTATTGATAATCGTCCACCTGTCCATATTCATTCACTGCCCATTTGCGCAGATGATGCACTTGCACCTTGAGCAAACCTTTTTCCTGTGCTCTTTTGAGGATGCTGTGTTGAAAAGGACTTTCCAATAATTCCGGTAAAACAGTGAGGATATCAATATGCATGCCGCAAAGATAACTGATGGATCAAATTAATTGTGATTGAACGATTGTCAATGACAAGAAACTGCTCCGGCATTTCCGTGAACAAACGATGGGCTGACAAACGGAATTCCCAATTCCATTCCACGTAAGATCAATAAAGTTGCCATAACGAACAATAGTGCAGGAACTGCTTTGCGTAATTTTAACCGAATGGTTTGATTAATGTAATTGCTCATGACCACGGTGATAAACATTGCCGGAAAAGTGCCGAGACCGAAGAATAACATGAACATTCCTCCGTTCATCGAACTTGCTGAAATCACAGAAGAAGAAAGGGCCAGGTAAACCAACCCGCAGGGAAGAAGCCCATTCAAAATACCAATAGCAAATAAGGAGCTTTGTTTTTCTGAACGAAATAATTTTCCCAGTTGCTGCCTGAGTAATAGAAACGGTTTATTGAATTTATTTGATGGAAATAAATGAAAATATCTTTTAGGTATAAGCAAATAAAGAAGAATAACAACTCCTAATGCCAGTGATAAACCGCTTTGCCATTTTGGTGCAATGATGAGTCCGCCCAACGACCCAAAGATCAATCCTAATGTGGTGTATGATACAATTCTTCCACTATTATAAATTACAGCTCCTGTAATTCTTGAAAGGTTATTGTTGTGTACAACCGGTAATGATAAAGCAAGGGGACCACACATGCCTACGCAATGCAGACTTCCGGCAAAGCCCATTATAAAAGCAGATGCTATGACTTCAATACTGACCGTCATAAATTTTAATTTTCGCTTTGCTGCCACCAGTTTATTAATACCATCAATCCCGAATAGCCGGAAAGAATTCCCCCGGGTAACAACCAGTAAGAGGAATAAAATAATAACGGATATACTGCCAAAGACAGGCCACCGAAAAACAGAAAAATTCCTCCGGGGAGTTTGAATTTTAAAGACAAGAGCAATCCGCTTGTGGCAAGAATTAACAGAACTACCGGCGAAGAACTTTCAAACGATCCGTTTTGAAAAATAAAAGCACCTGCAAGTATCAGGATCCCGGCCAGGGCAATAATGGTCTGTCTTTTCATCTTGTTTTTTGTTTCAATGGCGCTATTCATCAAAAAGTTATCTTTTGTTCATAATAATATTTCAAACTATCAGTTCTCCAGGATAGTTTCAGGTCATAGTTTCCGGAAATAGTTTTAGGTAATGATTGGATGATCTCCTGTTGGTCACTGTTCAATGATCTTCTGAAATCTTTGGATGCGTCTGCAGGATAGTACAGATAAAAATCAATTTCTTTTTCCTTTCCTCTCATTTCTTCAGGAAAATGAATGGTCAGTGCTCCATTGTTTTTACTAATAGTGACCGGTGCAGAAAGCCTGGCGGTATTTGAAGATTCATCAATGACCTGTTGGTATTTCAGTTCTTCACCATAGTAGTCTTTAGTGACCAGGTCAAACTTCTCGCCGCTGGCTTTAATGACCAGGAAAACAATGCCTCCTACAAAAGCGAGATATACAAAAGCGATCTTATGCCCCCAGTTTATTTTCATATTAATTTGTTTTAGTATCCAGGTCCCAAAAAGGTAGTGGATATAGTCTTTATTTTTTTATTGCCTTCATAAATACCCAGTGTGATAGGCGTTTTTCTTTTTTCGATCAGTTGCCTGTCGATCTTTACAATAAATGGTGATTGGAAATACGATTCTTTTGGCACCGTCATATCTTTTGCTATCACTTCGATTTCGCCTTTTATATTTTCCAGTTTCAGGCTTACCGGAATATCTTTCCGGGTTTTATTCGCCAGTTTGATATTATAAAGATTAGCTACCCTTCCATCAGGCAAACTCTGATACATTTGGCCGGCGGTTCTTAAGATCCTTGCATCCACGTCTTCCCTGGTAACGAGCATCACAGCCAACGCACCAGTCAGTAGCAGCAATACAAATGAATACGCAGCGATGCGCCAGTTGAATTTTGTTTTTTTGCTGTGTGCAATGTTTTCTTCTGACTCATAACGGATCAATCCACGGGGACGGCCTACTTTATCCATAATATCATCACAGGCATCGATGCAGGCGGTACAATTAATACATTCCAGCTGTGTACCATTACGGATATCAATTCCGGTTGGACAAACTCTTACGCAAGCAGCGCAATCTACACAGTCGCCGGTATCCCATTTGCCTTCCTTTTCTTTTTTAATTTTACCTCTCGGTTCGCCACGCACATAATCATAAGCTACTACAATTGATTTTTTATCCAGCAATACTCCTTGCAATCTTCCGTAAGGACAAACCACAATGCATACCTGCTCCCGGAACCAGTAATACACAAAAAAGAAAACAGTAGTAAATCCGAGCAGTGAAATAAAAGTTCCGATATTGGCAGCAATTCCTTCCCGTACCATTGCCAACACTTCATCCATTCCTATTATGTAAGCCAAAAAGAAATTTGCAATGATGAAGGAAACAAAATAGAATACCGCCATCTTGGTAAGACGCTTACGTATCTTATAAGCGTTCCATGGCATTTCTTTCAACTTGCGTTGTTTGTTGTAATCACCATCCAGCCAGTATTCAATTTTCCGAAAAACCATTTCCATAAAAATGGTTTGCGGGCAGGCCCATCCGCAAAATACCCGGCCAAATACTACAGTGAATAAAATGATAAATACCATGAAAGCAAGCAGGCCAAGAGCAAAAATGAAAAAGTCCTGTGGCCAGAATACCTGCCCGAAAAAAATGAATTTGCGTTGCAACACATTGAACATAAATAGCGGCTCATCTCCGACTTTTATGAAAGGCAGCGAAAAAAAAACGATGAGATAAATAATAGAAGCTATCGTTCTGAGATTATATAATCGGCCTTTCGGTTTTTTGGGAAAAATAAAATTCCGGTTTCCCTGTTTGCTGATGGTTGCAACAGAATCACGAAAGCTCTGATCCATGTGCTCTTTCTTCTCTTCTGCTATGGCTGAAAAATCCTTCTCTTCCATGATCCTTTTTTTTGAAATGTAGCTTTTATTTTGCCGGTTTAATATTCACCGAATCTTTTTTTGCTGCAGTGCTATCTGTAGCTTTTCCGGGAGTAAACAAATCACCCTGCGGCGCTTTTGCATTGGGGGGATTGGTTCCCTGCAGTGATAAAACAAAACTTGCCAGGTCCCTGATCTCCGTTGGCGAAAATGTTTTTCCCCAAGCCTGCATTCCTTTATCAGGCACTCCATATGTTATCGTTTTAAATACATCATGGATAGTACCACCATGGAGCCAATATTGATCAGTGAGGTTGGGTCCGATTCCGCCTTCCCCGTGAGCGCCATGGCATGGAAAACAGGTTCCCGAAAAAATTTTCTTTCCTTCAGCAATGCCTGCAGCATCAGCCACAGTCACGTTCGTCTCATCGATCAATTCCTTATTCTTACTTTTAAAGGCTTCCATTTTTGTCGCAGCGATCTGCATTTCTGTGTTGTATTCCTGTTCCGGTGTAGGTCCGGTTTTAAAAACATGGAAACGTAATAAATAAATCACAGCAACGCCTATGGTTAAATAAAACCCCCATTTCCACCAGGGCGGTAAGGCATTGTCCAGTTCCTTGATGCCATCATAATCGTGATCCAGCAACACATCGGCTTCTTTTTCCAATGGAGCAGCTTTGGTAAAAAATCTTTTATCAAGATTGCTCCACCATTGACGAAAGCGAGACCGTTCTTTTGGCTTGCCGGTCTTTAATATCGCCTCCCGCTGGTATTTATTTTTTTGTCTTACAAAATATATTGTAAGTGCAATTACAAGAATCAAAAACCCCAGAGCGCTGTAAAAAAAATACTTCAGCCCGCCTGTTGGAAGACTGATTTTTGATTGTGCCGATGCAGCAAATGAAAAAACCAATAAGACAAGGACGGTACTTAAGAATCGTTTGAACAAATTATTTCTCATGATCAAGCCTGTTTTAAATTGTTTTGGTTAATTATTTCAGCATGTTCATCATCATTTTCCAAAGGAAGCTTACTGATATCGCTCACTTTTGATTTGTCCATCTTTTTTACGAAATACAGCATCACAATAAAAAACACAAAGAAGATCAGCAGGGAAATGATCGGATAGATATCTACCCGATCCATTGTTTCTGCATATTGTTTAATGAATTTGAACATAGTATTATTTTTTTTCTGCTATCGGGTTTATTTTTTTTCAATATCCGTTCCGAGACGTTGCAGGTATGCGATCAGCGCCAGCACTTCTACATTCGGTTTTACCCTGATACTATCTTTAAGAAGATTGGCACGGATCATATCTTCCTGCACCATCAGATCTTTGTTAGCGGTATTTTCATATCCTTTTGGATATGGCACACCCAGCGTACGCATTGCATTGATCTTTGTTGGAGTGCTTGCCGTGTCCAATGAATTTTCCAAAAGGAAAGAATAAGACGGCATCACAGAACCAGGAGTGATGGCCTGAGGATCATCCAGGTGATTAAAATGCCAGGAATCAGATTTTTTTAATTTCAATGTCCCTTCTCTCGCCAGGTCGGGTCCGATCCTTTTAGATCCCCATTGGAAGGGATGATCATAAACAAACTCTCCGGCTTTTGAATATTCGCCATAGCGTTCTGTTTCTGACCGGAAGGGCCGGATCATCTGAGAATGACAAGTGTAACAACCTTCTCTGCGATAAATATCCCGTCCCTGCAATTCAAGTGGTGTATAAGGTTTCACACTTGCAATGGTTGGGATATTTGATTTAATTAAAAAGGTGGGCACGATTTCAATGATTCCTCCAATAAGAATTACTACAAGTGCAAGGATCAGGAAAGGAATTGGTTTTCTTTCAATGCGGCGATGCCAGTGCTCCCCGGTATGAACAGCATAGGCTTTTTCCAATGCAGGAGCTTCAGCATCTTCATTAGCCACCAGTTTTCCTTTTTTTATTGTCATAAATAAATTATACATCATCATCAAAGCACCGATGAGGAACAATGATCCGCCAAATGCACGGGTGGCATAAAATGGTCTCAGGTATGTTACGGTTTCAACAAACTGCGGATAAGCTAATCTGCCATCGGGAGTGAATTGTTTCCACATGGCTGCTTGTGTAAAACCGGCCCAGTACATCGGCACTGCGTAAAAAATAATTCCAAGTGTGGCTACCCAGAAATGTGCATTGGCCAGTTTTTTTGAATAGAGATCTGTTTTAAAAATTCGTGGTATCAGCCAGTACAGCATTCCAAAAGTCAGCATACCATTCCATCCCAAACCACCGACGTGTACGTGGGCAATGGTCCAGTCTGTAAAGTGGCTGATCGCATTTACTGTTTTTAATGAAAGCATTGGCCCTTCAAAAGTTGCCATACCATAAGCAGTTACGGCAACGACCAGAAATTTGAGCACTACATCTTCTCTTACTTTATCCCAGGCACCACGAAGCGTCAGCAATCCGTTGATCATTCCGCCCCAGCTTGGGAAGATCAGCATGAAGGAGAAAACGATTCCGAGTGATTGCGCCCAGTTGGGCAATGCTGAATAAAGCAGGTGATGCGGGCCGGCCCAGATGTATAAAAAAATCAAAGCCCAGAAGTGAATGATGGAAAGTTTGTATGAGAATACCGGGCGATTTGCCGCTTTTGGTAAATAATAATACATCAAACCGAGGTAAGGTGTGGTCAGGAAGAAGGCTACAGCGTTGTGGCCGTACCACCATTGTACCAACGCATCCTGCACTCCGGCATACCATGAATAACTCCTGAACCAACTTACGGGCAATTCAAATGAATTCACAATATGCAGCACAGCAACGGTAACAAATGTGGCGATGTAAAACCAGATGGCAACGTACAAATGCCTTTCTCTTCTTTTCAGAATAGTGGCAAACATGTTCCATCCGAACACCACCCAGATAATGGTGATAGCGATGTCGATCGGCCATTCCAACTCGGCGTATTCTTTTCCGGTGGTCATTCCTAATGGCAATGTCAACGCCGCAGCAACAATGATGAGCTGCCATCCCCAGAAATGGATGCGACTCAAAACATCGCTTGCCATTCTGGTCTTCAGCAATCGCTGCAATGAATAATAAACACCTGTGAAAATACCATTGCCTACAAATGCGAAAATGACAGCATTGGTGTGCAATGGACGAAGCCGTCCGAAATTAAAAAAGGGCTGAACGTTCAATGCTCTCGGAAAAACTAATTCAAGAGCTACCCATAGTCCCACCAACATGCCTACAATGCCCCAAATGATAGTGGCATAAGCGAAGTTGCGGACGATCTTGTTGTCATACTGAAATTTTTCCAGTGCTTGCATGAAATTTATTTTTTTGTTTTGGTTAGTTAGCCTGGTAATTCAATCATCACCGGGCATATCATTTATTTATCAGTGATCTGTTCCGATGGTTTTGGTGTTTCAGTTGTTTTTGGCCCATCTTCCATTAATATTCTCACCGATGGAGTGTAATCATCATCAAACTGTCCTTTTTTGACAGACCATATGAATGCAGCAAGAAATCCACCTGCTATTAATATGCTGAATGCTATGAGAAGAATAAGTACACTCATTCGCTGGTTATTAATTTGGACAAAAGTATCTTTTGATTTTGCCGAAGGCACTGATTTTTCTCAATCGATTTTATGAGCATTATCAATGATTTTATTTTCAGCTTTATCATATCCGGATATATCCCTTGGATGTCTTTTATAGTTTGTTCCGCTTCGCTAAAAACGTTGTAGCTACCGTCACAAACATTACGATACTGATGGTGCTTGCCGGCATCAGTATGGCAGCAACAAGCGGCGATAAACGCCCCTGCACCGCAAAACTTAATCCTGCGATATTGTACAAGATGGAAATAATAAAACTCCACGTGATCACTTTCTTTCCCGAGCGGGCATATTGAATGAACCGGTTCAACTTATAAACTTCTTTACTATCGAGTATTCCATCACAGGCAGGAGTGAACTGGCTGGTATTTTCGCTGACTGCTATTCCCACATCACTTTGCTTTAATGCGCCAGCATCATTCAAGCCATCGCCAAGCATAACAACTTTTGCATTTTCCATTTTTAATTTCTTAATATAATTCAGTTTATCCTGCGGGGATTGATGAAAAAGGATAGAAGCCTGGTTTCCCAAAATGGATTCCAGGGTGTTCTTTTCAGCGGCATTATCTCCTGATAAAACATGGATCCGATATTTTTTTTCAGGAATTGAATGAATCATTGCTTCGATGCCTTCCCGGTATTGGTTACTGATCTTAAAAACTCCTTTTTTAATTCCATTAATTGAAACATATACTTCGCTGCCGGATTGCTGGCCGGATGATTTGCCATTGTCTTCAATAAAATTCTTCGAACCCATCTGTATCTTATTTTCATTCACCCATCCAATAATTCCTTTCCCGGCCCTTTCCTGGAAAACCGATACAGGCATTGATCGAACTGAAAAATTTTGCAGCAGTTCCTGCCGTATCATTTGGCTTAACGGATGAACTGATTCTTTAGCCAGTGAATAGATCATATTGAGATCCTCTTCACCCAGTGTTGCTCCTTCGTAGCGGATATTCGCCTGTGCTGAATGAGTCAGTGTTCCTGTTTTATCAAAAACAATATTGTTCACCTTGCTTAACGATTCGATCACTGATGCATTCTTGAGATAAAATTTATTTTTTCCGAAATGACGGAGCATATTTCCGTAGGTAAACGTGGCAGACAACAATAATGAGCAGGGGCAAGCAACGATCAGGGAAGCCGTTACTGCTACTGCGATTTTTGACGGATCATTAAAAGCCCAGTATAAAGCAGCACCCGCTGCAACAATAAATAATGCCAGTGTGAAATACCGGCTCCAGGGATGAACGAAAGAACGGTCTTTATTTTTTTGCTGAGTAAAGACGTCATTGTTCCAAAGCTGTGTGATATAACTTTGTTCAACCGGGTGAACGACTTCCATTTCCAGCGCAGCGCCCAGTTGTTTGCCTCCTGCATATACTAAATCGTTTTTTCTTTTCAACACGGGATTGTTTTCGCCGGATACAAAACTGTAATCAATATTGCCTTCGCCTTTTTTGATGATCGCATCGGCCGGGATCATTTCGTTTTGCCGTACTAGGATGCTATCTCCTTTTTTTAATGCGCTGATGGTAGACGTTTCTTCTTTTCCTTTTTTCAAAACAGTAACTCCCAATGGGAAATACGATTTGTAATCCCTGTCGAAAGAAAAACTATCATAGGTTTTATCCTGGAACCAGCGACCCACCAGCATAAAGAATACAATACCACTCATTGAATCCAGATAGCCAGGCCCGCTACCGCTGAGAATTTCATATACACTTCTTGAAAAAGTAACCAATATGGCCAATGCAATAGGTGCATCAATGTTCAGCCATTTTTGCCGAAGACCTTTCCATGCAGAAATAAAAAACTCATTGGCACTGTAAAAAAATACCGGGAGCGATAAAGCGAGATTCAGGAAGCTGAAAACTTTTGAGAGATAGGGTTGATCAATATTTCCCGAAGAAAAATATTCCGGGAAACTTAGCATCATAATGTTGCTGAAACAAAAACCTGCAACGCCGATCCTGAAGATCTTTTTCCGGTCCAGCCGTCGGCCCGGCTTTTTTTCTCCTTCCTCCAGGCTGATGTAGGGCTCATAGCCGATGAAGGCGAGTAATTCCACCACTTTTCTCAGGGATATCTTTCCCGGATCGAAAACAATAAAAATATTCTTTTGCTGAAAATTGGTTTTTGAAAACAAAATGCCCGAATCAATAGTATGCAAATTTTCCAGGAGCCAGATGCAGGAAGCACAATGCATTTGAGGCAGGTAAAAATTCACATGGCTTTGATTACTGTCATGAAAGCGAAGTAATTTGTGTTTTACTTCTTCATTGTCGAGGTAAGCGAATTTTTCGGAACTGAACCTGCCTTTTACTTTGATACCGGGTTTTTTGCTCAGCTCATAATAATTACAAAGGCCATTTTCCTGCAATAACTGGTACACAAATTTGCATCCGTCACAACAGAAATACTTGTTATCGGTGGAAATAGAAGTATCACATGGCTCGCCGCAATGGTAACATTCAACGGCGGTCTTCCCGGTTGGCTTCGCTTCTTTGACCAAAACTTCTTTCAATGATGAATAATGTTTGAAAGGAAGATCAAAATTGTTTTTCTCTCCCTGTTTATCTGATGAGTAATATCATTTGGATATCTGATTTCCATCACTGAAAATGATAAGCCCCCCGATGAGTCGGGGGGCTTCGATTGAAACGAAAACCAACGATCTCTCGTCAGGCGACGAGAACGAAATTTGCCTTTTTGATTAAAGATGCACAATACGGTGAACAAATGTAGCGGTGGGTACCGTTGCGCTAAATGATATTTGTCATCCGATACTGTGAGAATGGTCAATTTGTACCGGAGAAAAACGGACTAAAAGGTCTTTATAGGATGGGTTAACCGTTTATATCGATGATGGTGGCTGTTGAAACAGCAATCGGGTTGCTTACAATAACGGGATCCGGGTGTCTTTTTCGGGCAGCAATTTTATAGGATGTTACAATTAAAATTCCCAAACCGAGAAATATAAAGACACCACTATATGCAAACATTTGAAAATAAGGCTGACTTTTTTGCATAATATAGTAAAACGTTTCATTATGCTGAATACCGCTGATCTTTATGATACCGCTGGCCAGTAATGATGACCAGAACAATAAAAGTGAAATGTTGGTAATATAGCTGCCACGGCTGATCCATTTTTTGTGTTGCTGAAATGCGAAAGCATTTTCTTTTTTCATGATAAAGAATACTGACGCCATTAGCAGCATGGTATTGATACCGATAGTAGCTCCCATCGCATGTGCTACGGTAACATGTGTGCCATGCGTGAAGGAATTCCATGCAGGTACCGAAATAATAATCGCTAATGCCAGGTTCAGGAAAATCCATATGTCAGCGAAAGAAAGAAAACGATATGGAAGCTCATGATAATTTTTACGGGCAACGGTTAGTGTTTTTTTCCATTGAATGATGATGTAACCGAAGAGCAGCAGTTCGGTCATGCTGATACTGTATGCCACTGTTTTTACCCACGGCGCTGCAGGAACAATATATGTGTGATGTCCCCAATTGAACATGAGGTTTGTTAGTCCTAAAAAATAAAAAAAGAAACTTAAAGGAGAACGGGCTGTTTTTTCATTGCCGCTCATTTGCTCCATTATATATATGCCTGTTCCATACACCAGCATGTTCCAGCTTCCTACCATAGAGCCCAGTGCTTTCCACTGCACGGTGATATCACGAACAATATTGTTCCTGAAAAAGTCAAATAACCAGAGATACGATTCAGATAAAGTGATAAAGAAAAACAAGATGCCCGTGGACCACATCCAGACATAAACCGGTGCGGTTTTATAGTTAGGTTTTAAAGTGGCAAAAAAATTAATAGCAAATGGGATCCATGACAGAAAGATAAATGCTCCCAAAAGTGGCGGGAACTCTAAATATTCTCTGCCGCCAAAATATCCTGCGAAGAATCCTGTAATGATGATGAGCGAATTGATGCATTGCATGGCAAAATGCAACCAGATACCATTCGGCCAATAAATAGATCTTTTTGAAACTACCGGCAAGTAATAATAAATACCTGCCTGTGCCGCTGTGAAGATCCAGCTGATCACCAGGTATACATGGAGGGGCCTTGTTTTTTGAAAGGACAGACGATCTTTTAAAAAATCGGGAAGAATGTATTGCATTCCGCCCAGGACGCCGAATAAAAGTCCGATCAGTAAATAACTCAATGCCAGCAACAAAAATGCTTTAGCAGCTTTGTTGCTGGCAGCATAAGAAAAAATATGGTAGCCGTTTTTTTTCATTGCAATTGATCCTTTTTATAGGTAATAGCAGCGGCATCCACATATTTTAAATAGCTGATAAGTGCCTTGATGTCTTCTTCGCTGAAATGGAAGTTGGGCATCCGGATGCCACCATTTTTTAAAAAGGCTTTTATATAGGATTCCCCGCGGTGCACATCACTGTATGCAGTGGTCAATTCCGGGCCGAGGTATCCGCCCAGGCCATACAGTTGATGGCAGGCTGTGCAGTTATATTGCTGAAATAATAATTTTCCATGGTTGATCTGCTCCCATTCGGTTTGGGAAAAGGCAAGATTGTTTTCAGTTCCCCTTGTATAAACGACGACACTGTAAATAATATAGGTGACGAATAATGCCAGGAAGATCAAAATTTTCATTTCAATTGACTATTCAGTTGGTTGGATAATTCTGGTTCATAAGAGACCTACTTGTCTTTTGTGAATTCTGAAAGATGAAAATATTCTGCTGCAGACCGGCCTGCTTTGATTATTATCATATTCCCGAATGATATTTATCAGTACGGAGAGCAGTTGGATGATTTTATTTTGTTACATATGTTTTTTACAAAATCATTTGGATATGCCGTTCGTGGCATTTTGTACGTGGCACTGATGAGTGATGAAAAGAAAAGAGTGCAGATCGATGAGATAGCGGAACGTTTATCCGTGCCCAAACATTTTTTGGGAAAGATCATGAATAAGATCGTGAAGGAAAAGATCCTCGATTCTACCAAAGGGCCTTATGGAGGATTTTCCATTAACCAGGATACTTTATCAATACCTCTTATAAAAGTGCTGGAAGTTACTGAGGGCCTGGAACAGTTTTCCATGTGTGCCCTGGGATTAAGGAAATGTGACCCGGATCATCCCTGTCCTGTTCATCACGATATGGAACGTCTCCGGTCAGATCTTAAAAAAACGCTGACCGATGCGACAATCAATGACCTGGTTATCGGAAACAAACCAGAACTGATACGAAATATCTCAGCATACTGATTTTTTTTGAAGTAAACAACGATTGTTATCCCGGTTTGAATTTGAAAGCCAATAAAAGATGTTTTTGATCCCGATCAGTATTGACGAAAATTCTGTTGTATCTGATATTGTCAGGCAGGATTACCGCACGGCGGCAGTATTCAATAAATACAATATTGAATTTTGCTGTGGCGGAAAGTGGCCATTGGGAATAGTATGCGAAATGCAGGGATTAGATTTTACCACTATAAAAAATGAACTGGAAAATTCTGTACGAACGATCCAGCTTTCCAATTCACTGCATTTTGCAGAATGGAATATTGATTTTCTCACAGAATATATCATTAACATTCATCATCAATACCTGAAAGATGCATTGCCACTGATCCGTGAACAGCTCGATCATTTTGCAACAGACCACCAGAAACAATACCCGGAGCTGGAGGAAATATTAAAATTGTTTCATTCTTTTTACCGGGATATCTTCCCGCATTTACAGCAGGAGGAAGAGATCCTTTTTCCATACATCCGGCAGATCGCACATGCCTATGATAGCAAAGAATCTTATGCCGGCCTGCTAGTGCGGACCTTACGCAAACCGGTGGAAGAAGTGATGAAGCATGAGCATGAATCCATTTCAATCATTCTTCATAAGCTGAGAGCGTATACTAATAATTATACTCCTCCCGAAAATGCCTGTGTCAGTCACCAGGTCGTTTTTTGCATGTTAAAAGAGCTGGATCATGACCTGGTGCAGCATGTTTTTTTAGAAAATGAGATCCTTTTTCCGAGAGCAATTGCCATGGAAAAAGAGCTGACCAGCAATGAATGATATTTCCCGATAGTATTATCCGGAATTCATTGCTGAATCATTAACTTAGAGGGATATTAAACCGTTATCAATGCTCCGGATCAACGAGCGGCAAGCGATAATCTATACAATATTAACTTTAGTTCTCACCATCCTGATCGGCTATATTTTTGAAGGTCGCTTCATATTGGTTGGCGGATTGATGATCGGTATTTTTCTGACCGCCTTTATTCACGATAAGCGTTCTACTTTTATTGTTTCCCTGATCAGCGCCGCAGTTATTCTACTTTTTGATATCATCTATGAAAAAAATATTACTTCTGTAAACTCCATTTCACAAAATTTGCTTCGGCTAATGGTGGTCTTTTTTACAGCTCTTATAGTGATTTACCTGAAAAATTTATATGCCAATATCCGGTCCGATAAAACACACATGACCTCTTTGTTTGAAAATGCAACTGAGGGAATTATTCTTACTGACAATACGGGAAAGATCATTCTTGTGAATCCGGCCGCTGAACGCATGTTTGGATATAATGCCTTAGAACTAGTGGGAAATACCGTGGAAGTATTGTTGCCCGGTCAGTTCAAACATAAACATGTTGGCCTGAGAGAAGGATTTTACAAAGCACCTTCCAACCGATCCATGGGCACCGGCCGTGATCTGTACGCAAAAAGAAAAGATAATTCTGAATTTCCCGTGGAAGTGAGTTTGAGTCATTACCAGGAACGAAATGAAATGTATGTCATCGCTTTCATTGTGGACATTACACATCGTAAGGAAGCGGAACGGAGTCTTATTCAGCAAAAGAAAGAACTGGAACGAGTGACGGAACAAATCCGAAAACTGAATGCGGAACTGGAGGGAAAAGTGGAAGAACGAACCGTGATCCTGAAAGAAGCGCTGCAAAAACTGGAAGAATCGCAAAAGGAATTAAGTGAGGCATTGGATAAAGAAAGAGAACTTAATGAGATCAAAAGCCGTTTTGTTTCGATGGCTTCACATGAATTCCGAACGCCACTCAGTACTGTATTGTCTTCAGCTTCCCTGCTCTCAAAATACACTACTACCGAAGACCAGGAAAAAAGGAACCGCCATATTGCAAAGATCAAAGGGTCTGTCAAACATCTGAATGACATCCTGGAAGATTTTTTGTCGTTGGGCAAGCTGGATGAAGGAAAAGTGGAATCTCATCTGGCAGACCTTGACCTGAAAGAATTTGTTAATGAAACGGTAGATGAGATGAGAGGATTATTAAAGAACGACCAGCTCATATTGGTGGAACATAGCGGCGAAACCCAAGTGCATACAGACAAGAAGCTGCTGAAAAATATTATTATAAATCTTCTCAGTAATGCTATCAAGTTTTCCGATGTTGGCGCTACCATCAACCTGAAAAGCAACGTACATGGAAACGTGGCAGAGATCAGCATTGCCGATAACGGCCTTGGCATTTCTAAGGAAGACCAGGAACATTTATTCAGCAGTTTTTTCAGAGGGAAAAATGTAACGAACATACAAGGGACAGGGTTGGGATTGCATATTGTAAAACGTTACATCGATTTATTGAACGGAACTGTAACTTTGCAAAGTGAGTTAAATAAGGGGACAACCGTTACTTTTACAATTCCAATAAACCAACGACACGAATGAAATCAGTTTTAGTTATTGACGACAATCCGGATATCCGCGACAATACAGCAGAAATATTGGACCTGGCAGGATACAAAACTTTTACTGCAGAAAACGGGAAAAGGGGAGTAGACCTTGCGGTGAAAGAAAAGCCGGATGTGATCGTGTGTGATATCATGATGCCGGAACTGGATGGATACGGCGTGTTGCATCTTCTCAGAAAGAATCCGGAGACCCTGAACATTCCTTTTATTTTTTTAACTGCCAAAACCGAACGCAGCGATTTCAGAAAAGGAATGGAAATGGGGGCCGATGATTATATCACCAAGCCATTTGAAGATATCGAGTTGCTGAATGCTATCGAGATCCGTTTGAAAAAAGCGGAGATACTGGATCATAAATATGCAGCATCCCAGCAGGGCATCACACAGTTCATCAAAGATGTGAAAGATTCCGGTTTGATGAAGCAACTGGCCGATCAGTACAATATCGAATCCTACTCCAAGAAACAAACCTTGTACCAGGAGGGAAAACGCCCCCGCTTTTTATATTACCTGGTAAAAGGCAAAGTGAAAGGCTTCAAGACCCATGAAGATGGTAAAGAGTATATCACCGACCTGTTCAGTGAAGGTGACTTTATGGGCTATCATTCCCTGATCGAAGATAAAAACTATGACGACTCAACTTTGGTGCTGGAAGATGCCGAGATCATGCAGGTGCCGAGAGAAGATTTTTTGCAAATGATCTACGGCGATATCAACATTGCGGCCAAATTCATCCGCATCATTACACAAAATGTAAAAGAAAAAGAAGAACGGTTACTGAATCTTGCTTATAGTTCACTTCGTAAACGGGTGGCAAAAGCATTGGTGGATATTCAGAATAAATTCAGTCCGCAGGGAGAAGGCAAGCCAATAGAAATATCCAGGGAAGATATTGCACATTATGTCGGCACCGCTACGGAATCACTGATCCGCACGTTGAGTGATTTTAAAGCTGAAAAACTAATTGAGATCAAAGACGGCAAGATCATGATCTCTAACCTGGATAAACTGAAAAATCTTTTGTATTAATCTCCGAAGAAATCATTCATGTCTCTTCTTTGTTTTTTGGTAGGGCGGCCGATCTTGCTTTTTCGTTTGCCTGTATAAAAAGCAGCAGCCTGGAATTGTATCCGTTCTATTTCTTCGGCAGGAGTGATGTCCACATAATATTTTATGGCTTCTTCATATTTCACCCGGTTGTATACTAAACCGGTTACTTTGATGCGCCAGCGTTTAGCATCGGTCTTTACTTCATATTCATCACCAATGCAGATATGCTTTGCTGCTTTTGCAGGAGAACCGTTGCATTTTATTTTACCATTATCACAGGCAGCGGCAGCCAGCGTTCTTGTTTTGAAAAGGCGAATGGCCCAGAGGTATTTATCGAGGCGAAGTTTTTCAGGCACGGGGCAAAATTAAAAATTAAAAAGTCAAAAGTAGGGGGGACTATTTATTCCTGTTGCCGCAGTTTAACAAAATCAAGGAACAGGGAAGGGCTACACTATTCTTTATCCCTGCCTGGTATTGGGGGAAATGTGAACTATCCCTGCTTTAGGATACGATTGATAAACGAAGGATGAGCGAAGGGAACTTGCTTCTGACCGGGAGCAATTGTATCTTAGAAAGACTAAATCCTATAAAAATGGCTTACAGTGAACGCTCCTTATTATTACGTCACGTTCGT
>DASZXQ010000223.1:0-43192 GCA_035545755.1 Chitinophagaceae bacterium | reverse complement strand
GTAAAACTACCCAAAGGAAAATTTGATAGCAGCGTATTTGTTCGCAATTCATTTAAAAAAAGGTATTTATAGTATTGTATTTTTTTAAGTTCGATAATATTTTTATGTCCGAATCCGTTTTTAAATCCGATCCGAAAAATTATTTCGGAGAAAAACCGTACCTGATTGACCAAGATATTAAAATCAATATCCGCATTGTGGCTGTCTGTTTCCTTTGCAGCCTTACCGCTCCTTCATAACGGACTTGAGTTACCCGATACTAAAATTGATCATACAAAAGCTTTACCTGCGGTTTCACTTATTAGTGCAGAACCCAATTCAAATGCTACCGTAAAAAGGCTTTCGGAATTATATACCGCTATTCATCTTGAGAATTACGGCTTATCCAAAAATGCATTTGATTATGCGTTGAAAGGATATGACTATTTATTGGAAAAAAATAAGATCACAAACGCAGACTATCTTACGATCTGTGATTTTAGTCAATCATCAAGAAATAAAAGATTGTATGTAATCGATCTGAAAAATGGCCGTTTGCTAATCAATACATATGTGGCGCATGGACGTAATTCCGGTGGAGAGTTTGCAACCCGCTTCTCCAACCAGCCGGAATCGTTGGAAAGCAGCCTCGGATTTTACGTCACAGAAACCACCTATTTCGGTGAGCATGGTTTGTCACTTAAGATAAGAGGTGTTGATAGAGGTTTTAATGACAGGGCAGCCTCCCGGATGATCGTATTGCATGGAGCTGATTATGCGGAGAGTAATTTCCTGGCACGTAACAAATTTTTAGGACGCAGTTTCGGTTGTCCTGCGGTGCCGGCCAGTGAAAGTAATTCCATCATCAACATAATAAAAAACGGAACCTGTTTTTTCATATATCATCCTGCAGCAAAGTATCTGAATGGCTCTACGATATTAAACGGCTGATTGGACACGCAACAAGGATGGATGATAACAACAAAGCTCAATCGTACCCTATGGTTGGGCTTTTGTTTTTTATATACTTTCTTCAAAATATTATTTAATAAAAAGCTGGTAAAATGTTTTGTAACTCATCCAGCCCAGCACCGCAACTACGATCCATCCGAAAATCTGCAGCGAAAGAGGATGCTTATATGCTTTCATCAATGATGATTTTGCTGAAGCAATAAGAATAATGATTAATGCCAAAGGAAGAATGATCCCATTGATCGCACCGGCAATGACCAATTGTTTCACCGGGTTGCCGACGATGATAAAGGCAAGAGTGGCAATGATTATAAATGCCGAAATAAAAAATTTTTCATTTCTGGATATTACAGGATGTAACGTTTTCCAGAAAGAAACCGAAGTGTAAGAAGCTCCCACTACAGAAGTGATGGCAGCACTCCATAATACCACTCCGAAAAATTTATATCCAATTTCTCCTGCAGCAGATAAAAAAACTCCGGCGGCAGGATTATCAGACGGCAACTTAATTCCCTGCCACACTATACCCAATGCCGCAAGAAACAAAACAAAACGCATAATGGCAGTGATCAAAATTCCGCTAACAGAACTGCGGGTAACCTGCGGTAAATTTTGTTGTCCTTTTATACCGGCATCCAGCAAACGATGTGCTCCGGCAAAAGAAATGTATCCGCCTACCGTTCCTCCTACCAATGTAATGATCTTCATTACATCAATTTTTTCCGGCCAGACTGTTCTGTATAATGCTTCGGCAATAGGAGGATGTGACGAGATTGCGATGTAAACTGTAAGAACGATCATAAGTAAGCCCAGCAGTTTTGCAAAATTGTCCATCATGCGCCCCGCTTCCTTGTACCAAAAAATTCCCAATGCAATACAACAACTGATCACAGCTCCTGTCTTTGCATCTAATCCTGTGAGAACATTAACTCCCAAACCACAACCCGCAATATTGCCGACATTGAATATCAATCCTCCGAATGCGATCAATGCTGCGAGGAAAAACCCAAGTCCGGGCAACAATTTATTAGCAAGATCCTGTGCCCGATTCTCGCTAACTGCTACGATGCGCCAGATATTTAATTGCGTACCTATATCAAGTACAATTGAAATGAGAATCACAAAACCAAAACTGGCTAACAATTCTTCGGTGAAAAGGCTTGTTTGTGTAAGAAATCCCGGTCCGATGGCAGAAGTAGCCATGAGAAAAGCAGCTCCAAGTATTGCTGAGTTCTTTTTCATTCTCCTATTGCCTGAATTTTTATTCCTTCTTTTTCTATTGTACTATGAATTTGTTGCGCAAATTCTACCGCATGTTTTCCATCGCCATGAATGCAGATTGTGTCAGCAATGATCGGAATTTTTTTTCCGCTTGTTGCAATTACCGTTTTTTCTTTTATCATTTGCAAAGCCTGATTCACTGCTGCACCTGTATCTTCGATCAAAGCCCCGATCTGTGAACGTGGACTAAGACTTCCGTCTTCCTGGTAAGTACGATCAGCAAAAACCTCGCTGGCTGTTTTCAAATCCAATTCTTTTGCCTGCTGAATAGAATGGCTTCCGCTCAATCCGAATAAAATTAAATGCGGATCAAAATCTTTTACCGCAGTTGCAATCACTTTAGCAATAGAAACATCTTTCGCCGACATATTATACAAAGCGCCATGTGGTTTTACATGATGAAGTTTCGTGCCAAGCATCTTTGCAATTGCATCCAGCAATTTTATTTGAGTAAAAACAAGATCATAAATTTCTGAAGCAGTACAATTCATTTCTTTTCTGCCGAAATTTTCTTTATCCAAAAAAGAAGGATGCGCCCCGATCTGAACATTGTGTTGTAATGCCAGTTGAATAGTTTGTTTCATCGTGATTTCATCACCGGCGTGATAACCACAAGCAATATTGGCAGAACTTATAAATGGCATGATCGCAGCATCGTTCCCGACGCCTTCTCCCATATCGCAGTTTAGATCAATGTTCATGAATTCAAAAATTCTTCCAGCCTGAATTTACATGCATTTTGCAGTTGCAGCAAATGTTGTTGCTGCTTCATCAATAATTCTTCTGCAGTTTGCTGATCGGTCATCCGGAAATAAATTTTATCACCGGCTTTCAGTTGTGCAGCTTTGGAATGATGTGCTGAAATGATGTGTGCAATTCTTGGATAGCCGCCTGTGGTTTGGTGATCGGCCATCAAAATAATAAGCCGTCCGTCGGGCAATAATTGTATCGTACCAAAACTTACTGCAGAAGAAACAATTTCTTCATTGGTTAAAGTGTGAAGCGGAATATTATTCAGCCGGTATCCCATCCGGTCAGATTGCTGGGTGATAACAAAGGACGTCATCAAAAAGCTATCTTTTGACTCTTTAATAAGCCAATCCCATTCATGGCCGGGAAGAACCAGTATTTCATTTTCGTTTTCTTTCTCCCGGTTCCATTTCAGGTCAGCCTTCCATGGCAGTATCATAAATTCTCTCTGGCCAAGTATAGATGAGTAATCAATATTTTTTTTGAAAAGTACCTGGTCGTTCTTGCGCAAACTTCTTCCCTGGTATCCGCCGATCATTGCCCGCAAATGAGTGCTTTGACTGCCTAACCATTCATCAGCTTTGATCCCTCCTTTTATAGCAAGATAAGCCCTTGCTCCCCGATAAGGCTGCTGAAACAACAATAAAGAATTCTTATTGACAATAAAAGGATGAGAAGAAGGAACAGCATCTCCATTTATCGTTGCTGAAAAATCTGCGCCACTTATTGCTATCAACGCCGGTTGTTCAAATAAAAAAATAGATGCGGGAAAATGTAATTCAATGGTCGCTTCGCCCGGATCATTACCTACAAGCATATTTGAGATGCTTGCGGAAAACTGATCCATCACACCTGAAGGATTAATACCCAGGTGTTGAAATCCATTACGGCCCATGTCCTGAATGCTATCCAATACCCCAGCTTTGATGATACGAAGACTCATGCCAGTAAATTCAAAAATTCATTTTTCCCGATAGGATAAAATTCAACAACATCACCTGCATTCAATAAAGTTGGTTCTTCCCGGTATGGATCGAATAACTTCAACGGTGTTCTTCCAATGATATTCCATCCTCCGGGAGAAGTCAATGGATAAATTCCTGTTTGTTTTCCTGCAATAGCAACGCTTCCCTCAGCCACCATCTGAGGTTGTGATTTTCGGGGCATTGCTATTTTTTCATCCAGGGTTCCTAAATATGGAAAGCCCGGCAGAAAGCCGATCATATACACACGGTATGTTTGACTGCAGTGCAGTCGAATGATCTCTTCTTTATCGATTTTTTTTATTTCTGCAATCCGTCCCAAGTCGGTTGCGTAATCTTCATCATAGCAAACGGGGATATTCACAACTTTAGATGCCGGTGTTTCTGGACATGAAAATGTTTCTAAAAAATTTTCTACTTCTTTTTTGATGTGGTCAAATGCAGTTTCATGCAGAGAAATCCGTTTTTTCAATTTTACCGGATCATAATAAATGCTTAACGAGCTGTAAGCGGGAACAGTTTCGATCATTCCAAACAGAGGTTTTTGTTGAATTGCCCTGAACAAACCCAAAACTGTTTCGTTAATATTCTCGTTGATCCTGTTACCGAAATCAATCGTAAGTGCTGAGTCTCCTAAGGGGAAAATACTATAAGAATTTTGTAGTAACATCACGAAAAGTTTTTTGAAGATACGCACTTAACTTTACTGTCAGATGTCTCAATTCAACTGGAACGATAGTATCAACCTTTTATCCAAACTCACATTCCGGCGAGCCTGGAACGCTACAAAAGTGTTGAGCAGTTATTACCTGAGCAAATGGACTAAAAAACCAGTGCAATGGGGCTACCCGATCTCCATTTCTTTTGAACCGACCACTTCCTGCAATCTTCGCTGTCCTGAATGTCCAAGCGGACTGAGAGCTTTTACCCGCCCAACCGGAATGCTGCAAAAAGATTTTTTCAGCGAAACGATCGATCAGTTATCAAAAGAACTACTGTATCTCATTTTTTATTTCCAGGGCGAACCATATCTTAACCCGGAATTTTTGAATATGGTTCAATATGCATCCGGAAAAAAAATTTACACAGCTACCTCCACTAATGCTCATTACCTGAATGACGAAAACGCAAAGAGAACTATTGAGAGTGGTTTAGACCGGTTGATCATTTCCATTGACGGGACCACACAAGATGTATATCAGCAATATCGTGTCGGCGGAAACCTGAATAAAGTGATTGAAGGCGCAACCAACATAGTGAAATGGAAAAAGAAACTGAAGAGCAAAACACCATTTGTGATATTTCAATTCCTGGTAGTTAAGCCCAACGAACACCAGATAGAAGATGTAAAAAAATTGGCAAAAGAAATCGGAGTGGATGATGTATGGTTCAAGACAGCACAGATATACGATTATGAGAATGATCCAAATCATCTCATTCCATCCATTGACAAATACAGCCGTTATCGCAAAAAAGGAAATACTCATGAGTTCAAAGGAAAATTGGCAAACCACTGCTGGCGGTTGTGGCACGACCCGGTGATCACCTGGGATGGATTGGTGGCCCCGTGTTGTTTCGACAAAGATGCTCAACATAAGTTAGGAGATCTGAAGAAAAAATCTTTTAAAGAAATATGGAAGAATGGGGAATACACTAAATTCAGGGCTCAGATCTTAAAAGGAAGAAAGAATATTGACATTTGCTCTAACTGTTCTGAAGGAACCAAAGTATGGAGCAATAATTAACCTTATAAATTTTAATATGGAAATTCCTTCATCAATTTCAACCCGCATGCAATACCAGCATAAATCACTGGTAGATCTCATCGACGGTTTATCTGACGAACAGATCCGCAAACCAATCATCACAGGCAAGTGGTCCATTTTTGAGAATATTGTTCATCTTACCACATATCAACATGCTTTCATTGGCCGTGTCAAGCAGATCCTCACTGAAAATAATCCATCTTTCCATCGATACACAGCAGAAACAGATCCGATATTCCATGACTATTGCGGTAAAAACTCCCACGAAGTAATCAAAGACCTTCTAAGTACCCGGAAAGATATGGCCGCCGTTTTTCTATCATTTCCCCCAAATGATTATTCAAAAACAGGCCAACATCCCGTTTTTGGCACCATGAACTTATTACAATGGATGAATTTTTTCCTGCTGCATGAAGCACATCATCTCTTTACCGTTTTCAAATTGTCAGCGGCATTGAAAAATGAAAGCTGATCAACACTACCGGCGTTTCATTTCATCATAGATAGAAGTATAAAAGGAAATAAATCCTTCAAAAAAATTAAGGATGGATTGGGTTAGTAGCTTCATACTACAAAACAAATGATTTTTAAAATATCTATCAATATCCCAACCAGTAAAAGTGAAATTGTGTATAAATTGAGTTCATCAAAAAGATGGCGTTGATGGTCGCAATATTCATCAATCCTGTAATTTCATGCATTCATATATCTCATTATTCCGGACATGAATCGTTTTTCCAGATATTTTTTTATCAGTCTTATTGCTTTATTCATGATATATACAAGCGCCATCGCTCAACCCAAATATGAATTTCGTGGAGTGTGGATCGCTACAGTAGATAACCTGGATTGGCCTCCCAAAGGAATGGTGAATGTGGATAGTCAAAAAGCTGAATTCATCCGCCAGTTGGATATGCACAAAAAAAATGGGATGAATGCAGTGATCGTTCAGGTTCGCCCGGCAGCTGATGCTTTTTACCCGTCTCAATACGAACCATGGAGCCAATGGCTTACGGGAACGCAGGGCAAACGGCCAACTCCTTACTACGACCCTTTACAATTCATGATCGAAGAAACGCATAAAAGAGGAATGGAGTTTCATGCCTGGTGCAATCCGTACCGGGCTGATTTCAAAATTGATTCATCGTCTATTGCACCTACACATATTACCCGGATACATCCTGAATGGTTTTTGACCTACGGCGATAAAAAATATTTTGACCCGGCAAATAAAGATGCGCAAAAGTTTGTAGTTTCCGTGATTCGTGACATGGTGAGTCGTTATGATGTAGATGCCGTGCACATGGATGATTATTTTTATCCTTATCGCATCACCGGGAAAGAATTTCCCGATTCTTTGTCTTATGCAAGATCCGGAAGCTCATTGAACAAAGATGATTGGCGCAGAAGCAATGTTGATTCTATTATCAAAATGATCAGTATTGCTATCAAAAAAGAAAAGCCCTGGGTGAAATTTGGGGTCTCTCCATTCAGTGTATGGCGCAATAAAGAACAGGATCCCGATGGCAGTGACAGCCATTCAGGGCAAAATAACTACGATGATCTGTATGCAAATATTTTATTGTGGCTGAAAGAAAAGTGGATCGATTATGTAGCGCCGCAATTATATTTTGAAATAGGAAATAGCAGAGTTGATTTCGAAAAAATGTTGGATTGGTGGAGCAGGCACACTTATGGAAGACATCTTTACATTGGGATAGGGATCTATCGGGCAGCGGGCAACTCTCAGGCAAACTCTCCCTGGAAAAATCCGAATGAACTACCGGATCAAATAAAATTAATGCGCCACTATCCGAATGTGCAGGGCGGCATTTATTTCAGCAGCAAATCATTTTATAAAAATCCAAATGGATGGAATGACAGTTTGCAGAACAATTATTATAAAGAACCGGCACTGATCCCGTTGATGGAGTGGATGCCAAAGAAACCGGGGAATTAAACTTTATATTTCAACTGGATCACTCCATCCTTATATTGTTTACTTTCCAATAATTCTAGCTTTTTAATTTCATTGATACCGGGACAAAGAGGCATTCCTTTTCCCAACATTTTCGGAATAACTGTAATGATCAATTCATCTAATAAATGGCGGTTAATAAAGTCGGCGATCAATACAGCCCCGCCAACCAGCCAGCTGTCTTTTTGTTTTTTTCTCAATTCAGCCACAACGGGAATGGGATCTCCATTAAAAAATTTTATGACAACATTTTTAAAAGGGTTCAGTTGTCTGCTTGTAAATACATATCCTTCCATATCGCCGAACCAGGAATTAAATGAAACTGCTTGCTCATAAGTTTTTGAACCCATAATGGCAGTGCCGCAGCTTTGAAAAAAATCGGTCATCCCATAGTCTTCCCCGGCTGGCGGATAATCATTTAACCAATCCACTGCACCTTGTTCATCGGCAATAAATCCGTCGAGGCTCATAGCAAGATTACAAATGATCTTTCCCATATTTCAAATTTACAAATCGCAACTCTTAGTTACCTTTGCCTTTTCAATTTTTCATTATTAATTTTTAATTTAAAAATATGCCTGGTTTTGAATTATGGGGCGCCGAAGAACGCAAAGAACTAAATGATGTGCTGCAAAACGGCATCGTGATGCGTTATGGTTTCGATGGTCCCCGAAAAGGGATCTGGAAAGCGAAAGAACTGGAAGCAGCTATTTGCAAAACCTTCGGCAGCAACTATGCACAGCTCACTTCAAGCGGAACATCTGCGTTAACAACAGCACTTTCGGCATTAGGTATCGGTTATGGTGATGAAGTGATCATGCCGACCTTCACTTTTGTTGCAAGTTTTGAATCGTTATTAAGTGTTGGTGCCATCCCGGTTTTGGTGGATGTAGATGAAACGCTGACATTAAATCCTGATGCCGTCAGAAAAGCGATCACTCCAAAAACAAAAGCTGTGATGCCTGTACACATGTGCGGCGCTATGGCTGATGTGGACGCTTTGCTGGCGATCTGCAAGGAACATAATTTAATTCTATTGGAGGATGCTTGCCAAAGTATCGGCGCTTCTTACAAAGGAAAATTTTTGGGAACTATCGGCGATGCAGGAACGTTTTCTTTCGATTTTGTAAAGATCATCACCTGCGGTGAAGGCGGCGCTATTATGACAAACCGTGAGGACGTTTATATAAAGTGTGATGGCTATTCCGATCATGGACACGACCATAAAGGCAATGATCGTGGCGCTGAAACGCATCCATATATTGGTTACAATTATCGCATTTCTGAATTACACGCAGCGGTGGGCCTGGCACAAATAAGAAAGTTGAGTTCATTTCTTGAAACCAATCGACGTAATCATGCAAAATTGAAAACTATTTTATCACAGGTTCCGGAAATTTCTTTCCGGCATATTCCCGATCCTGACGGAGACAGCTGCACATTCCTGAGCTGGTTTTTACCAACGGAAGAAATAACAAAAGCCGTTGTAAATGAAATGAAAGCTCAGAATATTTTAGCCGGCAATTTTTATTGGTATGATAATAACTGGCACTACATCCGCAAGTGGAATCATTTAAAAGAAGCTACTACACTATCTGCTTTGAATCCTGAGTATAAAAAAACGATTTTGCAGCATGTCAATAAAAATTTTGCTGCCAGCGATGCTGTAATGAGCCGTTGCATTTCTACTGCTATCAGTTTGCTATGGACAGAAGAACAAATAAAAGAGAAAGGTGAAAAGATGGTGAATACAATACAAAAAGTTTTAAAAAGCCATTCGGTATCTCTATAAACCGACTTTTATTGTTCGGGATTTATTGCATTTGGTTTTTGTTCCAAATAATTGGTATAATCCAACGAACCTAATCGTAGTCGTAAAGGAATTGAAGTGAACTTTTCAAATTTTAATTCCTGCCTGCAAAAATATCCGAGAGATTGTGTATAAAATTTCGGAGAAATACTATACATCAATTCAGACCGTTGCCATTTATTCGTTGATTTTTGGGGTACTGCAAGGGTATATTGAGAAAACCGGAATTGCGGAATGCTGTTTTTTACAAATTGCGGAGCATACCCGTAATCCCATCTTGCTTGCTCATAATTCTTTCTTCCTATAAACTGTTGAATAGTTTTAGCTTGTTGAAATACTTTTTGACCATTCAAAAAAAATGGACAAGAATAAAGAAATAACACAACAATTATTTTAAGACTTCGTTGCGCCATCTTTATTGATTTTGTCTCTAAATTTACGGCATTATTTTTGATAACCGGCCGGTTTTTTGAATAGATTGCTGGCCCTTATAACCAGGAAACGCAATTATGGCTATTAGTCAGAGCCTACAACAGAAACTTTTACAAAAATTGTCGCCCCAGCAGATTCAGCTGATGAAACTGCTGCAGGTGCCTACGGCCAACCTGGAAGAACGCATCAAAGAAGAACTGGAAGAAAATCCTGCATTGGAACTGGACGAAGAAAAACATGATGAAAATGCAGATGAGCTGAAAGATGAATTCAACGAAAAAGAAGAAGAAGAATACGAAGAAGCCGATGGCAGCGAAGATGAATATGAGAATATAGACATCAGTGAATATGTGCAGGATGGCGATGATGACGTAGCAGATTATAAATTAAAGGACGACAATTATCCCGAAGAAGACGATAAAAAGGAATTGCCTTATAAAAGTGAAACAGGTTTGTATGACCTGCTTCGTAATCAGCTGGGATTATTGAAGCTGGATACAAAAGAACAAAAGATCGCAGAGCAGATCATTGGAAGTATTGATGAAGACGGGTACTTAAGAAGAGAAACCTCCGCCATTGTGGATGACCTTGCCTTTCGTCAAAACATTTCTGCCACAGAAGAAGAAGTTGAATCAATAATACATCGCATTCAGCAATTTGATCCTCCGGGAGTGGGGGCCAGAAATTTACAGGAATGCCTTTTACTGCAATTGCAGCGACAAAAAGATGAAGGCAAAGATGTGCAGATCGCAATGCTGGCAATCCAGAAATATTTCGACGAGTTTACCAAAAAGCATTATGAAAAAATTCAGCGTGGATTGAATCTAACGGATGAGGATCTTAAAGAAGTCATGCAGCAGATCATTCACCTGAATCCCAAACCGGGAGGCACTGTAGGCGAGATCAATAAAGCAGAAAGTTATGTGGTGCCTGATTTTTTTATTTTCAATAATGGCGGAAAGCTCGAATTGACACTGAATTCCCGAAATGCGCCGGAACTTCGTATCAGCGAAGGGTACCGGGATATGCTTAAAGAGTATGACCGGGGAACTAAAAAAGATAAACGCCAAAAAGAAGCAGTGCTTTTTATCAAACAAAAAATTGATGCGGCTAAATGGTTCATTGATGCCATTAAACAAAGACAGCAAACATTGATGAATACGATGTCAGCCATCATGGACCATCAAAAGGAATTTTTCCTGACAGGTGATGAAACCACTTTGAGGCCGATGATATTAAAAGATATTGCGGAAAAAACAGGGCTGGATATTTCAACAGTGAGCCGGGTAGCCAACAGTAAATTTGTTCAGACAGAATTTGGAACCTACCGGCTGAAATTTTTCTTCAGTGAATCATTAAGTACCGATAGTGGTGAAGAAGTTTCTACAAGAGAAGTGAAAAAGATACTCAGCGATTTCATTGAAGGAGAAAATAAAAAGAAACCGCTAAGCGATGAACGCCTTACAGAATTACTACAGGAAAAAGGTTATAATATTGCCCGGCGAACTGTGGCAAAATACAGGGAGCAATTAAATATTCCTGTTGCCCGCCTCAGGAAAGAACTCTGAACAATTTCATGAAAAGATTTTTTCTACACATTATTTACTTAACCACTCTTTTCCACTCACCGGTATCTGCACAAACCATTCCTGTCAATGAAAACCAGTTCCGTTTTTACTCTTTTGTAAAACCATCTATCGATCAAATTTCAAATAGTAAAGAACTTGCCGTTTTTTATCAAAAACTTTATTTTTTAAAAAAGGAAGACAGCGGCGTTGTTTCAATTGTTCATATCGGTGATTCACATATACAGGCAGATTATCTTACTTCAATAATGAGAAATAGCTTACAGAGCTTTTTTGGAAATGCCGGTCGTGGGCTTGTTTTTCCATATCAATTAGCTCAATCAAATGCGCCACCTGACATTGGCAGTTTTTCAAACAATACCTGGCAATTCAATCGTGTGGCACACCCGGAAATACCTATTGCTTCGGGTATCTCAGGATATTGCATTCAAACATCTGATAGCATTGCCTCTTTAAATTTATTTTTAAAAAATTCAGGTTCCATCGGAACAAACTCGTTCGATCATTTAAAGATCTTTACGAATAATTCTGATTGGCTGCTGCAGGCTGCTAATAACAGCAGTCCTGTTCTTATTAAAAAAGACGCTAGCGATTCTTCGGTTAATAAAGAGATAGTATTTGAACACCCGGCAGACAGTTTTTCTATTTCTTCTCTGCCTTCAGGGTCGTTAAAAGAATTTTACGGTGCTTCACTTGAAAATTCAAATGCCGGAATAATTTATCATACAATTGGGGTGAACGGCGCTACTTACGATAGTTATAATAACGCTCCACTATTCTGGCAACAGCTTCCTGCGCTGAAAGCTGATCTGTACATTATTTCACTCGGTACCAATGAAGCTCAAAAGATCGGTTTAGATCAAAAGGTTTTCTTACAACAAGTTTCGTCTTTTTTAGAAAAGCTAAAAGCCACTTCGCCTAATGCGGCGATCATCATTACAACTCCTGCTGATGATTTTTACCGGAGAAAGCGGCCCAATGTTATGTTGAAACAAATTGCTGCTTCATTGACTAACTATTGCAACAAAAATAAAATCCCTCTCTGGGATCTCTATCGCATCACCGGCGCTTATGGGTCTGCATACAAATGGCTGCGAAAAGGATTAATGAACAACGACCGGGTGCATTTTAATAATGAAGGTTACCGCATTCAAGGCACTCTTTTATTTAATGCATTTGCAAAAGGATACAAAAGCTACATAAAATCCAGCAATCAGAACCGTAAATAGATCGGCATTACCGGCTCAGACGATTTGAAGAAGCCATACAGCAAAACAAACACAAAGAAAACTCCGATATAATAAAGCAATGGTATTTTTCTGAATCTGCCGATAACCCGGTCAGCCAAATCATCCGGTATGGAATGAAGCAAATAAGCCAGTAACATTAATGCAAGTACCGGTTTGTAATTATTAAAGAAAGCTCCCCAAACGGAAAAATCAAAATCATGCAATATCTGGTGGATCATGTCGCCTGCAACAGAAAAATCAGCTGCTTTGAAAAATATCCAGCAGAAGCAAACAAAATGAAAAGTTATCAATACTGAAAGTGCATTTATAATAGCAGAATTTTCTACCGGCTTAAATAATTTCTCGGTCTTTTGTTTCCAGATCTTATGAAATGCCAGGGCTACTCCATGCAAACCTCCCCAAACGATAAAATTCCAACTGGCGCCATGCCACAAACCTCCCAGCAGCATGGTCAACATCAGATTGATATAAGTCCTCACTACTCCTTTTCTATTTCCACCAAGCGGTATATAGAGATAATCTCTCAGCCATGATGAAAGTGAAATATGCCAGCGCCTCCAAAATTCAGTGATGTTTTTACTTTGATAAGGAGATTTAAAATTCGGGGGAATTGTAAAGCCGAGCCATTTGGCAATACCGATCGCCACATCGCTATAGCCACTGAAATCGCAATAAATAACAACTGCATATCCATATACTGCAAACAAACATTCCAATCCTGTATATCTTGATGGATCATCAAAAATGTAATCCACAAAATTTTGAGTAATGAAATCTGAGATGATCAGTTTCTTGAACATCCCGGAAACAATCAGGTAAAATCCTTTTGCAAAATCACTTTCACTGATCACATACGGCTTATTGATCTGCGGAATGAAATCTGATGCACGGACAATTGGGCCCATGACCAGCTTTGGAAAGAACGAAAGGAACAAAAGATAATCTGTGAATTTTTTCACCGGCACAAAGTGCCCCCGGTACACATCAATTGTATAACTGAGATTTTCAAAAGTGTAAAAAGAAATACCGACCGGCAATAAGATATTCAGCGGGTTAAAATGCGTTTTCAACAGTTCATTGCAGGTAGCAATGAAAAAGTTGGTGTATTTGAAATAAAACAGCAGCCCGAGATTGAAAACAATACTACAGACCAGCAATGACCTTTTCATCTTTTTATTTTGCTGCCGGTAAATAGCATTCGATAAAAAATAATCAACAATAGCCGAGAGGATCACGAACACTACAAAAAACCCGCTGGCTTTGTAAAAAAAGTATAGGGAGAAAAAACAAAATAAATATTTGCGGGCCGGAAAATTGTTCCGCAGTAGGTAATATACTGAAATGAAAAGAGCAAAGAAGAATACAAAGAAGCCATTATTGAACAGAAGTGGATTCTTTGGATCATATAAAAACTGCCTGAAAAAAGCCTCAAAATCAAACATAGTTACCCTGGGTTGCGATTTAATTATTTTTTAGTCCGGGAATATTTTTCATAATCATTCAGGATCGCCTGGAAAAAATATTGCCCTAATATTTCAGCTCCTCTGAAATTCGGATGCACATAGTCTTTATTCGCCAACGATGGATTTTGAGATACCCATTGAACAATGGAATTCGTGCCGCCCATAGATTCAAACTGGTTATAAAAGCTGCTACCCGTTTCAAATGCCAGCAATGCCTGCACTTTAACTAATGAATCGATACCAACTGCAGAGTGATATTCGTCGCCATAACGAAATGCTCTGTCAGCAGTACTCACCAACAGGAAATCACTTTCCGGAAAGCAATTCTTTATTTTATTAATAACCGGCATCATTGTTCTTGCGTACCAGCTGAAGTTTTTATCATACGGTCGAAACAAAAGATTCACTCCGTACTGAAAAATGATCAGGTCGTAAGGATTTTCAGCAGCAATTGATTTTAAAAATGAAGAATCGATCCTTGCAAACTCAACACCCGTAATCCCCCTGAATGAAAAATTATCCAGCGTAATTCCCGATTCCGCTTCAAAAGAAATTCCATAAACCGGGAACTGAATATCAGCTACAGAAATTTTTATAAAAAAGTTTTTGCTCTTATCGAGTGTAATACGGTTAAATACATTATTGGCACGTATGGTCACCGGTGCATTATTCACAGTAATGTTTACCGGATGCGGCACATATCCGCAAAGCAAACTTTTCTCAATGATCGCTGAAGTGTCTTTAACTGTTTGATCTTTCATTTGCACCCAATCGCCGTTGCTGCGAAAAATATGTCCCGAAATGTACAAACGGCTTTTATCGCCATCCGTTTTGAAATTCTCATCCTGCCATCCGCCGGAATAATTATCAGTTACCGTAGTTCTGAATTGAGATACCTGGGAAGTGATCGGTACAAAACCAACGCCATTGCCACCAAACATTTGTTGCAATAATTTCCTCAGCGTTTGTGTCAGCAGATCACCTTCAATCATGCTGTCGCCAAAATAAGCGATGCGGATCTTTTGCATTTTTCCATTCTTCAGGTCATATAACTTTTTTATGAAACGCTCCAATGCCACTGTATTAGTATCAATATTGAAATTAGTGATGAGATGGCCGGTTCGGTAAAGACCAAAATCGCTGGCCTTGTCTTTAAACGGAGCAGTAATTGTCAGGAGCGACGATGTATCATGATTATTTAGTGAATCAGTTCCATTAAAATCATCTCCCTGATGTTTACGTGTAATATCTGAGATAAGATTGATCCTTGAAACGGGCTTCCATTTCCAATCCAAGGCCGCAGCAACTACAGAAGTCAGCAGGTAAATTGTGATGGCATAAACCACAAAGTGTAGTACACGACGGTTAGCATTCATGATCAGGATGTCTTGCTGGGTGCGGATAATTTGTTTTTACGAATGGCTGATAATACTCTTTGCTTCCAAAGGGCAGGAACTTCTGAATATCTTGTTTTGCTGATCGCATCTATCCACAGCTTGTAATCCATATTGCCTTTCAGTTTCGAATAAAATCTTTTCGTAGTCATCAAACGGCAAAAATCAAAATAAGAACTCGAATCGTTTGGATATTGTTTATACCTCGTTTTTATTCCTTTTTTCTTCAGTAAATTATTTCTACCAACAATCCCGAAATGATTATGAAGCAACCTGCAATTCCGGCTGGTGCCGGATGAAGATTCAATAATGGCTATTCCCAAAATAACTGCAGCGGGAATACCATAAGCCTGCTGCAGTGAATCCGCCAGGCCGGAATATTTTCGTACATATTTTGATTGCGCAGATAATGTGTGAAATGAACTAAACAGCAGCAGGAATAACAAAAGCCGGCTGCTGATCCCAATGGTAAATGGTTGGTTTAGTTTCATACAAATATTGTTCTTTCCAAGGTAGGGTTTCGCCTTGGGGTAAATATACTAAATCAGTTTCCTTTTTAATAATCCTTTATTTTGCAGGAAATTTTACGAAGTAATATGACTACCAGGCTGGCAGTAGATGAACAACACGAGTTGAAGGAAATCAATCTTCCGGAAATGCCGCAACAACCGAAAGTCTTAAGATTTCTTGCAAAATTAATTTCAGTTATTTTACATCCTTTGTTTATTCCGGTCTATGTAGTTTGGTTTCTTTTGTATATACAACCTTATTATTATGCAGGTTTCAGCGATTGGGATAAATCCAAGATCCTTATTTCAGCAATTTTAATGTACACCTTTTTCCCGCTGGTAACGGTGGGTTTATTAAAAGCATTGAAATTTATTGATTCTGTTTTTTTAAAAACACAAAGAGATCGAATCATTCCATACGTAGTTTGCGGTATCTGGTATTTCTGGATGTGGTATGTATGGCATAATCTTCCCGATATTCCCGCTGCACAGGTGAAATTCGGGTTTGCTATTTTTTTAGCATCCAGTTTCGGGATGATTGCAAATATTTATCTGAAAGTTAGTATGCATGCATTAGCTGCAGGTGTGCTTTTGGCCCTCATGCTGACATTAGCATTTGCTCAGGCTTTGGATTCGGCATTGTATCTCACCATCGCAATTTTGATCACTGGGCTCAGTTGCACTTCCCGCCTAATCGCTTCTGATCATTCTCAGAAAGAAGTCTATACAGGATTAGTAATCGGGATCATTTCACAATTGCTATCAAACTGGCTGGCCTGATCTGTTACCACAACATTTCTTACCTTACTCATTCAAAATTGCTTGCTATGTTTCGTTCTAAAATTGCGGGTATCGGGATGTATGTGCCCAAAAATGTGGTGACCAACAACGACCTGAAAAAATATATGGACACCAGTGATGAATGGATACAGGAACGTACGGGCATTAAAGAAAGAAGATTTGCGGATCGTAACGAAGAGACAACAACAACAATGGGAGTAGAAGCATCAAAGATTGCAATTGAAAGAGCCGGCATTACGCCTCAGGATATTGATTTCATCATCTTTGCTACACTTTCTCCTGATTATTATTTTCCGGGTTGCGGCGTCTTATTGCAAAGAGCGATGCAGATGAAAAACATCGGAGCCCTAGATGTAAGAAATCAATGCAGCGGTTTCGTATATGCACTCAGTGTCGCCGATCAATTCATAAAAACCGGCATGTATAAAAATATACTTGTGGTGGGAGCAGAGAAACATTCTTTCGGTTTGGACTTCAGCACCCGGGGGAGAAATGTGTCCGTTATTTTTGGTGACGGCGCCGGGGCAGTCGTATTACAACCGACTGAAGAAACAGATCGTGGAATAGTAAGCACTCACCTGCACAGTGATGGTACCAATGCAGAAATATTAGCGATGTATAATCCGGGAACACATGCCAATCATTGGACCAGAGATCATAAGCTCGCAGACTTTAACGAAAGTGAAATAGGAGATATGTTCATGAGCCATACTATGATCGATAAAGCTCAGAATTTTCCCAATATGGATGGGCCTGCCGTTTTTAAAGTGGCAGTGGAAAAATTTCCTGAAGTGATAATGGAAGCATTGAACGCAAATGGATTTCAAACTTCCGATCTTAAGTTGTTGATTCCACACCAGGCTAATTTGAGGATTTCCCAATTTGTACAACATAAACTAAAGCTGAGAGACGACCAAGTCTATAATAATATCCAGAAATATGGAAATACTACTGCAGCATCCATTCCCATCGCTCTTTGTGAAGCACGGGAAGAAGGAAAGATCAAAGAAGGAGACCTCGTCTGTCTTGCTGCATTCGGAAGCGGCTTTACCTGGGCCAGTGCATTGTTAAAATGGTAGAATCAACTCAACAAGTGCAACTTTCTTAAAATAAAAAAGTCTATTTGTTTCAGTGATCATCGTATGAAAATAATTTTTCTGATAGCAATTTTTTCTTTTAACCAATTAATGATACATGCCCAGGATAGCTGGAAGATCAGATGGAATAAAAAAACTATTCTCGTTGCCAATAAAGAAGATGAAGTTGCCAATACCCGGACAATAAAATATTCGGATTGGAAAAAGAATGGAAACCTCGAGATCATTTATACAGAAGCAGCGCCGGACACGATATTGTGGCATTCATTCCTACTCTTTGACGATGAAGGTCACCAGTTATTATCTAAAGAAAAAACATTGTATGCTAAAATATCCATAGAAGAGTTGCGGAAGTTATTTGCAGAGAAAAAACAAATAAAGATTTACACCATTGTTTCTCCACGCAATCCAAAATTTGCGGTCAGAATGCGTAGAGTACATTTATGTACCTTGCAGCTACCCTGAAATATGTCCCGAAAAATTATTTACATCATCAATCCCATTGCCGGCACCAGGTCCAAGAACAGCCTGAAGCAATTGATCATTGATAAAACAAATGAAGCAGGAATTGCATTCGAGATCTTCCCTTCTGTTGCCAGCGGAGATTATTCTTTTCTACATTCCGTGGTCAAAGATAAAAAGATCACTGATGTGGTGATCGCCGGTGGAGATGGCACCGTAAGCCAGGTGATCAGCAGCCTGATGCATTTTGATCTCAACTTCGGTATCATCCCCTGCGGTTCCGGCAATGGATTGGCATTTGCAGCAAAAATTCCCAAACGGCCGGAAAAAGCATTGAGCGTTATTTTTAAAGGTCATGCGGTTTCTACAGATGGATTTTACCTTAATGATCAGTTTGCCTGTATGCTGGCAGGCTTGGGATTGGATGCAAAGGTGGCCTATGATTTCACCCAACAGTCCAGGCGGGGATTGAAAACTTATATCCGGCTGGTGATAAAAAATTTCTTTTCGGCAAGGACCTATCCTTTCGGAATAGAATTGAACAAAGCTACAATGGAATTGGATGCTTTCTTCATCAGCATTGCGAACAGCAATCAATTCGGCAATAATTTTAAAATTGCGCCTAAAGCAAGTTTGCATGACGGCTTGCTTGATGTTATAATAGCTACCCGGCAAAGTAAATTGAATTTTTTTCTGCAAACGTTTCGCCAGATTAGCGGCTTTGTACGGTTGCAATCCGAATCGGTCATTAAAAAAAATAAAGGTCTGATCTATTTTCAAACAAAAGAGCTTACGGTCATCAATCATTCAAAAGCGCTTTTTCATATTGATGGAGAGCCGGCAGAAACTCCTGCCAAAATAAAAATTGCTATAAAAGAAAAATGTTTCCGGCTCATTCAGCCCTGAGCGAATCAGGATATTTTTTATCCATAAACCGAAGTAGTTTATCAAAGCTTTGTTTGTTGGATGGGTTACTTACAGAAGAAATAATATCATTCTTTTCACTTTGAGTTAAATGAAAATTCAAAGCTGCTTTATTTTCTTCGCTGGTGCTGGCGTATTGAAAAATAATCTTATAAATATTATGCTTCGGCACTTCGGCATAATAACTCAACATATCATTTTGAAAAAATTCCATCATTTTATACCAGTTATGCTGCAATAATAAAAAAGGTTTGGTGATATGATCCATGATATTATCAGAAACATATGGGGCTTCCCAGCCGCCAGCTTCCCTGTCGCGGATCTGGATCAACAATACGCCGTTGGTATTTTTTTGAATCCAATCATCAAATGATTCCAGAAATCGTAAAGCGGTTTCCTGTCCATAATTATCCCTGAGCCCTGCATCCATCACATCGATCACCGGATCAGAAGGCAACCATACATTAGGAAGTACGATGGGAAATGTGGCATTCATCCGTAATGCCGACAGCACCCGAAGATTGCCCGGATCTTGTTTTGCAAAGAAAGAATTAAAATCAACGATATCAGGATCCATTGAGGGAATACGGGCCGTATCCTGGCGCCCTTGCATCATAAAACGCACGGGTTGTGTGCTGATCAGCATTTTTCTTCCATCTCTTGTCACAACAGAATTAAAGAACATCAGCGGGATGTTTGCTTCCTTTTCATCCTCCGCATAATCTTTGATCTGCTTATCTAGAAATCCCCTGGTATCATAATTTAATTTTTGTTCAAAAGCATAACCCCGATCTTTAACATATTTGTATGGGCCTACACTGAATTTTTGCGCCGGCGAAATAAGATCTCTTGCAAAGAGTGATGAAAAAACAGGGTTGAGCAGATCACCTGCAATATCATCTACATAAGCTTTATCCTGTAAGCGGATATTCTTTCCTTTTTGTTGCTGCAGGTACAACTCACGGAAATAAGTGGCGCCGATCATTCCACCGGAGGCGCCGGTGATCAGAAATGTTTTTTTCATGATCTGCCCATGAGTAATGCTATCCAGCTGCTGCAACACTTTCATAGTGAAGGTAGCGCTGCGATGGCCACCGCCGCTGGTACTGATCACTATCATTAACGGTTTATCGTTATCCTGCTTTTTTTTCCAATTGTCAAGAATATGGATCATATTCTGCCGATCGGCTTCAATATTTTCTTTACTGCAAAGAGCCAACAATCCTTCACGGGAATAAGAAGGACGATGGTCTGTGTCCACGTAATCCAATCCGTACGCTTTATTGCGTGGGTCAATCCAGTTCAGCTGGTAAAATATATTCAACACCAAAACCAATAAGATCAGGTAAGGAATACTCCAACTCTGCAGGAAATAAGTGAATGCCGCGGCCACGCCGATCAGTATGGAAAAAAAGATGGTGATACTGGCAGCCGCCGGGATCTGGAATACCTGGTAATCGAGAAAGAAACCAACGATCACCAAAAAAATAAAAGCAGCAAATACAGAAAGTATAGCCGCAAAGTGATGACTTTTAAATATGGACTCAATAAACTGATCGGTATAATGTGAAACATTTCTTGTCTTGCGCAACTTTTGAGGTGATTCAAAATACCATTCTACCCGGATCAGGCTTTTATCGGTTTGCTTCTCCTCCGCTTCATGGTAATGCCGGATATATTCTTTTGGGTTACTGATAACTGGCATCATTCGGCGCAGGATCGTTCTATCGGCACGAAAGAAATACAAGAATGAAACAGCCAAAATGAATATCAATCCCGCCAAAAATCCGCCTGCAAAGAAAAGTATCTCAGTTGTGGGTATCAGCTCTTTGTTATGAACGAAATCATAGGCCCTGACAAAATAAAATAGCAAAAACAAAAATGGGATAATAAAATTATTGATGCAATATTTAAGAAATGGATTAGTAGTTGCCGATAAAAAACGAAAGTGTTTGCTGAAAAGAATAAAGGTGGCAATATTCCAGCTCATGATAAACATGCCCACGGAAATACCCACGATAGCATAACTGAATGAATTCACGTTGCCGAGATATTCTGGCGCCAGGAACAACGAATCTGCTCCAAAACTTTTCATGAATGTACCGCCAATGGTGCTGAATAAAACGAACCAGAATACCAGCAATACCTGGTATTTCCTGAAATGAAGAAATAACAATTGGATCGGAAAAGAATGAACAAAACCTCTCAACCAGGCTTTCATGTTTCAAATGTGGTTAAAACTAAAATTACTGATAAATGCCTGCTCTTTCAAATCCCTTTCACAATGTGACAGGTTGGCTTTGCCTTCGAATGATAAAGATCATCCATATCAATGACAACAAAAGCAACATAGCAGTAAACTGGTGAGCGATCCCCAGCCATAAAAAATATTCCTCATGTAATGAATTCAATACAGTAAAAATTCCCAATCCTACCTGAGCGAGAACAATGGCTGGTGGTAACCATTTTGTTTTCCGGAATAAACTTGTTGAAGTTACAGTACTGCTTTTCCAATACCACACAAAAATCAATATGGTAACCACGTAAGCAAGATTACGATGAATGAATTGAACCATTAATGGATTATCCGTGAGAAATGAAAGCCCGGAAAATTGATGGCCACCAAAAGAATGAATATTTGCAGGCATCCAGTTTCCATTAATGTCAGGCCAGCTTGGTGCCGTTGACGCTGCTTTTAATCCCGCCATAAATGCGCCATAAATTAATTGTACTACCAGCAATACAGTTACCCAAACTGTAAACTTTCTCAATGATGCACTTGCTACCAATTGCTCCTTCGGTACAAGCAGAGCCAATGCGAACCATAATGTGTAACACAATAATCCCAATGCGAGGATAAAATGAATGGCGAGTTTGTAATGGCTTACATATAATGCCTGTGAATCTTCGAGACCGCTCAACACCATGATCCAGCCAACCAGGCCTTGCACAGCTCCAAGCAAAAACAAAATGATCATGGGTCGGATCATTTCTTTTTTAAATCGTTTTTGAATCAAAAAAATAATAAAAGGAATAAGGAATACTACACCGATCAGCCTTGCCCATAGCCGGTGAAACCATTCCCAGAAAAAAATAAATTTGAAATCGTGCAGAGTAAAATAAGAATTGAGGTATTTGTACTGAGCGATCTGCTTGTATTTTTCAAACGCAGTATTCCAATCCGTTTCATTCATTGGAGGCAATGCCCCCATGATTGGTTTCCATTCTGTAATTGAAAGCCCTGAGCCTGTAATGCGGGTAATGCCACCCAATAAAATCTGGATGATGATCATTCCTACACCCACCAGCAACCAGATCGCCACCGGGCGGGATGATCTGTTAGAAATTGACCGATCCATGCGGCCGCAAAGTTAGGGCATGCTGGTTTTTTAAAAATTATTACGCAAAAAACTATTCGCAGATTTTAAACATATATATAGTTCAGGAAAGGTCTTGACCTGATGAAATTATTATCAATTTCCTGTCATTTGCCGAAAAATGAATTGGTTTCTGTGCTCCTGAAGAGCTGAACAAGAACCGTGGTAGTGTAATGCATTTCTTATCGATGTTTTTTAGAAAATAATTTGCCCGATAACAGCTTTATTACAGCAAATTCTTACGACATTGATGTTTGATGATATTCTCAATAGCAACTAACCCTTACCCGCAAAGTGGTATTTTAAATATATCATTTACAACGATATAACTTTCTAAAAAACGAAATCGATTTTTTTTCGTAGCTTCTCGGACAGTTCTCACTTAAATTTTTTAATCACCAAAACAATATTGTTATGGCAACCAACGATTCAAAATCTACTACTGATCGTCGTCGTTTTTTAGGCACCATTGCGACAGGCGCCGCTGCTATGAGTCTTGCTGCTTTCACTCCTATTACAACTCATACAGAAAATAATTTTGACCCCGGTGAAGACGGAGATCCCGATATGTGGTTCAATAAAGTAAAAGGAAAACATCGCATCGTTTTCGATGTAACTGCACCTAATGAAATAATGCCTTTTGCATGGCCAAGAGTTTTTTTATTGACCAATGCTGCGACAAAAACACCGGAAACAGATTGTGGCGTGGTAGTGATCCTTCGTCATAATGGTATTCCTTTTGCATTTGAAGACAGGATCTGGGAAAAATATAAGTTCGGCGAATTTTTCAAATTTGATGATCCGAAAACCAGCAAACCCTCTAGCAGAAATCCTTTCTGGAAACCCGCAAAAGGTGATTTTGTAGTTCCGGGTTTTGGTGAAGTACAGATCGGCATTAATGAATTGCAGGCAAGCGGCGTAATGTTCTGCGTTTGCCATGCAGCAATGACAGTGCTGAGTACTGTTGTAGCCGGGCAAATGAACATGGATGCAAAAGATGTATTAAATGATTGGCAGTCAGGATTGCTTCCCGGGATACAGGTTGTTCCTTCAGGCGTTTGGGCTGTAGGAAGAGCACAGGAGCATGGCTGTAAATATTGCTACGCCGGATAAAATAGAGTTTTAAAAATATCAATGCAGATACAAAACCGTATCTGCATTTTTTTTAATGATCACCTGTTTGTTTTGGAACAGAAGCATGTGCTTCTTTAATTGCGAGGAATGGTCCGTATTTATGCTGTTGCTGAGTGAACGCATCAGCATATGGCCCAAAAGGAAAATCGATTGGCTTGGATGATAATTTTGGCCAATCTCCGGGAAAAATTTTCACGGGTCTTGGTTGTGAGCATATAAAAGCTGCTACATCCCAAGCTTCTTCATCGCTCAATTGCGGTCCGTTTACTGCAAGATCAAAAGGCATATTATACTTTACAAAAATTGCAAGGCTGGAAATACGATACATTCCAGCACTTGTATTATAACTATTGGCGCCCCATAGCGGCGGGTAACGATATTCAGCAGAATCAAAATCCAACACTCCTTGTCCGTGACTTTGATGACAGCGTTGACATTTATTTTGAAAAATAATTTTTCCTTTCAAGGTATCAGCTGCTCTATTTAAAAAAGAAAGTTCAGCACCTGCAGATAATTTTTCTCCCGATTTTACTTCTTTGCCCATCCATTTCAAATAAGCAACTATGGCCCGCATTTCTTTACTGAGGCTGTCGATCGGTTTTCCATTCAGGCTGCGTTGCAGGCAATCATTAACTCTGAATTCAATGGATTCCACTCTTCCGCTACGTTCACGATATCTTGGATAAGCAGATACCACAGAAAAAAAAGAATTGACCGGTAATCTTGTCCCGGCTTCAATGTGACAATTCTGACAATTCATTCCATTTGTAATCTGAGCAACGATCCCTCTTGGTCCAAGATATTTTGAAGTATTAACAATAAGTTCCCGTCCATATCGGATCAAATCACCTTCGGGAGTTTGTGGCACTAAATTAATATCCGGAGCATGCCAGCTTTTTTCTTCTGCAGGTTCTTTTTCCGGATCGTTGGTTTTCGGGAAAAAAATATCAGCCAGGATCGCAGCAAAAAAAATCAATCCAAGAAAAAAGGGAAACCAGGATGTGCGAATATTTCTCACCTGTGAACTATTTAATGTGGCAACCTGTCTCTCAACAGTCCATAAACCCATGTACCAGCCACAGCGCTGCCTAATGCTACAATGATGACCAAAGCGCCGCTGCCAACCAATGCATATAAAGGACCCGGACAGGCTCCCGTCAATGCCCATCCAAAACCAAATAACAATCCGCCGATGACCTGCCCCTTATTAAAGGGTTTGGGATGTAATTCGATCGGTTCTCCATGAATACTTTTTATCCTGAATTTTTTGATCAGTTGAATTGAAATAAATCCGACCACTATTGCTGAACCGATCACTCCATACATATGAAAACTTTGAAATCGAAACATCTCCTGAATGCGAAACCAGGATACAACTTCCGATTTGACCAAAATAATCCCGAATAAAATTCCCGCAACAAGATATTTCAGGTTATACCATGACGGATGTTGCAGTTCAGATTTATTGACGCACATGGTATCAAGCGATCGGACCTCGAAATCAGTATTCATCTCTTTCAAAAAAGGTTTTATGGTATTTGGTTCACTCATTTTTTAAAGTTGTAAAATGTAAGGAAGAATAAAATTGGCCATGATCAGTCCGCCGATCATAAAACAAACAGTGGCTACTATCGAAGACATTTGCAGACTTGATATGCCCATAATAGAATGGCCGGAAGTGCAGCCACCGGCATAACGGGTACCAAAGCCGACTAAAAAACCACCGACAACGATCAGGATAAATCCTTTTGCAGTCAATAAGCTATTCCAGCTAAACAGATCGGTTGGTACCAAACTATTGTAGTTGGTCACTCCATATTGAGATAATTCATGTGCCAGTTTGGGATTTACCTGCACCGGTTGTGAATCCGATAAAAAATAAGCTGCAAGAAATGCACCGCCCATGATACCTGCAACAAAAAAAAGATTCCAGATCTCTTTTTTCCATTCGTATTGAAAAAAAGGAATCTTTGATGGAAAACAAACTGCGCAGACATGTCGCAGCGACGAAGAAATACCGAAAGATTTATTTCCCAGGAGTAATAACAATGGCACCATCAATCCGATCAGCGGACCTGAAATATACCAGGGCCATGGATGCCGCAACCATTCTAACATGATATAATGGATTTTCGTTTCAAAATGTATTACGAATTTACTGAAATCAACAGGTCTTTTAAACTATTCATAACTGTAAGGCTACAACCACTTATTTTTGAGAAAATTTTTTACTCTGCTTCAGCCTTTTTTCCAAGAAGAATTGATCGAAGCCGGTTGCGATGAAGCAGGCCGTGGATGTTTTGCCGGCCCGGTGTTTGCTGCGGCGGTCATCCTCCCAAAAGGATTTTCTCATCCTGAAATGAATGATTCCAAACAGCTTTCCGAAAAACAACGTAACGAATTAAGAGCAGTCATCGAAGCAAAGGCCATTGCTTACGCAGTAGCAAGTATTGATAACAACGGGATCGATCATATCAATATTCTGAAAGCGTCCATCAAAGCCATGCATTTGGCCATTGAGAAACTAAAGCCGATGCCACAGTTGCTGCTCATTGATGGCAATCGTTTTATAAAATACAAAAAGATCCCTCATCACTGTATTATCAAAGGCGATGCAACATTCATGTCCATCGCTGCAGCAAGTATTTTGGCGAAAACATACCGGGATGATCTAATGAAAAAATTGCACAAAGAATTCCCGTATTATGGTTGGGAAACCAACAAAGGTTATGGCACCGAAGAACACCGCAAGGCCATTGAACAGCACGGTCTTTGCAAATATCATCGCAGGAGTTTCCGCCTATTGCCGAAACAGAAAGAATTATTTTAATTCCAAAAATTTCCCGGCTGGTTAAACCTTCCACGAAAGTCTTCGTCTTAAGTCAGAATACAGTAACTTCAAAATCTAAAAATTGGCATATGAAAAAACTATTCATTGTAACGTTGGTGCTTGGATTGATATCAGTATCCGCCACTGCTCAAAGAGCTCCGCAGGATCGTTTGCTCAGGTTCCGGGCAGAACAAGGATTTCACAGGGGATTCATAGCTCCGCAACAACGGTTCCGCATGGAAAGAAACCGGTTACATTTCAGAATGGAACAGCAAAGATTTCGGCGTAATCATTTTGTTCGTCCCCGTGTTCGTGGACAGATTATGATGAGAAACCGGATGAACCGTGAGCGAATGTTTATGCAAAGACAACATTTCTACAAAGGCCGCCGGGTAATATAACTGTAATTATTCTTCGTAGTCATACGGATGGAATATGTGAGTTGAAAAACAAAAAGCGCTGTTTAAAGCAGCGCTTTTTGTTTGCGTGTTTATTTTGTATTACCATAAAATATTTGTGCTAACCATATTTGACAAAATTGAGAAGACTATCCTGTATTTGCCGGACAATTTGTACTTTTCGGTTCGATTTCTTATAAAGGGAAACCGATATGCAGCTAAAACCAGTTACTGTTGTTGACAGCATCGCTCCGGAAGATTTTAAAAAAAATTTTTACCGGACCAATACTCCTGTTGTCATAAAAGACTTTTCCAAGAGATGGCCGGCAAGAGATAAATGGAACTGGGATTATTTCAAAAAGGTAGTAGGCGAAAAAGAAGTTGGCGTTTATAACAATGTAAAAAGCGATGCATACACTCCTATTAATAAAGCCGACGGCTACATGAAGTTTGGTGAATATTTGGATATGGTGAAAAAAGGCCCGGTTGAGCTTCGGATTTTTCTGTTCAATATTTTTCAGCATGCGCCACAGTTGGTGAATGATTTTAGCTGGCCGGATGAGTACATGAAAGGTTTCGTAAAAAAATTCCCTATGCTGTTTGTTGGCGGAGCCGGATCCATCACTCACATGCATTTTGATATTGACCTTTCACATATCCTCCATACTCAATTTATGGGAAGAAAAAGGGTGTTGTTGTTTCCTTACGAACAACAACACCGATTATACCGCAAACCTTTTGAAGTATTAAGCCTTGCCGATTTCTCCCGCTACTATCAAAACAATGGAACACCCGATTATGAAAAATTCCCTGCATTGAAACTGGCCAATGGTTATGATTTTATTTTAGAACATGGTGATACGTTGTTCATGCCTGCCGGTTACTGGCACCACATGGAATATTTGGATAGCGGATTTGCCATGAGCCTTCGTGCCTTGCAACCTTCATTGGGTGGCAAACTGCATGGCGTTTGGAATTTGTTTGGCATGCGCAACATTGATACCATGATGAAAAAAACAATGCCCAAGCCCTGGTACAACTGGAAGCAGAAAAAGATTCAGAAAAATGCGAAGAAGGAATTAGTGGTGAAACGGTAAACTTCTTAATTCTACTCTACCAGGCTTGCAGTTTCTATAGAATTTCTATTTCATTTGATCACCCACCGTACTTTCTACAAAACAAAAGCGTCTCATCACTGAAACGCTTTTAAATTTTTCTCACTATCTATTTTTCTAATTGATTGTCCACACTTCATTGCCGCGAAGCAATTTATCAAGGTCAGCCGGTTTTTTAGATTCGGCCGCTTCAATCTGTTGTGCCATGATATCTTCATAGCAGGGTCGTTGCGTTTGATAAAAAACACCGAAAGGTCTCGGCAGGTGTCCTTCTTTATGCGGGTTATCAAAAACACGAACCAGTATCTGCGCTTTATAAATATCTTTTTCATCATGAACCCAAAGTTCATCGGCGCTATGCCCCTCATTCAGATCCACCACTACCGGAGTAAAACCATCCAGTTTAATTCCCTTATCATTGTTAGCACCGAAAATAAGCGGCTTGCCTTGTTCCAGGAATAATGCCTCCTGTGCTTTTGTTCCTTTCTCTGTATAAATTTCAAAAGCGCCATCGTTAAAGATGTTGCAGTTCTGATAAATTTCAAGAAACGATGTTCCTTTATGTGCATTGGCACGAATCAACATGGATTGCAAATGTTTGGGATCTCGGTCCATACTTCTTGCCACAAACGTAGCATCGGCACCCAGAGCCAGGGCTAATGGATTGAACGGATGATCAACACTCCCATACGGCGATGATTTTGTGACTTTATTTTCTTCGGAGGTTGGAGAATATTGTCCTTTAGTCAAACCATAAATTTGGTTATTGAACAATAACACGTTTACGTCAAAATTTCTGCGGAGCAAATGAATGGTATGATTACCACCGATGCTCAATCCATCACCGTCCCCGGTTACGATCCATACACTCAGTTCCGGACGGGACGCTTTCAATCCGCTGGCAACAGCCGTAGCTCTGCCATGGATCGAGTGCATGCCATAGGTATTCATATAATACGGGAACCGGCTGCTGCAGCCGATACCGGAAATGATCACAATATTTTCTCTCGGAACACCGATGGTAGGCATTACTTTCTGTACCTGCGCTAAAATGGAATAATCACCACAGCCGGGACACCAACGCACTTCCTGGTCGGTTTGAAAATCTTTTGCGGTCAATGGGGCCGCTACTGTTTCTGCCATAAAAAATAGTTCTGCACAAATTTAATTAATATCGCTCAAGCAGCAATGTTATTCATTCCTCTTTTTGCGCAAGCCGATCAGCCACGAAATCGTATATTCATTTATCCAAAAATGTTTTCCATATGAGAAAAATCTTATTTGTCTCTATTCTTCTTCTGACTGTAACAATTTCATACGCACAAAACGGAAAGGAACCTGTACAGGTCACTGATATGCTGAAAATAAAAACAGTGGGCAATGTGACACTCAGCAATGATGGCAGCAAAGCCGCTTTCACCGTGACTTCCATCGAACCGGAAACAGATAAGAAATGGGAATATAATTATGTGACGCAGATCTGGATGCTGGCAACCGATGGACAGTCATCTCCACGCCAATTGACCACTAAAGAAAATTCTTCTCAGCCGGCATGGAGCCCGGATGGAAAACAACTGGCATTTGTCCGTGCAGCAGAAGGAAAGCCGCAGATATTTCTGTTATCGCTTGATGGCGGCGAAGCCATGCAGCTGACACATTTCAAATACGGAGCTGCCGGTCCGAAATGGAGTCCTGATGGAAAACAACTACTTTTTTCTTCCAATATTAACCTGAAGGATATGTTGAAAGATTCTTTACTGAATCCTCATAAAGAAATTCCCAAATGGCCTTTTGAAAAACCGGGCTTTGTTCATAATGAAAATCTGAAAGCCAATACTGCCAAACCTGACCCGGATGGAAACATCGAAGAGATCAGGGCTTATTTGGATAATAATGTGGCTGATAAAAAAGCTAAAGTGGTGAACAAACTCAATTTTCAGGATGAAATGGATGTAAATCCGGAAATGACCTTCAACCAGTTTTTTATCATCAATGTAAATGCAGCATCCAAACCCGTATTGATCACTAAAATTTTTTACCGTTTCAACCAGGCGGAATTTACTCCTGACGGAAAACAAATTGTTTTATCCGGAAGTGTAGATTCTACGGAGCACCCGGATCGTGTATTAGAAAATGAGATCTTTATTGTGCGTACCGATGGCAGCGGTTTTCATCAGCTTATTGGTGAAAAAGAAAAAAATTATAATTCACCATCAATTTCTCCTTCAGGAAAATGGCTGGCATTTCAATACGGCAACACTTCTTTTGTGAGTGTGCCTTCATTGGCGGTAATGCCGTTGAATGGTTCCGCAAAAGATATGGTCACTATTCCGTTTGATCGCAGCAAAGGGAATCTTACATGGAGCAAAGATGAAAAGTATATCTACTTCTCAGCACAAAGTAATGGCGGCGCTCCGATCTATCGCGCCAACGTTTCAACCAAACAGGTCTAGCAATTGAGTGATTACAACAGCGGCGTTGCCAGTTTTGACCTCGTGGATGATAAACTGGTGTTTTCAAAAATAGAAGTGGCCGATCCTTCAGAATTATATTTGGCAGATGCTTCAGGAAAAAACCCAACACGGATCAGCAGTTTCAATACAGATTGGCTGACACAGAAAAAAATTTCATTTCCGGATAAAAGGACATTTGTAAACAACAAAGGTGAGACGATTGAATATTGGGTGATGAAGCCTGCGAATTATGAGCCCGGTAAAAAATATCCATTATTATTAGAAATACATGGTGGCCCATCAGCTATGTGGGGCCCGGGTGAAGCGAGTATGTGGCACGAATATCAATTTTTCTGCAGCAAAGGTTATGGTGTTGTGTATTGCAACCCGAGGGGAAGCGGCGGCTACGGTGTAGATTTTTTGCGTGCCAATATCAATGATTGGGGCACTGGCCCAACCAGTGATGTTTTAACTGCTCTTGATAAAACAGTTGCAGCAGAAAGTTGGGCAGATACATCACGATTATTGGTAACCGGCGGTTCGTATGCTGGTTATCTCGTTGGTTGGATCGTTGGGCATGATCATCGCTTCAAAGCTGCCTGTTCGCAGCGGGGTGTGTATGATCTTGCTACCTTTTTCGGTGAAGGAAATGCATGGAGACTGGTGCCTAATTATTTTGGTGGCTATCCGTGGGAACCTGCCACCAAAGAGATTTTAGAAAGAGAATCGCCGATCAGCTATGTACAAAATATTACAACGCCATACATCATGTTTCATGGAGAAAATGACAGAAGAACCGGTTTTATAGAAGATGAAATGATGTTCCGCAGTTTAAAAGTTTTGGGAAGGCCTGTTGAATTTGTAAAGCATCCGGGAGCCACACATGAAATTACCAGAAGTGGAAATAATCGTCAGCGCATTGACCAGATGCTGAGAACCTATGAATTTTTTGAAAGATGGATCAAATAAAAAGATCCTGGTTTTGATTTAGCAAAATCGTTGTATGATTTTTCTTGCCGCAGATATTAATAACTTGCAATAAAACCAGAAAAAATTGGAAACAACTTCATTTGATTTCGGAATGATCGGGCTTGGCGTGATGGGCCGTAATTTATTATTAAATATGGCCGATCATGGTTTTAGTGTGGTTGGTTTTGATAAAGATCTTTCCAAAGCTACCAGCCTCGAATCGTTTGCTTCGCCGGGTACAACAGTAAAAGGTGTGAATTCTTTATCCGAAATGATAAAGCAGTTAAAACGTCCACGCAAAATCATGATGCTTGTTCCCGCAGGGCCAATAGTTGATTATGTCATCAATGATCTGTTGCCGTTGGTAGAAGAAGGTGATATCATCATTGACGGCGGCAATTCTCATTATACGGATACATTGAGCCGGATAAAATTCCTGGAAGATAAAAAAATTCATTTTGTCGGAATGGGAGTGAGCGGCGGAGAACACGGAGCCCGTACCGGCCCCAGCATTATGCCCGGCGGAGATGCAGAAGCATGGAAGGAATTGAAACCAATTTTGGAAGCAGTATCCGCTAAAGTGAATAATGAACCTTGCGTAGCATATATGGGAAAAGCGGCAGCAGGTCATTATGTAAAAATGGTGCATAATGGTATTGAATACGCCATCATGCAACTCATCAGTGAAGTGTATGACATTTTAAAAAGAAGTGCTGGGCTTAACAATGATGAACTGCATGAGCTTTTCAAAAAATGGAATGAAGGGGAAATGAATTCTTTTCTATTGGAGATCACGTCTGATATTTTCCTGAAAAAAGATGAACTCAGCAATGGCCGGCTTGTAGATATGATACTGGATAAAGCCGGATCCAAAGGAACAGGAAAATGGACCTCGCAGGATGCGATGGATCTGCCGGTTCCGGTTCCAACCATTGATATTGCAGTTGCCATGAGAGATCTTTCTGTTTATAAAGAAGAAAGGGCCAACGCTGCATCCTTGTACCAGCCAAAGATCAAACCAGTCACAAAGAATAAAGAAAAAGTTATTCAGCAATTGCATGATGGCCTTTTTGCTGCCAGCATTCTTTGTTATGCGCAGGGATTGGCAATGCTGCATAAAGCATCTGCAGAATTGAATATGGACATTCCGTTAAAAGACGTAGTTCGCATCTGGCGTGGCGGATGCATCATTCGTTCTTCATTACTGGAATTATTCACTGCTGTGTTCAAAAAAAATTCTCAATTACCGAATATTTTATTGCATAAAAAAGTTGCATCGCTTATGAAAAAGAAAATTCCGGCATTGAGAAAGATCGTTCAATTAAGTGCAACAAATAAAATTCCTGCCGCTGGCCTGGCAAGCGCCTTATCTTATTTTGATGCCTATTGCAGCGAAAATTTACCTACCAATCTTATTCAGGCGCAGCGGGATTATTTTGGAGCACACACGTACCAGCGTATTGACAAAGATGGAAGTTTTCATACCGAGTGGTGATGTTGGAAAATTCCGATCTCAATAATATTAGATACAAAACGAAACAACATGGAAGGACAAAAAAATTTGCCGCCAACAATTTTGTTCATTTTCGGAGGAAGCGGAGATCTTACCAACCGCAAGCTGATCCCGGCATTATACAATTTATATCTCGATAATTATTTGCCAGAAAAATTCATTGTTATTGGCGCCGGCCGCACTCCATTTGATTCTGATGACGATTACCGGAAAAAATTACTTGAAGGTGTACAAAATTTTTCCAGCAGGAAAGATGCATTAGATGGAAAATGGCAGGCATTTTCATCCAATATTTTTTATCACCTGACTGACCTGCGTGATGACAGCAGTTATCAAAAGATTATTGAAGACATCAATGAAAGAACAAAAGATTGGGGCGTGAAGCCTATAACTATTTTTTATCTCGCAGTAGCGCCACAACTGGCGCCGGTGCTTGCCCAGAAATTACATGAACAAAAGCTTTGCGAAAATCCTGAACGCACCCGGCTGGTATTTGAAAAACCCTTCGGGCATGATCTTCAAAGTGCTCATGAGCTAAATAAACTGCTCAGCAGTATGTTTGATGAAGAACAGATCTTCCGCATTGATCATTATTTGGGAAAAGAAACGGTACAAAATATTTTGGCTTTCCGCTTCGCTAATGCTTTGTTTGAACCGATATGGAACAATAATTATATTGAACATGTGCAGATCACTGCTGCTGAAACAGTAGGAGTAGAAAATCGTGGCGGTTATTATGAACAGGCAGGCGCTTTGAGAGATATGGTGCAAAATCATATCCTGCAACTGATCTGCATGATCGCCATGGAACCTCCGGTATCTTTTGATGCCAATGAGATTCGGAATAAAAAAGTGGATGTGTTACATGCTATTCGAAAACTGGAGCCCGAACAAGTTCATGCCAATGCAGTGCGTGGTCAATATTCTGCAGGATGGATGAATGGGAAAAAGGTGCAGGCTTACCGGCAGGAAAAAGATGTGAATCCCCAATCGCCGGTAGAAACATTTGTTGCCGCAAAATTTTTTATTGATAATTGGCGCTGGCGTAATGTGCCGTTTTATATCCGCACCGGAAAATTCCTTCATGAAAAAACCACGCTGATCACCATTCAATTTAAAGAAGCTCCGAATTATTCTTTCCCGGTAGAAGCCGCTGAAACCTGGCGACCCAATCGATTAACGATAAGTATTCAACCGGAAATGGATATTCGCATTCGCTTCCAGGCAAAACGACCGGGACAAGACATGATCTTGAACCCGGTGGATATGGTATTCAGTTATGCAGAAGCTTACGATAGCAGAGAGCCAGAAGCATACGAAACGTTGCTGGAAGATGTTATTTCCGGAAATCAAACTTTGTTCATGCGTGCCGACCAGGTGGAAGCTGCGTGGAAAATTATAGAACCTATTTTGCAAACATGGCAAAAGCGTCCGCCTGTTGATTTTCCTAATTACGCCCCGGATAGCTGGGGTCCTGAAGATTCTGAAGAACTGATAGCAAGAGACGGCCATCATTGGGTGAGCTTGCCTGCGAAAAATAAAGAATAAAATTTTATGGAATGCAGTTAAAAGTAACAAAAGATATTACTGATCTGAGCAAACATTTCGCCGATTGGTTGGTGCCGCACATTGTAAAAATTTTGACAAGCCAAGATCGTTTTACCATCGCTTTATCCGGGGGTTCCACTCCGAAAAAATTGTATCAGTTATTGGCGTCGGAGGCATATAAAAACAAAATTGAATGGAGCCGCATACATTTTTTTTTAGGAGATGAACGATTTGTTCCATATACAGATGACAGGAACAACGGCAGAATGATATTTGAAACGTTATTAGGTTTTGTTCCGGTAAAAAAAGAACAGATACACATGATGCGAACCGATATGGAGCCGGAAGCATCAGCTGCAGATTACGAAAAAATATTGCGCAGTTATTTTCCGGACGTCAATCATACGTTCGATCTTGTTTTACTGGGATTAGGTGATAATGCCCACACTCTATCTTTATTTCCGGGTTACCCTGTAATTTTTGAAAAAGCTAAATGGGTGGAATCATTTTACCTGAAAGAAGAAAAAATTTACCGGATCACATTGACCGCACCGGTAGTTAATGCTGCCGGCTGTATTGCATTTTTAGTAAGCGGCCACGAAAAGATGGCGGCACTTTACAATGTATTTACCAAAGAACATAATCCCGGATTATATCCGGCACAAATTATTCAGCCTTTCAATGATGAATTGTATTGGTGGGTGGATGAAGCTGCGGCTTCAGACCTTCAGTGATATTTATTTTTTCAGAGAACGTAACCAATCTTTTATTCCTAAAACAATTTTTGCTGCAACTGCTCTGTGAAATGCAGGGCTTAATATTTTTTTCTCATCCTGCCGGTTACTCAGAAAGGCTACTTCTACCAGGCAATTAGGAAATTCTGTTGGCCCGCTCAATGAGAAATTGAAATTGCCGACATTACCGTATTCTTTTAAACCAAGTTCCTGCATTCTTTTCAAAATAAATTGTGTCAATGGCCGAAAGCCAATATATCGATAGTAGGTACTTACTCCTCTCACCGTATCACTTCCTCCCGAATTGAGATGAATGCTGATGAGGAAATCAGGATCCCATTGGCGCAGCATTTGCGTTCGTTCGATCATGCTTAATGAAGTATCTTTTTCCCTTGTCATAAATACTTTCGCTTTCTCTTTCCTTAGTGCCTTTTCCAATTCTTTGGCAATTTTCAACGTATAATTTTTTTCTTCCACTTTACTTGTTACTCCCGAAGCTCCAATGTTATCTCCACCGTGTCCCGCATCCACAGCTATTTTTAATTTACTCAACACAAGCAAAGGAGGTTGACGTTTGATACGAATGATTAATTTCTTATTATCATAAAAGATCGAATAACCCCAATGCTGGTTATGTTTTAATTCAATATAAACACGAAACACATCATCTTCAATCTGCTCATACCAGGTGTTTTTTATTTCTTTTACCGTAGAAAGCTGGGTGATCCAGTTGGTATTGCTGGTAACGCCAAAGATATCCACCGCAATTCTTGCCGGATCTATTTGCTGAACACTCCGGTACGGCAATCGTTCATCCAATGAAATGGAAACATAATCATATTTGTCATCACCATAAACCTTCCAGCTGTTGGTGAGATAATAGGGACGAATAGCTTTGGCGCTATCTCTTTTGAAATTCGTTTTAGGCAAATACGCAAAATGATATTTTGATAATTCAATTTTATAATCATTTTTTACGCTATCTACCACTTTCACCAGAATGTTGGAGTCTAGATAGGTCATTTTTGCGCCACCCAAACGATCCTCACCCAACCCGTAATTCAAAAATGGCAATGGGCCGGTCGTTTCTCCGATAAGATATGCTGAATTCACCTGAGCCAGCGCCACAGTTGATTGCAAAAGGGAAAAAAGTAAAAGGATTCGTATCATTTCAGAAAGATAATACAAAAAACACTTGTAGCCTTGTTCCGTAATATTACGGAATGACAACATGCTTTTACTGAATCTTAGTACAAACACTTAGTTGCAGACACTATCTGTTTGCCAATCACGTTTATATACCAGTGAAGTTTGTTGTGTGTAGCTGGAAAAATCAATCCATATCCAATAGAAAAACCGATCCCATGAATTGGAAAGAAATAATGGGTATAATTTCCACCGGAGCCCTTTTGTTACCTGTTCTACTTGTTTTCGTCCTTCGATTACATCGTTCTAAATGCTTCCTGGCATTGGCGATATACTACTTCCTAAATTTCTCTTTCAACCTGATGAGCGAAAATTATATTTACGTCCATCCTGAATTTAAGAGAATCTTTGGCATTACTAATAATCTGTTAGAGTTGCCGTTGATGTTCACCTTTATCGCATATTTTAGTTTTTCTGCAAAATTTGCAAAACGACTCCGGTATGCAGTAATAGCCTTTATTTTGTTTGAATTGGCCATCATTTTGATCTTCGGATTTAATCAGAACGCCATGATCATAATTATGGCGCCCGACCTGAGCCTGCTTCTTTTCTTCAGTGTGTGGTTCTCGCTGAGACAGATCAAGATCACCATCGCCCAGGGAAAAGCAATAGGCAGGGCGCTGATGATATCTTCCTTATTGTTTGCTTATGGCTGTTATGCTCTTATTTATGTATTTTATTACATTGTAAAATCCGAAGAAGTTGCAGACATATTTACCATGTATTTTATTGCCGTCACATTTTCTTCACTCATCCTTTCCGCGGGATTATTAATTGAAAACAAAAGGATCAAAAAATTGGAGGAATTAAAGACCATCCGCAGAGAATTAAATATGGTATATGATAAATCTCAGCCCGTGACGACGGTGTCGCTCGATCCTTCTGTTATTGAAAAAGAGATCTGGAATTAAAAACAATATTTTCCTGCTACGATCATTTTATCGGCAATTCTTCGCCGGGCATCTTTTGTATTGAATGGCTCAGCTTTGGTAAAACGCTTTAATCCCATCAGGATCATTCGCTGCTCATCGCCATCTGCAAAAGAATTGATAGCATCTTTACCGGATTTGTTCACTTTATCCGCCGCATCATATAAATACGTTCTCATGATGTCGAGATAATCGCTGCATGCTGCTTCTCCACGCTGATCCACCATTTTCATTACACGAAGCAACACACTTTCTGCATTAAAAGTTTCAATAGCCATATCTGCAATATTCATCAATACTTCCTGCTCGCCTTCTATTTTCATCATCAACTTTTGCACAGCAGCGCCTGCTGTCATCAAAATTGCTTTTTTAAGATTAGTCACTAATTTTTTTTCCTTAGTAAAAGGCTGTTCATCATCATTGCTGAAATCAGGGATGCTCATCAATTCTTTTTGAACTGCCATAGCTGGTCCCATCAGGTCTAATCTTCCCTGCATCGCTCTCTTCAATGTCATGTCTAATGTAAGCAACCGGTTGATCTCATTCGTTCCTTCATATATTCTATTGATCCTGGAATCCCGATACGCTCTTGAGATATTATATTCCGCACTGAACCCATTGCCGCCATGTATCTGTACGCCTTCATCCACCACAAAATCCAACGCTTCACTCCCAAATACTTTCAAGATAGCACATTCAATTGCGTATTCTTCAGCAGCGCCTAATAATGATTCATTGTAAGGTTTTCCTGCTGCGGCCAGCTCTTCTTCTTTCTCATCGATCCAATTTGCTGTTCGGTATAATGCAGACTCGCCAACAAAAATATCGATCGCCATTTGAGCCAACTTATGTTTGATAGCCCCAAAATTGGATATGGGTTGTTTGAATTGCTCTCTTGTCTTTGCATATTGAACAGAATCGGTGATCGCTCTTCTTGACCCACCAATGGCAGCGGCACATAATTTCAAACGACCTATGTTGAGAATATTAAATGCGATCTTATGCCCTTTGCCAATTTCCCCCAATACATTTTCAACCGGCACTTTGCAATCCTGGAAATATAACTGTACGGTGGAAGATCCTTTGATCCCCATTTTATGTTCTTCTGGCCCTTGTGTAAATCCTTCTGTTCCTCTTTCAACGATAAATGCTGTGAATTTATCTCCATCCACTTTTGCAAACACCGTATATACTTGTGCAAATCCTCCATTGGTGATCCAGCATTTTTGTCCATTCAGGATGTAATATTTTCCATCAGCGCTCAGTTTGGCTGTTGTTTTGGCGCCCAAAGCATCACTGCCACTATTGGGTTCTGTAAGTCCGTAAGAGCCGGCCCATTCACCACTGATAAGTTTGGGAATATATTTTTGTTTCTGTTCGGGGGTGCCAAAATATAAAATGGGCAATGTGCCAATGCCGGTATGTGCCGCAATCGCAACTGAAAAAGAATGCCCGGCGCCAAGATATTCATTTACAATTGTAGAAGTTACAAAATCTTTTCCTAATCCCCCATATTCTTCCGGGAACGAAACAGCCAGCAAACCTTGTTCACCAGCTTTCTGTACCAATGATTTCATCAATCCTGGTTCCAGGTTATCGATCCGGTCTAGAATAGGATATACTTCTTTATCCAAAAATTGGTCACACATATCCCGGATCATTTTCTGTTCTTCCGTAAAATCTTCCGGAATAAAAGTGTTTGCAGGAGATGATTCTTTGATCAGCCACTCGCCCCCTTTCATCCCGACAGTTGTCGGGGCGGTTTTTTTCTCAGTTGAAGTTTGCATAAACTGGTTTTATTAATTCGATAATATTATTTCATGTGTATTTTTTTGTTTTTACACTTTTGACACATGTTGTTCACCACAAAAAAATATTCATTCCCGATTGGTATAATAATGAATATTTTTGGGGTTCATTTCAGGTTATCATACACGATCTGCAACACCTCTTTGCACACTTCTATTTTTGCAGGTGGTACAGTTTTTAGCGCTTCATTCAGCGTTTGATCTGCCAATTGCATGGTTTGTTCTTCTAATTTTTGTCCTTGTTTGGTAAGATAGATCAGGTTGATCCGCCGGTCATTTTCCGAGGGAACTCTTTTCACCAGGTTCAGCTTTTCAAGGTTATCAACCAAACGGGTGATGCTGGGTTTGTCACGAAATGTGGCATGACATAATTCCTGCTGACTCAAGCCATGTTTTTTCCATAAATGATAAAGCACACTCCATTGCTCGATGGTGATATTCAGCCCGGCCTGATTCAATTTTTTTTGCAGCCGTCGGGCAATAGCAGTGGATGCCTTACCGGTGATAAAACTATACAGCTCCCCTTTTTTAAATTGGTTGTTTTGCATATAGTTGTTTATACAACTAATCAAATTTAGTGTTATTTTTGAATCCGGTCACTAAATTTTTATAAAAATTTCCCTGGGTGTTATGGCAGACCTGCTGCTCCTTTATAAAAATTCCCGGATACATTGCCGGCGCTTTGGCTCGGGAAATAAGGCTGCACTGTGCTTTCATGGCTATGGACAGGACGCCGCCTCTTTTTCATTTTTAGAAAAATATGCAGGCAATGACTACAAGTTTTATGCAATTGACCTCCCCTTTCACGGAAGTAGTGAATGGAATGAAGGATTGAATTTCACTACAACAGATCTACTAAACATTCTGCAACAAATCCCCGGGTTGATGGAACAAAAAATGACTTTGGTCGGTTTTAGTCTTGGAGGCCGTGTAGCATTGAGTTTATATGAAACTATTCCTGCCCAGGTAGAAAAACTTATACTGATGGCGCCGGATGGTTTAAAAATAAACTTCTGGTATTGGCTCACCACACAAACAAGTTTAGGAAATAAATTATTTGCTTTTACCATGAAACATCCCGGGTGGTTTTTTACTTTTCTCAAATTGATCAACAAAGCTGGCCTGGTCAATTCCAGCATTTTCAAATTTGTGAATTATTATATCGGGAATAAAGAAGTACGCAGCCAGTTATATGATCGCTGGACCGCTTTTAGAAAACTAAAACCTTCGCTGTCGAAAATAAAATCAGAAATCCGCTACAATAAAACTCCGGTTCATTTGATCTACGGAGAATATGATCGCATCATATTGCCATCCAGGGGCAAAAAATTTCAAAAAGGAATCAAAAACTATTGTTCGCTTAAAATAATCCACTCGGGCCACCAGGTGCTTCATGAAAATCATATCAAAGAAATTCTTCCCGCCTTGCAAACTACGCCGGGCAATGATTAGATTTGTTTGTATAGATTATGGTGCCGCTCATTATTATCATACTATTATTCCTTGGGTACGCAATTCTCATGATCTATTATTGGAGAAACTGGAGAACTGTTCCGGAGTTTGTGCCATCACATTCAGAAAGAAAAACCCGGATATCCGTAATTATTCCGGCAAGAAACGAAGAAGTTTCTATTTCACTTTTACTTCAACATCTGAGGCAACAGTCATATCCAAAAGATTTGTTTGAAATAATTGTTGTAGATGATCACTCCACTGATAAAACCGCTGAAATTGTAAAGGGATTTCAGGAGGTGAAATTAATTCTATTAAAAGAGGACAATATCAATTCGTATAAAAAGAAAGCTATAGAAGCGGGAATCGCTGCCTCCAAAAATGAATGGATCGTTTGCACCGATGCAGATTGTTTGCCTCCGGCAGATTGGCTAGACACAATCGCTGCATTCAGAGAAAAGCAGAATTCAATGTTTATAGCTGCTCCGGTGATGTATGCAAATGATAAATCCTTATTGCAGGTATTTCAGTCACTTGATTTTTTAGTGCTGCAGGGGATCACTGCTGTTGCTGTGCATAAAAATTCATTGACCATGTGCAATGGCGCCAACGTCGCTTACGAAAGAAAAGCTTTTGAAGAAGTGAATGGCTTTTCCGGTATTGATAAGATTGCATCGGGTGATGATATGTTGCTGATGCATAAGATCTGGAAAAAATATCCTCAGTCAGTTCATTACTTAAAATCAAGATCGGCGATTGTAGTTACGACACCTGCAAAAACATGGAAAGAATTCTTCAATCAACGTATCCGATGGGCCAGTAAGGCACTTTATTACGACGATAAAAGAATATTCCCCGTTTTATTACTTGTCTATTTGTTCAACCTGCTATTTCTGATTTTACTTGTTGCCGGGTGCTGGAATAATTATTATTGGATCTATTGCGTCGGCCTCTGGATATTAAAAACTGCTATTGAATTACCATTCGTAACTGCCGTGGCTTCATTTTTCGGCAAACGATCTTTAGTCAAATATTTTTTCTTTTTGCAGCCTCTTCATATTTTTTATATGATCATTTCAGGTCTTTTGGGACAATTTGGAACGTATGAATGGAAAGGAAGAAAAGTAAAATAATGAAATCTATTTCTTCACCGTTGATATTGAGAGATACAGATATATTTGTATAATCCAGAGTTGATCATATTTGTTTTTAATGAAAAATCCTCAATCATTTCAGGCTGCCGCATGGCGAAGATTAAAAAAGAACAGAGGTGCCATATTCGGCCTGATTGTAATTGCATTGGCAGTTATAACTGCAATTACAGCGTATTTTATTGCTCCTGATCATTCTCCTTTTGCCAATCGAATCATTCTTGAGATCGGCGGGAGAAAACCGGGGTTTCAGCAGGAATTCATTAAAGTAAAAAAAGAAAAAAAAGTGGTTGCTCCCGGATTTCTCGGGCAATTGTTATCCGGTAAAGAAGATGTTTATTATTATGTCCCGGTCAACAGCTATGAAAAAAAAGATGATAGCATTATCGTTCAAAAATATATTGATGAAAAACTCAGCGAGCGGCAGGCATACACTTTATCACAAGTAGCACCGGATCCTATCGTAACAAAAAAGTTTATTTTAGGAACAGATAAATACGGACGTGATATACTCAGCCGCATAATTATCGGCACCCGTGTAAGCCTCAGCGTTGGTTTGATCACCGTGATCATTTCACTAAGCATCGGTTTATTTCTTGGGTCGCTGGCGGGTTACTATAGAGGCAAAACCGACAACATCATCATGTGGTTCATCAATGTGATCTGGAGCATTCCTACATTACTTCTTGTATTCGCTATCACACTTGTATTAGGAAAAGGTTTCTGGCAAATATTCATTGCTGTCGGGCTCACTATGTGGGTGAATATTGCACGATTAGTAAGAGGACAGGTGCTGAGTGTAAGAGAACTGGAATATATCGAAGCTGCAAGGGCATTGGGATATTCTGATTTCAGAACAATCGCAAGACATATCTGGCCCAATATTATGGGGCCGGTGATGGTGATAGCAGCTTCCAATTTTGCATCGGCAATCATCATTGAAGCCGGTTTGAGTTTTTTAGGAATCGGTGTTCAACCACCGCAACCCAGTTGGGGCTTAATGATCAAAGAGAATTATAATTTTATTATTACGCAAAACCCAATGTTAGCATTAGCCCCGGGTTTCGCTATCATGCTGCTGGTACTTGCATTTAATTTATTAGGAAACGGATTAAGGGATGCACTGAATGTCCGGGGA